>CAKRJP010000008.1 GCA_934351835.1 uncultured Lachnospiraceae bacterium
TCCAGAATTCATCCAGTGGTTGCATGATGAAAAGAAAGAATATTTATTTTTGACAAATAATAGTGGATATACACCACGGGAATTAAATCAGAAACTGGCAAGGATGGGACTTGATGTGCCAGAAGAACATTTTTACACCAGCGCATTGGCAACAGCCGCTTTTTTAAAGGAACAGGCGGCAGGCTGTTCAGCATTTGTGATAGGAGAAGCAGGTCTCTTAAATGCACTTTATGATGTTGGCATTACAATGAATGATGTAAATCCGGATTATGTTGTTGTGGGAGAGGGACGATCCTATTCATTGGATACCTTAACGAAAGCAACGAATTTAGTTCTGAAGGGAGCTAAGTTGATTGGAGCAAACTCGGATGTTTCCGGACCAATCGAGAACGGAATCGCTCCTGCCTGTCGTGCATTGATTGCCCCAATTGAAATGGCAACAGGTACACAGGCATATTTCTGTGGGAAACCGAATCCACTGATGATGAGAACAGGATTGAATATGCTTGGATGTCATTCAGCAGAAGCTGTAATGGTTGGGGATCGTATGGATACAGATGTGATTTCAGGAATGGAAAGTGGTATGTCTACTGTATTGGTTCTCTCTGGATGTTCAACGAAGGATACACTCAAAACTTATGCTTATCTTCCGACAATGGTATTGAATGGAGTGGGAGATATCGCCAGTATGGCAAAAGCAAAAGAGGAATAGTGTGTATAGGCAAGTACCAGGAGGTAAAGTATATGATGAAACTTGAAAATTTTGTAGGAATGATGACAGGACATTTTGATAATAAGGATCAATTTAATAAGATGCAGGCAGAAGGGAAAACATATCCATATGCGGAACATGTAAATACAATCTGTAATGACAAAATAAATAACCTTCCTGAAGATTTCAAAGGAAAATTTATTGTTGAAGAGAGTTATTATGAAATTAATGGGAAACGTCATGCATCTCCACATCTTTTCCTTATCACGGAAGTAGAACAGGGAATTTTACTTTCTTCTTATGAAATTCCAAAAGGAGAAGATAAAAATACATTTTCATATGATTCTATGAAGAATGTTGATTACTCTAAACTAGAAAAATCTGAAAAATTTACCCCGGCACTTTATCATGAAAAGGACGGAATCTGGGAGGGAGGCAGCACAAGCCAGTTCTCTCCGGTAATGACATTCAAACTTTGGGAAAAGTTTTCCAACAATTTTCTGGAAGTATCGGAAAGCATGGAAGTTAATGGAAAGAGAACTTTTGGATATGATGAACCAATAATTTATAAGCGTGTATAATCAAAGGTCTAAATAAGCGATATTATAAAAATTCTTTTTCAATTAAAAATAAGAAATAATTATCTGCCGTACGACGGCAAAAGAAAAAAGCCGTCGTACAGCAGTCATTTGACACGCCCGTATGAAACGGCGGCTTTGACTTTTCAAAGTCGCTGTTTCTTTGCGTTTACGCAAACTTTTCATATTGAGTGAAGTATCGAAAGTCTGATGTATCAGCAGGATTTGGATATCGTGCTTGTGATGACAGTAATGAAAGATGAAGATATTCCTTCAGACTGTTATATCAGACATCAGACAGAGGGAATAGACATTACATGGTAGATTTAGATGGAAAAGTTAGATACAAAGAAACAGAAATATAATATATGGTAAAAAATTGGATGAATCAGTGTGTATTTAAAAGTACAATTATTGATTCGCCAAATAATGGTACATCTAATAATGTTTCAAAAACAGCTAGTATTCCAAGTACATCTAATTCGAAGAATGTTCCTAAAACAGGAGATACTTCTGAACTAGAACAGTGGTTGGTCCTTATGGCTGGTGCAGCTGTAATAGCGATTGTCAGCCTTAGTTTGATTGTAGGATTCTATAAAAAAGAATTTAGCAGGTAGTAGAGCATACAAAAATATGATATGATTGTGGACAGGATATCACAAGAATTGATTGATGGAGCAGCAAGAAAGGAAATCAAATGAGAAAAGTAATCGTATATGCATCTGTACATCATGGAAATACAGAAAAATTAGTAAAAAGCATAGTAGAAGAGTGTCAGGTTGATTTGATTGATGCTGTAAAACAGTCAGATGCGGATCTGAACAGTTATGATATGATTGGGTTTGCATCTGGAATCTATTTTTCAAAATTTCATCAGTCGATATTGGAATTTGCAGAGAAGAACCTGCCGGACAACAAAAAGGTATTTCTGATCAGTACTTATGGGGGAAGTGCGAATTATAAATCTATAGAGCAGATTTTGAACAAGAAACATTCTAAAGTGATAGGGAAATTCGGATGCAAGGGCTATGACACATTTGGCCCATTTAAATTGGTTGGTGGAATTGCGAAAGGACATCCGGATGAAGACGATATAAAAAACGCAGTTAAATTTGTAAAAGGATTATAAATATATAGTTACTTCTACTTTGACTGTGAAATGATGAGCAATATTATATATACTACTTGAGGGAGATGTTTATGAAAAAATACGAGGAAGAACATTATTTATATGAAAATATCAAAGAAAAGATTTATCCCTGGGTATCTTCCGGGGAGAAAGAACCGAATGCATTGAATGGGAAAAGGATTTCTGAGAAAGATACGCCGATGATTCAATTTGTAGGTGATCTGAGGATATTATTTGTAATCAAACGTGGAGAAGAAGCCTATGAGATTATTAAAGACCATATGCTTCCGCAAGAGTGTGATATTGAAAGTCTGTACCATCAGGCGTGTGAGAATCTGGTCCGTGATGTTGAGTTTAATATAGGAAATACTATGTATGGTGCGTTTGCAATACTGGCGGACGGATATCATGAAGCCAGTTCTCTGTGCTTTCAGCATATCTGGAATGTGTGTGCAGAAAAGTTAGAAGACGATCTTGTAATTATGGTACCACTAAAAGATACAGTCCTGTTCGCGCCGGCATCCAGCGAACAGGCAGTGGAGACAATGAAAAAGCATGCAGAGCAGGCATATACGATGAAGCCGTATAAAGTAAGTACCAAGAGTTATTTATTTAGCAGAGAAGAAAAAGAACTGTTGATTTTGAATGATGATGAAAGTTCATTGAATTAATAAAAAACAGCCAGGATTGAAGTTGAAATCCTGGCTGCTTTTTCATATGTTGAGAAAATGATTTGAGAAAACTATTTGAAAAACTGATCAGGCATTTTCTTTTTTCTTACGGAACAGTTCTTTTCCACAGCTGACAACGATGGTAATACCAAGGATCATCAAAAGAATTGCGATGATAAGCTGTAATCCTTCTACAAGGAATACGGCTGTTCCGGCACTGTAAGCTTTTACAAGTGCGATTGTACGTTCAACTAATGCTGTAAATGTTACACATAACATTACGATAAGTGGTGGGAATAAAGTACGGTTCTCCCTTCCTGTTACTTTTAAGAATACGCAGAGTGTAATCAGTACCAATGCACTTAATAACTGGTTCGCACTTCCGAACAATGGCCAGATATTTGCGTATCCGATCTGTGTCAGGATATAACCACAAAGTAATGTAAGGATTGTTGAAAAATATTTATTACAGAGAACTTTTCTCCAACCTTCTGCGTGTTCCATATCATCGACACTGAAAAGTTCCTGGAAAGACATTCTTCCGATTCTGGCTACGGAATCCAGACTTGTCAGGGCCAGTGCGGAGACGCACATAGTCATGAAGCACTGTGCAGCGTATTTCGGGATACCGAACATCTCAAGGAATCCGGCAACACCTGCAGAGAAGATCGCAAATGGAGTTCCGGTTGCGGCAGTTCCGTCAGCAGCAGCGGCAGCACCGGCAACACAAAGTGCAAGAACTGCAAGTAAACTCTCAAGGAGCATGGCTCCAAAACCGACTTTTGGCATATCCTTTTCATTTGCGATGGTCTTAGATGATGTACCGGAAGAAACCAGACTGTGGAATCCGGATACAGCACCGCAGGCTACAGTTACGAATAAGATCGGGAACAGGTCACCGGAAGTCTCGTTGTGGAATCCGGTAAATGCAGGCAGATTCATGGATGGATGAGCAACCACCAGACCAACGACTGCTCCGAGGATCATACCGGCGAACATAAAGGTCGTCATGAAATCTCTCGGTTGCATCAAAAACCACATTGGAAGTACTGCTGCAAGGAAAATATAAGCAAATACAAGGTAAGTCCATACGGCTTTTGTTGTGACTAATGGAAGATTCATTCCGATTGCAAATGCAGCAACTGTGCATACGAGACCAAGAACGATTTCTTTCCAGCCTGTAAAATGCATTTTCTTCTGGATCAGTCCAAATACCATGGCAAATGCGATGAACAGAAGAGAGATTGTTCCGGCTGCACCGTTGACGGTGGCGGCAGGGGAAAGTTCTGTGACATTGTCCACAACGGTATATGCGTTAAATGTTCCTGCGACCATATCTGCGAAAGCTGCTATTACAATCAGGGTAAACAGCCAGCAGAACAGAAGAAATAATTTTCTGCCGGTTTTTCCGATGTATTTTTCAATCAGAAGTCCCATAGATTTTCCTTCGTTTTTAACACTGGCGTAAAGAGCACCAAAATCTGCGACTGCTCCGAAGAAGATACCTCCGATCAGGATCCACAGCAACACAGGAACCCATCCAAACACTGCTGCCTGGATCGCACCGGTGACAGGACCGGCGCCTGCGATTGAAGAAAACTGATGGGCAAATACGGTCCATCCATCGGTTGGTACATAATCCTGACCATCATTTTTAGTGACGGCCGGAGTTTTTGCTTTCGGGTCGATTCCCCATTTGTTTGCCAGCCAGCGTCCGTAGAAGACGTAACCGGCTACCAGACATAAAGCTGCGACAAGTACAATTACTAAAGTATTCATGTTACATTCCTCCTAGATAAAAAATATAGTTGTTTCACAGACAATTTATAATCGTATAAAAAACCTCCATCTTCCATCGAGGTTTTCCTCGAAGAAGACGGAGGTATAAACTTCCGCGGTACCACTTCTTATTGCCAGTAAGCTACTGACCACTCAGTCACATCCCTGAAACTGTTCATTATGTATAGAAAATTACATATGTAAATATCAGTGAATATGCTCTCTTATAACGGAGAGATTCCGTTCCGGACTAATTACTGCTTGTTTCGCCCGGACAGCTTGCAGGGGATAGTTCTTCACGGTCGCTGTTACCTTCCACCAAACGGTAACTCTCTGTAAACGATAGTCATGAAAAATCATGTCCTGTTCATTGCTTTTTGTTTGCGTCTTTTGAAACTTTACTGTCATTATAGTTCTAAAAAATGAAATGTCAAGTGAAAATAGACAAAAAATTGCACTAAAATTTGTACAATATGAACAACGGAGATATTGCTCGTCAAAGAATTACGTTTTCATCAAGTTTCCAATCGAGTTTGGATGCAGTTTCGTAGATATTTTGGTGGACTCTTGTGAAATGACAGTGTATAATTATATTGATTCTGTATGTTCGGAAAGAAAAACAGAGAATAAAGGAGCGCGTGATATTATGAAAAGAGTATTATTAAAGCTGAGCGGAGAAGCTCTGGCAGGAGATAAGAAGACAGGGTTTGATGAGGCTACTTGTATGGGCGTTGCCAAGCAGGTGAAACAGTTGGTGGATGACGGTATCCAGGTTGCAATTGTTACCGGAGGCGGTAACTTCTGGAGAGGAAGAACCAGTGAGACGATCGACCGTGTAAAGGCTGATCAGATCGGTATGCTGGCAACTGTCATGAACTGCATTTATGTATCAGATATTTTCCGTTATGCAGGAATGAAGACCGAAGTATTTACCCCATTTGTATGCGGATCATTTACGACTTTATTTTCTAAGGATGCAGCAGTGGCCGCTATGGAGCGTGGTAAAGTAGTATTTTTTGCAGGTGGTACAGGACATCCTTACTTCTCAACCGACACGGGAGCAGTTCTCCGTGCTATCGAAATTGAGGCAGATGCCATGCTTCTTGCAAAGGCAATCGATGGAATTTATGACAGTGATCCGAAGGTGAATCCGGAAGCAAAGAAATATGACGAGGTTTCTATTCAGGAGATCATTGATAAGAAATTAGCAGCAGTGGATCTCACAGCGTCTATTATGTGTCTGGAGAACAAGATGCCGATGCTGGTATTCGGCCTGAATGAGCCGAACAGCATTGTGGAGACGATGAAGGGTACATTTACAGGTACAAAGGTAACTGTTTAAGATTTTAGAGAGAATGAGATCAGAAGATTAAGTCAAGAATATAATAGATATGGAGGAACAGACTATGAATGAAAGATTAAAAGTATATGAGGATAAGATGAAGAAATCTATTGCCAGCCTGGATGGTGAACTGGGAACGATCCGTGCAGGTCGTGCGAACCCAAACGTATTAAATAAGATTACTGTAGATTATTATGGAGTACCGACACCACTGCAGCAGGCTGCTAATATTTCAGTACCGGAGCCGCGTATGATTCAGATCCAGCCATGGGAGAAGAGTATGTTAAAAGAGATTGAGAAAGCAATCATGGTTTCTGATCTTGGAATCAATCCGACAAATGATGGTACAGCTGTACGTTTAATCTTCCCTGAGCTTACTGAGGAGCGAAGAAAAGAACTGGCAAAGGATGTTAAGAAGAAAGGTGAGGCTGCAAAAGTAGCAATCCGTAACATCCGTCGTGACGGTAATGATGCATTTAAGAAATTAAAAGGTTCTGATGTTTCAGAGGATGAGATCAAGGATCTGGAAGAAGATTTACAGAAGTTAACAGATAAATATGTAAAAGAAGTCGATAAGGCAGTAGAGGTTAAATCAAAAGAGATTATGACTGTATAATATTGGATAGAAAAGGTCGATGGAATGTGGGATGGGACAGACTGGTTTTTCCGGTGCTGTCCCATTCTTGGGAAAGCAATTTTGAAAAATAAGGAGAGAAACGTATGAGTATACCAAGGCATGTGGCCATCATTTTAGATGGAAACGGACGCTGGGCCAAAGCAAAAGGAATGCCGCGTAATTACGGTCATGCGCAGGGCAGTAAGAATGTGGAGCGTATTTGTGAGGAAGCGTGGAAGATGGGGATTAAATATCTGACGGTTTATGCTTTTTCTACCGAGAACTGGAGCAGACCGGATGATGAAGTTGCGGCATTGATGAAATTATTGCGTAATTATATGAAGACCTGCTTAAAGACTGCGGCAAAAAATGACATGAAAGTTCGCGTGATCGGTGATATTACCAGATTGGATGAAGATATTCAGTCAAGAATCCTGGAATTAGAAGAGGCAACAAAGGATAACGGAGGACTAAATTTCCAGATTGCGATTAACTATGGAAGCAGAGATGAGATGGTGCGAGCGATGCGTAAAATGGCTCTGGACTGCGTACATGGCAATTTTACACCGGAACAGATTGATGAGTCATTGTTTGAGCGTTATCTGGATACGCATGATATCCCGGATCCTGATCTGCTGATCCGTACCAGCGGGGAACTCAGATTGTCGAACTATCTGTTGTGGCAGCTTGCATATACAGAATTTTATTTTACAGATGTTCCGTGGCCGGATTTCTCAAAAGCAGAATTGGAGAAGGCAATTGAACAGTACAATAAAAGAGACAGACGTTATGGTGGCGTAAAGGAGGAACCGGAGAATGTTTAAGACAAGACTGATCAGTGGAATTATATTGGTCATTATATTGATAGCAACTGTGGGGACCGGCGGAAATCTGCTATTGGCTGTTCTTGGAATCGTCAGTCTGATCGGACTTTCTGAACTATATAAAGTTATGGAGATCCAGAATAAAGCATTAGGCTTTGCAGGATATCTGGCGACGGTTGTTTATTATGGAATGTTGTTTACAGGAAATATGGAATATATGACATTCCTTACGATTTTATATCTTGTAGTGCTGATGGCAGTTTATGTATTTTCATTTCCAACATTCCGCTCAGAGCAGGTGATGACTGCATATTTTGGATTTTTCTATGTGGCAGTGCTGTTATCTTATATTTATCAGACGAGAATGCTTTCAGACGGAATGGTAGTTGTATGGCTGATTTTCTTAAGTTCCTGGGGATGCGATACCTGTGCTTACTGTGTTGGAATGTTACTTGGAAAGCATAAGATGGCACCGAAACTCAGCCCGAAGAAATCTGTAGAAGGTGGAATTGGCGGTGTTGTCGGAGCTGCACTTCTTGGCGCAATATTTGCAGTGGCAATGAATCATTTTGCAGGAGCATCTGCAAGTCCGGCAGGATATGCGGTAATCTGCGCAGTTGGCGGCATGATTTCTCAGATTGGTGATCTGGCAGCTTCTGCGATCAAAAGAAATCATGATATCAAAGATTATGGAAAACTAATCCCTGGACACGGTGGAATCTTAGACCGATTTGACAGTGTGATTTTTACAGCCCCGATCATTTATTATCTGGCAACATTTCTTGCAGGAAGACTGTAAAGTTGCAGAGTATCAGGTATGACTGAAAATCTGGGGAGATGGTTTAAGAAACTGTAGGATATTTCGATGAAATGTATGGAGTAAATGATATGAAGAAAATAGCGATATTAGGATCTACAGGTTCAATTGGAACGCAGACGTTGGACGTCGTCCGAAATAATGGGGACATTGAAGTACTGGGACTGGCGGCAGGAAGTAATATTGAACTGCTGGAAGAGCAGATCCGTGAGTTTAAACCGCAGATTGCGGCTGTGTGGTCCGAAGAAAAAGCAAAAGAACTGAAAGTAAAGATTGCGGATACCAATACCAAAGTGGTTTCCGGCATGGACGGACTTATAGAAATGTCTGTGATGGACGGCGTAGAGATTCTGGTGACAGCGATCGTTGGAATGATCGGAATCCGACCGACGATAGAAGCAATTAAAGCAGGTAAACATATTGCGCTGGCCAATAAAGAGACGCTGGTGACTGCGGGACATATCATTATGCCGTTAGCAAAAGAGCATAAGGTATCAATCCTGCCGGTGGACAGTGAACATAGTGCTATTTTCCAGTCTTTGCGCGGAAATGAGCACGGTGCCATCAAGAAGATTCTCTTGACAGCTTCCGGAGGACCATTCCGTGGCAGAAAAGAGGAGGATCTTCTGGAGATTAAGGTGGAAGATGCCTTGAAACATCCAAATTGGTCCATGGGACAGAAGATTACCATTGATTCATCTACAATGGTGAATAAAGGGCTGGAAGTGATCGAGGCAAAATGGCTGTTCGATGTTCCTGTGGATGATGTACAGGTAGTGATCCAGCCACAGAGTATCATTCATTCTATGGTAGAATATGTGGATGGTGCGGTCATTGCGGAACTTGGAACACCGGATATGCGTCTGCCGATCCAGTATGCGTTATACTATCCGGAGAGAAGATATCTTCCGGGGGACAGACTGGATTTTTGGAGTCTGAATAAGTTGGAATTTGAGAAACCGGATATGGAGACTTTCTATTGCCTGAAACTGGCATATGAAGCCGGAAGAAAAGGCGGAAGTCTGCCAACGGTATTTAATGCGGCAAACGAGTTGGCAGTCAGTATGTTTTTGAAACGTGAGATTAAATATCTGGAGATCATGCAGATCATTGAAGACTGTATGCATTCACATAAGAATATCGAATCTCCGACACTGGAACAGATTTTGGAGACGGAAGCAGCGACTTATGACAGAATCAGAAGCAGGAGGTAGATAAAGGTTGGGAATTATAATAGCAATATTATTGTTCAGCTTTATTGTCTTTTTTCATGAGCTGGGACATTTTTTACTTGCAAAGAAGAATGGAATTGATGTACAGGAGTTTGCAATAGGAATGGGACCGAATCTGGTGTCGAAAGAGTACAAAGGAACGCTTTATTGCCTGAAACTGTTACCGATTGGCGGGATGTGTGTGATGGGAGAAGATGAAGAAGCGACAGATGCTCCGGGTAATTTTAACAATGCGTCTGTGTGGGCGAGAATTTCTGTGATTGCAGCCGGACCAATCTTTAATTTTATCCTGGCGTTTGTGGGAGCGGTTATCATTACCGCAATGGTTGGATATGATAAGCCGGTACTTGGCTCGGTAGATGCCGGTTATCCGGCAGCAGAAGCCGGAATGGAAAAGGGTGATCAGATCGTAAAGATGGGAGACAAAACTGTCCATATTTTCCGTGAGATCAGTCTGTATAATCAACTGCATCAGGGTGAAAAAGTGGATGTTACTTTTATCAGAGATGGACAGAAACATACGGTTACACTGACTCCTAAGATGGATGAAGAACTGGGATATGCAAGGCTTGGAATCGGAAGTTCCGGAAATTATAAAGCGAATGCATTGACAGCGTTGCAATATGGTGCCTATGAAGTGAAATTCTGGATCTGCACAACGATCGACAGCCTTAAGATGTTGATCGCAAGGCAGGTAGGAGTCGATCAGTTATCCGGTCCTGTAGGTGTAGTAAATATGGTAGATGATACCTATCAACAGAGTAAATCCTATGGAGTAAGGGTTGTATTTCTGGAAATGTTGAATATGATCGTACTTTTATCGGCAAATATAGGAGTGATGAATCTGCTGCCAATCCCGGCGTTGGATGGAGGAAGATTATTTTTCTTATTTGTGGAAGTTATCCGAAGAAAAAGGATACCACCGGAGAAAGAAGGATATGTTCATTTTGCAGGGATTGTACTTTTAATGCTCTTGATGGTATTTGTTATGTACAATGATATCCGTAGGATATTCTTCTGATATATAAAAAGCGTGAAATCGTGAGAATGATATTCTCATGGCTTCACGCTTTTATAAATTGTTGGATTTATTGCAGTTCGGCGATTCTTGAAACCGCAACGTAAATCTCTGAAATTTTATACCATGTTCGGTAATCAACGGTTCCGGTTTGTGGAAGTCTGAAGATTTTCTGGAATGCACGTACGGATTCTGCCGTGGCAGGTCCATAGATGCCATCTACATTAATCTTGGGGATTGCAGGGTAAGCACCGGCAATCGTATTTAACTGTTCTTGGATCTGGCGGACCTTCTGGCCGATTGCTCCATTTTCTAAAGTATAACCCGGCCATGAAGATGGTATCCCTGAGATGGCTTCCGCAGTGTTGATGTACATGTCATCCCCGTAGTAGTAACGGAGAATCTCGATGGCAGAGTAGCCCTGATCACCCAAAGATTTGGAGCCCCATTGTGTCATCCAGCCGCTGCATTGCACTTGCCGTCCATCGCAATACTGCGTCAGGATCGGTTGCTTTACATTCGGACGGGACAGATAATCTGCAAATAATTCATCAACGATCACTGAGATAGGATCAAAGATATTACGTTCAGGAATCCACTTATGATCAAAGGCGGTAGAGGATGTGATGGTAAAATCATAGCCCTGGTTCCGGTACCATTTCGTATTCACTAATTCAAGGTTGCAAAACAGGAATTCTATTAAACTTGCTGAACAATGAACCTTTAAATAAATTCCTGGCAGATAGAAAGGTATTTATCAGTGTAGATGCTATTCTTTTCCCAGATAATATCAAAATCATGCTGCATTTTGAAATCAGTCAAGGGAATTTCTTTTAAAATACCGGACTGTAATTCTTTTTCGACAGCAATTCTATATAAGAAGGATATGCCACAGTCCTTTTTTAACAGACCGATGATAGTATGCATATTTTCAACCTCTGTATAATGTGCAAAGTCAGTAATATGCAGACCACGGACAAGTAAATTTTGTTCAAGGATATTTCTGGTACCGGAGCCTTCTTCCCGGAGTAAAAGGCGTTCACCGGTAAGGTCACTTATAGTGTGGGGATGATCAACGGTGAAAGGATGAGATGCAGCACAGACGGCAATATAGTCTTCTGTGCTATATTTTTCATGAGAGTAATTTTCTTTCGGATAATTTCCCTCAACAATTGCCATACAAATCCGGCCGTTTTCAAGCAGATTTAGCAATTGGGAGGTGTTGCCATAATGCAGATGAATATTTATTTCAGGATGATTCATTAAAAATGTTGCAAGCTTGTCAACGATGGCATATTCCCCGATTGTCATAGTGACTCCGATAGAAAGAGATTCTATTCCGGAAGTATTGCTTTTTAATTCCTCCATAACAGCTTTTTCATCATTTTTCATGGTTAGCAGATGCTTGCGCAGTATTTCACCGGAACGAGTGAGAAGGAGCTGTTTATTTTTGTATATAAAAAGAGAAGTGTCATATTGTTCTTCTAAAAAATGAATATGTTGGGATACCGCAGGTTGTGTGATATTTAATCGTTTTGCAGCAGTCGTAAAATTCATGGTCTGACATACGGTGAGAAAAGTCTCTGTTCTAAAATCAAGCATAGGACCTCCTTAACGATAAGAAAAAATTATTGTTCAATAGGATTATATAATTTTACCTTATCGTTGTCCAGTGATACAATTTCATAGATAGAAGGAAAGGAAGGTTATAATCAAATGAATTTTATAAAGAAAAACTGGAGCGGCATCCTGGTATGTCTGATAATAGCGATTCCATCTTGGCTGATCGGGAAAAAATTTCCGATTGTAGGAGGTCCGGTTATAGCAATCATAGCAGGAATGATCGTCACGATGTTCTGGAGCAATAAAGGGAAGGCAGAGGCGGGAATTAAATGGACGTCAAAGATTATTCTTCAGACAGCAGTTGTTCTTCTGGGATTTGGAATGAATCTCGGCGTTATCTTTCAGACGGGAAAGCAGTCACTTCCGATTATCATCTGTACGATCACAACATCGCTTGTTATTGCATGGATCTTACAAAAAGTTCTGAAAGTACCTGCCAATACATCTATACTTGTAGGTGTTGGTTCGTCAATTTGTGGGGGTTCTGCAATTGCGGCGACTGCACCGGTGATTGACGCAGACGACAATGAAGTGGCCCAGGCGATTGCGGTTATTTTCTTTTTTAATGTACTTGCGGCTATTTTCTTCCCGATACTGGGGAAAACGATCGGCTTTGACACCTTACATGGAGATGCATTTGGCATTTTTGCGGGAACAGCGATTAATGATACATCGTCAGTAACGGCAGCAGCATCCACCTGGGATAGTATGTGGAATCTGGGAAGTGAAACTCTGAATAAGGCTGTGACAGTAAAGCTTACAAGAACATTGGCAATTATACCGATCACACTTGGCTTATCATTGATGAGAGCCGGGAAAAATGCAAAAGAAGGAAAAGAGACCACAAAATTTAGTTTAAAGAGAGCATTTCCAATGTTTATTCTTTACTTCGTAATCGCTGCGATTGTCACGACACTCTGCATAAATATGGGAGTAGACGTGAGTGTTTTCCAGCCGGTCAAGGAGCTGTCAAAATTTATGATCATTATGGCGATGGCTGCAATTGGGCTGAATAGTAATGTGATACAGTTGATCAAAACGGGTGGCAAACCGATTATCGTGGGAGCCTCCTGCTGGTGTGGAATTACAATTGTGAGCCTTGCCATGCAGCATGTAATGCACATCTGGTAAACATTTCATACGATTGTATCAGATAGAAAAATTTGTTTGACTTTTTGAAAAACAGGAAATATAATAATAACAAACGAGTGGCAATGAGCGTAAATCCAGTTCATTGCCACTCGTTTTGTTTGTTAAAATTTAATAGATGCTATAAAAAGTGTGTAGCCTGTCAGCGTAAGTCCAGCTTATATGATAGACGCACACTTTTTTTGTGCAGAAAAGGGAGGAATTTAAATGCACTGACTTTGGTATTTCCGGTTCAGATGCTTATGGTAGCGATTGGGATCGGAACCGGTGTGGGAACCAATGCATTTCTTGCGAGAACACTGGGGGAAGGAAAACACGAAAAAGCCGCAAAGGTGGCAGGCAACAGTCTGTTTCTTGGGGTGATCATTTATGTGGTCTGCTTATTGTTTGGGATCTTTGGGGTGAAAGCATATATTTCATCTCAGACAGTAGATGTAGAAGTTCTTGAGATGGGAGTCAGTTACCTGCGGATATGTTGTGTGATTTCTTTTGGTATTATTTTCTTTTCCTTGTTCGAAAAGTTATTACAGGCAACAGGACGATCCCTCTATTCTACAATCGGGCAGGTGGTCGGAGCAGTTGTAAATATTATTCTTGATCCGATCATGATCTATGGTATTGGACCTTGCCCTGAAATGGGAGTAAAAGGTGCAGCCTATGCAACGGTAATTGGCCAGGTGGCGTCCGCAGCTTTACTGTTTGTTTTCCACATAAAATTGAATAAAGAGTTTGAACATGGGGCTAAGTATATGAAACCAGATGGCAGAATTATCAAGGGAATATATTCCATAGGACTTCCGGCAATTATCGCACAGGCATTGATGTCTATTATGGTTTATGTAATGAATCTGATTCTGAAGTTCAATCCATCAGCACAGACAGCATATGGTCTATTCTATAAGGTACAGCAGTTTGTTCTGTTTCTTGCTTTTGGACTTCGAGATGCGATTACTCCGATTATTGCATTTGCTTATGGAATGGGAAACAAGAAGAGAATTAAGGGTGGAATCAAATATGGTCTGATCTATACAGTTGCATTAATGATTCTCGGAATTGCCATTACAGAGATTTTCCCTGGGGCGTTCGCAACACTGTTCAATGCAGGACAGTCAAGAGAATATTTTATCGGAGCAATGAGGGTAATCTCAGTCAGCTTTATGTTTGCGGGAATTAATGTTGCTTATCAGGGAATCTATCAGGCACTGGATGGCGGCATAGAATCACTGGTGATTTCACTTTTGAGACAGCTCATTATTATCTTGCCTCTGGCAGGAATTTTTTCGATATTTGTCAGAAATGGACAGATGGGCGTTGCATTAATCTGGTGGGCATTTCCGATTACAGAAGTGATTGCATGTCTGGTGGGATATATATTCTTAAAGAGGACCATAAAAAATAAAGTTGATGTTTTAAGTTAAGGAGGAATCAGAGATGACAAAAAGAATTATTACAATTAGCAGAGAATTTGGAAGTGGCGGACGCTTTATCGGAGAAGAAGTAGCTAATGGCAGATGCAGACAAAAGGCGTATGACGAATTACAACTTTTATACAGAACAGAAATGGGGAAAAGCGAGCAATTATACGTTGTGTCTGAATAGTTCCCGGCTTGGGTATGACAGATGTGAGAAGATAATTATGGAATGCTTATAATTGTGAAAAATTTTCCGCTCCTTGCAGTAAAAGTTAAAAAGAGATATTATATTAAATTAATTCTTTATAGATATGTTAGAATTAAAGTGTTATATAAATGCAGAAGGATAAAAGTATTATAGGATAAGAACGGACATATATTTGGTATTAATAAATTACCGAATATGAGGCGATAACGTGGAAACTAAATCAGTCTATACTTCTGAGGATGGAACACTCGTAGAACTCTATATGCCTTCGGATGATGAGTGTGAATTGGAAGATACTCGAACACTTATGGACGAAATCAGACAGATCTTGAGTAATGAATTGCTCAGGCAGATCAACGGGCGTAAAGTCTGATGGAGGTGCAGAGTGTGAAGAAGGTCAGGATCCTTTTAAGGGTGAGTTCACATCAGCAGTTGGAGACTGATGGGGACTTATCTGTGCAGAGAGAGATTGTTTTAGAGTATATTCAGAGACATGAGAACTGGAAATTGGATGACAAAGAATATTTTGAGGGTGCAGAGAGTGGATATCGGAATTCGGTAAAGGATAGAGATGTTTTATCTTTGATTGAAAAAGATGCCAGAAATCGTGAATTTGATATTCTGGTAGTGTATAAGGATGACCGCCTGGGCAGACGTATGTGGGAAATTGGGGCTTACATCATGCAACTGAAATCATGGGGTATTGATATTTATACAACGAAGGATGGTTGCATTTCACCGGATAACAATGATATTATGGGACAAATGATGCTTGCTCTGCGTTATGGGAATGCCCAGAAATCCAGTCTTGACACAGGGCAGAGAGTCAAAGATACTGCCCAGAAACTGGTGAAACAGGGAAGATTTCTGGGTGGAAATCCACCCTATGGATATAAATTGGTGTTATCGGGAGAATTATCCAAACATGGTCGTGCACTACATAAACTGCAGATCATACCGGAGAGAATCGAAGTGGTGAAAAAAATATATGAATTGTCGTTTGAAAAAGAATACGGATCTGCCAAGATTGCGAAGCACTTGAATTTTGATCCATATTATAGAACGATGGCACCAAATGACATGTGGAAGAGTGGGACGATTACAAGTATTCTGACCAATCCGATTTATTGTGGAATTACGGCCTATAAGCGCCGGGAAAGAAATGATGGAAAATATCATCGGCTAAACAGAGAAAACTGGATCTATGCAACAGCGGTGAATCCGGAGATCGCAGTGATTGACTGGAAATTGTGGAATAAAGTGCAGGATGCCAGAGCAGGGAGAAATGTGCGGTATAAAAATGCATTAGGAGATCAATGTATAAATAGACTTTCACGTAATGACGGAGATCTGTCATTGATCGATGTGGCATATTGTGGATATTGTGGGAAGAAACTGACAAATGGAAGCTGCTATAATTATTGGACAATTAAGGCCACCGGTGAAAAAAAGGCTCATAAAATATCGAGATATAAGTGCCTGACGGCACAACAGGGAATGCCGCATAACAAGAACAGCCAGTTCCAGGCAGAGCGGGTCGAGCAAATCGTTTATGAGGAAGTTGGAAAATACATAGATAAAATACAAAATCAGCAGGATTTGTATCAGGTGATCCATACAAATAATCAGAAAGAACGAGATACATTTAGCTGGCAGAGGAAAAATGCACAGACAGAACTGAATAAAATCAAACAGGATATAGAACTTATGAAGTTGCATATCCCGGATGCAATGGCCGGAACTTATCCATTGAGTGTGGAGATTCTTGCAGATACGATCCGTGGTTTTGAAGAAAAGCAAAAATCAAAAGAAAGTGAATTAGCAGAGATGGAAAACCGTATTAAAAATATGGGACCGGAAGAAGCAGATATCTGGTCAGTTTATGAATCCTTTCCAACCTGGAAAGAGGTGTTTTTAAAATCTGATAAGCAGATAAAACGTGTGCTGATCAATAAATTGGTGAAAAAGGTGCTCATTACCAGAGAGAAGATTACGATAAATTTTAAAGTAAATCCGGAGCACGCGATTGATTCTTTGGGTACCTGATAACGAATCAGTGGTGATTCCGGTACCACTCGGTGTAGACGCGGTTTAGAGTAAAAGACATGATCGCCAGTACATTTGCGCGGATGGTATTTTCCGGCCAGGTGGCGTAAATCTCACTGGAGGCAACATTTTTGATGTAGTCTTTGTATTTTACATAATAATTAGTCGCGGTGGAGTCCCGGGGACTTCCATCATGCACAACGATGTACTCCGGGACGACCACGCGGCTCAGAACAATTTCGCCGGTTTCATTGATCGGTTTGATCTCATCCTCCGGAATTTTTGGCGGGTAAGTACCATAAAGTGTATGGGCGGGAATGACGTAGATGCTTTCTCGTCCCTCCGGCTGATCGATCGGCTTTAAAGAAATATTCTGGATCGCGGTCGTCCCCGATAAAATTTCCGTACCGGCGATAGTGACCGGTTCAAATCCGGGAGCTTCTGCCTGAATCGTGTATTCAGAGTAAGGTTGTTCTTCAATTTCAGGATTTAAACTGTATTCAATCGGGGGAGCAGCAAGCTCGATGGTTTCGGTCTGACCGGAAGAATCTGTAGAAAGAGATTCTAACTGACTGTCCGGGACACCGGTGTAGGAAATGGAGATGCTGGCCTGAGAGATCGGATAAGAAGTGATCGCAGAAGTGAGGTTAATCTGAAGATTCCCTTTATCAGGAGTGTCCTGCGTACAAAAAATATCAAAAGATTTTTTCTGAATGAGCATAAAATACACCTCGCAGTATACTATTGCTATCAGTGTATGCAAAAAAGGAGACAGAAGTACCATAATAAGTGGAATTAAAAAAAGGACAGGAATGGTGACATAAGAAACATGAAAAATAGAAGAAGACGAAAAAGTGGATGTGTCAGCGTGCTACTGACAATATTATTTATATTATGCGGTGTGTTGGCTGTTGTATGGGGACAAAAGACTGGGAAACTTACGGGAGCCTTCTTAGAGACTGCGAAGGAGATCCCATATCAGTCTGATACAGACCATAGCAATTCTGAAACGGAAAAATATTATTATGAGTTGTTAAATGAAGAAGAGCAGAAGGTTTACCGCGAGATCTGGAACGGTGTGGATGCAAATGAAGAAGAAATATATGTACATGCGTCTGATGCAGATCTGGTTAATCGGCTGTTTCAGTATGTGATAAAAGACCATCCGGAGGCTTTCTGGTGTGACGGTACAGCAACTGCTACCAGTTATTCCGGCAGAGAAGATTATACTGTTTTAAAACCGGAGTATCAGCATGGTATTGCTGAGAGAAAGCAGATGGAAAATGAGATCGATGCATCGGTGAGGGAGTGCCTGGCAGGGATATCACAGGATGCTTCTGACTATGAAAAGATTTTATATGTGTATGAATATTTAATCAACCAGGTGGACTATGACATGGATGCCGCAGATAACCAGAATATTTACAGCGTATTTGCAGGAAAGAAATCAGTGTGTGCGGGATATTCCAAGGCAACGCAATATCTGTTGGAAAAATTAGGAGTCTTCTGTACCTACGTGACCGGAACAACGAAGGATGGGCAGGCTCATGCATGGAACCTTGTAAAATGCGAGGGAGATTACTATTATGTGGATACTACCTGGGGAGATCCATTGTTTTTGGCGGCAGAGGGAGAGCAGGTAACAGACGAAGAAAAAATCACCTATGATTATATGTGTTGTGATGATACAGAATTATTTAAGAGCCACATTCCGGATGCGGATGTGACGTTACCTGCATGTGCGAATATGGAATGGAATTATTATGTGGTTAACGGAATGTATCATACAGAGTACAACAGTGAAGAAATTTTGCAGCAGATGAACGACATGATTTCGAAAAAAAGTAATCCTGTTGTGATAAAATTCGCAGATTCAGAGTTGTATGAGGTAGCTCATGACGATATTTTTTCGAATTTAATTCCGCGTGCGGCCAAGAATCTGGCAGACTGGTATGGAATTTCAGAAGTAAAATATCAGTATCTGGATGAAGCTGATCTGGACAAAATTACGATATATTGGCGATATGAGTAGGAAAAGATAAATTTTAAAGTCTGGTTTACTTTTGTAAAAATTAAAAATTAAAATTTTAAATTTTAATTTTTCGGCATTTTTATTGAAAAATGACAATAGATGTTGTATAATTTTTACAATTTGTGGACTAGAAGGGATGAAATAAAATATGAAAGCATTTTTGATATTAGAAGATGGAACTGTCTTTACCGGAACAAGTATCGGCTCTACCAGAGACATGATAAGTGAGATTGTGTTTAATACTTCAATGACGGGCTATCTGGAAGTATTGACCGATCCATCCTATGCCGGGCAGGCGGTGGTGATGACATATCCTTTGATCGGAAACTATGGTATCACGCCGGACATGGAATCTAAGAAAGCCTGGCCAGATGGATATATCGTAAGAGAATTATCAAGAATGCCGAGTAACTTCCGAAACGAAGGTACAATCCAGGAATTTTTAAAGAAACAGAACATTCCGGGAATTATGGGGATTGATACCCGTGCTCTTACCAAGATTTTACGGGAAAAGGGGACGATGAATGGTATGATCACCACCAACACAAATTATAAGCTTGATGAGATTTTACCGAAATTAAAAGCGTACAAAGTAGGAGATGTTGTCTCGAAGGTGACTTGCAGAAAGCCATATGTATTAGAAGGTGACGGACCGAAGGTAGCACTTATGGATTTCGGCGCGAAACAGAATATCGCAGCTTCTTTACATCAACGTGGATGTCAGGTGACCGTCTATCCGGCGCATACGTCCGCAGAAGAGATCATTGCATCAGAACCGGATGGCATCATGTTGTCGAATGGGCCAGGAGATCCGGAGACTTGTGTATCTATTATCGAAGAAATCAGACAATTATACCAGACAGACATTCCAATATTTGCAATTTGTCTAGGACATCAGTTGATGGCCCTTGCTACGGGTGCAAAAACATATAAATTAAAATATGGACACAGAGGTGGTAATCACCCGGTTAAGGATCTTTCAAACGGAAGAGTTTATATATCTTCCCAGAATCATGGATATGCAGTAGATTCGACGAGTATAGATCCTGAGATTGCAAGAGAAGCTTTCGTAAATGTTAATGATGGTACAAATGAAGGATTATCTTATATAGGAAAGAAGATTTTTACGGTGCAGTATCATCCGGAGGCTTGTCCCGGACCACAGGATTCAAATTACTTGTTTGACCGTTTTGTAGATATGATGAAAGGAGAGTAAAAAATGCCTAAGAATACATCCATTAAAAAAGTATTAGTCATTGGTTCTGGTCCGATCGTCATTGGTCAGGCAGCAGAGTTTGATTATGCAGGAACGCAGGCCTGCAGATCTTTAAAAGAAGAAGGAATAGAGGTTGTACTGTTGAATTCGAATCCGGCAACAATCATGACGGATAAAGATATTGCAGACAAAGTTTATATAGAACCACTGACCGTTGAGGTTGTGGAGCAGTTAATTTTAAAAGAACATCCGGACAGTGTGCTTCCGACACTGGGAGGTCAGGCCGCTCTGAATCTGGCAATGGAACTGGAAGAAAGAGGATTTTTAGAGGAACACCATGTGCGGCTCATCGGAACTACTTCCGAGACTATCAAGAAAGCGGAAGACCGTCTGGAATTTAAAGAGACGATGGAGAAAATCGGGGAACCATGCGCAGCATCGTTAGTTGTAGAGTCTGTGGAGGAAGGTATCAAATTCGCAGAAGAGATTGGTTATCCGGTAGTATTAAGACCTGCCTACACCTTAGGTGGAAGCGGCGGAGGAATTGCCCACGATAGAGGACAGCTTATTGAGATCCTGGAAAATGGACTCAGACTTTCCCGTGTGGGACAGGTTTTGGTGGAACGCTGTATTGCCGGATGGAAAGAGATTGAATATGAAGTAATGCGTGACAGCAACGGAAATTGCATTACTGTATGTAATATGGAAAATCTGGATCCGGTAGGAGTACATACCGGTGACAGTATTGTTGTGGCTCCGTCCCAGACACTGGGTGATAAAGAATATCAGATGCTGAGGAGTTCGGCACTGAATATCATCAGTGAATTAAATATTACCGGTGGCTGTAATGTGCAGTATGCACTCAATCCGGATAGTTTTGAGTATTGCGTCATCGAGGTGAATCCGCGTGTCAGTCGTTCATCGGCACTGGCATCGAAGGCAACCGGTTATCCGATCGCAAAAGTAGCAGCAAAGATTGCTCTTGGATATACACTGGACGAGATTAAAAATGCAGTTACCAAGAAGACGTATGCGAGTTTTGAACCGATGCTTGATTACTGTGTGGTAAAAATTCCGCGTCTTCCGTTTGATAAATTTATTAGTGCGAAACGTACATTAACCACGCAGATGAAAGCTACCGGTGAAGTTATGAGTATCTGTGATAACTTCGAGGGGGCACTGATGAAGGCCATCCGTTCCCTGGAACAGCATGTGGATAGTCTGATGTCTTACGATTTTTCACATCTGAGTGGTGAGGATCTGTTAGAAGAACTTGCAGTAGTGGATGACCAGCGAATCTGGAAGATTGCGGAAGCGATCCGTCAGGGTGTAAGTTATGATGAGATTCATGAAATCACAAAGATTGATAAATGGTTCATTGATAAGATCGCGATCCTGGTGGAGATGGAACAGATTTTAAAGAATCAGACACTGGACGAAGAAATTTTAAGGGAAGCAAAGAGAATGGAGTTCCCGGATCATGTGATCGCTGCGCTGACTGGCAAGACAGAAAAGCAGATTTACAACATGCGAATGTTCTACGGAATCACAGCTTCTTATAAAATGGTAGATACCTGCGCAGCAGAATTCGCGGCGGAGACCCCTTACTATTATTCGGTATATGGCAGTGAGAATGAGGTGGAAGAGACCAGAGGAAAGAAAAAAGTTCTGGTATTGGGTTCCGGACCAATCCGTATCGGTCAGGGAATAGAATTTGATTTCTGTTCTGTACATTGTACCTGGGCATTTGCAAAAGAAGGATATGAGACGATTATTGTAAATAATAACCCGGAGACTGTCAGCACAGACTTTGACATTGCAGATAAACTGTATTTTGAACCATTGACTCCGGAGGATGTAGAAAGTATCGTAAATCTGGAACATCCGGACGGTGCAGTCGTACAATTTGGTGGACAGACGGCAATCAAATTGACGGAAAGCCTGATGAAGATGGGGGTACCGATCCTTGGAACCTCGGCAGACAATGTGGATGCAGCAGAAGACAGAGAACTCTTTGATGAGATCCTGGAGAAATGCGAAATCCCGCGTCCGACAGGTGGAACTGTATACACGGCAGAAGAAGCAAAAGAAGTAGCAAACAGATTGGGATATCCGGTTCTGGTAAGGCCTTCCTATGTACTGGGTGGTCAGGGCATGCAGATTGCGATTAATGATCATGATATAGATGAATTTATCGGAATTATTAACCAAATTGCCCAGGAGCATCCGATTCTTGTAGATAAATATTTACAGGGAAAAGAAATCGAAGTCGATGCAGTCTGCGATGGTGAAGACATTTTGATTCCTGGAATCATGGAGCATATTGAACGTGCAGGCATTCATTCCGGAGACAGTATTTCGGTTTATCCGGCACAGAGTATCTCCGAAAAAACGAAACGCACTATCGAAGAATATACGAAGAGACTGGCAAGATCGCTGCATGTAATAGGTCTGATCAATATCCAGTTTATTGTGTGTGGGGAGGATGTCTATGTAATAGAAGTAAATCCGCGTTCCAGCCGTACAGTGCCTTATATCAGTAAAGTGACAGGAATTCCGATAGTTCCATTGGCTACAAAAGTCATTATTGGAAATAAAATAAAAGAACTTGGCTATACACCTGGACTTCAGCCGGAGGCAGATTACTTTGCTGTGAAGATGCCGGTATTCTCCTTTGAAAAAATCCGGGATGCCGATATCAGTCTGGGACCGGAGATGAAATCTACCGGAGAATGCCTGGGAATTGCAAAGACATTTGATGAGGCATTATATAAAGCTTTCTTAGGTGCAGGAATCAAACTTCCGAAGTTCAGTAATATGATCATGACTGTCCGTGATGAAGATAAAGAAGAAGCAGTGGAGATTGGCCGTAGATTCTTAAACATTGGCTATAAGATTTTCGCTACGGAGGGAACCGCGAAAGCATTAAATGAGGCTGGCGTAAAAGCAATCTCTGTCAATAAGATTGAGCAGAATACACCGAACCTTCTGGATCTGATCCTGGGACATAAGATTGACTTGATCATTGATACACCGCCGCAGGGAGCAGAACATTCCAAAGATGGATTTACGATCAGAAGAAATGCAGTAGAGACGGGTGTAAATGTACTGACTGCTATTGATACAGCAAAAGCACTGATTACCAGTCTGGAGAATACAGATATCAAAAAACTGACGCTGGTCGACATTGCACAGATTTAAAAGATTTAATAATTTTGTAACATTTGTAATAAATGCGAAATCATTGCGTATACTCTAGTAAGACAATTTTTAGTTGTCGTAAAAACAGGAGGGTATATTCAATGATAAAAAAAGAAAGACTGATACAGGTGACGGCATGTCTGGTGATGTGTGTAATGATGCCGGCGAGCGTCACTTGTAATGCAGCTTCAATACCATGTGAGGTCACGAAGGATTCTTTGGTTGCCGGGACGATGAGCGAAAAGCTTGTGGAGAAAAGCAATGAGCTTTGGAAAAATATACAAGAAGAAAGAAAAGCAGAAGAAACGAGAAAAGCCGAAGAAGTGAGAAAGGCAGAAGAGGCGAAGAAAGCCGAAGAAGAAAGGTGGCAGCAGGAGATTGAAATACAGACTGCCTGTGAAGAACAGAATATGACAGCAGTAAGTTCGGATGTGCAGGAACTTCTGGCTTCTATTATTTTCTGCGAGGCAGGTAATCAGCCATACGAGGGGCAGGTTGCAGTTGGTGCAGTTGTTTTAAATCGTGTGGCCAGCGATTTGTATCCGAACAGTGTAGAAGAAGTGATTTATCAGTCTGGTCAGTTTGGACCTGCGGTAACGGGATGGCTTGACCAGGTAAGGTGTAGTGCCGGTTATACACCGGAGACACTACAGGCAGCAGCGGATGCATTGAATGGAGTCGATCCGGTGGAAGGTTGCCTTTATTTTGATCAGGGTGGATATGGAATGCAGATTGGAGCACATTACTTTCATTAATTTGTTTGATATGTTATAGAGATAAAAGAGCGGCAGTTACGAGAAATTCGTGACTGCCGCCTGGCTTTATAGCCTGTAAGGTGTTATATAGATATAGCGTTGACCGCATGATTCGAAACTCTGTGACTTCGGATGATCAGTCTGACCGAACGGTAAAGATACGGCTTGTATTGATCAAGTGTTACAGGTTCTTCATATAAAATAGAATTGTAACAGGTAGAACCGGCAAGTTCTATGATTGTAAATAACATAATCTCGACATCTTCATATTCATAAGCATCGTTTTCAATCAGTTTCAGAAAACTCTGATAAAAACTGTTGTCATCCGTTTCATCCGGAAGTAAAGCAGATTGAAGAGCTCCCATGACCAGATTCTTTGAAATCAGATTCAGAAGAGGACGGTTGCTTGAAAGAATATTTGTAATGTGATCGATAATGAAGATCAACTGTTCTTCCAGACCTGTAATCTGTGATTGCTCCATGGCAATCTTTGCATTATCGAACAGTTCTTTTGTCTTATGAGCGATCAATTTGTCTTTGATATCATATTTATCTTTAAAATAAAGGTAGAAAGTACCTTTGGCTACACCTGCTTTTTTGACAATATCGGAGATTGAAGTTGCATTGATTCCCTTTGTAGTGAAAAGATCATAAGCGGTACTGATCAAAGCTTCTTTTTTTCTCTTTTTATTTTCGTCAATCTTTCCCATTATATATTCATCTCCTTTAAGGTGATTTTGATTAAAAATTGAACAACTACCAGTGCTTCTTGATAAAGAATAACACAAAAATGACCAAAAGTCAAAAAAGAGTATTGACTAATGGTCATTTTTGAGTTATAGTGCTAGCGTAGTAAAAATGACTAGTAGTCATAAATGAAATGAAGGAGTGGACATCATGGTTAAGGTAGGTAAATGGATAGCCAAGCACAGGATCTTGATTCTGATCATTGGATTCCTGTTGGTAATCCCGTCGACCATCGGGATGATTAAGACAAGGGTCAATTATGATCTCTTGAGTTATCTGCCGGAGCATCTTGAGACTGTAAAGGGTCAGGATATTTTGGTAGATGAGTATGGCATGGGGGCTTTCTCCATGGTCGTAGTAGAAGATACAGACTTGAAGGACGTACAGAAACTGGAAGAAAAATTTGAGAAAGTTGATCATGTCAAAGACGTTCTCTGGTATGACGATGTAGCAGACATCAGTCTTCCGGTGGAAATGATCCCGAAGGATTTAAGGGAGGCGTTCTTTAAAGGAGACGCAACAATGATGTTAGTATTATTTGATGATACGACATCTTCCGATGCGGCAATGGATGCGGTCACAGAACTTAGATCGATCGCAAATAAGCAGTGTTTCATCGCCGGTATGACCGGTGTTGTAACCGATATCAAAAACGTAGCACTGAAAGAGCTTCCTGTATATGTAGTAATTGCAGCAGTCTTAAGTTTGATCGTGCTGGAACTTACATCGGGGTCTTTCGTAGTTCCGTTCTTATTCTTATTAAGTATCGGGCTTGCGATTCTGTATAACTTAGGAAGTAATGTTTTCCTCGGTGAGACATCATACATTACAAAAGCACTGACCGCGGTGTTACAGCTTGGTGTTACGATGGATTATTCTATTTTCCTGTTGAACAGTTATGAAGAAAATAAATTAAGATTCCCGGGCGATAAAGAGAGAGCCATGGGACACGCGATATCAAATACATTCAAATCTGTAGCAGGAAGTTCTGTTACAACCGTTGCAGGATTCTTAGCATTATGTGTTATGACGTTTGCTCTGGGACGTGACCTTGGTATCGTAATGGCAAAAGGTGTTGTAGTTGGAGTTATCTGTTGTGTAACAGTTCTCCCGGCACTGGTATTAGTATTTGACGGACCGATCGAGAAGACCAGACATAAATTATTACTCAGCAATCTCGACAAGCCATCCGCATTTATTACAAAACATTACAAAGCATGGATTATTATTTTCCTGGTACTGTTGTTCCCGGCAATTTATGGTAACAATCATACCCAGATTTATTACAACATTGCACAGTCGCTTCCAAGCACACTGGACAGTAACGTTGCAAATGATGAATTGAAGAAAGACTTCAATCTCAGTAATATGCATATTATCATGCTGGATAAAGGCATGGACGCAACCGAGAAAAAAGCAATGTTGGATAAGATTGATGATGTCAAAGGGGTAAAATGGACAATGGGACTGAACTCACTGGTAGGTGCAGGTGTTCCAGATTCTATGATTCCGGATGATGTTAAGAGTATGCTTCAGAGTGATAAACATGAACTTGTATTTGTGTGTTCAGAGTATGAATCAGCAACAGATGAAGTAAATGCACAGATCGCACAGATTGATAAGGTTGTAAAGAAATACGATAAGACCGGAATGGTCATCGGTGAAGCACCACTGATGAAAGACTTACAGGATGTAACGGATGTGGATCTGGTAAGAGTAAATGTGCTTTCTATCGCAGCAATATTTGTAATTATCTTACTGGTATTCAAATCAATTTCGTTGCCGATCATTCTGGTAGCGGTTATTGAGTTTGCGATTTTTGTAAATATGGCAATTCCGTATTATCAGGGAGTCAGTCTTCCGTTCGTAGCAAGCATCGTTATCGGAGCCATCCAGTTAGGAGCAACCGTTGATTATGCCATCCTGATGACTACACGTTATCAGAAAGAGCGTATGAATGGAAAAGATAAGATGGAAGCAATTAGTATTGCACATAGAACGAGCATGCCGTCTATCATTAGTAGTGGACTGAGTTTCTTCGCTGCAACATTCGGCGTAGCCTGCTACTCACAAGTAGAGATGATCGGATCTATCTGTACGTTGTTGGCACGAGGCGCGATCATCAGTACAATCGTAGTTCTGCTCATACTGCCGGCAATGTTCATGATCTTTGATAAAGTGATCATTAAGACGACAAAAGGATTTAAAGTACCAAAGAAATTAAACAGTGCACCGAGTGCATCATAAAGAAAGGGGATAGTCATCATGAAAAATAAGATGAGAAAACGTGTAATGGCAGGATCAATGGCTGCAGTACTTACAGCAGTTGGAGTTGGTGCTTACGGATTTGAACAGGACTCTATGTCAGAAGTAGAAGCCAAAGATGAAGACACAGAGACTTTAAAAGAGGCAGCAGAGAGTGCACTTGGTGATACAACAACAGGAAGTGACGGAGAACTTTACAAAGATGAGTCTGTATATGTAAATGCAGATGCATCCGGTAAGGTAACAAACACAACTGTTACAGAGTGGTTAAAGAACCCGGAAAAAGGAACCGTATCCGATGAGACAACTCTGAAAGACGTTAAGAATGTAAAAGGAAATGAGAAGTATAAAGAAGGTTCCGGAGATACCATCGACTGGAAATCAAAGGGAAAAGACATCTACTATCAGGGAACAACAGATGCAGAACTTCCGGTAGATATGGACATTACTTATAAATTGAATGGAAAAGAAATTTCTCCTGAAGACCTGGCTGGTAAGAACGGAAAACTGGAGATGACCATTAATTATGAGAACAAATCCAAACAGGAAGTAGAAGTAGATGGAGAAAAGACTGAGATGTACACTCCATTTACAGTAGCAACGGCAATGATGCTTTCTACAGATGAGTACACAAATGTAACCATCGACAATGGTAAAATCGTATCTGACGGAGATAAGAACATTGTTGTAGGAATCGCATTCCCGGGACTCAGTGAAGACCTTGGATTAGAAGACTCAGATCTGGATATTGATATTCCGGACAGCGTAACAATTACAGCCGATGTAACAGATGTAAGCGTAGGAGCAACATACACACTGGCATCTGCAAACTTATTAGATAGCATCGGATTAGATGATGTAGACAGCTTTGATGATCTGGATGATTCCATCGACAAATTGAAAGATGCAACGAACCAGTTGGTAGATGGCTCTAAAGAATTAGCAGATGGATCCAAGACATTGGCAGACGGAACAAAGACACTTTCAAGCGGAGCAAAGAGTCTTGCCGATGGAAATAAACAGCTGGCAGACGGAACAAGCACTTTGAACAGCAAGAGCGGAGATCTGATCAGTGGTGTGAATACACTGGCAGATGGTGTGACAGCATATACAGGCGGAGTTGCAGGCATAGCAGATGGAGCAAGTGCATTATATACAGGAAGTACTGGAATCCTGTCAGGAATTCAGAGTGCAGAGCAGGGTGCTGCAAACCTTTTGGCGGCTTATGCAGGGGATGGAACTGCAACTAATCCGGGCGCTGACAACTTATTAGCTAAAACTCAGGACACAATAAAAAAAGCATCTGGTGCAGTGTCAACAGCAGAAACAAATTCAACAGATGCGAAAAACAATGCAACAGCAGCGGCACAAAGTGCAGGCGCAGCAGCAGAACAGATAGCGGCAGCAGTGGATAGTGTGAATAATGCGAAAGTAAGTTCTGCATCTGTAAACGGAAAAGAGGCAGCTATTGAAGCAGTAAATAGTGCAACAGGCTTATCAGAAACTGATAAACAGGCTATTGTAGATGCTATCAATAATATCTCGGCATCGGCTGATAATACAACAGCAATTACAGAAGCTCAGACCGCTTTAAAAAATGCAGTGACAAATGCATCGTCGGCAGCAACAAGTGCTACAGCGGCAGCAACAAATGCAGGAACAGCTGAAGGCTATTTAGGAGATAAAGGAGCAACAGCAGCATTAAACGGAGCTTCCCAGTATGCAACTGGATTAGGTCAGACAATGGCTGCCATGAAAGAAGGAACTAAAACATTACAGTATTCTTTAGGAAATAATGGAACAAAAGAGAAACCTATGCTTGGTAAAGCTGCACTTTTGCTTCAGGCAGGAGCAAAAGAATTAACAGAAGGATCTGCATACCTTAACCAGCAGAGTAGTGTCCTGAATACTGGTATGAGCACATTAAAGAACGGTGGGGCACAGCTTGCAAGTGGTGTCAGTCAGTTGGCATCAGGAGCCAATACAGCAGCGAATGGAGCAAATACGCTTGCAAATGGAACAGATACATTGGTAAGCGGAGCTGATACATTAGCATCAGGAGCAGATACACTGGCAAGCGGAATGTCAGAATATAAGACAGACGCAATTGATAAACTGACAGATATTTTCGACGGAGATATCGGAAAAGTAACATCAAGAATTGATACAATGAAAGATCTCAGCGCAAATTATAAATCATTCGCTGGAATCAAAGACGGAATGAACGGAAGTACAAAGTTCATCATCGAAACAGAAGGCGTAGACAAATAACTCCTAAATTTCATTTATGAAAGATCCCCGGGTTGTAAAGACCTGGGGATTTTTCTTGTATATTTCCGTATGAAGAACAAAAAGAAATTACAGAAAAAGAAAAATAGAATCTTCCGAGGGGGAGTAGTCTATGTTAAAATAAATGAAAGATTTTCTCTTTTCTGAAATTTTATATATTTAGAAGAGAGGAGATGGCGTATTGGGAAAGAAAGATACGGTTACAAAAGAATATTTACGGCAAAATACCATTTTTGCAGACGTTTTTAATTACGCAATATTTAACGGAAAACAGATCATTCAACCGGATCAGTTAGTAGACCGGGATGTTTCTGAGATTGCACTGCCCTTTGGAAAAGATGGAGCACTGATACCTGTACAGCGTTATCGGGATTTGTTAAAAGGCTACGTCATAAAAGAATATCAGGGTAAACTGCTTGCGTTGCTGGGAATCGAGTCGCAGTCAGAAATTCATTATGCAATGCCGGTAAAGTGTATGTTGTATGACACTTTGAATTATGCGGCGCAGGTGAATTTAAAAGCCGGTGAATATCGGGAGAAACGTACGAAGAAGGAACAAGATTTTAAGGAAAGCCCGGCGGAATTTTTGTCGGGTTTTCATGCAGAAGATAAATTGACTCCGGTGATTACTATTACCGTATATTGGGGAATGGATCCGTGGGATGGGCCAAGAACTCTGAAAGAAATGTTTGATTTGGAATTATTCAAGGAAGAGCCGGAAATATTAAACTGGATGCCGGAGTATAGGTTACCATTGATTGTACCGGGCGAAATTCAGCAGTTTGAAAAGTTTCAGACGGAATTTGGAAAAACAATGCAGTTTATAAACAGTGCGAAAGATAAAGGCACCATGAGAAAATTATTAACTACAGATTCTGCATATCATTCGCTGAGTAGAACTGCTGGATGCAACGGATGATGAAATCAGGCAGGCAAAAGAACGGGAGGAATCGTGATGTCGGACTATACGCCGATTGAAGTGGAAGTAAAAATACCGATTGAGGACTTTGAAAGCGTCTATTTACGATTGGGAGAAGCGGGATTTGTTCATACGAGAACCAGAAAAGAAGAGGATGTTTATTTTAACAGCCTCTATTATGACCTGAAAGAGCGTGACAAGGCACTTAGAATTCGGAGGAGCATTGATCTGGAAACTAAGAGACGCTGGGCAGAACTTAACTGTAAAGGACCGAAACTGGATACGGTATCTATGTCAAGAAAAGAAGTTGAAATACCAATCGAAGATCCGGATGCTATGGAATCTATCTTAAATGAAATCGGTTTCCTGAAAATAGAACATAGTGTGGAAAAGCTGAGATATTATTTTATGAAAGACCGTGTGACGGCTGCACTGGACCGGGTAGAAGGATTAGGCGATTTTCTGGAACTGGAAATTGTGGAGCAGGGCGAAGCCATGCGGGAGCAATGCTTAGAAGAAATCGAGGAATTAATGGAAACTTTGGGATATAAGATGCAGGACACAGTCAGATGCTCTTATCTCTCAATGTTGATGGAACGATAATTATGTTTTTAATATCATTATATTTTGATGAAAAGACGGATTCGCGGATGCGGTTTATGATGGAGCAGATTGCGAAACGGACCGGAAATGATGCGATGATCCATGGAAACGTGCCACCACATATCACGTTGTCGGCATTTTTTATTTCTGGAGGAGAAGCTGCAAAAGCGGTGGATATCTTTGATGCGTATGTGGAGGATCTCCGTGATTCTCAGATGAGAATGGGAAAAATCACCTGGTGTTCGGTGGGAGCCTTTTTGCCGCATACGATTTATCTGGCACCGGTCTTGAATGAATATTTACATGAGCTGGCAGATAAAGCATATGTACAGGTGGGAAACACAGAGAAAATCCGGGTGCATAAGCGGTACCGGCCGTTTGGATGGTTTCCCCACAGTACGATGGCGAAACACTTGACACCGGAAGAAATGAAGATTGCATTTTCGGTTTTACAGGAACAATTTAAGATGTTTGAGGGGCGGGCAGTATCAGTTGGGCTTGCACAGACGAACCCTTATCGGGATATTTGCACATATTCGCTAAAATAGAGAAATAAGAGAAAAAATCAATGTCGCATTGCTTGCTATTTTTGGCAAAGGTGTTAAAATAATCGATAGTGAGGGAATATACCCGGAGGTAAAAATAAATGGTTGGATATAAAAATATTGAAAAGCAGACAGTACTTGAGTTGAAGAATCAGGTGGCATATCAGGAAGGGCAGGTTGTCAGCAAGACGCTGGTACAGAATGATGCAGTCAGCGTAACTTTATTTGCATTTGAAAAAGGTGAGGAAATCAGCACTCATGAATCAGGTGGAGACGCGATGGTCACAGTTTTGGAAGGGACCGGAAGATTTACAATCGACGGACAGGTATACATCCTGAATGCGGGCGAGACCATTATCATGCCGGCCAGGAGACCACATGCCGTATTTGGTGAGGAACGTTTCAAGATGCTGCTGAATGTGGTGTTTTAAGGGGACGGACGAGAGCGAAACAAGGAGAACAGAGAAAGGGATGTGTCAAGGCGCATCCTTTTTGAGTATATGTGGGTAAACAAAAATAGATAAGAGAGGTGCCAGAAGATGGAATCTTATACAAGTTTTGCAGAAGTTTATGATACTTTCATGGATAATGTCCCGTACAGAGAATGGGCAGCGTATGTAAATAATATATTGAAGAAGCACGGGATTAAAGAAGGTACGGTGCTGGATCTTGGATGTGGGACCGGAAGTATGACGGAAGAACTGGATGATCTGGGATATGACATGATTGGAGTGGATATTTCTGATGAGATGTTGGAAATCGCTGTTCAAAAAATGGAGGAAAAAGAGCGGGAGATTCTTTATCTTTCCCAGGACATGAGAGAACTGGAATTATACAGTACCGTGGATGCAGTGGTCAGTGCCTGTGATTCGGTGAATTATATCTTGGATATGGAAGAACTTACGGATGTATTCCGACTGGTGAATGAGTATCTGGAGCCGGGGGGGATATTCTTCTTTGACTTTAATACCAGGCATAAGTACCGGGATATTATTGGAGATCAGACAATTGCGGAAGACCGGGAGGAATGTAGTTTTATCTGGGATAATTATTATTACGAGGAAGAATGTGTCAATGAATACGAACTGACACTGTTCATACAGGAGTCAGAGGACGAGACACTTTACCGAAAATATCAGGAGACACATCTGCAGCGGGGATATACTTTGGAAGAGATGAAGACAATGATTGAAGATGCAGGTTTGATTTTTGAGACTGCTTATGATGATTACACTGGAAAACCGGCGGATGAGAACAGTGAGAGAATCTGCGTAGTTGCAAGAGAGTGTGGAAAATAGCAGAAAAGCATGATAGAATAAAAAAGATATTGTAGTAGAAGAGAGGAATCTTATAGATGAAAGATTATATAGTAAGAGCAACGGCAGCGAACGGACAGATCCGTGCGTTTGCTGCGACAACAAAGCAGGTGGTAGAGACTGCAAGATGCGATCATAACACCAGTCCGGTGGCAACCGCAGCTTTAGGAAGACTTCTGACAGCCGGTGCCATGATGGGAAGTATGATGAAGAATGATACAGATATGCTGACACTGCAGATTCGTGGAGACGGACCGATCGGTGGAATCACAGTAACGGCAGACAGCCATGCCAATGTAAAAGGATATGTATTAAATCCGGATGTTATTTTACCACCAAAGAATGGCAAACTTGATGTCGGAGGAGCTGTAGGAATCGGACTTTTACAGGTGATCAAAGATATGGGATTGAAAGAACCATATTCCGGACAGACGATTCTGGTCAGCAGTGAGATTGCGGAAGATCTGACTTATTATTTTGCAAATTCTGAGCAGGTACCATCTTCTGTGGGACTTGGAGTCCTGATGGAGAAAGATAACACCGTAAAATGTGCAGGAGGATTTATCATACAGCTCATGCCGTTTGCAGAGGAATCGGTGATCAGTCAGTTGGAGGAAAATTTAAAAGGTGTAACTTCGGTAACCGCGTTGTTGAATAAGGGCTATACACCGGAACAGATTTTAGAAGAACTTTTGGGTAATCTGGAACTTGAGATTACAGATACTATAGACACACAGTTTTATTGTAACTGTTCGAAAGAACGTGTAGAGCGTGCAGTGGCAAGCGTGGGAAGAAAAGAGATTCAGGATATGATCAATGAAGGAAAAGACATTGAAGTAAAATGTCATTTCTGTAATACCGCTTATAACTATACCGTAGAAGATTTGAAGAAAATTATCAAACGAAGCAAATAAAAGCAGTCAGGCAAAATGTGTGCGGACTGGAAAAGGGGGATACCATGAGACATGGATTCGTGAAAGTGGCGGCAGTTACGACGGATATTAAAGTGGCTGACGTAGCTTACAATACGGAACAGATTTTGAAAAAACTGGATGAGGCAGTGGACGAGAAAGCAAAAGTGATCGTATTTCCGGAGCTTTGCATTACAGGATATACCTGCAGTGATCTGTTCCTTCAGGATGTTCTTTTGAAAGATGCAAGAAAAGCACTGGTTCAGATTGCAGATGCAACAAAAGGAAAGGATGCACTTGTGTTTGTCGGAACACCACTTACCGTAGACGGAGAACTTTATAATGTGGCGGCGGCGTTAAATCAGGGGAAGATTTTAGGATTTACGACCAAAACGTTTCTGCCGAATTATGGAGAATTTTACGAGATGCGTCAGTTCAGAGGAGGTCCGAAACATGCCCGTTATATTAACTTTGAGGGCAGGCAGATTCCGTTTGGTCCACAACTTTTGTTTGTGTCGGATGAGATGGAACAGTTAGTAGTATCTGCGGAGATCTGTGAAGATGTATGGTCCCCGATTCCGCCGAGTATCCAGGCTGCCAGAGAAGGAGCAACAGTAATCGTTAACTGTTCAGCCAGTGATGAGACTATCGGAAAGGCCTCTTATAGGGAAAGTTTGATCGAGGGACAGTCTGCGAGACTGATCTGTGGATATATTTATGCAAATGCCGGAGAGGGAGAGTCTACGACAGACCTGGTGTTTGGCGGCCATAATATCATCGCAGAGAATGGTGCGACACTTGCAGAAAGCAAACGATTTGTCAATGAGTCGATTTATACAGAACTTGATCTTAACCGTATTCTCAGTGAAAGACGCAAGAATACAACATTTATGACGGATGAGGAGAGAAACCTTCTTCGTATTCCATTCCATGTGGATGTGGAAAAGACTGCACTTACCAGAACGTTCCCATCCAGACCATTCGTTCCGAGCGTGATGACAGAGCGTGCAAAACGATGTGAAGAGATTCTTACGATTCAGGCGATGGGACTGAAAAAACGTCTGGCACATGCATGGGCAAAAAGTGCAGTGGTTGGTATTTCCGGAGGTTTAGATTCTACTCTTGCACTTCTGGTTACAGCAAAAGCATTTGATTCACTTGGGCTTGACAGAAAGGGAATCATTGCGGTGACGATGCCGTGTTTTGGAACGACGGACAGAACTTATCAGAATGCCTGCAAGATGTCGCTGAAACTGGGAGCTACCTTAAGAGAAGTGCCGATTGCAGATGCAGTCATGCAGCATTTTCATGATATCGGACATGATCCGGAAGATCACAGTGTCACCTATGAAAATTCTCAGGCGAGAGAACGTACTCAGGTGCTTATGGATGTGGCAAACCAGACCGGAGGAATTGTCATAGGTACGGGAGATATGTCAGAACTGGCACTTGGATGGGCGACTTACAATGGTGATCATATGTCCATGTATGGTGTAAATGCTTCAGTACCGAAGACACTGGTGAGACATCTGGTACATTATTATGCTGATACCTGTGAGGACGAAGAATTAAAAACGGTCCTCTATGATGTGTTGGATACACCGGTGAGTCCGGAACTTCTGCCGCCGAAAGACGGAAAGATTGCACAGAAGACAGAAGATCTTGTGGGCCCTTATGAATTACATGATTTCTTCCTGTATTATTTTCTGAGATTTGGCTATGAACCGGCGAAGATCTACCGGGTGGCACAGTCTGCGTTTATGGGAGAATATGATGATGATACAATCTACAAATGGCTGAAGACTTTTTGCAAGCGTTTCTTTGCACAGCAGTTCAAGCGTTCCTGTCTGCCAGACGGACCGAAAGTGGGTACAGTTGCACTGTCACCGAGAGGAGACTGGAGAATGCCGAGTGATGCCTGCGTATCTTCATGGCTTGCAGATCTGGAAAAAGTACATGAAACTTCATAGAAATTTATAAAGCTTTAGAAAATGAATATAATAAAAGCGACAATTTTATCCGGGTGGTTGATAAGATTGTCGCTTTTTGTTAAGTAATGAGCAGCCTGACTAATCCGTGTATTTATTTCACAACAGAAGTCAGACATTGCATCAGACGGTTGTTATCCTTCGGATTCATGATGCAAAAACGGATATATTCACCATTTAAGCTTTCAAAAGATGAACAGTCCCTGATCATCATATGCTCTTTGATCGCTGCCTCGAATACATCAAAAGAAGTCAGCCCTTCTTTTAAAATTCGCACAAGAATAAAGTTCGCGTAGGCCGGATAGACTTTCAGGTGTGGTGTGTCTTCTAAAAGAGCATATAATCTCTGACGTTCGGAGTGGATCAGATTCCAGGTTTTCTTAATATAATCAGTATCTTTTAGCATGCGTTCTCCGGCGTAAGTGGCAATACTGTTGACACTCCATGGATTCTGATGGGTCTTCAACATCTCAAGAAACTTCTGATTGCTGGTGATGCCGTAGCCGAAACGAAGTCCCGGTGCGGCGAAAAACTTGGAGAGTCCTCGGATGACCATGAAGTTATCATAGGATTCCACCAGTGGAATTGCTGTGATCTTATCAACTTCCGGAGCAAATTCCACATAAGTTTCATCGATCATAACAAAAACATTACGGGTTTTACAGGCGGATAAAATCTGTTCCATATCTGTGCACATAATGGCAGAAGAAGTAGGATTGTTTGGGTTGCAGATGACCAAAAGATCAATGGAAGGATCAGCATCGATCGTCTGGATCAGATCGGAAATGTCCAGAACAAAATCCTCTGTGTCTTTTAAATTATAATACTGCATCGTTCCACCGGTGATGGATAATTCTCTTTCATATTCTGAATAAGTAGGACCGAGTACCAATGCTTTCTTAGAAGCGCGCTGGCTGATCAGAAGAGATATCAGTTCTGTGGAGCCATTGCCGACAACAATGTGAGCCGGGTCTGCATGGCAGTAAGAACCGATGGTTTCTTTGAGACTTGTATAATCTCTGTCAGGATAACTGCTGATGATGTCGAGATGTTCTGCAAGATCAGCCTTGACAGCAGGTGAAATTCCAAGAGGATTGACATTGGCGCCAAATTTGACGATGGAGTCCTGATCTATGTGATAGTAGGCGGCGATCTTTTCAAGGTCGCTTCCGTGAAATTCTGGTTTTGTACGCATGATTTTTCTCCTTAATTTAAGAAATTTATATCTACCATTGCTATTACTTGTCAAACAATGTTATAATTTATTATAGTATGTTTTTAGAAAAATGCAACGAAAGAAGCAGGTGTAGAACTTGAAGAATAAAATTCAGAAATTTTCAAAAGGCGACTTCCAGTCACTGAAGCCTGAGATTACATTTGATGAAACAAATCTTGTCCTGATCATAGGAGAGGGAGAAGTATTCAGGGGGAATTTCACTCTTAAGACAACAAGCGAAGTGGCGATGAGAGGACTGGTGTACTCGTCTTCTTTTCGTGTCAGATTTAAAAATCAGGGATTTGAAGGCAATCCTGCACGTGTAGATTTTACTTATGACGGCAGAGGCTTAAGACCCGGACATGTTGAGAACGGAAGATTTACCGTTGTCTGCGACGGCGGTGAATATGAACTGGCATTTACAGCCATTATAGAAAAACCTTATGTGACAACGACTTATGGAAAGGTGCAGAGTACGGATGACTTCCGCAAACTTGCGATCAAGGATTTTTCTGAGGCGGGCAGACTTTTCCGGTCGAAGTCATTTTATGAGATCTTAAAATATGAGAACGAGAGGATTTTTTACCTCTATGACAATATGCGCAAATGGTCTCTGGGAGACCAGGCGTTAGAAGAGTTTCTGGTAGGTATCAAGCAGAAAGAATGTATCTTTCTGACGCTCCCGGGAGAGGGAATGCTGTTTGAAGATATCAAAGAACCAACCAAGGGAACTCTGACACTGACGAAGAATACGTGGGGATATATTCCAATCAAGATAGAAGCGGAAAGCAAATTTATCCAGGTGACAAGACCGGAGATCAGCACTGAAGATTTTGTGGGAAATACTTATGAATTTGAATATTTTGTCCGACCGGAATATTTGCATGCCGGACGTAACTTTGGAAGGTTAAAATTCGTAACACCATATGAAGAACTGATTTACGAGATAGAAGTCCTGCAGAGTCAGGAATATGATGAAAATCATCGGATGCCGGAACTTTTGATGGCCCAGATTTTCAAAGAATATATCGGATATGCTGCCGGAAGAGTGGAGTTAAATACCTGGGTGGACAGTGCTGCAGAGAAGATGACAGCTCTTCGCAAATCAGACCCGGTCAATGAGATGTATCAGCTGATGCAGGCACATATTTATCTGGTGGGGCACCGGGTGGAAGAGGCAAAATGGATCTTAGAGAATTATAATTATAATCGTTTTGCCATCGGAAAAGATGCTACGACCAACTGCTATTACCAGTTCTTGATGTTACTGGTACGTGGGAAAGATAACAGCAATCAGCAGAATGAGCGAGTGCTGGATGAAATTGGAAAGACTTATATGCAGCATCAGGATTCCTGGCTGCTTCTAAGTATGTTGCTGGAGTTGGATCCACAGTATAAGAATGCATATAAGCGACTGGAAGTATTAGAACAACAGTATCAGTTTGAGATGAACAGCGTATTATTTTATCTGACAGCTTACCAGTGTTATAAAGAAAAACCGACATTGTTGAAGAAATTAGGCAAATTTGAAGTACAGGTACTTAATTTTGCGACGAAATATCGTCTGATCACTAAGGAAGTAGCTCTTTATGTAGCTAATTTTGCCAGTCAGCAGAAGTACTTCAATGATTCGATGTTCAGGATTCTGGAACGCATTTATAATATGTATGACGACCAGATGATTTTGAATACGATCTGCACATTTCTGATCAAAGGAAACAAAACTTCACCGAAATATTTTGTATGGTATAAGAGAGCAGTAGACGCAGAACTTAAGATTGCACAGCTTTATGAATATTACATGATGACAGTAGATGAGGATAATCTACAGGAGCCGTTGCCGAAGTCGATTTTGCTATATTTTATGCATGGCAATTCACTGAATTACAGAAAAGTTTCTTATCTGTATGCGAATCTTGTGCTTCATGAAGAACGCGCAGGAGACTTGTATCTTGGATATAGAGAACAAATGGTGGCATTTACCTGGGAGCAGCTTAAGAAACGCCATATCACGGAATCGCTTAAGATTCTGTACAAACGTTTCTGTACAGAGGAAGAGATGACTCCGGAGCGTATGGAAGCGATGTGTGATATTTGTTATTCTTATGAGGTTAAGACGAAGACAAAGCATATGAATTGCGTACTGGTCATTGAAAAGGACGGTACGATCAGACAGAGAGTCCCTTATGACGAGACAGAAGGTGCAGTAATCTGTCTGTATGATAAGGAATCAAGAATTGTCTGGGAATCTGTAAATGGCAGACATTATACAGACTCAATTGTATATGAGACTCGCAGATTGTTCTATGAACCGCGTTTTATGGAGATGTGTAAGAAATATGCGGCATCGACAGGAGGTTGGAAGAAAGAAAAAGAACAGGAACTTCCGACTTTTGAAAATATCAAGGCTAACGGTATTGATGCATACGATGAGAAAGAAGTATTCCGTCTGTGCAGTGACCAGATCAGAGAAGATAATTATACAGAGGATGAGTTTATCACATTCTTAAGTTTTGAATTGTTCAAGCGACAGCAGTTTGATAAAGTTACGTTGATGTATCTCGCAAATTATTATTGCGGTCCGACGGCAGAAATGAAGAAACTGTGGAAAGTTTTAAAGAAATATGAGATTCCGGCGTATAAGATCGGAGAGCGTATTATTACGCAGATGCTGTTCTCAGAGTGTATGTTTGAGGAAGAACAGATTTTTGAAGATTATTATCTGTCTGACACGGCATATTTCCGTTTGAAACAGGCGTATCTGGCATATGCTGCAAGAGAATATATTGTGCATGACCGCAAGACCAAAGAAGTAGTATTTGACATTATCGCAAATGAATGTGACAAAAAAGAAGATCTTGCAGATATTTGTAAGATTGCACTTTTGAAATATTATTCAGATAGAGATTACCCGGCATCTATGGATATGATTCTCCATAATGTACTGCGGGAGATGTGCGAAAAGCAGATCATATTCCCGTATTATCTAAAATACAGGGATGACTGGCTGAAGGAACTGCAACTGTATGATAAGACCATGATCCTTTATCAGGCAAGTCCGGGAAGCTGCGTCAAACTTTATTATAAATTAAAGAAAAATGGCAGAGAATCTCTGGGATATCAGTCAGAACTTCTGACACCGATGTATGAGAACCTGTACGTCAAACAGTTTGTGCTGTATGATGATGAAAAGATCAGTTATTATATTCAGGAATTCCGGGGAAGAAAGAATGCAACAACAGAGAAATATATTCTGGAAAATAAACGCCATATTTCTTCCGAAGGTAAATACGGAAGATTGAATGAGATGGCAAATATGGGTCTGGTTGCCAGAAAGCAGGCAATGCTTCAGTATGAAGAAGAGAAGATACTGGCAGACAGACTGTTCCAGATGTATTAGTGGAAGGAGTACTTGATCATGTTAAGAGGCTGTATTCTGGGATATGATCTAAATGAAAAAAGTTGTCAGATCAGTTATTATGATGAGACAAAAGAAGAACCGGAGACTATGGAAACGGCGGTGGATAATTACCAGATTCCTGTAGTCCTGGGCTTTTACAAAGAACATTGGGTGTATGGAAGAGAAGCCAAGCGTTTGCAGACAATCCAGGAAGGCATCACCATCACGGAGCTTTTTCAGAAAGCTACCAGAAGAGAAAAGGTAAAGGTGGGAGATAAGATTCATGACGGCGTCTGGCTGTTGTCAAAATTTATTGAACTTACTTTGCGGGAATTCCGTGATATCAGTTACATTACCTTTTCAGTACCACATACAAATATCGATATGTCTGATATGTTAAAGGGAATCGGTCAGCGACTGGGAATTTCCAAAGAGTGTGTATGTGTGCAGGATTATAAAGAAAGTTTTTGCCAGTACATGTTTTATCAGCCAAAAGAATTGTGGCAGTATGAATCGGCGATGTTTTACTGTGATGCACAGGAAATCAAAGCATATATGCTACGTCGACTGAATACGATCGCAGGAAAGACTAACGAATCTTTTGTGACAGTGGAAGAAGTGGCTAATGCGCATGTGGAAGAATTAAAAGCATTATATCCGGTGTTGAATGTAGATAAGGCGAGAGATGCGGATGAAGAGTTTAAATCTTTTATTGAAAATGTATTTGAGAAAAAGGTAGTTTCTTCTGTATATCTTACCGGCGAGGGATTTGAGAATAACTGGTATCCGAATTCGTTAAAAGTATTATGCAATGGAAGAAGAGCATTTCTTGGAAATAATCTGTACAGCAAGGGTGCGTGTTACACTTCCATCCGAAGATATTTGAATTATAATGAGGGACCTGTGTATTTGGATGAGACGACACTTACCGAGCAGATCAGTCTGCGTATGCGTGTGAACGGACAGGAAGGATGGTATCCGATCGTGTCATGGGGAACACACTGGTATGAAGCAGACAATCAGTGGGAAGTAATCTTAGAGGATGCTTCGGATATTGAAATCCATGTAGAGACACTGGTGGGGGATGAACTTCAGGTGGAGACAATTTCGCTGGAAGGTCTTCCGGAGCGAAGAGATTATTCCCTGAGACTTCAAATCGAAGTGATGTTTATGGATGAAAAGACCTGCAAATTAGTATTCAGGGATGTGGGATTCGGAGAGTTTTATCCAGCGTCCGATTTCCGTATGGAAAAAGTATTACATTTAGGAGGCATCAATGGGCAGTTTAATTCTATGTCATAGGAAACGTGCAAAGCAGCCTTATGAGATATCCAGGATCCATATGAGGATTTATACGATAGAAGAACTTTGCTATTATATTTGTAATAATCTGTATCTGATCGATTATACGATCATTAACCGACAATTGTGCGACTGGCTCAGAGATGAACTGGAGTTAAAAAAACTGGCAAAGCAATTGCGCGAGGCATTAAACCAGAACTGTTCAATGGAACAGTTTGTATTGATGATCCTGCGAGAGTCTAATATTTATGCAACAGTAGAGATCAATAAGATCCAGGGAATATTGGAGCGACTGCAGAATCAGAATGAAGTAGAACGCAAAAAATATAAAGCAGACAGTCTCCAGGAGAGCGGAGAATATGAATCTGCAATTTTGGTATATCAGTCAATTCTGAACGAAGAATGGGATGATTCTGTAAAAAAAACTTTTTACGGACATGTCTATGCGTGCCTGGGGACCGCGTATGGACACCTGTTTTTATATCAGGAGGCAGCTGCAGCTTACGAGAAAGCGTATGAAATCTGCGAGGAGGAAGACATGCTGAAGGCATATCTGTATTCCTGTTATCGTGGTTATCCGGGAGAAAAATATGTCAAAATGTTATCCGGAAATTCCGCTTTTCTGTCAATGGATGGGGTGATCAAAGGAGAAATCAAACAGGCAAGAAAAGAAGTCAATGAAGATCTTCCGGAGTCTGAATTTGATAAATGGAAATTAGAATATAGGCGAATCGGAAAGCGATAAGACATTGCTTTTCGTGAAACCTTATATTATACTGATAAACAGACACATTAAATTAAGGAGTTGGCATTCATGTATGAGTATGAAAAAGTAACAACAGGTCTTGGTGAGGAATGTGGTGTATTTGGAGCCTATGATATGGATGGAGGCGATGTTGCCTCATCAGTATATTATGGGCTTTTTGCTTTACAACACAGAGGTCAGGAGAGTTGCGGTATCGCGGTAACTGACACATATGGAGAGCGGAAGATGCACTCGAAGAAGGGCCTCGGACTGGTGAACGAAGTGTTTGATGAGGAGAATCTCGGAGCACTGAAAGGCAACTTGGGAATTGGACATGTTCGTTATTCGACAGCAGGTGCGAGCAATGTGGAAAATGCAATGCCGTTGGTCATCAACTACGTCAAAGGTATTTTAGGACTTGCACACAATGGTAATCTGACAAATGCAATCGAACTGAGAAAAGAGCTGGAGTATACCGGTGCTATTTTCCAGACTACGATTGATTCAGAGGTGATTGCTTACCATATCGCCAGAGAGCGTTTGAAGACAAAAAATGTTGAAGATGCAGTGAAAAATGCAATGAAAAAGATTAAAGGAGCATATGCGCTGGTCGTTTCATCCCCACGTAAACTGATCGGTGCGAGGGATCCATGGGGATTAAAGCCATTGTGTATCGGCAAACGTGACAATACATATTTCCTTGCATCCGAGAGCTGTGCAATCGCAGCGGTAGATGCGGAATTTGTAAGAGATGTACTGCCGGGTGAGATCGTAAGTTTTACGAAACACGGTATGAAATCAGATATGTCCATGGCAATATCACCGGAGAAACAGGCAAGATGTATTTTTGAATATATCTACTTTGCACGTAAAGACAGTGTGATCGATGATGTGAATGTTTACCATTCAAGGATCATCGCCGGAAAAGCTCTGGCGGAGTCTTATCCGGTAGATGCTGATCTGGTGGTAGGAGTTCCGGATTCCGGGCTTGTAGCAGCAATGGGATATTCACAACAGTCGGGAATTCCATACGGAATGGCATTTCACAAGAATGGTTATGTGGGAAGAACATTTATCAAGCCGAAACAGAGCCAGAGAGAGAGTAGTGTTAAGATTAAACTGAATGTAATTGAAGAAGTGGTAAAAGGAAAACGTATCGTTATGGTAGATGATTCCATCGTAAGGGGAACCACGAGTGCGAACATTATCAAGATGCTGAAAAAAGCCGGAGCAACCGAGGTCCATGTGCGAATCAGTTCGCCGCCATTCTTGTATCCATGTTACTTCGGAACAGATGTACCGTCTAATGAACAGTTGATCGCACACTCACATACGACGGAGGAAATCCGTCAGATCATAGGTGCAGATTCTCTGGGATACATGGAAATCACCAAGTTAAAAGATATGGTAGGAGATATTAAATTCTGTGATGCATGCTTCACCGGCAATTACCCTATGGAAGTTCCGGGAGAAGACATTTCTCATGCATTTGATTAAAAAATGAATGTCAATTATAAAAATTATAAATATGTATGTCAATTTAAGGAGGAAACGTTATGAGTCACGACAGATATCAGAGCCCGCTTTCAGAGCGCTATGCAAGCAAGGAGATGCAGTACATCTTTTCGCCGGATAAGAAATTTAAAACATGGAGAAGATTATGGATCGCTCTTGCCGAGACAGAAAAAGAATTAGGTCTGGATATCACGGACGAGCAGATCGCAGAGTTAAAAGCTCATGCAGAGGATATCAATTATGAAGTGGCAATCGCCAGAGAAAAAGAAGTACGTCACGATGTAATGTCCCACGTATATGCTTACGGAACGCAATGCCCGAAGGCGAAAGGTATCATCCATTTAGGGGCAACTTCATGCTATGTCGGAGATAATACCGATATCATCATCATGTCAGAGGCACTGGAGCTGGTTAAGAAAAAACTGTTAAACGTAATTGCAGAACTTGCAAAATTTGCAGATGAATACAAAGCACTTCCGACACTGGCATTTACACATTTCCAGCCGGCACAGCCGACAACTGTCGGAAAACGTGCAACTCTCTGGATGCAGGAGTTTATGATGGATCTGGAAGATCTGGAATATGTAAAAGGAAGCTTGAAACTTCTTGGATCAAAAGGAACAACAGGAACGCAGGCAAGTTTCTTAGAACTGTTTGACGGAGATCAGGAGACCATCGATAAGATTGATCCTATGATCGCAGAAAAGATGGGATTTAAGGCATGTTATCCTGTGTCCGGGCAGACTTATTCCCGTAAAGTGGATACAAGAGTAATCAATGTACTGGCAGGAATCGCAGCAAGTGCGCACAAGTTTTCAAATGATATCCGTCTGCTTCAACATTTAAAAGAAGTAGAAGAGCCATTCGAAAAATCTCAGATTGGATCATCTGCAATGGCTTATAAGAGAAACCCTATGCGAAGTGAACGTATTGCTTCCCTTTCACGTTATGTAATGATTGATGCACTGAATCCGGCAATTACCTCCGCAACACAGTGGTTTGAGAGAACACTGGACGATTCTGCAAATAAACGCCTGAGTGTACCGGAAGGATTCCTTGCAATCGATGGTATCTTAGATTTGTGCATGAACGTAGTAGATGGACTGGTAGTATATCCAAAAGTAATTGAGAAACGTCTGATGTCAGAACTTCCATTTATGGCTACAGAGAATATCATGATGGATGCTGTAAAAGCAGGCGGAGACAGACAGGAATTACACGAGAGAATCCGTGAACTTTCTATGGAAGCAGGAAGAAATGTAAAAGAAAAAGGTTTAGATAACAATCTGTTAGAATTGATCGCAAAAGATCCGGCATTTAATCTGTCTGAGGAAGAATTGAAGAAGACAATGAATCCGGCAAAATATACAGGGCGTGCAGAAGTACAGGTCAATGCATTCCTTAAGAACGTTGTGAATCCTGTTCTGGAGGCAAACAAAGAAGTTCTCGGTATGACTGCTGAGATTAATGTATAGTACCTATGGAAGTAGTACTGGAAAGAAAAGGGATCGGGACTGTTGCGTTGCAAAATGTGCAGAAATACTTTCGTAATATTTTGATCGGGATTTTAGCATTCAGCCTTTGTTGCACGATAAGTCCGATAAGAAGTTATGAAGAAAAGCATTCGTTATCTGATAGGGTGTCAGTGATTTCAGAAGATGTGGCTTTGAAGGAAATGAACATGATTGTGAATGGAAGCAGTCAAAGTTTAAAAGAATTGAAAAAGTGTATATCTGTTGAAAATATTGGCAAAACGGATCCCGAGGTGCGTTCAGCTGTAAAAGCTACCGTGACAGAGGATGTGCTATCAGAGGAGGATACGGATGTTGTGCCCATAATTCCAAATGTTGATAAAATAGTGTCAGAAGATACAGCAGTGAGAAAGACTGAAAATATATCGTCGAATATTACAGATGTTCCGACAGATAAAGAACCTGTAGAAGATATCCCGGTGGCAGATACAGTAATCAATGGATTTAGAATAAACAATTCCGGTTGTATTACAGGATATGAAGATCTGTCAGTTGTAAAATCAGGTCTTCTGGCATTGCCGTTGGATTCTGCATGTTATGCGGTAGGGAGCCATGCGTTTTCAGGTCTTGGAGAGTTCTGTATAGAAATGTATATACCGGCCAATATCATACAGATTGAAGAGGATATATTTGAGGATCTTCCGAATATATTTTACATTGAAGTGTCACAGGATAATCCGTCATATTATAGTGATGGTGGAATTTTATACAGCTCTGATGGACAGGTTGTGTATTATCCGGGTGGACGATAAGCAGAAATTTAAAGAAGCAGATTTGACAGAGAATATCTGTCGGATTTGCTTCTTTCGCTTCCGAAAATGGGAACTTATGATTTTGCTTTGATTTCTACTGGGATTTTTCAGGTCAGAATGTTATAATGAGTGGACTATGGAGGTGTCTTTGATGAAAAAGGTTTTGGAAGATAGAGAAGAATATACTGTGGGAGTCAACGGCACGGAGGAACCGACGCTGAAGCAGATTGTTGATGTGGCGTTGGAAGCGGGGACAATTCTGTTGAAAAACGGTGCGGAAATCTTTCGTGTAGAAGAGACAATACAAAGAATTTGTCATAGATTTCATGTGGACCAGGTGGATGTATTTACCGTGAGCCATGGTTTGTTTATTACTGCAGATAATGGAACTGAGGTATATACAAAAATCAAGCATGTACCGTTGTCATCAGCACGTCTGGGAATTGTGGTAGAGGTGAATGAACTTTCACGTGAGATAGATGCCGGTCGGGTTGGGCTGGAAGAAGCAAGAGCACGGTTGAAAGAGATTGAGGATATCCCACCGAAACGCTGGTTTATTAAATTGATCGCGGCCGGATGTGGAAGCATGGGATTTGGATTTTTGCTGGGTGCTACGGTTTTAGAAAGTATGATTGCATTTGTCATCGGAGTACTTGTCTATGTGTGGGTGCTGTTTGCAGAAAAATATAAGATTACGAAGATTATCACGAATATTGGTGGCGGAGCTGTTATGATGTTGGTTGCTTTAGTTGCCAGAGCGATTTTCCCGGGAATTCATATGGAAAATATGATAAGTGGAGCTGTGATGCCATTGGTGCCGGGAGTAGCTTTTGTAAATGCCATTCGAGATATGGCAGATTCAGATTTCCTGGCAGGAACAGTACGCATGTTGGATGCACTTTTGGTGTTTGTTTATATTGCGGTAGGTGTGGCAATTACCCTCAGTGCGTATAAGATGATGACTGGAGGTACATTAATGTTATGATTGTAAATGTGATTTTAAATAGTATTTTTTCAGCAATCGGGACCCTTGGATTCGCGGCACTTTTTGGAGTGCCGAAGAAATATTATGTCAGTTGCGGGGTGACAGGAATTGCCGGATGGCTCACTTATATGGCAGTCAATAGTTTTTCGACAGCGACGATAGGATCATTTTTTGCAGCACTTATGGTGGTCCTTGTCAGCCGTATCCTTGCGGTAAAAGAAAAATGCCCGATCACAGTGTTTCTGATTTCCGGTATTTTTCCGCTGGTGCCTGGAGCAGGTATTTATTATACAGTGTATTATTTGCTGACGAATCAATGGAAGAAAGCAGCATTTCAGGGAATGCAGTCGGTTCAGATCGCATTTGCAATTGTGCTTGGAATTATTATTGTAGTTTCGATACCGAGAGAAGTTTTCGGTTACCAGAGCGGCAGACCGAAAGAAGAGCAGAAAAAGTAGAAATGGTTGAAGTATACCGAAAGAGTGTGCTATAATCGTAAATTATGAAAGTTAAGAAAAATTATAAATATTAAGATAAAAAGATTAGGAGAATTGCTATGAGTAAAGTAAGAACAAGATTTGCACCAAGTCCTACAGGAAGAATGCATGTGGGAAATTTAAGAACCGCATTATATGCATATTTGATCGCAAAGCATGAAGACGGAGATTTTATCCTTCGTATTGAAGATACTGACCAGGAACGTTATGTAGAGGGTGCGATTGATATTATTTACCATACACTGGCAGAAACAGGCCTGGTACATGATGAGGGACCGGATAAAGACGGCGGTGTAGGACCATATGTACAGAGTGAGCGTAATGCATCTGGATTATATTTAAAGTATGCAAAACAGTTGATTGAGCAGGGAGATGCTTATTACTGTTTTTGTGATAAAGAGAGACTGGATTCCTTAAAGAGTACTGTTTCTGAAGGTGGAACGGAGATTGTTGTATACGATAAGCACTGTCTGGGTCTTAGCAAAGAAGAAGTAGAGGCAAATCTGGCGGCGGGAAAACCATATGTTATCCGCTTTAATATGCCGACAGAGGGAACGACAACTTTCAACGATGATATTTACGGAGATATTACTGTGCCGAACGCAGAGATGGAAGATTTAATTCTGATTAAATCAGACGGATATCCGACATACAACTTTGCAAATGTAATCGACGATCATCTGATGGGAATCACACATGTAGTACGTGGAAATGAGTATCTTTCTTCTGCACCAAAGTATAACCGTATTTACAATGCATTTGGATGGGATGTCCCAACATATGTACATTGTCCGCTGATTACAGATGAGAATCATAAGAAGTTAAGCAAACGTTGTGGACATTCTTCTTACGAGGATCTGATCGAGCAGGGATTCTTAAAAGAAGCTGTTGTGAATTATGTAGCTTTACTTGGATGGTGTCCGACAGATAATCAGGAGATTTTCTCATTAGAGGAGCTGATAAAAGCATTCGACTACCGTCATATGAGTAAATCACCGGCAGTATTTGACATTGTCAAATTAAAATGGATGAACGGTGAGTACATGAAGGCTATGGATGAAGAAAAGTTCTATGAGATGGCACTTCCGTATATCAAAGAAGTGATCACAAAAGATTATGACCTGAAAAAAATTGCATCTATGGTGAAGACACGTATCGAAATCTTCCCTGATATCAAAGATCAGATTGACTTCTTTGAGGAACTTCCGGAGTATGATACAGCAATGTACTGCCACAAGAAGATGAAAACAGATGAGGAGAAATCTTTAGAAGTATTGAAAGATGTTCTCCCATTATTAGAGGCGCAGGAAGATTTCAGCAATGATGCTTTATTTGCACTCTTAAAAGAATATGTGGCAGAGAAGGGCGTAAAAGTCGGTTATGTTATGTGGCCGATCAGAACTGCCGTATCTGGTAAGCAGAACACACCGGGAGGTGCAACAGAGTTGATGGAAGTACTTGGGAAAGACGAATCTGTCGCACGTATCAAAAAAGGTATTGAACTGCTTAGCAAATAAGAAAGATTATAAATATTTATGAAATATCAGAAATCATCACAGGAACCTCGTTTCGGGGTTCCTGAAAAAATATTTTCAGACATCTGTAAGGATCTGAATCACTCACAGGCACAGGCTGCCGCTCATTTAAACGGACCATGTATCGTATTGGCAGGTCCCGGTTCCGGTAAAACACTCACGATAGCAAAGAGAATTGAATATCTGTTAAAAGTACATAAAGTAGCTGCACAGAAAATACTGGTGATTACATTTACCAAATATGCGGCAAAAGAAATGAAAGAACGCTTTCTTGAAATCTGTGGAAAAGAAGCGAAAGGAGTCACTTGTGGTACTTTCCACGGGATTTATTATGGAATTTTGAAATGGGCATATGGATTTGATCAGACAAATCTTCTTTTGGAAAAAGAAAAATATGCGCTGCTTTGTCGGGCATGCAATGAAAAAGAACTGCTACAGGGAGAGGACGAAAACGATTATCTGCGGGAACTGGCAGAGGAGATCGGAAATATCAAAAATAATTGCCTGAATATAGAAAACTATGAGTCTGTGCGTTTTGGAAAGGAAAAATTCCGGGATATTTACCACTTTTATGAGTCGGAAAAAAAGAAACTCCGGAAAATTGATTTTGAAGATATGCTGATTTTATGTAAGCAATTGTTTGAAAGACGAAAAGATATTCTGAAAAAATGGCAGGAAAAATTTGCATATATTCTTGTGGATGAGTTTCAAGATATCAATCAGGTGCAGTATGATGTGATCCGCATGCTGGCGGCACCGGAAGATAATCTGTTTGTGGTAGGGGATGATGACCAGGCAATCTATGGATTCCGAGGGGCGAAACCAGGAATTATGATGGAGTTTGGAAAAGACTATCCAGATGCCAGACAGATTCTTCTTGATGTTAATTATCGCTCAAATGCATATGTGGTACGAGGCGCTCTTCGAGTGATCAGACATAACCGGACAAGATATCAGAAACTTATTAAAACTTCGCATCCTGCGACGGAGAGTGTGCATGTACAGGAAGTGTTGCATCCGTTGGAAGAAAGTAAATATATACTTGCAGAGATAGAAAAGCAACGGGAAAAGGGTGTCCCTTACACAGATATGGCAATACTGTTCCGGACAGCAAATGATGCAAGAGTATTATCAGAGATTCTGGCTGAATATCAGATTCCATATACGATGAGGGAACAGGTGCGAAACATTTATGAGCATTTTATTGCTGTTGATATCAGCAGTTATTTTCATCTGGCACAAAAAGAATATGCAAGAAAATATTTTCTGCAAATAGCAAACAGACCGAATCGATATATTGGAAGAGACAGCATGGGGAGCGGTGAGGTGTCCTATGAGAGCATGCGGGAGTTTTACTGTGAGAAAAAGTGGATGTCAGACCGTATCGACCAGTTGGAATGGGATATGAAAATGATTGAAAACAAAACGCCATATGCTGCCATTCAGTATATTCGGAAACGGATCGGGTATGAAGAATTTCTGAGAAGTTATGCAGAATATCGTGGTCTGGAATATGAAGAGTTACTTGCCATATTAGAAGAAATCCAGGAATGTGCAAAAGAATTTGAGACAATGGAAGAGTGGTTTTTACATGTAAAAACGTATGGAGAGACATTAGAAAACCAGAAGAAGCAGGCAAAAGACCGGGACGGGGTGGATCTTCTTACGATGCATACGGCGAAAGGGCTCGAATATCATACGGTATTTATCATAGGTTGTAATGAAGGCTGCGTTCCCTATAAAAAGGCGCAGTTGGAATCTGAGATTGAAGAAGAACGAAGACTTTTCTATGTGGCGATGACAAGGGCGAAAGAAAAGCTGATCATCAGCTACACAAAAGAAAAAAACGGGAAAGTTGTAGAACCTTCCCGTTTTGTAAATGAACTTTTAAATATAGATGAAGGGGAGAATTAGTTCTCTTCTTCATCAAAATCCTGTGCGTCGAACCAGTCGTCCAGAGCAGTAGATGCAATTTCAAACTCTTCATCGTCTTCAATATTTTCAAGTATCGGTTCGTCATTCTCATCTTCCGAAAAACGATAAAGGAAGATATCGCTGTCATCCTCTGGATCACCGTTCTCATCAATTGGAAAAAGTGCGATATATTCGTTGCCATTAGCTTCTAAAACTGTAAGTATCGCGCATTCAACGACTTCGTCATTATCAAGTGTTAATTCTACGCTTGCGTATTCGTCCATGTGTAAATTCTCCTTTTAATTACTTTTTGTTATATAACTTAACTGTAACAGAGGAATATCTAAAAAGCAAGCAAGAGTTATAGCCAAAAACGCAAAAATGTTGTAAAATAAATCTGATTATGTACAAATGGGAGGATTTTCATTATGAAATGTAAGAGAATATATATGGTACTGATTATGGTAGTGTGCTGTGTGTTTGTATTTGCGGCATGTAAGAAATCTGTAGGGACACCGGAGGATAATGCAGTAACGGAACAGGATGATACGGAAAAAGAAGATGCTGACAGTGAGGATGCTGATGAAGAAGAGGCAGATGAGAGTACGATAGAGAGCGATGCGTATACGTTTGGATTCTCAGGGATTGATATGGAGAACCCATATTTTATCATACTGGAGAAAGCGACAAGAGAGGTACTTGAGGATAAAGACTACCGTATGATTACGGAAGACCCTGCATCTAGCTCAGATACGCAGATTAAGCAGTTAAAAGAGATGGCAGATGCCGGCGTGAAAGTGGTTTTCTTAAGCCCGGTGAACTGGGAGAAGATTACACCTGCGCTCAGATATCTTAAAGATAAAGGCGTTGCGATCATTAATGTTGATACGCAGGTAAAAGCTATGGAATATGTAGATGCATATGTAGGATCTGACAATAAAGAGGCGGGATCAATCTGTGGAGAAGATCTGATTGAGAGACGTCCGTATGGAGGTACAGTAGCTATTTTAGAGTGTTCGTTCCAGAATTCTATTAATGAGAGAATTTCAGGATTTGAAGAGACCTTAAGTTCGGCAGCTTCCGGATTTGAGGTGGTGGACAGACAGGATACCGACGGAACATTTGATAAGGGATTAGAAGCAGCAAAACAGATTCTCGAGAATAATCCGGATGTCTCTGCTATTATGTGTGGAAATGATCAGTTGGCAGTAGCGGCAAAGACAGCAGCCAATCTGGTGGAGAATTCTGATGTGCTGATTTATGGAATCGATGGTTCTCCGGACATTAAGAAAGAACTTAAAAAAGCAGGAAGCCAGATTATGGGAACAGTGGCGCAGTCGCCAATTAACATGGGAAAAGATGCAGCTAAGATTGGAATTGCAATTTTAAAAGGTGATGACTATGAGAATGAAACCTATGAAGAAGTATTTATGATTAATAAGAATAATGTTGATATGTATGGGGTAGATGGCTGGCAATAAGCAATGTGTCTGAATGAAACACTGATATTGGGGGATATGGAATGATAGAAAAAATGGGACAACCGTTACCACTGGGTGTGACAATAGCAGAAGATCATGTCAATTTTTCTGTGGAGGCAAAACCTTCAAAAGCCTGTAAGCTGTTATTATATAAAAAAGGCAAAAATGTTCCGGAGATTGCTTTTGATATGACGGAAGAATTGGGAACTGTCCGTTATCTGGCTTTATCCGGATTGGATACGGCGAAATATGAATATAATTATCTGATCGATGATGTTGTCACGGTGGATCCTTATGCGAAAGCGGTCGCAGGAAAGGAGACATGGGGAGAAAAGCGGAATATAACAAACCATGAGATAAGAGGATGCTTTCCGAACAGAGATTATGACTGGGAAGGGGATCAGCCATTGGAAATCCCGTATCATCAGGTGATCGCTTACAGTTTGCATGTGCGTGGATATACGATGCATAATTCTTCAAAGGTAAGGAAGAAAGGAACTTTCCGTGGATTGATTGAAAAATTACCATATTTGTCAGATCTTGGAATTAATCAGGTGCATCTTATGCCGGTGTATGAATTTGAAGAATGTCTTGCCTACCGCAATTATTGGGGATATGGAGAGGGTTATTATTATGCACCGAAATCTTCGTATGCTGCATCGAAAGACGCAGTAAGAGAATTAAAAGATACAGTAAAAGCATTTCATAAAGCCGGGATTGAAGTAGTGCTGGAGATGCCATTTACAGGAGAGACACCAAAGCGGATGATCGAGGATTGCCTGCGATACTACCGGATGGAGTATCACGTTGATGGATTTATTGTCAATCCTTTAGTGGCACCGATGGACAGTGTGAATACGGATCCTATTTTGAAACGTACCAAGATTATGATTCATGATGTTGGGTTTCAGACAACAATGCGTCGCTTTTTGAAAGGAGATGAAGGCGTTGTTGGTGATGTGATCTACTGGTTAAAACGATTATCGGAAGAACATCATATGTTTAACTATATTACAAATCAGAATGGTTTTACACTTCAGGATCTTGTGTCTTATGATGGAAAACATAACGAGGAAAACGGAGAACATAATCAGGACGGACCGGAATATAATTATAGTTGGAATTGTGGCGTGGAAGGTACGACGCGAAAAAAAGCTGTTTTGGCACTCAGAGAACGCCAGATGAAAAATGCATATGCACTTGTACTGTTAGCACAGGGAACACCGTGTATTTTGGCGGGAGATGAGTTTGGTAATACACAAAAAGGTAATAATAATGTCTATTGTCAGGACAATCCTACGGCATGGTTGGACTGGAGAAAGCTGGAAAAACAAAAAGATTTGCATGATTATGTGAAGAAATTGATTTCGCTTAGAAAGGAACATCCGGTGTTTTATCCGGCGAAAGAGTTCCTGGGAGTTGACCAGACTAAATGTGGAATTCCGGATATCTCTTATCATGGGGAGAATGCCTGGCAGACACCGAAAGAGGTATCCAGCAGGATGCTTGGTGTTTATTATAGCGGAGCAGGATTAAAGGCAGCAGACTGCTTTGTAGCGTATAATATGCATTGGGAAGGTCATGAGTTTGCACTGCCGGCGCTTGCAAAGAAGAAAAGATGGCATAAGGTCATGACAACGGCAGATGGTGTGTCGGAGACCCCGAAAAAGACAGAGGGCAAACGTTTTATCAAAGTGCCTGCCCGCACGATCACGGTGCTGATTGCAGCGGATGAAGAAGAACATGTGGAAGTATGATCGGATCAGAGGTCTATCTTCTTATCAGTTAAAATGGATCGCGGTAGTCTCGATGATGACAGATCATATTGGAATGATATTTTATCCGGAAATGACGTTATTTCGGTATATTGGAAGAATTGCGTTCCCTGTATTTGCATTTTTGTTAGTAGAAGGATTCTTTTATACAAGAGACGTTGTTCGTTACTTGGTGCGTCTGGGGATGTTTGCAGTTTTGTCTGAGATACCATACGATTTGGTGTTTCAGGGAAGTGTATTAGAATTTTCACATCAGAATATATTTTTTACGTTGTTTCTGAGTGTGTTTATGATGTATCATCTCTCAATGCCTGGAAATTGGAAGGTTAGATGTGTGAAGTTATTTATGGCCATGTGGGTGGCATCTATATTACATGTGGATTATAGTTACATGGGTATTTTTTTGGTATTCATTTATTATGAGATGCATAGATGTGGGATGACAGTGGCGAAGGATAACGAAGAAAGATTTCGGGCAGACGATTCTGTAAATGATATGATAGATAACAGGAGAAAGTTCTGGTTCCTTTTGAGTGGAATCTGGAATTTTCTATGGCCGGGGAAGCTACAGCGATATGGAACTCTGGCAATGCCTGTAATTCTTTTATATAATGGAGAACATGGGAGGAAAAGTAAATATTTCTTTTATGTATTGTATCCGGGGCATTTGATACTGATTTATCTGATCCATAATTTATTTAGTTGATAGAAAACAGGAAGTGTGAAAATGAAAGCATGGGAACATTTTAAGACAATTACACATCATAAAAAACTGGTGATGATAGGCTGTTTTAAGCTGGGTCTTTATAAGCAGGGGATAATACATGATATGTCAAAATTTTCGCCGACAGAATTTCTGGTAGGCTGCAAGTATTATCAGGGGAACAGAAGCCCGAACAATGCGGAGCGGGAAGAGACAGGATACTCCATGTCATGGTTGCATCATAAAGGGCGAAATAAACATCATTACGAATACTGGCTGGATTACAGTGCTACTCCCGGTGGAGGAATTGTGGGGCAGAAGATGCCAGTCAGATATGTGGCTGAGATGTTTGTAGACCGTGTAGCGGCATCAAAAACTTATATGGGTGAAAATTACACGGATCAGGCTCCTTTGGAATATTATGAAAGAGGAATTGATACTCTTGGAAATATGATTCATCCTGAGACTGCGGAACAATTACATTTGATGTTAAAACTTTTGGCTGAACATGGAGAAAAATATACATTCAGATATATTCGAAAAAACTTTTTGAAAAAAATGTAAAAATTTGTTGACATCAAAATGTCATTATAGTATTATAGTCTACAGGCAGTTCGAAAGAATGAAACGAACGAGTCTATGCGGAAGTGTCGGAACTGGCAGACGAGCAAGACTAAGGATCTTGTAAGCATTGCGCTTGTGTGGGTTCAAGTCCCATCTTCCGCATTGAACAAAAGATAAGGGACGCCGTAAACTCAAGGGTTTGCGGTGTTTTTTTGTATAGCGACGAGTCAAAGTCCGAGCTTTACAGGGATCTTGACGACCGTCTATAATTCCAAAATGTGCCATTCCCATTTTTAATGATTTTATAAATTTTCACAAATTTTCACAAAACAGAAAAAATTCAGAAAAAGTATTGACATCCGAAATCTACTTTGATATACTATCATTCGTCGCGAGGAAAAAACAAAAAGATGCGATCATGCGGAAGTGTCGGAACTGGCAGACGAGCAAGACTAAGGATCTTGTAAGCATTGCGCTTGTGTGGGTTCAAGTCCCATCTTCCGCATTGAACAAAAGATAAGGAACACCGTAAACTTAAGGGTTTGCGGTGTTTTTTTGTTGGAAAGTGTAACTTTTTGAAAAAAATCGGAATTTTTTGGCCTGATATTGTATAATATATAATAATAGTGCTTGTATGGTCCTTGGAGTGTGACAAAAGGAGAGGTATTATGCTGGAAAAGATCGATTTAGAGAAAAAACTTGAAAAAGATGAGTATAAAAATAAAATAGAATCTTTGAAGATCCGGTTGGGAGACCTTCAAAGAGAAGCCAGAGAACTGAATCTTCCGGTAATGATTGTTTTCGAAGGATTCGATGCGGCGGGAAAAGGTGTACAGATTGGAGAATTATTGCAGGCGCTTGATCCGAGAGGGTTCGAGGTGCATGCAGTAAAGAATGAGACGGAGGATGAAAAGATGCATCCGTTTCTGTGGCGGTTCTGGAGGAAGATGCCGGCAAAAGGAAAAATCGCAATTTATGATAGTAGCTGGTATCGTAAAGTATTGATTGACAGGTTTGAAAAAAGAACCAGAGAAAAGGATCTGGAGAAATATTACCGTTCAATCTGCTCGTTTGAAAAGCAGATGACAGATGATGGGATGTTGTTGATAAAATTATTTCTGACAATTGATAAAAAGGAACAGAAAAGACGTTTTGAAAAATTACTGAAGTCAAAAGATACTGCATGGAGGGTGACAGAAGGGGACCTGAAAAGGCATCATAAGTTTGAAAAATATCAGGCGATAAATGAGGACATGCTGGTGCGTACAGATACTTCAGATGCTCCGTGGAATATTATTGAGGCGACCGATCGGAGATATGCGTCGGTGAAGATTTATGGTATTGTAATCCGTGCACTGGAAGAAAAAATTACTGAAATAAAAAAAGAACAGGAAAGTACCAAAAAAGAAACAGAAGTATATGAGGAGCCGGAAGAGCTTATCGAATCTGTCCTGGCGAAGGCAGATTTGACCAAGAGTTATACCAAAAGTGAATACAAAATAAAATTAAAAAAACTGCAGAAGAGATTGGAACACTTGCAGGGGGAACTGTATCAGAAACGGATTCCTGTTGTGATTGGATTTGAAGGATGGGATGCCGGAGGTAAAGGAGGTGCTATCAGGCGGTTGACTGAGCATATGGATCCGAGGGGCTATATTGTGCATCCGACGGCTTCACCGAATGATACTGAGCGCGCACATCATTATTTGTGGCGATTCTGGACAGATATGCCAAAGAACGGACACATCACGATTTTTGACCGGACCTGGTATGGAAGAGTTATGGTGGAGCGGATAGAAGGATTTTGCAGTAAAAATGAATGGAAACGTGCATATCAGGAAATCAATGATATGGAACGGGATTTATCAGATTCCGGAGTAATCATTCTGAAATTCTGGATGCAGATTGATAAAGACGAGCAGGAAAAACGCTTTCAGGCACGTCAGGAAAATCCGGAGAAACAGTGGAAAATCACGGATGAGGACTGGCGGAACCGGAGTAAATGGGATGATTATGAGAAAGCAGTGAATGAAATGCTGGTTCGGACCTCCACGTCGTATGCACCGTGGACTGTCGTGGAAGCAAATGATAAGTACTATGCAAGGATAAAGGTTTTGCAGACTGTCGTAGATGCGATTGAAATGCAATTGAAGGAAGAGAAGGCTGATTGATATGTTGATTCGTGAAGAACTGGAATTGCGGGAAACAGAATATTTAAGCCCATATGCGACGCTTAGCAGAGCTTCCAGGGGGCGTGAACGCAAAGAGACCGAGTGTGATATACGTCCAGTATTTCAGAGAGACCGGGATCGTATTCTGCACTGCAAGTCTTTTCGGCGTTTAAAGCAAAAGACGCAGGTGTTTTTGGATCCGAAGGGAGATCATTACAGAACCAGACTGACACATACGTTGGAGGTGTCACAGATTGCAAGGACCATTGCGAAGGCCCTTCATATGAATGAAGATCTCGTGGAAGCGATTGCACTGGGGCATGATCTTGGACATACTCCGTTTGGTCATGCAGGAGAGCGTGCTCTGAACCAGATCTGTCCGATGGGATTTAAACATAATGAACAAAGTCTGCGAGAAGTAGAATATTTGGAAAAAGACGGGAAAGGACTGAATCTGACCTGGGAAGTCCGAGATGGTATTTTAAATCATAAAAGTCTTGGACGTCCACATACACTGGAGGGCAGGATCGTACAGTTATCTGACAAGATTGCCTATTTAAACCACGATACAGATGATGCAATCCGGGCCGGAATTCTTACCGAAGTGGAAATCCCGGTGAAGTTTAGAAAAGTGTTGGGAGAAACGACGAAGATTCGTTTGGACCGAATCGTGCACAGTGTGATCTTGAACAGTATGGATAAACCACAGATTAAGATGTCGGAAGAAATGTGGGAAGCAATGCAGGAACTTCGAGGCTATATGTTCGAGAAAGTATATACGAACCCTGTCGCAAAAGGAGAAGAAGTAAAAGTTGTTAACATGGTCACGGGACTATATGAGTATTATGTAGAACATCCGGAACTGATGCCTCAGTTATACTTGAATGCAATAGAGGAACGGAAAGAAAGCAGAGAACGAGTGGTCTGCGATTACATTGCGGGAATGACTGATACATACGCAATCGAAAAATTCGAAGAATATTTTATACCAGAATCTTGGAAAAAATAAAGGAAATCAGTTTCTTTTGTCGAATAATATATATATGAGGAGCTTTTGTTATTATGTATTATTCTGATGAGATAATAGAAGAAGTAAGATCAAAAAATGATATCGTAGATGTGATATCCGGTTATGTTAGATTACAAAAGAAGGGAAGCTCTTATTTTGGATTGTGTCCATTCCATAATGAGAAGTCACCTTCTTTTTCTGTCAGCAGACAGAAGCAGATGTATTATTGTTTTGGCTGTGGTGCAGGAGGCAACGTATTTACATTCCTGATGGAGTATGAGAATTATACTTTCCAGGAGGCGTTAAAATATCTTGCGGATCGTGCAGGTGTAGAACTTCCGGAGGAAGATTATTCAAAGGAAGCAAGAGAACGTGCAGATACCAAATCAATATTATTAGAGATCAATAAACTGGCGGCACAGTACTTTTATGTACAGCTTAAGAGTGAACAGGGTAAGACTGCGATGAACTATCTTAAGAAACGCGAGTTGAGCGATGATACGATCAAGGCGTTCGGACTTGGATATTCCAACAAGTATGGTGACGATCTTTATCGGTATCTGAAGTCTAAGGGATATTCAGATACATTGATATCAAAGGCAGGGCTTATCAGTATTGACGAGAAACAGGGAGCTTATGATAAGTTCTGGAACAGAGTCATGTTTCCGATTATGGATGCCAACAGTCGTGTGATCGGATTCGGTGGGCGTGTTATGGGAGATGCAAAGCCGAAGTATTTAAATTCACCAGAGACTCTTATTTTTGATAAAAGTCGTAATTTATATGGATTGCACAGAGCCAGGAGAACAAAGAAATCATACTTTCTTCTCTGTGAGGGATATATGGATGTAATCTCACTCCATCAGGCAGGCTTTACGAATGCTGTGGCCTCACTGGGTACAGCACTTACACCGGGGCATGCATCGCTGATTAAGCGGTATGTACAGGAAGTATATCTTACATATGACAGTGACGAGGCCGGTACGAAGGCTGCCCTCAGAGCTGTACCAATTTTAAAAGGTGTTGGAATCGTAGCAAAGGTGATTCGTATGGATCCATATAAGGATCCGGACGAATTTATCAAAAATCTGGGCGCAGAGGCTTTTGAAGAACGGATTCAGAAAGCTAAGAATGGTTTCATGTTCAGTCTGGAGATTCTTTCGAAGAACTATAATATGAATTCACCGGAAGGTAAGACTGAATTTATGCGAGAGGTGGCCAGAAGACTGACAACATTCGATGAAGAGATTGAACGCAATAATTACATTGAGGCAGTTGCAGGCACATATCATGTAGGATATGAAGATCTGAGAAAATTAGTATCAAAAGTAGCGATACAGACAGGGCTTGCGAAGCCGGTAGAGAGAGCAAGGACAACGCAGAAGCGGAAGGAAGCAAAAGAAGATGGTATTTTAACATCACAGAAACTTTTACTGACCTGGTTGACTTCAGATGAGAACTTGTTCAGACAGATTGAAAAGTATATAACTCCGGAAGATTTTACCGGAGAGTTATATAGAACGGTGGCAGAACTTCTTTATGAACAATATGCAGAAGGTGATGTACAGCCTGCAAAGATTATGAATCATTTTACTGATGAAGAAGAACACCGTCAGGTAGCCAGCTTGTTCCATACGCGTATCAGAGAACTTACGACAGTGAAGGAACAGGAGAAGGCACTGGAAGAGACAATACTTCGCATTAAGAATCATAGTATTGAAGAGGCAACAAAGAAACTGGATCCTACGGATATGAAGGGGTTACAGAGGCTGATGGATGCGAAGAAGGAATTGCAGGGATTGAAAGCTCTGCATATTTCTATTAATTAAGGATAAAATATAAACAAGCAATGAGAGGACGGACAATACATGGAAGAAAATGCTGCAAAGTTTCTGGAAAAATTAAGAGAGTTAGTAGCCCTTGGGAAAAAGAAAAAGAGTGTTCTGGAGATACAGGAAATTAATGATTTCTTCTCAGATATGGAACTGGATTCAGATCAGATGGAGAAGGTATTTGAATATCTTGAGGCGAATAATATTGATATACTCAGAATTACGGAAGATACTACGGATGATGATATAGATGTAGATGACCTGGCACTTGCGGAAGAGGAAGAAGTCGATATGGAAAAGATCGATCTTTCTGTGCCGGATGGAATCAGCATTGAGGATCCTGTACGTATGTATCTGAAAGAGATTGGTAAAGTTCCTCTTTTGACAGCCGAAGAGGAAGTGGAACTTGCGAAGCGTATGGCAGAGGGCGATGAGGAAGCTAAGAAACGACTGGCAGAGGCAAACCTTCGACTGGTAGTCAGTATCGCAAAACGATATGTAGGAAGAGGAATGCTGTTCCTGGACCTGATTCAGGAAGGTAACCTTGGACTGATTAAAGCAGTCGAAAAATTCGACTATCAGAAGGGCTTTAAGTTTAGTACTTATGCGACATGGTGGATTCGCCAGGCAATCACCAGAGCGATTGCCGACCAGGCAAGAACCATTCGTATTCCGGTTCATATGGTGGAGACGATCAACAAACTGATCAGAGTTTCCAGACAATTATTACAGGAATTAGGAAGAGAACCTACGCCGGAAGAGATTGCGGCAGAATTGGACATGCCAGTGGAACGTGTGCGTGATATCCTTAAGATCTCACAGGAACCGGTATCTTTGGAGACACCGATCGGCGAGGAGGAAGACAGTCACCTGGGTGATTTCATCCAGGATGATAATGTACCTGTACCGGCAGAGGCAGCTGCACAGACACTGTTAAAAGAACAGTTAGATGAAGTGCTGGACACACTGACAGAGAGAGAACAGAAAGTACTGCGTCTTAGATTTGGAATGAATGACGGACGTGCAAGAACTCTGGAAGAAGTTGGTAAAGAATTTGACGTTACCAGAGAACGTATTCGTCAGATTGAAGCAAAAGCATTACGCAAACTGCGTCATCCAAGCCGCAGTAGAAAATTAAGAGATTATTTAGATTAAGAAAGAGGCGCCTATGGAACTATCAAAGAGACTGAATGCAGTAGCAGGTCTTGTGACAGAGGGCGCCTCTGTTGCAGATATAGGGACCGATCATGGATACATTCCGATTTATTTATTAAAGCACGGGATTAGTCCGAAAGTGATCGCGATGGATATTAACAGAGGACCTCTAAAGAGAGCAAGAGAACACATTGAAGAAGAAGGACTTAAAGAGAAGATTGAGACCAGACTTTCAGACGGAATGGCGGCATTGCAGCCCAGAGAAGTGGAGGAAATCATCACTGCCGGTATGGGTGGCGGTCTGGTAATCAAGATACTGACTGATCATCCGGAAGTTACAGAGTCTTTAACTTACGGCATTTTACAGCCACAGTCTGAGATCCATAAAGTCCGGAAATTTTTAAATACACAAGGATACAGGATTGTGCAGGAGGATATGGTACAGGAAGACGGTAAATATTATCCAATGATGAAAGTACAGCTGGAACATGGAGAAGGCGAAGATTACCGGGAGGTGGAGTATCTCTATGGGAAGCGTCTGTTGGAGAAGAAACATCCTGTATTATATGAATATCTGCAGCGGGAGTACCGTATCAAATCCGAGATACAAAGAGATTTGCAGAAACAAAAAAATGAGCGTATTGAGATGCGCTTAAAAGAATTAGAAGAAGAATTAGAACTTATAAGAGAGGCAATGCAAAAGTTTTAAAGAAGGTGAATAGAATGATATGCAGAGAAATCATAGAACAGATTGAGGACGTATATGATAAAAAATATGCGCTGGACTGGGATAATGTTGGGCTTTTGGTAGGAAGAGACGACAAAGAAGTGAAAAAAATCTATCTGGCGCTGGATCCGACAGAGGAAGTGATTGAGGAGGCAGCTGCGATGCAGGCAGATATGCTGATCACGCACCATCCATTAATCTTTGGCTCGATAAAATGCGTGAATAATCTGGATTTTGAAGGACGCCGGGTATTAAAACTGGCACAGAATGATATTTCTTATTATGCGATGCATACCAATTATGATGTAAAGGGAATGGCAGATCTTTCTATCCGGAAATTAGGAGCAGAATCGGGGGAGGTTCTGGATGTGACCAGTGTGGATGCAGAAGGAAAAGAAGAGGGAATCGGAAGAGTTTATGACTTGGAAGATCCGATGACTCTGAAAGCTTGTTGTGAGCTTGTAAAGCATGCATATGGACTGGATTGTGTGCGGGTATTCGGTGATATTGAGGAGAAAGTTCACCGGTTGGCAATTTGTCCGGGAGCAGGAAAAAGTGATATATCTGCAGCAATTACAAAAGGGGCAGATGTTTATGTGACGGGAGATATCGGACACCATGACGGATTGGATGCCAATGCCCGGGGGCTGGCGGTCATTGATGCCGGACATTACGGGATTGAGTGTATTTTTGTGGAAGATATGAAACAGTATCTGGAGCAGAGAGTATCCGAAATCGAAATCGTAACCGCACCGGTGAGACATCCTTTTAAAACAGTATAAGTAAAAAGAAATGCAGGTGATAGCATGAAGGCAGAAAAATTTTACGAAGTTCATGTGGAAAATGAAACTCGACAGTATGCGGAAGGTACAACATATCGTCAGATTGCGGAAGAATTTCAGGACAGATATCCCTATGACATTGTACTGGTGTATGTGAATGGAAAGTTAAGAGAACTTCAGCATACTGTAACATCCGACTGTACGATCAGATTTGAGACTACAGCGGACAATGCAGGACATAAGACTTATTCCAGAAGCTTAAGCCTTTTGATGGTGAAGGCGGTTTATGATGTGTCGGCACATAAGAATATTGATCGTGTAAGAATTCATTATTCGGTAAGTAAAGGCCTTTACTGTACGGTGGAAGGAAAAGTGACAGTAGACCAGGCGTTTTTGGACAAAGTTGAGGAACGTATGCGGGAACTGGTAGAACGCGATATGCCGATCCGAAAACGTTCGGTGAATACGGATGATGCCATAGCCATGTTTGAGAAACATGGAATGTACGATAAAGAACGTCTGTTTCGGTACCGCCGGGTATCTAGCGTGAACATTTACAGTATTAATGAATTTGAAGATTATTTTTATGGATATATGGTGCCAAGTGCCGGTTATCTGAAATATTTTAAGCTTTACTTATATGATGAGGGATTCGTTATGCAGATGCCATCGGAGAAGAATCCGGATGTTGTTCCGCCGTTTGAGCCACAGTACAAGTTGTTCCGGGTATTGAAAGAATCTACGGCATGGGGTGATCAGCAAGGGATCGATACGGTAGGTGCGTTGAATGATATGGTGACCAGTGGAAAGGCACAGGAACTGGTGTTGGTACAGGAGGCAATGCAGGAGAAGAAAATTGCGGATATCGCAGAACTGATCGCCAAAAGACCGGAAGTAAAGTTTGTGTTGATTGCAGGACCGTCATCTTCAGGAAAGACAACATTTTCTCATCGACTGTCGGTACAGCTTCAGGCAAATGGTCTGCATCCGCATCCGATCACGGTGGATAATTACTTCAAGGAGCGCGAAGAGACGCCGAGGGATGAAAGTGGCGACTATGACTTTGAGTCGCTGCGTGCGGTGGATGTAGAACTTTTCAACAAACAGATGAATGAACTGTTAGAGGGAAAAGAAGTCATCCTGCCGAAGTTTAATTTCATCACGGGACATAAAGAGTACATCGGTCAGCCGAAGAAATTAGGCGAAGATGATGTATTGGTGATTGAGGGAATCCACTGCCTGAATCCGGAACTTACCAAGAGTCTTGCAGATAAGAATAAATACAAGGTATATATCAGCGCTCTGACGCAGCTTAATATTGATGAACATAACAGAATTCCGACGACGGATGGAAGATTACTTAGAAGAATCGTCCGTGACGCAAGGACAAGAGGTGCATCCGCAAAACGAACAATCGAGATGTGGCCGTCTGTAAGAAGAGGAGAGGAATCTAACATCTTCCCATATCAAGAAGAAGCAGATGTGATGTTCAATTCGGCATTGATCTATGAACTGGCGGTGTTAAAACCATATGTGGAGGCAGAACTGTTTGGCATCAGCAAGGAATGTCCGGAATATGTAGAGGCAAAACGACTGCTGAAATTCTTAGATTATTTTGTGGGAATCAGCAGCGAGAATGTACCGGCCAATTCCCTGCTCAGAGAATTTATAGGCGGCGGTTGTTTTAAAGTATAACAAGGGAAATAAAGAAGACGCAGTATTCGCATGTCTCTGTGAGATGACTCTTAGGATGCCATGCAAATACCGCGTCTTTTATAATGCCTGCTATTATTTATTTTGATTTAATCTCACGCCAGAGTTCATTGTAAATGGCGTCATTTTTTTCACCCAGATACTGGAGAGTTTCGCAATTTTCAAGCTCGCTTGCATCAGGGAATGCAATTTTACTATCTCGGTATTTTGAATCTAATAATTCTCTTCCGGCTTTATTAGGGATAGAATAAGTAATATATTCAAAATTCATTTTTGCAATATCCGGTCTGCATAAGAAGTTGATAAATTTCTCGGCGTTTTCCTTATTCTTAGCATTTTTTGGAATGACCATGGAGTCGATCCAGATATTGGAACCTTCTTTTGGGATCACATATTCCAGATTCGGATTCTCCTCCTGGCAGGTCAAAGCTTCACCGGAGTAGATTACGCCGATAGCAGCCTCGTTTCCGATCATTTTGTCACGTACCTGATCCACAACATAAGCCTGTACCAGAGGTTTCTGCTCTAATAAGAGTTCTTTGGCATCTTCAAGTTCATCAAGGTCTGTGGAGTTTAAAGAATATCCAAGGTATTTCAATGTTACACCGAAAGCATCACGGACGCTGTCCTGCATCAGAATATTGTCTTTGTACTTTTCATCCCAGAGAACTCCCCAGCTGTCGATTGGTTCGTCGACCATTGTCTTATTATAAAGAATACCGACGGTTCCCCACAGATAAGGGATGGAATATTTATTCTCATTATCAAACTGTTTGGACTGCTCCATGTAAGTAGGGTCAATGTTTTTGACATTAGGAACATTCTTAAAATCAATCTCTGCCAGAAGATCATTTTCAATCATGCGCTGAATCATATAGTCTGATGGAAAAACAACATCGTAGGAGATTGCTCCGGACTGGATCTTTGGATACATGATTTCATTTGTTTCGTATTCTTCATAGACAACATCAATCCCAGTTTCTTCTTCGAAGATATTGATAACTTCAGGATCCATATACTCGCCCCAGTTGTAGACAACTACCTGTTCATTTCCGGAGTGCGTCATTGCACGGAAACCATAGAAAATACCGCCGCCCACGATTGCAAGTACGATAAATGCAGGAATGATCTTGTTCATGATTACTTTCTGCAGACTGTGAGTCTTTCCCTTGGAATCTTTGACCATAATTTTAGCAGAAGATTCGTCAGGTGTATGGTTGACCAACAGGAGAAGTACCATTACCGTTACAAACATCAATGTTGACAGTGCATACATGGAAGGATTGATACCTTTTCGCACTTCACTGTAAATTTTGGTGGAAAGTGTATCAATTCCGGGACCCTTTGTAAAGTGCGTGATAATAAAGTCATCCAGTGACATGGTAAATGCCAGAAGAAATCCAGAAGAAATTCCAGGAAGGATATCTGGAAAAATGACTTTGTAAAAGGCATATATAGGTGAAGCACCAAGGTCCATGGCTGCTTCGTAGGCACTGCGGTTGGTTTGTTTCAGCTTTGGTGTAACACTCAGGATTACATACGGTATATTGAAAGTAATATGTGCAATCAGTATTGTAGAAAATCCAAGGGAAAATCTACAGGCGATAAATAAAAGCATCAGCGAGATACCTGTTACGATATCTGCATTTAACATAGGAATGTTCGTGATTCCCATCATTGTAGTGCGGAATTTTTTGTTTAATGCCTGAAGTCCGATGGCAGCTGCGGTTCCCAGAACCGTAGCGATCAATGCCGACAAAAGAGCAATGATCAGTGTCGAGTAGAGGGCATTCATAATATCATCGTTCTTAAAAAGATTTGCATACCATTTTAAGGTGAATCCACCCCACTTAGAACGAGATTTTGATGAATTGAATGAAAGCACCATCAAGGTAACGATGGGAGAGTAAAGTAATATAAAAATCAGTATTAAGTAAAAACGTTGTGCAAATTTCTTGATCAAAATGCTGTGCCCTCCCCATTTTTATCGTATTTGGCAATTAGTGCCATGCTGATAATGATAAAGATCATTAATACCAGGGAAAGACCGCTTCCGGTGTTCCAGTTGCTTCCCTGTTTGAATTCCTGCTCAATTACGTTACCGATCAGGAGAATCTTGCTTCCACCCAAAAGTTCAGAAATGACGAACGTTGTCAGTGCAGGAACGAATACCATTGTGATTCCGCTGATAATGCCAGGAACACTTAACGGAAGAATAATGCGGAGAAATGTCTGTACATTATTTGCTCCCAGATCTCTGGCTGCGTTGATGATATTTTTGTCCATTTTCGAAAGAACATTATAAAGCGGCAGCACCATAAACGGAAGAAAGTCGTAGACCATACCAAGTACGATAGCATAAGGCGTATTAATGATGTTTAAATTCGGTAAATGGAAGAAGTTTAAAATCATATTAATAACACCGTTTTTTTCCAGGAGATTCTGCCATGCAATAATTCGGAGCAGTGAGTTCATCCACATAGGAAGGATGAAGATCAGTACAACGAAACTGGACTGGTTTACGCCCAGAGTGGTAAGTATCATAGCAAGTGGGTAGGCCAGGATCAGGCAGATCACTGTGCTTAAAAATGCTAAAAGCAGTGCCAACCCCAGGGCTTTTAGGTTTTCCTGTGTTGTGATTTTTGCAATATTTAATAAGGTAAAATGACCTTCTCCGTCAGTCAGTCCATAATAAAAGATCATGATCAGTGGAATGATGATAAAAGCAGCAGACCAGAACATATATGGACCGGCTAACATTTGTTTGAATAATCGGGATCTATTCTTCAATGCTTACAGCCTCCTCGTCCTCTGATTCTGGTTTGCTCATGATCTGGATGTCAAAAGGATCCACCCAGATACCGACTTCAGTGCCGACAGGAACCATATCCGTACTGTGTACCAGCCATTCATAATTATTTGCAATGACTTCCATCTCGTAATGAACACCTTTAAAAATAAGGTTGGTTACAACACCGGTAATGATTCCTTTTTTTGGTTTGACAAGATCAATATCTTCCGGACGGATTACTGCGTCCACCGGCTGATTATTTCCAAATCCGGTATCGACACATTCGAATTCTGCACCGAGAATACGGACCAGCTTGTCTTTGACCATAGTAGCAGGAAGAATGTTGCTGTCTCCGATAAAATCTGCAACGAAGGCATTTTCAGGTTCATTGTAGATATCCTCAGGAGTACCGATCTGCTGGATATATCCCTGATTCATGACAACGATCGTATCGGACATGGTCAGAGCTTCCTCCTGATCATGTGTAACGTAAATAAAAGTAATTCCTAATTCATTTTTCAGGCGAATCAGCTCATATTGCATATCCTGGCGCATCTTAAGATCCAGCGCACCGAGAGGCTCATCCAAAAGCAGGACCTTTGGCTCATTTACGATTGCGCGGGCGATGGCGATACGCTGTTGCTGCCCACCACTTAAAGAATCTGGTGTACGGTTTTCAAAACCTTCCAGATTAACCAGTTTCAGAGCATATTTAATCTTATCATTAATATAAGACTGGGTTTTTCCTTTGATCTTCAGTCCAAAAGCAATGTTCTCAGAGATGCTCATGTTTGGAAATAGAGCATATTTCTGGAATACAGTATTCAGTTGTCTTTTATTAGGAGCAAGATTGGTAATATCCTGGCCATCAAAAATGACACGCCCGTTATCCGGCGTCTCAAAGCCTCCGATGATACGGAGCAGAGTGGTTTTTCCGCATCCGCTGGGACCGAGTAAGGTCAGAAATTCGTTCTCACGGACATAAAGGTTTAATTCGTCCAGAACCAGATTGTCTCCATAAGATTTTGCTACATCAACGATATCAATTAATTTGTTAGGCATGTTATTCCTCCTGTAATGAATGATTAGAATCTTTTAAAAACTAGGCGGAGTGCTGACCCAGATCAACATAGCTCCGGAAGCGCCGGCCTCCAGATAGTGTTCGGAGTGAGGCGTGAGATAAAAAGATTCCCCTTTTTTGGCAGTGTATATTTTATTTCCAATGTGAATTTTGACGGAACCTTTAAGGATATAACCAAATTCCTCTCCCTCATGAGGAACATCTCGGCAGGTAAGCCCACCGGGGTCCAGCGTCAGCCGGATGGGTTCCATCATATTTTTCTGGGCGTTGGGAATGATCCATTCTGTCAGGCTCTTTAATTCAGAGTCTTTCTTTTCAAAGTAATCTTCATAATGAAAAACCACCTGTTCTTCGGGTTCTTCACTGAAAAACTCGTTGATCGTAGTGCCAAGGCACTGCAGGATATCCATCAGTGTTGCGATGGAAGGGGAAGTGATATCACGTTCGAGCTGAGAAATAAATCCTTTGGATAATTCTGCCCGGTCCGCAAGTTCTTCCTGGGTGAGACCTTTGGCGACTCGTAATTCTTTTAATTTTTGTCCGATTTCCATTGAAAACTCCTATTCGTTAATCTATATCAGTGTAAATACAAAACTGAACAAAAAGTTTAGTATTTCTTAACTTGGAACACAAGGAACATTATACAGCAAATATGTAAAATTGCAATAAAAAACAACGCATTATCTTGTAAAATAATGCGTTGCGGTGTCTTTGTATAAATTAACGATAGAAATCAATCAGGCGGTCCATACGGGCAGACATGTTTGTAAATAAAAGATCCACTAAAGTAATAGCTGTCATAGATTCTACAACAACAACTGCGCGGGGAACGATTACCGGGTCATGTCGTCCTTTGATCTGGATAGACGTTGGTTCATGACTTTGGGTGATCGTCTCCTGCATAGAAGCAATAGAAGGTGTCGGTTTGACAGCAGCCCGCAGGATGATCGGACTTCCATCGCTCATTCCGCCGAGGATACCGCCGGCGTGATTTGTTTTTTTTGTGACTTTACCATTCTCCAGGGTAAAGTCATCGTTATTTGTACTTCCATTAGCAACAGAAACCCCGAATCCATCCCCGATTTCAAATCCTTTGACAGCACCGATTGACATGATGGAAGCAGCAAGGCGAGCATCCAGCTTGTTAAATACAGGATCACCGATACCAGTAGGCATTCCGGTTACGATACATTCGATGATACCGCCGGAAGAATCCTGTTTTTCCATGCAACGATCCAGATATGCAGATGCTTTCTCGGCGTATACGTTGTTTGGCATATATAGTTTGTTCTCGTTGATCTGTTCATAATGATAGTCTTCTTCCGGAATGACAATGTCACCGATAGATTTTGTATAGGCAGATACAGAAATGCCGAGTTCCTTTAATATTAAAGAAGCAATTGCTCCGGCTGCTACACGGCCGATGGTTTCGCGACCGGAGGAACGACCACCGCCACGGTAATCTCTGAAACCATATTTCTCATCAAATGTATAATCGGCATGTCCCGGTCTGTAATAGTTTTTGATATCGCTGTAATCTTTGGAACGTTGGTTCTGGTTGTACACAATCAGAGAAATAGGAGTACCTGTGGTACGTCCTTCGAAAACTCCGGATAGAATCTCTACTTGGTCAGCTTCTTTTCTGGGAGTTGTGAAACGGCTCTGACCAGGTTTCCTTCTATTTAAAAAAGTTTGTATATCCTCTGCGGAAAGTGAAAGCCCGGCAGGACATCCGTCAACTGTTACGCCGATGGCAGAACCGTGGGATTCTCCCCAGGTAGTAATCGAATATAAAGTTCCATATGTTGATCCTGACATAAAAAAGTCCCCTCTTGTATTATAATGATATTCAATATATTTATTATATTAGATTAGGAAGAAATCAGCAATTGTTAATTTTGTTAATAAACAAGGGGAAAAATGTGACCAAAAATTAATATTTTCCCTCTGTACTTTTAGAAATAAGCATATTATAATATATAAGCATAAATTTGTGGTTAGATGAAATTTAGAATGAGTTTAGAATTTATTTATGTCAGGGAGTTTAAAAATGAGCGAATTGGACAAAAAGAAGAGTAAAGTAGAGAAGGAAAAAAAGCCTGAGGAAAAAAAACACGAGGAGAAAAAGCCCGAGAAAAATCACCGAGGACGCAGAACAAAGCATAAAAAAGGCAGTGGGATCGGCAAAAAAGTGGCAATTGTATTTGCAGGTATTGTTGGTGTTCTGGTCATTGCTTATATTGGTTTAGGGGTTTATTTTGGAAATCATTTTGTATTTAATACAATAATCAATGGTACGGATTATTCAATGTCGAGTGCAAGTGCTGTAGAAGCTGATATGAAAGAAAAGGTCAATGATTATGTGCTGACGCTGAAAGAATCAGATGGCGCTACAGAAGAACTTAAGGGGACTGATATCGGTGTTTCTTACAAATCTGATAACGAAGTGACAGACCTTTTGAAAAAGCAGAATAACTGGCTGTGGATTACTTCGTTATGGGAGAAGAATGAGATTGAGACAAATATTGGTGTAACTTATGATGACAATGCATTGAATGAGTCCATTCAGAGTTTGAATTGTATGTCGGAAGAGGGCAAAATTGCTTCAGAGAATGCCAAACCGGTATTTAAAGATGGTAAATACGAAATTCAGGCAGAAGTTATAGGAACGCAGATTAATGCTGATAAATTTAAAGAGCAGGTAGCAAAAGCAATTGATGGTTTTCAGGCAGAATTGGATCTGAAAAAGACAGGATGCTATAATGATCCAAAATATATGTCAGATTCTAAGGAAGTAAAAGACGCAGTAGATGCAATGAATAATTATCTGAAAGCGAAGGTTACTTATGATTTTAACCCACATACAGAAGTAGTGGACGCTGCGAAGATTTCTGAATGGCTGAGTGTAGATGATAATATGAAGGTTACTTTCAATGAAGCGGCTGTGGGTGATTACGTGATGGCACTTGCAGATAAGTACAACACAATCGGAAGCACAAGAACGATCACATCCGGTTCGGGAGCAGCAATTTCTGTGAGTGGTGGAGAATTTGGATGGCAGATAGATCAGGAATCCGAGACGGCAATGCTGATTGATAATATTAAGAAAGGCGAGACTGTTACAAGAGAGCCGGAGTATTATAGCCGTGGTAAGACTCATGAAGATGGCAATGATATCGGGTCAACGTTTGCAGAAGTGGATCTGACGAATCAGGTGATGTACTATATTAAAGACGGACAGGTGGCTATGAAGGCAAATGTAGTAACCGGTAATCCAAATACAAACCATGGAACACCGGCAGGTGTACATTTTATCCTATATAAAGAATCACCATCGATTCTCCGTGGAGACCGTCAGACAAGTGGTGAGTACGAGTGGGAGACAAAAGTACAGTTCTGGATGCCGTTCACCAGTGACGGATGTGGATTCCATGATGCAACATGGCAGCCAACGTTTGGTGGTGATCGTTATCTGACCAATGGTTCACACGGATGTGTGAATATGTCTTATAATGAGGCAGAGCAGTTGTACAATATGATTCAGACGGGCGATCCGGTTGTTGTACATAACTAAAAGACTGACATTAATGTTATCAATAGAAATATAAAGAAGTAATCAAAAGAAATGGAGAAAAGATCATGTATGAATTAGTAAAAAAAGATGGTCTTGCCAAAAGAGGAAGATTACACACAGTACATGGCGTCATTGAGACGCCTGTATTTATGAATGTAGGAACTGCAGCTGCAATTAAGGGTGCAGTTTCTACAACTGATTTACAGGAAATTAAGACACAGGTAGAGTTATCTAATACCTATCACTTACATGTACGTCCGGGAGATGAAGTAATCAAGAAACTTGGTGGTTTGCATAAGTTTATGGTATGGGATAAGCCAATTCTGACAGATTCCGGTGGATTTCAGGTGTTTTCTCTGGCAGGACTAAGAAGAATCAAAGAAGAAGGTGTATATTTTAATTCTCATGTGGATGGAAGAAAGATTTTCATGGGACCGGAGCAGAGTATGCAGATTCAGTCCAATCTTGCATCTACGATTGCTATGGCGTTTGATGAGTGCCCTTCCAGTGTAAGTGACAGAGATTATATGGAGAACTCTGTTGATCGTACGACCAGATGGCTGGTACGGTGTAAGAAGGAGATGGAGAGACTGAACAGTCTCCCGGATACTATTAACAAGCATCAACTGTTATTTGGAATTAATCAGGGTGGGATTTACGAAGATATCCGTATCCGCCATGCAGATGAAATTTCAAAATTAGACCTTGATGGATATGCAATCGGTGGACTTGCAGTAGGCGAGACTCATGAGCAGATGTATCGGATCCTGGATGCTGTAGTATCTCATTTGCCGGAAAATAAACCTACTTATCTGATGGGTGTCGGAACACCGGCGAATATTCTGGAAGCAGTAGACCGTGGTGTGGATTTCTTTGATTGTGTTTATCCGAGCCGTAATGGCCGTCATGGGCATGTTTACACGAACCATGGAAAGATGAATCTGTTCAATGCTAAATATGAGCTGGACACCAGACCAATCGAGGAAGGATGCCAATGTCCGGTATGTAAGCATTATTCCAGAGCGTATATCAGACATTTGCTGAAAGCAAAAGAGATGTTAGGAATGCGGTTATGTGTACTTCATAATCTGTATTTTTATAATACAATGATGGAAGAAATCAGAGCGGCAATCGAGCAGGGCAGATATAAACAGTACAAAGAAGAAAAACTTGCAGGTATGGCTGCAGGGGAATCATAAAAAAGTATAAATTATCAAAAAGTTATTGCTGAAACAGTCAGAATTGTGTATGATAGCAATAGTGTTTAAATGAGATTTAGGAGGAAGATTTATGTACGCATCATTATTAGCACAGAGCTCAACGAGCTGGGTAACACTTATTATTATATATGTAGTCCTTTTCGGTGGATTTTATTTTCTATTTATGAGACCACAGAAAAAAGAGCAGCAGAGAGTTCAGAATATGGTAGCAGAGATGGAAGTAGGGGATACAGTACTTACAACCAGCGGTTTCTACGGAGTGATCATTGACATCCAGGAAGATGATGTGATCGTAGAGTTTGGAAGCAACAAGAACTGTCGTATTCCAATGCAGAAAGCAGCAATTGCACAGGTTGAGAAGTTATCTGCTGAATAAAAATAAGAATTTAAGAAAGGCTTTACATGGAGTGATTCATGTAAAGTCTTTTCTTTTTTTATGTATTGATAAAAAATATACGATATGGAAAAAGATTGTACTTGAATAAATACAAAAATGACCAAATTGTACAAAAACAGATACAAAATAACAGGCATAATTTAAGGGATTGCACAAAATCAAGTACAAAGGTTTTTATATTTTAATAAGCTTGATATTTCCCTAACGGGGTGCTATACTAACGTCGAAATCAATAAAAAATATCTAATATATAAGAAAGGGGCAAACTACAATGGCACAGTTTGAACAATGGAATGGTTTTGCTGGTAAGATCTGGAAAGATGAGATCAATGTACGTGATTTCATCCAGAACAACTACACTCCTTATGATGGAGATGAATCTTTCTTAGCAGGTCCTACAGATGCTACTAACACATTATGGGGTAAACTTCAGGAGTTACAGAAAGAGGAGCGTGCAAAAGGCGGAGTTCTTGAGTGCGAGACTGAAGTTGTATCAGGACTTACAGCTTACGGACCAGGATATATTTCTGAGGAGACAAAAGACCTTGAGAAGGTTGTCGGACTTCAGACAGACAAGCCACTGAAAAGAGCGTTTATGCCATATGGTGGTATCAAGATGGCAGAGCAGGCTGCTTCAAACTATGGTTACGAAGTAAATCCAGAGTTACACAAGATTTTTACTGAGTATCATAAGACACACAACCAGGGAGTATTCGATATCTATACACCTGAGATGATGAAAGCACGTCACTGCAAAGTTATTACAGGACTTCCGGACACTTATGGACGTGGACGTATCGTGGGCGATTATCGTAGAATTGCTCTTTACGGTATAGATTACCTGATGGCAGAGAAGAAAAAAGACTTTGCTAATACTCAGAAACATGGTATGAGAGATGAGGATTTCCGTCTTCGTGAAGAAATCACAGATCAGTACAATGCATTAAAGGGTATGAAAGAAATGGCTAAGGCTTATGGTTATGATATTTCTCAGCCAGCTAAAGATGCAAGAGAAGCTTGCCAGTGGTTATACTTTGGATATCTTGCAGCTATCAAGACACAGAACGGTGCTGCAATGTCTGTAGGTCGTGTATCTACATTCCTTGATATCTATATTGAAAAAGACTTAAAAGAAGGAAAATTAACAGAGTCTGAGGCTCAGGAGTTAATTGACCACATGGTTATGAAGTTCCGTATGGTTAAATTTGCTCGTATTCCTTCATATAATGAATTATTCTCAGGAGACCCAACATGGGCAACACTTGAAGTTGGTGGACTTGGACAGGATGGACGTTCAATGGTAACAAAGAACGATTTCCGTTTCCTTCATACATTACAGAACATGGGACCTTCTCCAGAGCCGAACTTAACAGTTCTTTACTCTAAGAGACTTCCGGAAGCATTCAGAAAATATGCTGCATTAATTTCTGTAGAGACAAGCTCAATCCAGTATGAGAACGATGATGTTATGCGTCCGGTATGGGGCGATGACTACAGCATCTGCTGCTGTGTATCTGCTACACAGACTGGTAAAGAGATGCAGTTCTTCGGAGCTCGTGCTAACCTTGCTAAGTGCTTACTGTACGCTATCAATGGTGGTATGGATGAGATGAAGAAAGAGCAGTGCGGACCTAAGTATCAGCCAATCACTTCTGAGTACCTTGAGTATGATGAAGTAATCGCTGCATATGACAAGATGATGTCTTGGTTAGCTACACTGTATGTAGAGACACTGAATGCTATCCACTATATGCATGATAAATATTTCTATGAGGCTGCTGAGATGGCTCTTATCGATACAAATGTAAGACGTACATTTGCAACAGGTATTGCTGGATTCTCTCACGTAGTAGACTCACTTTCAGCTATCAAATATGCGAAAGTTAAAGCTATCCGTGACGAAGATGGTATCACAACAGACTTCGAGATCGAGGGAGACTTCCCAAGATACGGTAACGATGATGAGAGAGCTGATGAGATTGCTGTATGGCTTCTCAGAACATTCATGGAGAAAGTTGCAAGCAACTGGACATACAGAAATTCAGAGCCTACAACATCTATTCTTACAATTACTTCAAACGTTGTATATGGTAAGAACACAGGTGCTCTTCCGGATGGAAGAAAAGCAAAAGAGCCACTTTCACCAGGTGCTAACCCATCATACGGTGCAGAGAAGAATGGTCTTCTTGCTTCACTGAACTCAGTTGCTAAGCTTCCATATGAGCTTGCATTAGATGGTATTTCTAATACTCAGACAATCAACCCGGGAGCATTAGGACATACAGAAGAAGAGCGTATCAAGAATCTTGTACAGGTATTAGACGGATACTTTGAGCAGGGAGCTCACCACTTGAATGTAAACGTATTTGGTACAGAGAAACTGATCGATGCTATGGAGCATCCGGAGAAACCAGAATACGCTAACTTCACAATCCGTGTATCTGGATATGCTGTTAAATTTATCGACCTGACTCGCGAGCAGCAGTTAGATGTAATCGCAAGAACATGTCACGATCATATGTAATCTGAGATCGCATAATTATTAAGTTAAATAACGTATCATGGTTGGCAGGTATATTGTATACCTGCCAACTGTATACTAAGGAAATATTAGAATATCAGTATCGTGCTGAGAAAGGAGACATTTATGACCAAAGGATATATTCATTCATTAGAGAGCTTTGGTTCCGTTGACGGACCGGGCGTCAGATATATTATCTTTACGACAGGATGTGCGATGCGATGCCAGTTCTGCCATAATCCGGACACCTGGATCATGAGTAAAGGCACAGAATATACAGCGGACGAGTTATTAAACAAAGCGATCAAATATCGTTCATATTGGGGAAAAGAAGGTGGAATCACAGTCAGCGGAGGAGAACCACTGCTTCAGATTGATTTCCTGATCGAGCTTTTTGAGAAGGCAAAAGAAATGGGGATCCATACAACACTGGATACCAGTGGAAATCCATTTACAAGAGAAGAACCATTCTTTTCTAAATTTGAGAGACTGATGAAATCTACAGATCTGATTCTCTTAGATATCAAGCATATCGATGATGAACAGCACAAAATCCTGACAGAGCAGAGCAACAAGAATATTCTGGATCTTGCAAGATATCTGTCAGATATCAATAAGCCAGTCTGGATTCGTCACGTATTAGTTCCGGAGCGCAATGATAAAGATGAATATCTGCTTCGATTGAGAGAGTTCATTGATACCTTGCAGAATGTACAGAAAGTAGAAGTACTTCCGTATCACACACTTGGGGTGTACAAATGGCAGGAATTGGGCTATGAGTATAAGCTGGAAGGAATCGAACCGCCGACGAAAGAACGTGTGGATAATGCGAGAAAGATATTGGGTGCGGTGTAAGCCAAGCACATTCATAGATTTGCTAAGGCAAATCTATCTCATGAACGGGCAGTCGCCTGTGCAGAGAAAAGGATAAGCCAAGCACATTCATAGATTTGCTAAGGCAAATCTATCTCATGAACGGGCAGTCGCCTGTGCAGGGAAAAGGGTAAGCCAAGCACATTCATAGATTTGCTAAGGCAAATCTATCTCATGAACGGGCAGTCGCCCTATACACAAAAAGAGAGCCAGCCACTTACATGCAAGCATGATGTGGCTGGCTCTCTTTTTGTGTGCATGGCTTGTTGCTTTCGCAAAACCGAGCGTAATCTGTTATTTTTCTATTTTATCTTGAAAGTTGTTTTAAAATACGATAATATATGGGATATAGATTTTTCTTACGAAAGGAAGACGGATATGAATTTAAAGGTTGGAGTTATTAAAGGTGATGGAATCGGACCGGAGATTGTTACTGAGGCAATGAAAGTTTTGGATAAAGTTGCAGAGACTTACGGACATTCTATTGATTATACACAGTTGTTGATGGGTGGAGCATCTATTGATGTTCACGGTGTTCCACTTACAGACGAGACAGTTGCAGAGGCAAAGGCTTGTGACGCTGTTCTGATGGGATCCATCGGAGGGGATGCAAAGACTTCTCCATGGTATCAGTTAGAACCATCCAAGAGACCGGAGGCAGGTCTTTTAAAGATTCGTAAGGAACTGAATTTATTTGCCAATTTGAGACCGGCAATTTTATATGAAGAGTTAAAGGGTGCATGTCCGCTAAAAGAAGAGATTACAGAAGGCGGATTTGATCTGATGATCATGCGCGAACTGACGGGAGGTCTTTACTTTGGAGAAAGAAAGACTGTTGAAGAGAATGGTGTTATGACAGCTTATGATTCCCTTACATATAATGAGAACGAAATCAGAAGAATCGCAAAACGTGGATTTGATATTGCTATGAAACGCCGCAAGAAAGTGACAAGTGTTGATAAAGCAAACGTATTGGATTCTTCCAGATTATGGAGAAAAGTAGTTGAAGAAGTTGCAAAGGATTATCCGGAAGTTACATTAGAACATATGCTGGTTGATAACTGTGCAATGCAGCTTGTAAAAGATCCGAAGCAGTTCGATGTAGTGCTTACAGAGAATATGTTTGGAGATATTTTATCTGACGAGGCAAGTATGGTGACAGGATCTATCGGAATGTTGGCCAGTGCAAGCCTGAACGAAACAAAATTTGGCTTGTACGAGCCAAGTGGCGGTTCTGCGCCGGATATCGCAGGAAAAGGTATTGCAAACCCGATCGCAACGATTCTGTCTGCAGCAATGATGCTTCGTTTCAGCTTTGATCTTGACAAGGAAGCAGACGCAATCGAGGCAGCTGTTGCAAAGGTATTAAAAGATGGATATCGCACGATCGATATCATGTCAGAGGGCAAGACCAGGGTCGGTACAGAAAAGATTGGAGACCTGATTGCAGAGCATATTGCATAGAATATGCATGATTTATACAACGATTATGCAAAGGTAAAAGATTAGAACAGAATAGATAATCTGTCATAGAAAGGACGTATAGTTATGAAAAGTGATAACGTAAAAGCAGGCATGCAGCAGGCACCTCATCGTAGTCTGTTTAACGCATTAGGATTTACAGAAGAAGAGATGAAAAAACCTATGGTCGGAATTGTAAGCTCATACAATGAGATTGTTCCCGGACATATGAATCTTGATAAAATTGTAAACGCCGTAAAACTCGGAGTTGCAGAAGCCGGTGGTGTACCGGTGGTGTTCCCGGCAATCGCAGTTTGTGACGGTATTGCAATGGGACATATTGGTATGAAATATTCTCTGGTTACCAGAGATTTGATCGCGGACTCTACAGAGTGTATGGCACTTGCACATCAGTTTGATGCATTGGTTATGGTGCCAAACTGTGATAAGAATGTCCCGGGACTTTTGATGGCAGCGGCACGTATAAATGTTCCGACTGTATTTGTATCCGGCGGACCGATGTTGGCAGGGCATGTGCATGGAAAGAAGAGAAGTCTTTCTTCTATGTTTGAGGCTGTAGGTTCTTATGCAGCAGGTACAATGTCTGAAGAAGAAGTGAGAGAATATGAACATAAAGTATGTCCGACTTGCGGATCATGTTCCGGTATGTATACAGCAAACTCTATGAACTGTCTGACAGAGGCCCTTGGAATGGGACTTGGTGGAAATGGCACGATTCCTGCTGTATATTCTGAACGTATCAAACTTGCAAAGCATGCAGGTATGGCAGTCATGGATATGTACAATAAAAATATCCGTCCAAGAGACATTATGACAAAAGATGCAATTTTAAATGCATTGACTGTAGATATGGCACTTGGATGTTCTACAAACTCTATGCTTCATCTGCCGGCAATCGCACATGAAGTAGGATTTGATTTTGATATCAGTTTTGCAAATCCAATCAGTGAAAAGACTCCGAACCTCTGCCATTTAGCACCGGCAGGCCCGACTTATATGGAAGATCTGAATGAAGCAGGCGGTGTTTATGCAGTGATGAAAGAACTGGCTGAGATCGGATTGCTGCATACAGACTGCATAACAGTTACAGGTAAGACTGTAGGAGAGAATATTAAAGATGCAGTGAATAAAAATCCAGAAGTTATTCGTCCAATCGATAATCCATACAGCAAGACCGGTGGACTGGCAGTATTAAAAGGAAATCTTGCACCGGACGGATCTGTAGTAAAACGTTCTGCTGTAGTAGATGAAATGATGGTACATGAAGGACCTGCAAGAGTATTTGACTGTGAGGAAGACGCAATTACTGCAATCAAAGGTGGAAAGATCGTAGCTGGTGATGTTGTAGTTATCCGTTACGAGGGACCAAAAGGAGGTCCTGGTATGCGTGAGATGTTAAACCCTACATCTGCAATTGCGGGAATGGGACTTGGCTCAAGTGTAGCATTGATCACTGACGGACGTTTTAGTGGAGCATCCAGAGGAGCTTCTATCGGACATGTATCTCCGGAAGCAGCCGTTGGTGGACCAATCGCACTTGTAGAAGAAGGAGATATCATTAAGATTAATATTCCGGAGATGACACTGGAGTTAGATGTGTCTGATGAGGAACTCACAAAGAGAAAAGAAGCATGGACACCAAGAGAACCAAAAGTAACAACAGGTTATCTTGCAAGATATGCATCAATGGTTACATCTGGAAACAGAGGAGCTATCCTTAAAGTAAACAAATAAAAGGAGATCACAGGTATGCAGTTGACAGGATCACAGATTTTAATTGAATGTCTGAAAGAACAGGGCGTAGATACTGTGTTCGGTTATCCGGGCGGAGCTATTTTAAATGTCTATGATGAATTATATAAACACAGTGATGAAATCACACATATATTAACTTCGCATGAGCAAGGGGCAGCTCATGCTGCTGACGGATATGCCAGAGCAACCGGAAAAGTCGGTGTTTGTCTGGCAACCAGCGGACCGGGAGCAACGAACCTTGTAACAGGAATTGCTACAGCTTACATGGATTCCATTCCGGTAGTAGCAATCACATGTAACGTAGGAGCAGCACTTCTTGGAAAAGACAGTTTCCAGGAGATTGATATTACTGGTGTTACATTGCCGATCACAAAGCATAATTATATCGTAAAGGATGCAAATGATCTGGCAAAGACAGTCCGTAAAGCATTTAAGATTGCGAGAACAGGACGTCCGGGACCGGTACTGATCGATATTACAAAGAATGCGACTGCAGATCTTGCAGAGTATGAGAAAATAGAGATCGCACCGGTAAAACCGAGGGAAGATGTATGTGAAACTCAGTTAGAAACAGCACTGGAATTGATTCAGGAAGCTAAGAAACCATATATTTTTGTTGGTGGTGGCGCAGTGCTCTCCGACGCAAGTGAAGAACTATATACATTTGCAAAGAAAGTGGATGCACCGGTTACAGATTCCCTGATGGGAAAAGGAGCATTTCCGGGAACAGATCCTACATATACAGGAATGCTTGGAATGCACGGAACAAAAGCATCAAATTACGGTGTCAGTGAATGTGATCTGTTGATCGTAGTTGGTGCAAGATTCAGTGACCGTGTCACAGGAAATGCAAAAAAATTTGCATCAAATGCTAAAATCCTGCAGATCGATATTGATGAAGCGGAGATGAATAAGAATGTGCTGATCACAGCAGGTGTCGTAGGTGACATCAAAGTAGTACTCGGCAAGATCAATGAGAGACTGCCACAGCAGCAGCACAGTGAATGGGTACATAAAGTGATGGAGTACAAAGAAGAATATCCATTAGCTTATCACCCGGATGCACTTACAGGACCATTTGTTGTGGAGGAGATCTACCGCCAGACAAACGGTGAAGCAATTATTTCAACAGAAGTTGGGCAGCATCAGATGTGGGCAGCCCAGTTCTATAAATATACAAAACCTAGAACACTACTGACTTCAGGAGGTCTCGGAACTATGGGTTACGGCCTTGGCGCTTCACTTGGAGCAAAGATGGGATGTCCGGAGAAGACAGTTGTGAATATAGCTGGTGACGGATGTTTCCGTATGAATATGAATGAGATTGCTACAGCAACACGCCATAACATTCCGGTAATCCAGGTTGTTATCAACAACCATGTACTTGGAATGGTGCGTCAGTGGCAGAATCTCTTCTACGGACAACGTTATTCAGCAACGGTACTGAACGATGCAGTAGACTTTGTGAAACTTGCAGAGGCTATGGGAGCCGTTGGTATCCGTGTAACCACACAGGACGAATTTAAGGATGCCTTTAAAGAAGCGATGACTCTCGGCAGACCGGTTGTAATCGACTGTATGATCGATAAAGACGATAAAGTATGGCCGATGGTAGCACCGGGTGCTGCGATCAGTGAGGCATTCGACGAAGGAGACCTGGAGGCAAAAGAAGACTAAATAAAGGAAAATGGAGGATCAAGAAACTATGAGCAGAGTGTACAATTTTTCAGCAGGACCGGCAGTATTACCGGAAGAAGTATTAAGAGAAGCGGCAGCAGAGATGTTAGATAATGGATCGGGAATGTCGGTTATGGAAATGAGTCACCGCTCGCAGGCATTTCAGGATATTATCGATGCAGCAGAGGAAGATCTGCGTGATTTGTTAGAGATACCGGAGAATTATAAGGTGTTATTCTTACAGGGCGGAGCTTCCCAGCAGTTTGCCATGATACCGATGAATTTTATGAAAAACGGTGTGGCAGATTACATCGTAACAGGACAGTGGGCAAAGAAAGCGGCCAAAGAGGCAGAAAAATATGGAAAGGTAAATATTGTTGCTTCATCAGCAGACAAGACATTTTCATATATCCCGGATTGTTCAGACCTGCCAATATCTGAAGATGCTGATTATGTATACATTTGTGAAAACAATACAATTTACGGTACAAAATATAAGAAATTACCAAATACAAAAGGTAAAAATCTGATTGCAGATGTATCTTCATGTTTCTTATCAGAGCCACATGAAGTGAATAAATATGCAATGCTGTATGGCGGTGTTCAGAAGAATATCGGACCGGCAGGTACTGTAATTGCAATTATCAGAGAAGATATGATCACAGACGATGTATATCCTGGAACTCCGACTATGCTTCAATATAAAACTCATGCAGATGCAGGATCTCTTTACAATACACCACCGTGTTATGGTATCTATATCTGCGGTAAAGTATTTAAATGGCTGAAGAAACAGGGTGGCCTTCAGGCTATGAAAGAAATCAATGAGAGAAAAGCTAAGATTCTGTATGATTATCTGGATGAAAGTAAGATGTTTACGGGAACAGTCGTGAAAGAAGACCGTTCTCTTATGAATGTACCATTTATCACAGGTAATCCGGATCTGGATGCAAAATTTATCAAAGAATCAAAAGCAGCCGGATTTGAGAATCTGAAGGGACACCGTACAGTTGGTGGTATGCGTGCAAGTATCTACAACGCAATGCCGATCGAAGGTGTAGAAAAATTAGTTGAGTTTATGAAGAAGTTTGAGAAGGAGAATCTGTAATATGTATAAATATCATTGCTTGAATCCAATTGCCCAGGTAGGGTTAGACCGTCTGACAGACGAATATGAAAAAGTAGAAAAACCGGAAGAGGCTGATGCCCTGTTAGTAAGAAGTGCAGCAATGCATGAGATGGAATTTTCTCCATCTTTAAAAGCGGTGGGAAGAGCCGGCGCCGGAGTAAATAATATTCCATTGGACAGATGTGCAGAGGAAGGAATTGTTGTATTTAATACACCGGGAGCTAATGCAAACGGTGTAAAAGAGTTAGTAATTGCAGGAATGTTACTTGCATCCAGAGATATCATTGGTGGTATTGACTGGGTTAAGGAACATAAAGATGATGAGACGATCGCAAAAGATGTCGAAAAAGCCAAGAAAGCATTTGCCGGAAATGAAATTGACGGTAAAAAGTTAGGCGTTATCGGACTTGGTGCTATCGGTGTAAGAGTTGCTAATGCAGCGACAAATCTTGGAATGGATGTGTATGGATATGACCCATATGTATCTGTAGATTCTGCATGGAATCTGTCAAGAAGTATCCACCACACAAAAAGTGTAGAGGACATCTTTAAAGAATGTGATTATATTACAATCCATGTGCCAGCGATGGACAGCACCAAAGGTATGATCGGCAAAGATGCAGTTGCAATGATGAAAAAGGGAGTCGTAATCTTGAACTTTGCAAGAGACATTCTGGTAGATGAAGAAGCAATCATCAAAGGACTTACAGAAGGTGTTATTAAGCATTATGTGACAGATTTCGCGACACCGACAATTGCAAAAACCGAAGGTGCTATTGTACTTCCACATCTTGGAGCATCAACAGCAGAGTCAGAAGATAACTGCGCAAAGATGGCAGTATCGGAAATCCGAGATTATCTGGAGAATGGTAATATCAGAAATTCTGTAAACTATCCAAACTGCGATATGGGTCGCAAAGGCGAGAATGGACGTATTACGATCCTGCATCGCAATGTGCCGAATATGTTAGGTCAGTTTACAGGAATCCTTGCAAAAGACAATATGAATATTGAAGATATGACCAATAAGAGTAAAGGTCAGTTCGCATATACTATGATCGATGTGAGTTCAGAGATTACTCCGGATGTGGTGGAAGATCTGAATGCAGTAAAAGAAGTATTAAAAGTACGTGTGATCTAATAAAATTAAGTACGGAAAATAAATCATAAAAGAAGAGGCACAGCCCAAGGATATGTAGGCTGTGCCTCTTCTTTTATATGCATATTTATTTAAGAAGTTCATTTTTATGTTTTTCCATCAATGCATGAATTTTGTCGGTAGGATTCATGACATCACCGATGGAAAGGTTATGATTTAATGAATCAATAATCAGTGCAATAAATTTACTCATATCTGCGATTACGAAATAAGATTTTGCTTTTGCTTCCGGCGGAAGATAAGTAAGATTGGTAACTACCACGCGGTCGATATAACCTTTTTCATAATACTCATCAAATTTATCAAAGCCATCTGTGAAGAGTCCGAATGTTGTGCATACAAATACACGTCCGGCACCACGATCCTTCATCTGACGGGCAACATCCAACATACTTTCTCCGGAAGCGATCATATCGTCAACAATGATGATATCCTTGTCAGTTACATTATCACCTAGGAATTCATGGGCAACGATTGGATTCTTTCCGTTGACAACCTGCGTATAATCACGACGCTTGTAGAACATACCCATATTTACTCCAAGTACGTTGGAGAAGTATACGGCACGATGCATAGCACCTTCGTCCGGGCTGACAACCATGAGATGGTCTTTGTCGATCACAAGATCCGGAACAGAACGTAACAGTGCTTTCATGTGCTGGTACGGTGGATTGAAGTTGTCAAATCCATGCAGCGGGATAGAGTTCTGTACACGCGGATCATGGGCATCAAAAGTCATAATGTTGCTGACACCCATATCTACCAGTTCCTGCAACGCCATTGCACAGTCGAGAGACTCTCGTTTCGTCCTCTTATGCTGGCGGCTCTCGTATAAGAACGGCATGATGACGTTCACACGGTAAGCCTTACCGTTAGCAGCGGAAATGATACGTTTCAGATCCTGGAAATGATCGTCCGGTGACATGTGGTTTAAATGTCCATTCACAGTATATGTAAGGCTGTAGTTACAAACATCCGTCATAACAAATAAATCTTTTCCACGAATAGATTCCCCGAGAGACCCCTTAGCTTCTCCGGAACCAAATCTGGAACATTTACAATCAATAAGGTAATTATCCAGATAATGATTCAAAAATAATGGGGAATTGAGTGATTCAGACGGTGTGTACTGTCTGAAATTAACGATATAATCGTTGACTTTTGCTCCGAGTTCTTTGCAAGAATCAAGAGCGGCAATCTTAAGTGGAGCTACTGGGACGGTAGCTTCCATTTTCTTAATGTTTGACATAATGATCTCCTGTAGTGTATTTTAGATAATATTCTTCTAGAATATTTATAACACTTTTTCTATTGTGCGGTCAACTATAGATTGCAGATAGATGTTAAGTTTGGACAATATGAAAGAAGTGTGATATAATCAACTATGTATGTATTTATGTAGATGTAAAATAGAAGGATAACTACAAAATAGACGTAAAAATATAAACAGAACAGGAGAATAGATATGAGTAAACCAGTAGTAGCGGTTGTAGGGAGACCAAATGTTGGTAAATCTACACTATTTAATGCTCTGGCAGGAGAGATGATCTCTATTGTAAAAGATACGCCGGGAGTAACAAGAGACCGTATTTATGCAGACGTGACCTGGCTGGATAAAGAATTCACTTTGATCGATACAGGTGGTATTGAGCCGGAGAGTAAGGATATCATTTTATCCCAGATGAGAGAGCAGGCACAGATTGCCATTGATACCGCAGATGTTATCATGTTTCTGACAGACGTTCGTCAGGGACTGGTAGATGCAGATTCAAAAGTGGCAGATATGCTTCGAAGATCAGGGAAACCAGTGGTACTGGCAGTGAACAAGGTAGACAGTTTTGAAAAATATATGCCGGATGTCTATGAGTTTTATAATCTTGGTATCGGGGATCCAATGCCGATCTCAGCGGCATCAAGACTTGGACTTGGAGATATGTTAGATGCGGTGATTGCACATTTCCCGGAGCATAAGGGAAGTGAGGAAGAGGATGAGCGTCCTCGTATCGCTATAGTAGGAAAGCCGAATGTTGGTAAATCCTCTATTGTAAACAAACTTCTCGGAAAACAGCGTGTGATTGTATCAGATATCGCAGGGACAACGAGAGATGCCATTGATACAGAAATCGTACACGATGGTAAGGAATATGTATTTATTGACACAGCAGGACTTCGGAGAAAGAATAAGATTAAGGAAGAACTGGAAAGATATAGTATTATCCGTACGGTTACGGCGGTAGAGCGTGCCGATGTAGTGCTGGTAGTGATTGACGCAACAGAAGGGGTTACAGAGCAGGATGCCAAGATTGCAGGAATTGCCCATGAGCGCGGCAAGGGTATTATCATCGTGGTAAATAAATGGGATGCCATCGAGAAGAATGATAAGACCATGCGGGAATATGAGGTAGAAGTAAGACGCGTGCTTTCATTTATGCCGTATGCAGAGATTATGTACGTATCTGCACAGACGGGACAGAGACTTCCAAAGTTATATGATATGATCGATATGGTCATTGACAACCAGTCTCTGCGTGTGGCAACAGGTGTGCTCAATGAGATTATTATGGAAGCAACCGCAATGCAGCAGCCACCATCAGATAAAGGCAAGAGATTGAAGATTTATTACTCTACTCAGGTGTCTATCAAGCCGCCGACATTTGTAATCTTTGTCAATGACAAAGAACTGATGCATTTTTCTTATCTGAGATATCTTGAAAATAAGGTGAGAGAAGCCTTTGGTTTCAGAGGAACTTCCCTTAGATTCCTGGTAAGAGAGAGAAAGGAAAAGGATCAGTAGATATGGAACGATTAGTGTGTGTGATCATCGGATATGCATTTGGTCTGATACAGACCGGATATATTTATGGAAAGATACACAATGTAGATATTAGAAAGCAGGGAAGCGGCAATGCCGGAACGACCAACGCACTTCGTACGATGGGATGGAAAGCAGGAATCGTCACTTTGCTGGGGGATTGTTTTAAGTGTGTATTTGCGGTAGTGATTGTACATTTAATTTACGGGAAGTCCCATGCAGATATTCTTCCGGTCTTATCCATGTATGCGGGAATGGGAGCGGTACTTGGACATAATTATCCGTTTTATCTGAATTTTAAAGGCGGAAAGGGAATCGCAGCGACTGCAGGCCTGATTTTAAGTACAACGAACGTGTGGATGGTACTCATTTGTCTTGGTACATTTCTGCTAATCGTAGGTGTGACAAGATATGTGTCATTAGGGTCACTTGCAGTGGCAACAATCTATATGATCGAAGTGATCGTCTATGGACATATGGGCGGATATGCGGTTTCGCAGGCTGGTCTTTATGAGATGTATGTGATCGCAGTACTTCTTATGGTATCCGCATTTTACAAGCACAAAGCGAATATCGGACGTTTATTATCGGGAACAGAGAATAAACTGAGCGTTGGAAAAAGTAAATAGAACGAAGAAAGGAACGTAAAGGTATGGCAAATGTAGGTATTATGGGAGCAGGAAGCTGGGGGACTGCACTGGCTCTTTTGCTTCACAAGAACGGTCATCAGGTTACCGTATGGTCGATCGATGAGAAAGAGGTCGAGATGCTTTCTACAAAGAGAGAGCATGAGAAGAAACTTCCGGGCGTAAAGATCCCGGAGGATATGGTATTTACGACAGATATGGAGCAGGCAATCGCAGGGAAAGCCTTTGTTGTTATGGCAGTACCGTCTCCATTTACACGTAGCACGGCCCGCAATATGAAACCTTATGTGGCAGAAGGACAGATTATTGTAGATGTGGCAAAGGGAATTGAAGAGAGTACATTAATGACACTCTCCCAGCAGATTGAAGAGGAAATTCCGCAGGCGGATGTGGCAGTATTATCTGGTCCTAGTCACGCTGAAGAAGTGGGAAGAGGTCTTCCTACGATTGTTGTTGTCGGAGCAAAGACGAAGAAGACTGCGCAGTACTTGCAGAATGCATTTAAGAATGAAGTTTTCCGTGTGTATATCAGCCCGGACAGACTTGGAATGGAGCTTGGAGGAGCTCTCAAAAATGTCATCGCACTTGCAGCTGGTATCGCCGATGGCATGGGTTACGGAGACAATACCAAGGCAGCACTGATTACAAGAGGAATTGCAGAGATTTCCCGTCTGGGAGTGAAGATGGGCGGCTCTATCGAGAGTTTTACAGGTCTTACAGGAATCGGTGATCTGATCGTTACCTGTGCAAGTGTTCACAGTCGTAACCGTAAAGCCGGTTATCTGATGGGACAGGGTAAGAGTATGCAGGAAGCGATGGATGAAGTTCAGATGGTAGTTGAAGGCGTATATTCTACCAAGGCTGCTGTAAAACTTGGCGAAAAATATGGTGTATCCCTTCCGATCATCAATAAAGTAAATGAAGTTTTATTTGAAGGAAAAGATCCAAAAGAGGCAGTGAATGAGTTAATGCTCCGCGATGGAAAAGTGGAACACACATCTCTTAAGTGGCCGGATGAGGCATAATTAATAGTTCTTAAAATCCTTCTGACGTCATATGTATGTACCAGTGCAGAATATGATGTCAGGAGGATTTTTTATGAACACATATCAGTTGTACAATGATATAAAAGAACGAACGAATGGAGAAATCTATATTGGTGTTGTAGGACCGGTAAGAACTGGGAAATCTACGTTTATCAAGCGTTTTATGGATATTCTGGTATTGCCCAATATGGAGGACGAACATGCGAAGGCAAGGACAAGAGATGAACTTCCGCAGTCGGCATCAGGAAAGACTATCATGACGACGGAACCGAAATTTGTACCAAAAGAAGCAGCAAAGATTCAATTGTCAGAAGATGTGGAGACAAAGATCCGGTTAATAGACTGCGTGGGATATATGGTAGACGGTGCATCCGGACATATTGAAGGAGGGGAAGAACGACAGGTAAAAACGCCATGGTTCGACCACGAAATCCCATTTACCCAGGCGGCAGGCATCGGGACGAAGAAAGTAATCCGAGATCATGCGACTTTGGGCATTGTCGTGACGACGGATGGAAGTATTACTGAGATTCCTCGTGAGAATTATAAGAGTGCCGAAAAAAAGACAATCCAGGAACTTCAGGAAATCGGGAAACCATTTATAGTCATTGTAAATTCGAAAAAACCTTATGGCAACGAGGCAAAATCCGTAGTATCAGAACTGGAGAGTACATATGGGGTCCGGGCGTTAACGGTCAACTGTGAACAGATGAAGCAGGAAGATATTTATCGGATATTAGAGGCCGTGTTATATGAATTTCCGATATCGGAAGTAGAATTTTTTATTCCGAAATGGGTGGAAATGTTATCAGCGGAGCATAAGATTAAACAGGATCTTTTGCAGAATGTGCGGGCTGTGATGGATCAGTTAAATGAAATCAGGGATGTTGTACAAAAAAATATAGAGCCGGACAGTGCATATATTGAATCATTTTCGCTAGACCGTATAGCGATGGATACCGGATGTATACAGATGCATATAAGTATTGCGGAAAAATATTATTATGAGATGCTGAGTGAGATGACCGGAACACCAATCGCCGGTCAGTACGATCTGATTGCTTCTATGAGAGAATTATCAGCGTTAAAGAACGAATATGAAGGCATTAAAGGGGCATTTGACATGGTACGAATGAAAGGATATGGAGTGGTAAGTCCGATGAAGGAGGAGATAGAGTTAGAAGAACCGGAACTGATCCGTCAGGGCAACAAATACGGTGTGAAAATCCGGTCGGAGGCACCGTCTATCCATCTGATCCGGGCAAATATTGAGACGGAGATCGCACCGATTGTCGGAAATGAACAGCAGGCAAAGGATTTAATTGCATATATTAAGGACGCGAAAGAAAGCAAAGAGGGTATCTGGGGAACCAGTATTTTTGGAAAATCTATTGAGGAACTGGTGATGGATGGAATGAAGAATAAGATGGATATGATTGGAGAGGAAAGTCAGGAAAAACTGCAGGATACCATGCAGAAAATCGTCAATGACAGCAATGGAGGAATGGTCTGTATTATTATCTGATCCGTATTATTTAGGATTGAGGAAAGTATTGCAGAGATTTTTGTGAAAGATTTGTTTAGATTGCTTGAAATCACGGTTGGAACGTGATACAATCCAACTGACAAAGAGGTCATACGAGAGGATTCGTATGACCTCTTTCATGTTCGAGAGCCTATAATCTCGCAAGGAAAGGAAGAAGGAAAATGAAAGATTACACATTTAAAGTACCTCAGGATATCGTATTTGGCATGGGATCATTAAAAAGACTGCCGGAGCTTTTAGAGAAGAGCGGATCAAAGAAAATGATGATTATTTCCGACAGAGGACTGGAGAAAATCGGTGTTGTGAAAAAGATCCAGGATATTGTGGAGGCTGCAGGCATCGAAACAACAGCATTTCTTGATATATTACCTAACCCGACAGTGGATATGGTAGATGCAGCTACAAAGCAGTATAAAGAGTCAGGTGCTACCAGCCTTGTTGCTTTAGGGGGCGGAAGTCCGATGGATGTGGCAAAGGCAGTGGGTGTGCTGGCAAGATATGGCGGATCTATTACAGAGTATGAGGGTGCACATCTTGTCCCGGGACCGATAGAACCGATTATCGCGATTCCGACAACTGCGGGGACAGGAAGTGAAGTTACAGCATTTTCCGTTATTACAGATACATCAAGAAACTATAAATTAACTGTATTCAGCTATGAGTTGCTGCCGAAATATGCATTGTTAGATCCAGAGATGATCATGTCCGTACCGCCGTCAATCGCAGCGTCCTGTGGTATCGATGCATTGATCCATGCGTGGGAGGCCTATACGTCACTGGGTGCATCTCCATTTTCAGATGCAATGGCTGAGAAAGCAATGGAACTGATCGGTGGAAACATCCGCAGATTCGTGGCAAACCGTAAGGATGAAGAAGCAGCTTGTGCAATGATGTCAGGAAGTATGTTTGCAGGAATTGCATTTGCATGGGCAAGACTTGGAAATGTACATGCCATGTCTCATCCGGTAAGTGCATTCTTCGGCGTACAGCACGGTGTTGCCAATTCTATCCTGCTTCCGGTGATTGTAGAGTATAATGCACTGGCAGACCATGGACGATATGAAAAGATTTATAACTATATCCGCGAAAAGAAAGAGCCGGTACAGGATTTCAAACCGCAGATGCTGGTGGATGAGATTAAAAAATTAAATGCGGATCTCGGAATTCCGAAAACACTCTCAGAAGTCGGTGTGATAGAAGATAAGATCCCGCAGATGGCAGCAGATGCCATGAAGAGTGGAAATATTGCGGCAAATCCGAGACAGTCAACACAGAAAGATATTGAAATGTTGTATCATAAGGCAATGTAAAATAGTAGATAATATTTCCAAAAGGGAATCCTCACTTTGCAGGGTTCCCTTTTTGTGGTATACTGAACGAGTGAAAATAACCTGTTTTTGAGGGCAAAAGATAAATAAATTAATCAGGAGGTACGATTTATGAAAGTAGCGATCATTACAGCAAATACGGCTGTATATAAGGAGACAGAAGAGAACAGATCCGGAGAGATCATCAAGAGATTTGCAGAGGACGCGGACCTTGATATTATGTTTATGCGTGCATTGCCATTAGACAGAACGGTTCTTGCTACTGTTATGCAGAGAATGTGTGATGCAATGCTGACAGACATTATCCTGATCACAGGCGGAGCAGCCTGCAGTGTGGAGGATGCAACACCGGAAGCCTCTATGGATGTGATTGAGAAAAATATTCCTGGAATCCCTGAGGAGATTCGTGCACAGTTAAAAGCAATGGGTAAACCGGCCATGGAATTCAGAGGAGTAGCCGGTATAAAGAATGGTATCCTGATCGTGAATCTTCCGGAGACGCCGGAGGCTGTTGAGACCTGTATGGCAAATATGCTGCCGGATCTTATGCATATAGCAGACATGATCAAGGGAGAAGTATAATCTATGAAGATTACATATCTGGAGCATAGTGGATTTGTTGTTGAATACGCGGAATATGTACTGATTTTTGATTATTACAGAGGAAAACTTCCTAAAGTTGATCCGAATAAGCATATTCTGGTATTTACAAGCCACATTCATCCGGATCATTTTAATAAAATTATCTTCAAATGGAAGAAAGACTATCCGGATATTAAGTACATCCTGTCGGACGATATCAAAGCGAAGAAACTTAGCGAGGAAGTGATCTATCTTGGAGCACACCAGAAGATGGCACTTAGTGATACAAAGGCAGAGATACCTGCCGGAACGACAGATCCTGGGTTTCATGGAGAGGTACAGGTTGAGACGCTGCGGTCTACGGATGAAGGCGTGGCTTTTCTGGTACATTTAAAAGATAAAGTGATCTACCATGCCGGAGATCTGAACTGGTGGCACTGGGAAGGTGAGGATCCGAAAGAAAATGAAGAGATGGGTCTGGCTTACCGTGCAGAAATCGACAGGATCAGAGGGCAGCACATCGATGTCGCATTTGTTCCGTTGGATCCGAGACTGGAAGATCAGTATTACTGGGGCTTGGATTATTATATGAGACAGACGGACACGGATGTCGTATTTCCGATGCATATGTGGGGAGAGGATTACAGTGTGTATGACAGGCTGATGAGAGAACCTGCAGCAGAAGGATACCGCGATAGAGTCATGCAGATTGAGAAGACACAGCAGATATTTGAGATAGAATGATTATAGAATAAGGAGCTAAAAGTTATGTTTGTACGTGTTTACACAGACGGTGCGGCGAGAGGAAACCCGGATGGACCGGGAGGATTCGGAACGGTACTGGAATATGTAGATACAAAAGGAGAATTACATACCAAAGAATTATCCCAGGGATATAAGAAGACCACCAACAACCGCATGGAGCTTATGGCGGTGATCGCGGGGCTTGAGGCATTGAACCGTCCTTGTGAGGTGGAATTATATTCCGATTCCAAATATGTGGTGGATGCGTTTAACCAGAACTGGATCGATGGATGGATCAAGAAGAACTGGAAACGAGGGAAGAATGAACCGGTCAAGAATATAGATCTGTGGAAACGTCTGCTAAAGGCAAAAGAACCGCATCAGGTAAAATTTATCTGGGTGAAGGGGCACAACGGGCATTCGCAAAATGAACGATGCGATGAACTTGCCACAACAGCAGCAGACGGAGATATATTGATTGATGATGTGATCGGAGAGGTTTGATCTGAGATAAATTCAAATCAGACATTGTAATCTGGTGAACGATGTGATAAAATGCAGAAGTTGAGTAAGACAGGTAATCGCGGCTGCAGACGCCGAAAGGCAGCAGGTGAGGAAAGTCCGGGCTTCACAGGGCAGGATGCCGGATAACGTCCGGTGGAGGCAACTCCAAGGCCAGTGCAACAGAAATGAACCGCCTGAGTATTCAGGTAAGGGTGGAAGGGCAGTGTAAGAGACTACCGCCCTGCTGGTAACAGTGGGGGCACATGTAAACCCCATCCGAAGCAAGACCGGAAAAAGACGATGTGGCGGCCCGTCACGTCTTAGGTTGGTCGCTCGATCCTGGTGGCAACGCCAGGGCTAGATAGATGATTACCCAACGACATAACCCGGCTTATCGTCTTGCTTAACTTTTATAGAAAATAACAGGGACAGAAAGCATTTGCCTTCTGTCCCGTTTATTATCTTGTACTACATTTTTTTCTGATATTTTTCTTCGCAGTATTTACAGCGGTATACTTCTTTTTCTGGATCTGTCAGTACAAACTCGTGCGCCAGTCCCTGCTCGATGGAAGTGATACATCTTGGATTCTTGCAGCGGATAACATTGGTGATCTTCTTAGGAAGTCTAAGTGTCTTTTTATCAACAACTTTGGAATCCTTGATAATATTCACAGTAATGTTATGATCGATAAATCCAAGAATATCAAGATCGATGTAATCTAACGGGCATTCGATTTTCATGATATCTTTTTTACCCATCTTGTTGCTGCTTGCATTTTTGATGATGGCAACGCAGCAGTCTAATTTGTCCAGATGAAGGTATTTGTAAATATCCATGCTGCGTCCTGCCTGGATATGGTCGAGAACAAATCCCTCATCAATATTTCCTACATTTAACGTATTGTTAGCCATAATATGTCTCCTTTTATGAATCTAAAACCTGAATTATAAATTGTCTACATCTATTTCCAGCAGAGTAAGAATCAGAGCCATTCGGATGTATACACCGAACTGTGCCTGTTTGAAATAAGCAGCTCTTGGATCTTTATCAACTTCAACGGAAATTTCGTTTACACGTGGGAGTGGATGCAGAACATACATATCGTCTTTTGCAAGTTTCATTTTCTCGGAATCCAGTACATAGAAATCCTTCATACGAACGTAGTCGTCTTCATTGAAGAAACGCTCTTTCTGAACTCTGGTCATGTAGAGGATATCCAGTTTTGGAAGAGCATCGTCTAAACGAACAACTTCTTCGTAAGAGCTGTTTGTCTTTTCAAGGACATCATGACGGATATATCCAGGAAGACGTAACTCTTCAGGTGAGATCAGGATAAAATGTACATTAGGGTAACGCACCAGCGCACTGATCAGTGAGTGTACGGTACGACCGAATTTTAAGTCGCCGCAAAGACCAATTGTGATGTTATCCAGACGTCCTTTTAAAGAACGGATTGTTAAAAGGTCTGTCAGTGTCTGTGTCGGATGCTGATGTCCACCATCACCGGCGTTGATTACCGGAATTTCGGAATACTGGCTGGCAACTGTTGCAGCACCTTCTTTTGGATGACGCATAGCTGCGATGTCAGCATAGCAGGAAATGACGCGGATGGTATCAGCAACGCTTTCACCTTTGCTGGCAGAACTTGAATCAGCAGATGCAAATCCCATAACGCTTCCGCCGAGATTTAACATGGCTGCTTCGTGGCTTAGTCTGGTACGGGTACTTGGCTCATAGAAAAGAGTTGCAAGTTTTTTGCCATCGCAGGCATGTGCATATTTTTCAGGATTAGCCTTGATATCATCAGCCAGATCCATTAATTTGTCCAGTTCCTCTACAGAAAAATCAAGAGGGTTCAATAAATGTCTCATAATTTGTCTCCTTAAAATTTGTAGCTTTCTATATCTATCGGTTTATCGGTAAGTCAACAGATCTTCCACAGTCTTACGCTTTGGAGCCTGTGGGTCGATGTCAGGATAACCGATGGCAATCAGAGCACCCAGTTCCTGGTCCTTTGGAATGTCCAAAAGTTTTGTGATTCCATCTTCATCCCAGATTCCCATGATCACAGTTCCAAGACCTGCTTCATGTGCTGCAAGGCAGAAAGTCTGGCAAGCCACACCGACATCGAACATCTGCCAGCGGTCCTCTTTCTTTGTAGAGAATGAACCGTCACGTTCAAAACCACAGCGGCCTTTTTTGAAAGTAACTGCAATTAACATAGGTACCTGTTTAATAATATTTGAATTGAAATCAGGGGTATAATCATTAACGATTGAATTAAGAATATCAGGATCTTCAATTGCGATATAACGAGTAATCTGTGTATTCTTCCAAGAAGGAGAATAAGAAGCTGTAGAAATCAATGACTCTAATAAGGAATGGTCAATGGCGTCCGATTTGTACTTTCGGATACTTCTTCTGGTTTTAATACATTCATTCGTATTCATGTAAAATTCCTCCTATATATTTGTAAATCTTTATATCCCATATATCATATACTAAACGAAATAGATTTTCAATGACAGATTTAATTATTTTTGTTTTCAATCGGATGCATGGAAGGAATTATGGATTTTCACAGAAAAATGTGCTACACTAAGTCCGCTACTATTTTTTATAAATATAAGAAGATAATGAATATTTATGATGCTTTATAATAAAAGAGGAGATGAAACATGGCTACATTAGAGGAATTACGTGTACAGCTTGATCAGGTGGACGATCAGATCGTGGCACTTTATGAGAAACGTATGGAGCTTTGCGGACAGGTTGGCAAGTATAAGGTAGACAATGGAAGGAAAGTCTTTGACAGGCAGAGAGAAAAAGAAAAACTTGCGGCAGTAGCATCAAAGGTTTCTACCGATTTCAATAAAAAAGGGATTCAGGAATTGTATGAACAGTTGATGTCCATGAGCAGAAAATTGCAGTATCAGTTACTGGTAGACGCAGGGGCTCTCGGCAGACTGCCATTTATCGAGATTGATACATTAGATGCAGAGAACGCAAGGATTGTATTCCCAGGTTCAGAAGGGGCATACAGTCAGGCTGCCATGGAGTATTATTTCGGAAAAGACTGTAACAGTTTTTATGTGAGAACTTTCAGAGAGGCGATGGAGGCAATCGAGGAAGGAGCGGCTGATTATGCAGTACTTCCAATCGAGAACTCAACTGCGGGTGCTGTAGATGAGATGTATGACCTTTTAGATGAATTTGAAAATTATATCGTAGGTGAGACAATCATTCCGATCACGCATACATTATCCGCACTTCCGGGCACAAAACTTTCAGATATCAAAAGAGTGTATTCCAAAGGAGTTGCATTGATGCAGGCGTCTCATTATCTGGATGATCATCCGGAGTGGCAGCAGATCAGTGTGGTGAATACAGCAATCGCGGCGAAGAAAATTCTGGAAGAGAAAGATAAGGCACAGGCAGCAGTATGCAGCGCTTATGCAGCGGATGTCTATGGGCTTGAAGTGTTAGAAGGCAATATTAATGATAATAACAGTAACTCAACGAGATTTATTGTAGTTACTAATCAGAAAGTATTTTTGAAGGACGCAAAGAAAATCAGCATCTGTTTAGAACTCCCTCATGAGAGTGGATCCCTTTATCATATCCTGTCACATTTTATTTACAATGATCTGAATATGACAAAGATAGAGTCAAGACCAATCGAAGGTAAAAACTGGGAATACCGTTTCTTTATTGATTTTGAGGGGAATCTTGGAGATGCTGCAGTGAAGAATGCACTCAGAGGACTGAGGGAAGAAAGTCGAAATTTAAAAATACTTGGAAATTATTAATAACTGGAAGAACGGAGTGTAACTTGAGATGAGAACAAATGAACTGATGCTATATAAACATATGGAAGAAGGTCAGATTTTACAGGATATGACCTTTTTGATAGAGAACTATGCCAATGATTACTACAATGTAGAAGATATGAAAGGTCTGTTATTTGAATCTGTCAATGAGATTCTGGAGATGTCTGCAGAATATGGATTTGAAGGAAACTTGTGGCATACATACCTGACGTATCTTCTGGCAAGCCATGAGAATGCATACAGCACAGCCTGCGAGATTGTCGGTGCTGTAGATGGAAGTATTAATCAGGTGGCAGAACATGATTTTGATATTTTTAAAGAATTATTTGACTATGATTTTTCAGATCTTGAAAAGACGTTTGAAGTAGACTGTTTGTCTATGCTTTATGATTATAAAGGAGTTAAGAATCAGAGCAAAGTATTTAACCAGCGTATCAGAGACCGCATTTGTGATCTGAGTAAAGGCCTTTCAACGGCAAATGATGTTGCAGAGTTTAAAGATACGATTACAACATTTTATAAAGAATTTGGTGTGGGTAAATTTGGACTGCATAAAGCATTCCGCATTGAACACACCGAGGGAGGCGCGGAAATCGTGCCGATTACGAAGATTGCCCATGTACATCTGGATGATTTGATCGGTTATGATCTGGCAAAGAAAAAGCTGATCGACAATACAGAAGCATTTGTAAATGGAAAGAAAGCGAATAACTGTCTGCTTTATGGAGATGCCGGTACAGGAAAGTCTTCTTCTATCAAGGCAATCTTGAATCAGTATTATGATCAGGGACTTCGTATGATTGAAGTTTACAAGCATCAGTTCCAGGATCTGAATGATGTGATCGCACAGGTGAAAAACCGTAATTACAAATTCATTATTTACATGGATGATCTTTCTTTCGAGGAGTTTGAGATTGAGTATAAATATTTAAAGGCAGTGATCGAAGGAGGACTTGAGAAAAAACCGGATAATATCCTGATTTATGCGACATCCAACAGAAGACATTTAATCCGTGAGACTTATAAGGATAAAGCAGACCGCGATGAGGATATGCATACCAATGATACCGTGCAGGAGAAACTGTCACTGGTGGCACGATTTGGAGTAACAATCTATTATGGAAAACCGGCAAAGAAGGAATTCCAGGTGATCGTACGTGAACTTGCAAAGAAAAATGGAATCGATATGCCGGAGGAAGAGTTATTCCTGGCTGCAAATAAATGGGAATTAAGCCATGGAGGTTTATCGGGAAGAACGGCACAGCAGTTTATTGATTATCTTGCCGGAATGAACTAGACAGATTGGGAGATGACAAAGAATGAAAATATTTACACCAGCAAATATATTGTTACCTGATGTTGATTCCATGGAAAAATGGGCGGTAATTGCATGTGACCAGTTTTCGTCCCAGCCGGAGTACTGGAAAGAAGTCAGAGAGTATGTAGGAGATGCACCGTCTACGCTCAACATGATCCTTCCGGAAGCAGAACTTGGTGTGAAGGATGAAAAAGCAAAGATCCAGAAGATCAATCAGAATATGGAAGATTATATAGAACAGGGCGTTTTTAAAGAATATCCGGATTCTTTTGTGTATATTGAAAGAACATTACAAAACGGAAGTGTCCGAAAAGGACTGATCGGTATGGTGGATCTTGAGGCGTATAGCTATGAGGCGGGTTCTGACTCAGCAATCCGAGCAACCGAAAAGACAGTATTAGAGAGAATCCCGCCAAGAATGAGAATCCGTGAGGGTGCAGTGTTGGAATTCCCACATGTACAGATTTTATGTGACGATGTGGAAAAGACGTTGATCGAACCTATCGGGAAAATGAAGTCAGAACTTACCAAACTTTATGAGTTTGATCTGATGAAAGATGGCGGACACATTGTCGGATGGTTGGTTCAGGGTGATGTAAAAGATGGATTTGAATTAAGACTTCATGCATACGAGCGTTCGTTAGAAGATAAATACATAGATGTAGAAGGCGTTCCGATGACATTTGCGATGGGCGATGGAAACCATTCACTGGCAACTGCAAAAGCCTGCTATGAAGAATTGAAGAAAAACAATCCGAAGAAAAATTACAGTAATCATCCGGCACGTTACGCATTGGTAGAATTGGAAAATATTCACAGTAGTGCGCTGGAGTTTGAACCAATCCACAGGATTTTAACGGGAATTGATCCGGAGAATGTGCTGGAATGCCTGGAAGCAGGCTGTGGAGCTTCGCCGGAACAGGAGAATATTCATAAGATTGAATGGTACAGTGGCGAGAAAAGCGGAACTGTTTATCTGGATGCCAGAAAGAGTTCTCTGGCGGTTGGTGTATTGCAGCCATTTCTGGACGATTACCTGAAAGAACATGGTGGTGAGATAGATTACATTCATGGCGATGTGGTGTTAAAAGAACTGGCAAAGAAAGAACAGTCCATCGGATTTATTTTACCGGCGATGGAAAAAAGCCAGTTGTTCAGAGGTGTCATGGAAAACGGCGTGCTTCCGAGGAAAACATTTTCTATGGGACATGCACATGATAAAAGGTATTATTTAGAAGGTCGGAGATTAGATAAATAATAAAACATAAAATCAAGGGACAAAAGACAGAAAAATTGTCATTTTGTCCCTTCTCTTATAGGTGAGTTTATTTTATTTCTTTAATCCCGGAGATGTCAGAATCAATCACCAGTGAGTAATTCGTGTAGTAGACGACAAATCCAGGTTTTGCACCGTTCGGTTTCTTGACATGTTTTTTCTCGACATAGTCAATTTCTACTTTGTCGCTTCCTTTATTTTTTGAATAGTAAGCAGCAAGTTTACCAGCCTCTTCAAATACGCGGTCAGGCAGTTCTTCACCGTTTGTTTTCACGATCACATGAGAACCAGGCGCATCTTTGGCGTGAAACCACCAGTCTCCGCCATTGGCGAAAGAGAAGGTGAGTTCATCATTCTGCAAATTGTTCTTTCCTACATAGATATCGTAGCCATCACTGGAAATGTAATGCAGAGGTTTACTGGTCAGTTTCACTTTTTTCTTGGTATATTTTCTGCGGATATAACCGCTCTGTGTCAGCTCTTCCTTGATCTGCGCAAGGTCTGCCTCACTCATGGCAATATCCAGGGCGTTACTGATGGAGTCGAGATACCGGATATCATCGGAAGTCTCCTGAATCAGTGTGGAGAGTGCCTCGAAAGTTCGTTTCTGCTTGTTGTATCTGGCGAAATATTTCTGCGAATTTTCCTGTGGGCTCATTGTCGCATCCAGAGGAATCGTGATTTCCTCGTTGGTGTAATAATTTAAACAGGTCAGAGATTTCGCCCCCGGCTCTAAGCCATAACCGTAGGTATTGATCAGTTCTCCGTATATCTTATATTTTTCACGTTTCTCGGTATCTTTTAATTGCCTGCTCTGTAAGTCAAATTTTTTATGATTACGTTCCAAAGCTGTCTGTACAACGTGTCGGAGATCGGCGCTTTTCTGGCGGATACGTGTGATTGTATTTTTCGTTGCATAGTAAGTACTTAAGACTCTGGAGATAGAATCAAAAGATTCACTCTCACAGTCTCCGTAATGGGACAGAGCTACCGCGTTAAATTCTATCGGTGTGTGGTCTTTATAATAAATAACCGGGTGATATTCTTTCTGACGAATCTCATCCATATAATAAGAAAACTGCCGGAACAGATGGGTCAGAACATCGGTATCCAATTCCGATGCAGGAACTCTGGAATCCAGCCCGGCAAGATAGCAGATTTCCTCGGCGGCTACGGGACTGATTCCGGTAAAACTGGTGTAGATTGCTTTGCTAAGCGGCATCGGTTTCTTCACCAAGGTTTCTTTGAAATCAGTTTCTTCTGCGGATAATGGGTCGTGTTTTTGCATGGTATCCGGGATAAAATACTTACGTCCCGGAAGAACCTCACGGACAGAACTCATCTGTGCAGATACATGCTTGATGCTGTCGATGATCATTCCTTCCTCATCGCAGAAAATAATATTACTGTGTTTTCCCATGATTTCAATGATCAGTTTCTTCTGTCGAAGATCGCCCATTTCGTCCAGATGTTCGATATTCATCATAATGATACGTTCGAGTCCCGGCTGTGAGATAGAAGTAATCTTGCCATTGCCTACGTGCTTCCTGAGAAGCATACAGAAATTAGGTGCTGTCATAGGACTTGGTTTATTTTCATCTGTCAGATAGACTAACGGAAGAGAGGCACTGGCTGAGATGTAAAGACGTTGCTGCCCCTTGGATGATTTGATCGTGAGGAGCAGCTCGTCCGCCTCAGGCTGTGCAATCTTGGCGATGCGTCCACCTGTCAGAGTTTCCTGTAATTCCTTTGTGAGTGCTGATACGGTAATTCCGTCAAATGCCATAATTATCCCTCCTGACATTAATTCATTAGTTATCTTAACACAGTTGACGGAAGATTCCAAATAGATTATAATTAAGACTGGTTTTTAATGCCATTAATTAAAGCAGGTAACAAAATTTTTATAAAAGAGGATTACATCATGATAAAAAGTATGACTGGTTTTGGACGTTGCGAAATTACAGATGGAGTACGCAAATTCACTGTAGAGATGAAGAGTGTCAATCACCGTTATCTGGATGCCAACATCCGTATGCCAAAGAAACTGAATTTTTTTGAGAGTTCTATCCGAAACTTATTAAAACAGCGTGTACATCGCGGGAAAGTGGATATATTCATTACATATGAGGATACTTCTGAGGGACAGATTTCGTTAAAGTATAATGAGACACTGGCGGCAGAATATCTGACTTATTTTAAGAAGATGGAGGAACAGTTTGCTCTGGAGAACGATATCAGGGTATCTACTCTTTCCAGATGTCCGGAAGTTCTTACGATGGAAGAGCAGGTAATGGACGAGGACGAATTGTGGAGTGGTCTTAGAAAGGCATTGGACGGTGCGATTGATCAGTTTGTAGAAACAAGGACCATCGAGGGAGAGAATCTTAAGAAAGATATCGTTGCAAAACTTGATGATATGCTTTCTCTGGTATCGCAGATTGAGGTGAGAGCACCGAAGATTATTTCCGATTACAGAGAAAAGTTAGAGATGAAGGTAAAGGAACTTCTGGCAGATACTCAGATTGAAGAGGGACGTATTGCAGCAGAGGTTGTTGTATTTGCAGATAAGATCTGTACAGATGAAGAGGTTGTCAGATTGAAGAGTCATATCACACATATGAAGGAGACGTTGCTTTCTGATGATGCAAATATTGGACGTAAGCTGGATTTCATTGCACAGGAGATGAACCGTGAGGCAAATACAATCTTGTCCAAGGCCAATGATTTAGAGGTATCTAATATTGGAATTGACTTAAAGACGGAGATTGAGAAGGTCAGAGAACAAATCCAGAATATTGAATAAGATCCGACTTATAATAGTAGTGAGTATAACAGGGATGATTCGAAAGATGGGAGACTGGTTATGAATAAAAAAGGAATTTTGATTGTTGTGTCTGGTTTTTCTGGTGCCGGCAAAGGGACCATCATGAAAGAACTTTTGAAACGATATGATAATTACGCATTGTCTATTTCTGCCACCACGAGGCAGCCTCGTGAGGGCGAAGAAGATGGCAGAGAATATTTTTTCAAAACTGCAGATGAATTTGAAAAAATGATTGCGAAAGATGAGTTGATAGAGTATGCTAGGTACGTGGAAAATTATTACGGAACGCCACGCGCATATGTGGAAGAACAGTTGGAAAACGGCAAAGATGTGATTCTTGAAATCGAGATTCAGGGAGCACTCAAAGTTAAAGAAAAACTTCCGGATACACTGTTATTATTTGTGACACCGCCATCGGCAGCAGAGTTAGAGCACCGTCTGGTGGGCAGGGGAACAGAGACCCGGGATGTGATCGCATCCAGAATGCACCGTGCGAAGGAAGAAGCACTGGGCATGGATCGGTATGATTATCTGGTAGTGAATGATGATCTTGACCAGTGTGTCGAAGAGGTACATGAGATCATCCAGAGTGAACACAGAAGAAGCTATCGCAATAAAGAATTTATAGAATATATGAAAGAAGAACTGAAAGGAGAATAAGGAGTATGTTACATCCATCATACGCAGAGTTAATGAAAGTAGTGAATAAAGACGTGGAGGACGGAGCAGAGAAGACTGTTAATAGCCGTTATTCTATCGTTATGGCAACTGCAAAGAGAGCAAGAGAGATCATCGACGGGTCTATGCCATTGGTTGATATAAAGCCGGGTGAGAAACCATTATCTATTGCAATTGATGAACTGAATCAGTCAAAGATCAGTATCATTGCAGAGGATGAAGCTGTTGAGGAAACAGAAGAAATCGAGGATTAATCATTTCTGAAAGAGAGCATACAGGGCAGGTGCCGTAAGGTATCTGCCTTTTGGTAATTTCAGTGAATGAGTAAATAAGGAGGAACCATGAAGATATTATTTATATCCCTTGGCTGTGATAAGAATCTGGTAGACTCGGAGGTCATGCTTGGACTTTTGGATGAAAAAGGATACCAGATCGTGGATGATGAGACACAGGCAGATATTATTGTCGTGAATACCTGCTGCTTTATCCATGATGCTAAAGAAGAAAGTATTCAGACGATTCTGGATATGGGACAGTATAAGACAGAAGGAAAACTAAAGGCACTGATCGTGACCGGATGTCTGGCACAGCGTTATAAGCAGGAAATCATAGATGAGATTCCGGAGGTAGATGCCGTTCTGGGAACGACTGCTTATGACAAAATTGTAGAGACAATTGAGAAAACATTGAAAAATAACGGACATATCGTGGAACTTACCGATGTGGATGCACTTCCACTGGTAGATACGAAACGTATGGTGACGACCGGAGGACATTTTGCATACTTAAAGATTGCAGAAGGTTGTGATAAGCACTGTACTTACTGTATTATTCCAAAGATCCGTGGTAATTACCGGAGCGTTCCGATGGAGCGCCTGGTAAAAGAAGCAGAAGGGCTGGCAAAGCAGGGAGTAAAAGAACTGATCCTTGTTGCGCAGGAGACGACACTATATGGTAAAGATATTTATGGAGAAAAGTCACTGCACAAATTATTAAAGGAGCTGTGCAAGATCAACGGCATCCAGTGGATCCGGATTCTTTACTGCTATCCGGAAGAAATCTACGATGAACTAATCCAGGTGATGAAAGAAGAACCAAAGATCTGCCATTATTTAGACCTTCCGATCCAGCATGCCAACGATCAGATTTTAAAGAGAATGGGACGAAGAACTTCGAAGCAGCAGTTGGTGGATATCGTTCACAAGTTAAGAGAAGAGATCCTGGATATCGCACTCCGTACGACGCTGATCACGGGATTCCCGGGCGAGACCAAGGAACAGCATGAAGAACTGATGGAGTTTGTGGATGAGATGGAATTTGACCGTCTGGGCGTATTTACTTATTCTCCGGAAGAGGACACACCGGCAGCGACCATGCCGGATCAGATCGACGAAGAAGTAAAAGAAGAGCGTCAGGCAGAGATCATGGAGCTGCAGCAGGAAATCGTCTTTGATCAGGCAGAAGATATGATTGGCAGAGAGGTGCTGGTTATGATCGAGGGAAAAGTAGCTGATGAAAATGCATATGTAGGAAGAACTTACAAAGATGCACCGAATGTGGACGGACTGATCTTTATCAATACGGACGCTGAGCTGATGTCCGGAGATTTTGCAAAAGTGCGTGTAACGGGTGCGGTAGAATATGATTTGATAGGAGAGTTGATATAATGAATTTACCAAATAAATTAACAGTATTAAGAGTAATCATGGTTCCGTTTTTTGTATTTTTTATGCTGACAGATGTTGGTGGTCCGGCAAATAAGTGGATCGCACTGGTAATCTTCTGTGTGGCAAGCCTTACCGATATGCTGGATGGGAAGATCGCCAGAGCCAGAAATCTGGTGACAAATTTTGGAAAATTTATGGATCCGCTTGCTGACAAATTGTTAGTTTGTTCTGCGATGATCTGTATGATCCCTCTTGGAAAATTAACGGCATGGTTCGTAATTGTAATTATTGCCAGAGAATTCATCATCAGTGGTTTCCGTCTGGTGGCAGCAGACAACGGAATTGTCATTGCTGCAAGCTACTGGGGAAAATTTAAGACAGTTTCCCAGATGGCAATGATTATCGTACTGATCGCAGATTTCGGCGGTGTGTTCGATATCATCGGAACCGTACTGATCTGGGTATCACTGATACTGACAGTTGTATCACTGATTGATTATATTGCAAAGAATGTGCAGGTGCTTACACAGGGAGGCATGTAAAATGAACATCAGAATGTTGCAGGAGCCGGAACTGTTACCGGCATTGCATCTGGTATGGGATGTATTTGCAAAAGAAATCGCTCCATTATATACACCGGAAGGTGTGGCTGAATTTCAGCAATTTATCAAGTATGAGAATATCCTTCCGGGTTATCAGAAAAGGGAAATGGTCTTTTTTGGAAGCTTTGATGACAGAAATCAGTTGTCGGGAGTGATAGCAGTCAGAGTCCCTGAGAATGAAAATATTTCTGGGAATAGTACATATGGAACAGAAGGCACATATGGGGAAAAACCAGTGCGGAAGGCACATATCAGTCTGTTTTTTGTGCGGAAAGATATGCAGGGACAGGGCGTTGGAAGAGCACTTTACCAGACTGTTTATAATTTTTCTGCACAGCAGTTAAGGGCTAACCGGCTGACAGTAAATGCATCTACAATATCCGCTGAAAAATATGCACATTTAGGGATGAACCAGACAGGACCCGCCCAGACGGTGAACGGGATCTGTTCTGTACCGATGGAATGTATGGTGATTCCGGGACTGGTGCAGCCAGTGGAGAAAAAGAAAAAAAGAGCAGTATGGATTATTGTGACAGTGGTGATCTTGGCCCTTTTATTTGGTATTCTGGCATTTGGAGCTTATCAGTTTGGAAAATGGGTGAGTTCAGAAGCAAATAGCTATATAGAACCCGGTTTGGAATTTGGACCAGATTCCGGTTTTGATTTTGGTGAAGGTTCAGGAGATGAAGGTGGCTTTGGATTTGGCAATGGGGCAGGCTCTGATAATATATATAACGATGGATCTTCGGATGACAGCCTGAATGGGCTGGATGGAATCCCTGAGTATCAGAGTGAAGATATTTCCTATAAACTGGAAGATCAGGAATATACCTATGAGGATGAGTCAAAGACCAGTACACTGATCAAATTTGATGTAAAATATCCTGAAGTGACAGGACTTGCAGATGCGGATGTGCAAAAGAAAGTTAATGAGTCTCTGAAAAATGTTGCCATGGATACGGTAGATAAGATCTATACAAATCCATCGGATGAGATTAAAGAAGCTGTTCTTGGTGCCAAACAGCCGGCGTTGGTGAGTTTTGTCCAGTATAAAGTCTGCTACTCTTCGGAGGGACTTTTAAGTGTTGTTTATGAAGATTACAGCTATCGTGGAAACAGTGAGGTAATGCAACAGAATTTAAGAAGCTGTAACATCAGTCTGAAAGACGGAACGGTCTATCAGGTAAAAGATATCATCAATATCAATGATGAATTTGTTGATGAATGGCTGAAGACCATGCGCAGTGAAGCAGACGATGAAGATTTCTTGTCAGAACTTTCAAAAGATCAGATGAAAGAAGCCTTAAATGGGGATGACCAGGATGGTGTGTATGTAACGAATTTCTTCCTGGATAAAGACGGAATCGAGATCGGATTTGATTTAAATTATAAAGAAAATGACGAGAATAATTCTGGTTATGTCTGGGTCACAGCGCCTTTTGGTTATGATGAGATAGAAAAGTACCAAAAAGGACAAGATTTTTGGTCATTAAAATAATTGACGAAACTTAAAATTTATGAGAAAATAGCGTGTGGTGTTAAAGGAATAACAAGCCCTAATAACAGAAATCATAAGTAGTTGAAAGGAGTTTTTCGCATGATTTACACAAAGGAAGTTGAAAACATGTGCCCTGTAGCAAAGGGTGCAAAGCATGAACCTGCTCCAATCCCGGAAGAGGGAAAATGGGTACATGCAAAGAAAATTGAAGATATCTCCGGTTTTACACATGGTGTTGGCTGGTGTGCGCCTCAGCAGGGTGCCTGCAAATTGTCTCTCAATGTAAAGAACGGTGTTATTGAAGAAGCTTTGATCGAGACAATCGGATGCTCTGGTATGACACACTCAGCAGCTATGGCAGCTGAGATTTTACAGGGCAAGACAATCTTGGAAGCATTAAATACAGACCTTGTCTGTGATGCTATCAATACAGCTATGAGAGAATTATTCCTTCAGATTGTATACGGACGTACACAGAGTGCATTCTCTGATGATGGACTTGCAGTAGGTGCCGGACTGGAAGACCTTGGAAAGGGACTTCGTTCACAGGTTGGTACAATGTACGCAACAAAAGAAAAAGGAGTTCGTTATCTTGAGATGGCCGAGGGTTATGTAACAGGAATCGCTTTGGACGCAGATGATGAAGTGATCGGTTACCAGTTCGTTTCTCTTGGAAAGATGACAGACTTTATTAAAAAAGGTGATGATCCTAACACAGCATGGGAAAAAGCAAAAGGACAGTATGGACGTGTTCAGGATGCAGTTAAGATCATTGACCCACGTGTAGAGTAGTTAGAATATTCAGGAGGATAATTAAATGGCTTTATTTGAATCATATGAAAGAAGAATTGACCAGATTAATGCTGTTTTAAACAGTTATGGAATCAGCTCTATTGAAGAAGCTGAAAAGATTACAAAAGACGCTGGACTGGATGTTTACGAGCAGGTAAAGAAGATTCAGCCAATCTGTTTTGAGAACGCTTGCTGGGCTTACACTGTAGGTGCAGCAATCGCAATCAAAAAAGGATGCAGAAAGGCCGCTGATGCAGCAGCAGCTATCGGAGAAGGTCTTCAGTCATTCTGTATTCCGGGTTCTGTAGCAGATCACCGTAAAGTAGGTCTGGGACACGGTAACCTTGGAAAGATGCTTCTGGAAGAAGAGACAGAGTGTTTCTGTTTCCTTGCAGGACATGAGTCATTCGCAGCAGCAGAGGGTGCGATCGGTATTGCTGAGAAAGCAAACAAAGTTCGTCAGAAACCACTTCGTGTTGTACTGAACGGTCTTGGAAAAGACGCTGCACAGATTATTTCACGTATCAACGGATTTACATTCGTAGAGACAAAATATGATTACAAAGCAGCAAAATTAAATGTTGTATACGAGAAACCATATTCAGATGGAATCCGTGCAACAGTTAAATGCTACGGAGCAGATGACGTACAGGAAGGTGTTGCGATCATGCATCACGAGAATGTTGGAGTATCTATCACAGGTAACTCAACAAACCCTACACGTTTCCAGCACCCGGTAGCAGGTACATACAAGAAAGAATGTATCGAGCAGGGTAAGAAATACTTCTCAGTAGCATCTGGCGGTGGTACAGGACGTACACTTCACCCAGATAATATGGCTGCAGGTCCTGCTTCTTATGGTATGACAGATACAATGGGACGTATGCATTCAGATGCACAGTTCGCAGGATCTTCATCAGTACCGGCTCACGTAGAGATGATGGGTCTGATCGGTATGGGTAACAACCCGATGGTAGGAGCTACAGTAGCAGTTGCTGTTTCTGTAGAAGAAGCAGCAAAGGCAGGCAAGTTCTAAAAATATTATTTTGTGTAATATTGAAATGAGAAAACGCATATGATATAATGCCGATAGGCAATATAAGAAAATGCTCATTGCATATGAGACAGCGAACCCCCCAGAGAGAGCCATTCTCTGGGGGTTCTATTATATAAAATCTACTTCTTATTATCCGAAAAATCTCCCCACATCGGTGTCTTGCTTCTTCCGTAGTAAGAAAAGATGATTGCAATCGGATTTATCATACGGATCGCTGATTTCGCTGCATAATATTTGGTATAGGATCTTACATCACGATTTACATCCGTCCAGAATAACATCAGATAGACTGTCGCAATCAAAAGTATGATCATTGGCATCATCCATGACCGGATACAGAGATAAGATAACCCTGTAAGTACGACCGTCATAACCAGTGCATATATCAGCGCAATACCTGTATGTTCCAAAAGCCTCTCATTTCGCTCAGAAGCGATACAATAGATTACAGCATAAATAATAAGGAACATCCAGAATAATGGAAAATAACCGCAAATCTGGCACTTTAATGAGTTGTTTGCTGCTGCGCCGATGACCGCCATTAACGTAGGCGATAATAAAACGGAGGTCAGTACAAAAATCACAATATATACCTTTGCGCTTGCGGTAAAATATAAGGCAATCCCTAAGGCCACCAAAAGAACCAGAGCGATCATTGCCACCATTCCGTATTTTGGATGTTCGCTAGGGTAGCCTCGTCCGAAGATATCCAGAAATGTAAGCGGTGTTCGCTCAATCAGCGGTGCTGTTACGAATGCGATGATCGCATTGATCAGAAATCCGACCGATAAAATCCCGGTGATCTGGCGGTTCATCTGAGTTCGATTGACTGCTACTTTGGACATATCTTCTTTTAAAACCTGTGCAAGACGTTCTTTCCAGATAGCCTTGTTATTATTGTTTTCAAGAATCTCTTCGTGGAGCATCTCTACCTTCATATTGCGTCCAACGATATTCTCACAGACTCTTCGGATTTCTTTTAACTGTGATTCTTCATTATCCAGAGCCTCCAGGCGCTCTGCCATTACTGAGTCAAGAGTCAGGTCCCCTTCGTAAATCTTTCGAATGTCTTCCAGACTGACACCCAAAAGTCTTAGAATCTTGATCTGTTCCAGACGATTCAGATCCTCTTCGGAATATTCTCTGTAATTATTCTCTTTTCGTACCGGATGAAGTAGCCCTTCCTTCTCATAGTAACGTATATTGGCACTCGGGATACCGGTCCGCTGTTCCATTTCTTTAATTTTCATCCCTGCCACCTCCTTCTTTTGATTCTTTTATACACTATGAAGTGACTTTAAGGTCAAGAAAAATGATATTATTTATATTATAAACGTTGATTTCTGAAAATGCTATTGGTTTTGCTTTACAAATCAGATACAATATATATAAATATATTTAGGAAAGTTAAAAGACTGAAACGGATAATGCAAAATAATCTGAGAATACTGTTATTATAATAAAATAGAAGACGTACAAAAGAAGGTCGGTCTGGCATGTATTTGCCAGACTGGCCTTCCTTTGTCTTTGGGGGGATAAAGGAAAATGCAGAGAAGGAAGCAAAAAATCATCTGGCGTGTTGTTGTCAGTATTCTGATTTTATTCTATATGACGTGTTATATCGGATATGACGCAGTTCTGAATGGTCATGAGGGCATTTATAACTATGGATCGGATGTTATAGTGCTGTCAGATAATACTTTGCGAGTCAGTTTCTTAGATGTGGGACAGGGAGACGCTATTCTGGTGCAGGAAGGTGAAAAGGCGATGTTAATAGATGCCGGAGATAATGAACATGGTGAGAGAGTTGTTGCATATTTAAAAGAACATGGCATTGGAAAATTGGACTATCTGCTGTTAACGCATCCCGATGCAGATCATATCGGCGGGGCGGACGATGTATTGGAAAATCTGGAAGTGTCGCAAGTCCTGATGACGGAGGTGCCAAATGATACGAAGAGTTACCGTGATGTGTTGTGGGAGTTTGCAGCAGAGGAAAGTCTGATCAGACAACCGGAGATCGGGGAAGTGTATACTCTTGAAAAAGCCCGGTTCAAGATTCTTGCGCCGGAGAAAGAATATCTGGATGAGAATGACTGCAATGATGCATCCATAGGGATTAAGCTGACCTATGGGGACAATTCATTTCTGATGTGCGGGGATGCAGAAGAGAAGTCTGAGTCAGCGATGGTGAAACGTTTTGGAAAGGAATTAGAATGTGATGTTTTGAAATGTAATCATCACGGAAGTTATACGGCAACCTCAGAAGCCTTTCTAAACGCCGCAGATCCATCCTGGGCAGTAATCAGCTGTGGAAAGGATAATTCTTACGGACATCCTCACAAATCAGTCTTAGAACGCCTGTATGAAGCCGATGTGCAGGTGTATCGGACAGACGAACTTGGCACGATCATCGTAGAGAGCGATGGGGAGAATCTTCGATTTGGACAGGAACACAATGAAATTTTGCAGAATGAGAATAAATCAAACGAAGAGCGAATTAATAAAGACCGGACATCCCACAACAGGGATACCCGGTCTTTTAACGATGCTGTAATATACTTTTGATATCATGTAGGGCCAAAGCCACTAAAACTATGTATTTACGAATTATTCTGTGTTTCTAAGGTCTTATTTGCAGTTGAGAGCATCAGTTTGATACGGTTCAACTGGTTTACTTCGCTGGCACCCGGATCGAAGTCGATGGCTACGATATTAGACTGTGGATATTCTCTTCGAAGTTCCTTGATAACACCTTTACCAACGACATGGTTTGGCAGGCAGGCGAACGGCTGAGTACATACAATGTTCGGCACATTGCTGTGAATCAACTCTAACATTTCTCCGGTTAAGAACCAGCCTTCACCGGTCTGATTTCCCAGAGAAACGATATCGGATGCCATCGCACCTAATTTATGGATATCTGTCGGCGGATCAAAATGTTTGCTCTTGGCAAATGCCTTTGTGGCAGGTGCACGGAACCATTCCAGTGCCTTGATACCGAAGTTTGCAATTGTAGCTTTTGATTTCTTAAATCCAAGTTTTTCAACTTTAAAGTTCTGGTTGTAGAAGCAGTAGAGTAAGAAATCCAGAAGATCAGGCACAACAGCCTCGGCGCCTTCGCTCTCTAAAAGTTCTACCAGATAGTTGTTGGCTGCCGGCAGGAATTTTACCAGAATTTCACCGACTATACCAACGCGAGGTTTCTTCACATCTAACAATTCTACATTGTCGAAATCACGGATGATCTCTTTACAGATTTTTTTGAATTTATGTCTGGAAGGATATTTCTGGGAAACAAATTCTTTGCAGACTTTTTCCCATTTTTCATGCAGTGCATCAACCGTTCCCGGAACAGCTTCGTATGGACGCATACGGTATACGCATTTCATAAAAATATCTCCGAATATTGCGGCATAAATTCCGCGGAGAACTAAGCCCGGAGTGATCTTAAATCCAGGATTTCCTTCCAGTCCGCTTAAGTTGATGGAAATCACCGGGATATGTGCATATCCGGCTTTCTTTAACGCACGGCGGATAAATCCGATATAGTTGGAAGCACGACATCCACCACCGGTCTGGCTGATGATGACAGCAATCTTATCGGTGTCATATTTTCCGGACAGGATCGCCTCCATAATCTGACCTACAACCATAAGAGATGGATAGCAGGCATCATTATTTACATATTTTAAACCAACATCCACGGAATGCTTGTTGTCATTTGGCAATACTTCCAAATGATATCCGGATGCATTAAATGCAGACTCCAGAATGTTGAAATGGATCGGTGACATCTGCGGGCAGAGAATGGTGTATTCTTTACGCATCTCTTTGGTAAATGGCACTTTCTCAATTGCAGCAGTGTGGATCTCGCGCTGTTCATTTCTGGTCTCACGCACACGGATGGCGGCAAGCAGTGAACGTACACGGATTCTTGCGGCTCCGAGGTTGTTGACCTCATCAATCTTCAGAGTCGTATAAATTTTACCGGAATTATTCAAAATCTCAGCCACCTGATCTGTAGTAACCGCATCCAGACCACAACCGAAAGAGTTAAGCTGGATCAGATCCAGATTATCAACGGTCTTTACATAGTTTGCAGCCGCATACAGACGAGAGTGGTACATCCACTGATCCATAACATTTAACGGATGCTCTGCCGGATTTAAGTGAGAAATAGAATCCTCAGTCAACACGGCAATATTGTAAGAGTTGATCATTTCCGGCAGACCATGGTGGATCTCAGGGTCGATATGATACGGACGTCCGGCAAGCACGATACCACGGTTACCGGTCTCTTTCAGGTAAGCAATAGTCTCCTCGCCTTTCTTACGCATATCGTTACGGCAGTTTGCCAGTTCCTCCCATGCAGCATGTACCGCACTGCGGATTTCAGTCTCCGGAATATGGAATTTCTCGGATAAAGACTCTGTCAGTGCATAAGTCAAAGTATCCTCATTCTCAAAAGAGAGGAAAGGATGAATGAAATCAATCTCTCCATTTACGATCGCATCAATATTATTCTTAATATTCTCAGGGTAAGAGGTTACGATCGGGCAGTTGTAATGGTTATTTGCCTCCGCAAACTCTTTTCTCTCGTAAGGCACACTTGGGTAGAAAATGTGTCTTACATTTTTATTGATCAGCCACTGTACATGTCCATGGGCAAGTTTTGCCGGGTAACACTCCGATTCACTCGGGATGGATTCAATACCAAGCTCGTAAATCTTACGTGTAGAAGCAGGAGAGAGTACTACGCGGAATCCTAAGGTATTGAAAAATGTAAACCAGAACGGATAGTTCTCGTACATATTCAGAACGCGCGGAATACCAATCGTGCCTCTGGTGGCTTCGTTGCGGTCCAGAGGTGTATAGTCAAAATAGCGGTGCATCTTATAATCAAATAAGTTTGGCAGCTTATTCATAGATTTTTCTTTGCCAAGACCACGCTCACAACGGTTACCTGTGATGAATTTTCTGCCGCCACTGAAATGATTGATTGTCAGACGGCAGTTGTTGGTACATCCGCGACATTTTGTCATGGTCGTGGAATACTGCAGAGCCTCGATGGCATCAATGGAAAGCATGGTAGTACCTTCACAGTCGATGTAACGCTCGCGGGCGATCAGGGCAGCACCGAAAGCACCCATGATACCTGCGATGTCAGGACGAACGGCTTCGCAGTCGGCAATTTTCTCAAAGCTTCGAAGAACAGCATTATTGTAGAAAGTACCGCCCTGTACAACGATATGCTTTCCGAGTTCTGACGCATCCGAAACTTTGATAACCTTAAATAAGGCATTTTTAATTACAGAGTAAGCCAGTCCCGCAGAAATATCAGCGACAGATGCCCCTTCTTTCTGAGCCTGTTTTACTTTAGAGTTCATAAATACAGTACAGCGGGTTCCCAGGTCGATCGGATGCTCCGCAAATAAAGCTTCGCTGGCAAAATCTTCTACTGAATAGTTCAGTGATTTTGCAAAGGTTTCGATAAAGGAACCACATCCGGAAGAGCAGGCCTCATTGAGCTGCACGCTGTCAACAGTCTGGTTCTTGATCTTGATACATTTCATATCCTGACCACCGATGTCCAGGATACAGTCTACATCCGGCTCAAAATAAGCAGCAGCATAGTAGTGGGCGATGGTCTCGACTTCCCCCTCATCCAGTAACAGGGCAGCCTTAATAAGTGCCTCGCCATAACCGGTAGAGCAGGAGTGTACAATCTCCACGTCGGAAGGTAGACGTCTGTAAATATCTTTGATAGCAGCAATTGTAGTTCCCAAAGGATCGCCGTCATTATTATGATAGAAGGAATACAGTAACGTACCGTCCTCACCGACCAGTGCAGCTTTAGTAGTTGTAGAACCGGCATCAATACCTAAAAAGGCTTTGCCGGAATATGTACTGAGATCTCCCATAGGAACCTGATGTTTACTGTGACGTTCAGTAAATTCATTCCACTCGTCCTCATTGGCAAATAATGGATCCATACGGTCAACTTCGAAATCCATCTGAATTTTGCCTTCGAGACGTTTCTGCATCTCCGCCAGAGATACCGGAGTATCTTTCTTGGAATTCAGGGCAGAACCGATTGCTGCAAATAAGTGCGAATTATCCGGTGCGATAGTGTGTTCTTCGTCAAGATTCAGTGTGCGGACAAATGCAGCTTTTAATTCTGATAAAAAGTGCAGTGGACCGCCTAAGAAAGCAACATGGCCACGGATTGGTTTACCGCAGGCAAGACCACTGATCGTCTGGTTGACCACTGCCTGGAAGATAGAAGCAGCCAGATCTTCTCTGGATGCACCGTCATTGATGAGTGGCTGGATATCTGTCTTTGCAAATACACCGCATCGTGCGGCAATGGTATATAGTGCCTGGTAGTCCTTGGCATATTCATTTAATCCGGAAGCGTCTGTCTGTAACAGAGAGGCCATCTGATCAATGAAAGAACCGGTACCTCCGGCACATACTCCATTCATACGCTGTTCAACGTTACCACCTTCGAAATAGATGATCTTCGCATCCTCACCGCCAAGTTCAATGGCAACATCTGTCTGTGGAGCATAATCCTGAAGTGCAGTAGAAACTGCGATAACTTCCTGGACAAACGGAACACCCAGATGTTTTGCAAGTGTCAGACCGCCGGAACCTGTAATGACAGGTGAAGCAGTAATCTGTCCCACCTGCTCAATCGCACGCTGTAAAAGCCCGGATAATGTCTCCTGAATATTTGCAAAATGTCTCTCATAATCTGAAAAAACAACCTGTTGATCCCCATCAAGCAGGGCAATTTTTACTGTAGTTGAACCAATATCAATTCCCAGTGTATACAATTCATTTTGATTCATAACAATAACTCCTTAATACTATGTGAAAAGTCATAAAACTTCTTATTAAATGTGTTTCAAAATCTGTTTAAACAATCGGTAAATATTATGCGACAAATTACGTCAAATGTCAATTTTAAAATCATAAAGAGATGTTAAGAAAGCGTAAAAAAAATAAATTTTCACAAACTATCTAAAAACAAAGTGAAATATAAGGGTACAGAATTGACAAACATTTTTGAAATCGGTAGAATATTTAAAGTATGAAAACTAGATAAAATGAAGGAGACGTTTTATGAATCATTGGCTGAATAAATTAGAACGTAAATTTGGCAGATATGCGATTCCGAATCTGATGGTGTACATTATCATGCTGTATGCGGCAGGGTTTGTGTTGAATATTATCAATCCAACGTTCTATGGACAGTATCTGAGTTTGAATGCAGCAGCGATTCTGCATGGTCAGGTATGGCGTATCGTAACATTTATCATTAATCCGCCATCCACCAGTCTGATCTTTATTGTATTTGTACTTTATATGTACTATATGTTGGGAGTTCAGCTGGAACGTGTGTGGGGAGCATTCCGTTTTAACCTGTATTTCTTTTCGGGAATGTTATTTACAGTGATTGCCGCGATTCTGGTGTATCTGATTACAGGAGTGAACCTGTCTATGGATACCTGGTATTTGAATATGTCCTTATTCTTTGCGTTTGCAGCTCTCTATCCTGATTTGGAATTTTTGCTTTTTATGGTGATCCCTATCAAGGCAAAATGGCTGGCAGTTGTAGATGGACTCTATTTTGTATATGCAATTCTGCAGGCATTCTTACCGGCATACGGTGGCGATGCAATGTATGGAGTGTATTATAAGGCGAATGCAGTAGCGGCAGTGGTATCTATTTTGAACTTCCTGATTTTCTTCTTTAGTTCTAAGAATGCACAGCCGTATAAGCCTGGGCAGATGAAAAGAAAGCATGAATATAAGAAGAAAGTAAAACAGGCAAGCCGTCCGCAAAATGTATATGCGAATGGAGCAAGACATCGCTGTGCAGTATGTGGAAGAACAGAATTGGATGATCCGAATCTTGAGTTCCGTTACTGCTCAAAATGTAATGGCAATTACGAATATTGCCAGGATCATTTGTTTACACATGTACACGTGAAATAAAATTGGAAAAGACAAAATACATCAAGGAAAGTGATTAAATTTATCACTTTCCTTTTTTGCGGACATATGATAGACTAAGTGAGTCTTAAAAAAAGACAATATTTTTGATTGATTTTAATTATTTAAAATAAGAAAGAGGATGAGAAATATGATGAATTACAAGAAATACGAAAAGACATATTTTATGCCACCAGAGATTACTTATGATTGGGTAAAAAAAGAGTCTATAGAAAAAGCACCAATCTGGTGTAGTGTTGACCTTAGAGACGGTAATCAGTCATTGATTGAGCCGATGAGCTTAGATGAGAAGTTAGAGTTTTTCCAGATGTTAGTAGACATTGGATTTAAAGAGATTGAAGTGGGTTTTCCGGCAGCATCTGAGACAGAGTATCAGTTCATGAGAACACTGATTGAGAAGGATATGATCCCGGAGGATGTGACCGTACAGGTACTGACACAGGCAAGAGAACATATCATTAAGAAAACATTTGAAGCTGTAAAGGGTGCACCACATGCAGTGATCCATGTATATAATTCCACATCAGTTGCCCAACGTGAGCAGGTATTTAAAAAGAGCAAAGAAGAGATTAAGAAGATCGCAGTTGACGGAGCAACCCTGCTTCAGAAACTGGCCTCTGAGACAGAAGGAAACTTTACATTTGAGTATAGCCCGGAGAGTTTCTCAGGTACAGAAGTTGATTATGCCGTAGAGGTATGTAATGCAGTATTGGACGTATGGAAACCAACCAGTGATAATAAAGCAATCATTAATATCCCGACAACCGTAGAGAACGCAATGCCACATGTATTTGCAACACAGCTTGAATATGTGCATAAGCATCTGGCTTACAGAGATAACGTTGTATTAAGTATTCACCCTCACAATGACAGAGGTACAGGAGTTGCAACCGCAGAGTTAGGAGTACTGGCAGGAGCCGACCGTGTAGAGGGCACCTTGTTTGGAAATGGAGAGCGTACCGGTAATGTAGACGTGGTAACACTTGGAATGAACATGTGCTCACACGGTGTGGATCCGGAACTTGATTTATCTGACATGCAGCTTATCCGTGAGACTTACGAGCGCCTGACAAGAATGCAGGTATATGAGCGTCAGCCATATGCCGGAGATCTGGTATTTACTGCGTTTTCCGGATCACACCAGGATGCCATCGCTAAAGGTATGGCATGGAGAGAAGAGAAGAAACTGGATGTATGGACAGTTCCTTATCTGCCGATCGATCCACAGGATGTTGGAAGAAAATACGATTCAGACGTTATCCGCATCAACAGTCAGTCAGGAAAGGGCGGCGTAAGCTATATCCTGAAGCAGAGCCACGGACTGAACCTTCCACAGAAGATGAGAGAAGAAGTTGGATATATGGTTAAAGATGTATCGGATAAAGCACATAAAGAACTGACACCGGATTGGGTATATCAGATTTTTGAAGATCACTACATTAATACAAAATCAGTATTCCACGTAGACGAATGCCACTTCAAGCAGGTAAATGGAATCACAGCAGAAGTAACCATCAATCATTCAGGTGAGAGCCATGTGATCACAGCAATCGGTAACGGACGTCTGGATGCTGTAAGCAATGCGATCAAACAGTACTTCGGAATCAGTTATGAATTGTCAGTGTACGAAGAACATTCTCTGACCAGAGGATCTTCATCAAAGGCTGTAGCTTATGTGGGAATTGTATGTGACGGAAAAACTTACTGGGGTGTTGGTATTGATGCCGATATCATCAGAGCTTCTATCGAGGCGTTAATCGTAGCAGTTAATAAATTAGATGAACTTGCCAGCAAAGATGGTGTGAAAGATGCCAGAATGATTGAAATCATGAATTACATCCAGGCAAATTACATTGATATTACACTGGATGATCTGGCTGAGAAGTTCTATCTGTCAAAACCATATCTGTCAAAATATATTAAAGAAAAGTCAGGAATGACATTTGGGGATCTGGTAAAAAAGATCAGACTGAAGAAAGCAAGAGCATTGTTAAAGAGCAGTAATATGACTGTAGAGAATATTGCACTGACCGTAGGATATCAGAATGTAGAGCACTTCAACAGACTGTTTAAGAAAGCATACAACATGACACCGATGCAGTTCAGAAATCAGAAATAAGAAATTAAGAAGTAAGAACAGGGTTATAGGACAAAACGTGTTGATGGCTAATCCCAGCCATCAAACGTTCTATCCACATTATGTAAATCACTCCAT
>CAKRJP010000009.1 GCA_934351835.1 uncultured Lachnospiraceae bacterium
CTTCTGAAACATCCTCTGTCGCTTTAGTTTCTTCTTTTTCCACAATCCAGGTAATCTTTCCGGAATCTACATCCAGGTAATAATTTACTCCCAGATAATAGGTCTGACCGGCCGTCAGTTCAGTCTCAATGCTGAAATCCACACCACTGTTGCCATCGTCTGATGCTTCTTTGATCAGGTTTTGACTCGCATCATAGATTGCTCCGTAGGTGTCGCCGGATTCTACCGAATAGAAATGGTAGATTCCTGTCTCCTGTGGAACGAAACGATAAATTGCTGTCTTGGCACCAGCATCCAGCGTCGTCTCGTTTTTGACTCCTTCTGATATCTCAGTTATTTCTGAATCCTGAAATTCAGCTGCATTTGCGGTTATAGTGCCGGTATATCCGGTCGTAACACACATCAAAAATGCAAGTACAATCGCCAGGATTCTTTTTTCCATTCTTGATATCATCCCTTTTCCTCCTTTTTTTAATTTTGATTTATCTTAATTTGATACTCTTCTATCCTGCTCAGATTCTCGTGGGAAAGTCGTACCTTCGGGAGATCTTTGATCTTCCAGCCGAGATCGCTGGTGTTCTTCTCGACTTCTTTCAGAAGCTCCGGTATCTGTGCTGCTCTCAGCACACAGGTTCTCGCACTCTCCACATCCTCTGCATTCAGATATTCATCTGCGCAATACAGAAGTGTATCAAGATAATCAACATACTCATCGTATTGATACGGCGCCAGTTTTATCGCCGTCAACTTGTCTTTCATAAATTCCTGCACCTCCCCGTCTGCGAATGCAGCCCTTGCCAGTGCACTGTATGCCACTGCTACGTGCTCATTTCTCTCTAAAATCTTCTCTGCCTGTTTTCTCATCTTAGCAGCATCTTTTGCCTTGGAAAGTTTCGTGATTCTTGCCTGCATATTTCCACTATATAATTTCAATGCAAGTTCTGTATCACCTTTCATGTATGCTGCATCGGAACCACCGACGAAAACAGCCAGAACCATCACTGCAACTCCGGCTATCACCGCACAGGTCCTTGTAAACACCGGTATCTTTCCTTCTTTGATATTATGGAAATCTAAAAATAAAATCACTACCATCCAGATCATCATAAACTGAAGGTCATAATCAAACAGACTGTGAAGAAGTATTATGATCAATACAAGCTGATTTCTTCCACCTTTCTCGGATTTTATGATCGCACGGACAAAATTTCCAAATACAAGCACTGCCGGAAAGATTCCTAGATCAAGTGCTAACTGAATCAGTTCATTGTGGGCATTTACTACAGAATATACACCCGTCTGTACTTCCTGCTGCAAATAGTAATATCCATAATATCCGCTTCCGAACGGATGTGATATTATAATTCCCATTGCATCTTTCCAGTACAGGAAACGTCCAAGTAACGTACTTTGTCCTGCTGAGATTGTCATAATTCTCTGCAATATTGCACCTTTACCGATCATTGCATCTAAAGCAATGATCACTGCACCGATACCGACCACTATTAACAATATTTTTCTTAGTTCTTTCTTTCGGATTAGTAGTAATAGAAGTGTCAAAACAAAAAGAACATAGACCATTCGGCTTCCGCTTAAGAAGATTCCCGCCACGGCCGCCACAATATTAAACACATTCCAGATTTCTGGTCTTTTATAAGAAAATTCATCGACTGCAATAACCATGCATACCAGCATGAATACTGCATATGTATTCGGATACTGGAAAAATCCGGCCAGTCGTCCGGCTACCGTTACCCACTCCTTAAACACCTCAAACTGCATCATCAGGAATGAAAACAGTGTCATCAGGCTTCCGATATATGGGAGCGCATGTATCAACTGTTCTCGTATCTCCAGATGCCGACAGATATAGAGCGCCCACAATAATACCGGAAGAAATTTCACAAATCCCATCAGTGCCATTCCGGAATCTACCGCCCAGAATGCCACACACAAATACAAAACTGTCACCACTGTAACTGACAGCATATTCAAATCCAATGCAAGTGTATATTGTTTTGTCCGGTATATTTCAATCAAAAGTACCGCCATCAAAACTATTACCAGTGCCCCGGAGACAAATACAAAATATCCGCCTCCCAGGCACCCCGTAACACTCATTGTAATGAGTGACAGTATTATCCATACATTATTCATTTTTTCTCTCATACCTTTCCCTCATTTCTGCCTTACTCTGTGCAAGTCTCCGGCAGTTCATCTTTTTTATAATATCCTCTCTTCACTGACTGGCAGTTCTTTCCGGCCAAAAGTCCGGTCTTCTCACAATATTCTTTTTCCACCACATCATCGGACACCGGATACGCTGACGATTGATCTGGCGAGAGTTCTTCGATTGCATCACGGAAAGCCAGAAGTGACGCATTCTGTATACGTTCCCCGTCATTCGAACTATACCACACTGCACAGGTATACTCAGGCGTCATCCCTATAAACCAGTTATCTCTGTAATTTTCAGAAGTTCCCGTCTTTCCACATACATCCACGCCATCTATCTGCGCTGATTTTGCGGTACCCTCTTCTACCACACCCCGCAGCATCCGGTTCATGATGTACGCAGTATCTTCCGAGAATATCTGGTCTGTTTTTTCTTCTTTTTCATAGACAAGGTTACCATCTTTATCTTCCAGTGACTTAAGTGCTGTCAGTTCATATCTCATACCACTCTGGGAAAATGCCTGATAATCTTCTAACATCTCCTTTATGGTAACTCCTTTATCCAGATATCCCATTCCGAGACTGCTCAAAAGTTCCTTCCGATAGCCATCTTCATCTTTTTCTATCAGTTTTTTCTCTGCCGTCACGTCCATTCCCAGTATATCTTCCAGATATGTGCAAGATTTGTCCAGTCCGTAATCATTCAGGATTTTTACTGTTATTGCATTGTTTGACTCGCAAAGTGCCTGCGCCACAGTCTCTTTCTGATTCGTAAATTCTTCGACATTTGCAGGCCAGGGTTCTGTATTGCCCGCATCGTCCTTCGTCTCTTCAAACGGACTGTCTGCATATAATGTCGACCATGTCACTGCATCATCTTCTATCGCCGGTCCATATGTGCTGAGAGGCTTTATCGTAGATCCGGCATATGTGCGATCCAGTAAACGATTCACCGATTCATCCGAGGATTCTGTATACGCCGCGATCAGATTTCCTTTGCCATCGCTTAATGCCATCGCCATGGAATCCTTATCGGTAACTGAAATCTGGCTGCCACCCTTTTTCAGTGCCTCAAAAGCATTGGATTCGAAAGCCGTCTTTATCACGTACTGCTCCTTTACAAGTTTTTCTCCGGCTTTTGATTTTTTCAGATTCTCTGCTTTACTGAGTGCACTGATTGCTTCCTGGCACGCAAGATCAACATAATCTTCGTAACCTGTTTCACATTCGTAATGAATGCCTCCGTCTTTCCACACCAGTTTTGCGATTTCTGTTCCTTCCGAATCGACCACCGATGTCTCTGCTTCTTTTCCCAGAAACTTCCCTGAGAGAATAATTCCGGCGCAGATTACTGCCACTGCACCGACACCTATCCATTTTTTATTTGTTGATTTTTTTGTAGAATTTTCCATGTTATTATTTTACCATTCTTAACACATACAGGCAACCTTAGACTTGACTCATTACCACACAAATCACCACACAAAAAGCAGGTGGAACGAATCGTTCATTTCCACCTGCCTGTCATATTAAGATTTTACAAATCTTTTATCTTCTCTATGCTGTCTTTTCTTCTTCCGCAACTGTCTCTTTCTCAGATTCTTTCAGTCCATCCTCAAAGAATACTTTATGCCATGTCAGGAATGAGAATACTGTCCAGATCTTTCGGCTGTTATCTTTATGTCCTGCCTTATGCTCCTCTAAGAGTCTCAGAAGGATATCTGTATTGAAAAATTCTTCCGCTGCTTTTCCTGTAAACAGCTCCTTGATCTCGCTGTACCAAGGTTCTTCTTTGATCCATACACGGATCGGTACCGGGAATCCCAGTTTCTTACGCTCTGCCGTCACTTCCGGAAGCACATGCTCGGAAGCTTTGCGGAACAGATATTTTGTCTGGTTACCTCTGATCTTCGCCTTTGTAGGCAGACATCTTGCAACCTTAAATACCTCTTTATCTAAGAATGGTACACGAAGTTCCAGAGAATGTGCCATACTCATGCGATCTGCTTTCTGAAGAATATCTCCCGGCAGCCAGCAGTTCAGATCAATATACTGCATTTTGTTCATATCATCAAGTTTGGCTGCACGGTCATAAATCGGTTTCAGCATCTTCTCTGTCGTAGGCGCTCCTGTGCGGTTCTTCATTAATTTTCTACGTTCTCTGTTTGTAAAGATGTTTGCATTACCGATAAATCTCTCCTGCACATCCTTTGAACCACGGATCAGGAAACTCTTTCCTTTCACATCAGGAAGTTTCTTTGCCAGTTTTCCGACTGCTCTGCGGAAACCTTTCGGAAGCCATGTATAGTATTTTAATGACATCGGCTCATGGTAGATTGTGTATCCGCCAAACAACTCATCAGAGCCCTCACCGGAAGTAACAACCTTCACATACTTGGCTGCCTCCTGTGCTACGAAATACAGTGCAATTGCTGCTGCGTCTCCGCTAGGCTCATCCAGATGCCACATGATCTTCGGGATTGCATCCCAGTACTCTTCTTTGCTGATGATCTTCGTGTGATGTTCCAGTCCCAGTTCTTTCGCAAGATCTTTTGCATAACTAATCTCACTGTAATGATTCTTCTCATCCAGGAATCCAACAGTAAATGCTTTATTCCCGGAAAACTCGGCTGCAATATAGCTGGAATCTACTCCTCCGGAAAGGAATGCCCCTACCTCTACGTCCGCGATCATATGATGATCCACAGAATCTTTCATTACTTTCTCGATACGTTCTACGATCTGCTCATCGTCTCCCATATTCTTAGGAGTAAGCATTGGATCAAAATATTTTTCAATCTTAAGATTGCCGTCTTCATAAGTCAGGAAATGTCCCGGAAGCAGTCTGTATACACCTTTAAATAAAGTCTCTTCCATTGCAGAGTACTGAAAAGAAAGATATTCTTCCAGTGCTGCCTGATTGACTTCTCTCTTAAATCCAGGGAACTCTAATAAACATTTGATCTCTGATGCAAATACAAAATTACCGTCTACAATTGTATAATAAAATGGTTTGATTCCAAAAAAATCTCTGGCAGCAAACAACTTTTTCTCTGCCTGATTCCAGATAGCGAATCCAAACATACCTCTGAGCTTATTCACCAGATCTGTTCCGTAGCTTTCATATCCATGTAAAAGCGTCTCGGAATCTGACTTATTCGTAAACTGATGACCTTTATCCAGCAGATCATTCTTCAGACTTCTGTAATTATAAATCTCTCCGTTAAATACCAGTGCAAGATTCTTATCCTCGTTATACATAGGCTGTGCACCATCTGCCAGGTCAATGATACTTAGTCTGACAAATCCCAGTCCTGCATCATCAGTCGTATATACACCATCAGAATCCGGACCACGATGACGCATTGCATCCATCATCTTTTTCAAAATGATTTCCTTTTCTTCTTTTGAATATTTGTTACCTACAAATCCACATATTCCACACATATTAATCTCCTGTAAGTGTTTTTATTGTCTGTTCCTGTATTAATTATCTCGTTTTTTGATTATTTTACTGTTAATTATAGACGGAAACCTCCGGATGTCAACCCTCGCACTCTTGACAAAAAACGCAGTCAGTTTCTATACTTATAACATAATAGTACAATATTTTTAATAGGAAAGAAGTTTTATCATATGAATACAATGCCTCCTTTATTTACCCACACTTATATCGACGATGATCTGATCATGATCCGCGACGTCATGGGCGATATCATCTATCTTGTCCTTGGTCCCGGCGAATCCATCCTGATCGACACAGGGCTTGGCATCGGCAGTCTGAGAACTTACGTCGAGACCCTGACGCGCACACCTGTCACCGTCCTTCTGACCCACGGACATATGGACCATGCCATGGGTGCACCGGAATTTGACCGGGTCTTTCTAAATCCACTGGATCAGGCCCAGTATGACGATCACAGAGAACCTGTCTACCGCAATAAGGTCAACCGCCTGTTTATCGGGCCAAAATATAATGACTTAAAAAACTTTCTAATCCCGTCCCAGCCGTTACACTACGAACCGCTTCTTCCGGGCATGACTTTCCATGTCGGAAAGAATACGCTCCGAATCTTTAACGCTGCCGGGCACACGGTTGGATCTCTTGCCGTCTTGTTGGAAGAGAAGAAAATGTTGATCATCGGTGATGCATGCACAAATAATACTTTGCTGTTAAATGAGCATTCCACCAATATCAAAACTTATCTCAACAATATGGTTAACCTCAAGAAAGAAGTGGACGGTCATTATGACTGTATGTACTTCTCTCACGGGCATGGCAAAAAACCTGTCGGTTATCTGGAATCCATGATCACTCTCTGTAATGAAGTCTTAGCCGGTGATTCCGAAAAGCTTCCTTACAACTGGATCGGCTATGATCTGCTTGTTGCCAGATCCAGGGATAAGCACATGCGACGTCTCGATGGGGAACTCTCCAATCTAGCTTACCGTCCCGGAATGGAACTGTAAAACATCAAAAAAACACAGAAAGAGGATACTTCCTTTGCCATCCTCGGCGAATGAAATATCCTCTTTAGTTTCTTTTTACTTTTATATCATATCACTTTTTTGCTTTTTTTCCAGCTTTTTCTTTTGATTTTTCTTTCGATCTGTCATCTGACTCGTCTGAAGACTCTTCCTTCGGCTCATATCCATCGATATCAAACTGCTTCTCATATGCCTCAAAATCAGCAACATACTCGCTGTTCTTCAACTTGCGTACGCTCTTGGTGTACTCATGGATATCAAAGTTGGAAGTATCCAGTTCAAGGATCGCTACTGCAATATTTGAACAGTGAGCTGAAATACGTTCGTAGTTCGTCAAAAGATCATTAAATGCAAAACCTGTTCCCAGATCACACTGTCCATTTCTCAGTCTGGTAATATGGCGAAGTTTCAGATCATCACATAAAATACCGATCAATTCTCTGAGAGGCTCTACTTTTGCTGCCATCTTCAGGTCTTCTTCTACGAAAGAATTAACAGTCAGCTCTACAATCTCCTTCAAAGCATCTTCCACAACATTCAGTTCATACTGTGCCGCATCCGAAAACGCTCTTGATTTTTCATGTAACTCCTGCGCCACACGGGAAATGTTCACCGCATGGTCACCCAGACGCTCAAAATCACTGATCGTATGCAGGAACTTCGATACCTGCTTGGCCTGTTCTGTTGTCATATCCTGCATACTTACCTGCATCAGATATGTGCCAAGTTTGTCCTCGTACTTGTCGATCATGTTCTCTTTTTCCTGAATCTTGTTAAATTTATTCTCAGAAAAATCTTCTAACAGATCAAATGAACGCCAGATATTCTTCTTGGCTTTCTTGGCCATTCCATTGACAGCCAGCTGACTCTGTGCGATAGCAAGTGGCGGATATGCAAGGAAACGTTCTTCCAGAAGTTCGAAGTCTGCCTGCTCCTCTTCCTCCTCCGGGTTATCCTTGATCAGGAAGAATACCAGTTTCTCAATCTTACCAATAAACGGTGCCAGCACCATGATGGTCAGTATACGGAATACGGAGTTCAAAAGTGCCACTCTCACCGGTGACATCACCATATCCATAAATCCGAAATGTACCACCGCATTGACAGAATAGAATACAATGGACCAGAAGATCATACCGAACAAATCGTTCAAAAGATAAATCAACGCTGTACGTTTACCATTCTTATTCGTTCCGATAGATGACAACAGTACCGGACATGCAGCACCGACACCGATACCCATCGTAATCGGAAGTGCCGCCGCAAAGGTAATAGATCCTGTGATCGATAACGCCTGCAAAATACCTACTGCCGCAGATGCACTCTGTAATACTGCAGTAAATGCAATACCTACAAGAATACCCATCAACGGATTCTTAAACATCGTCAGTATACTGACAAAATGCGGATTCTCCTTTAATGGCGATACAGCCCCACTCATGGTCTGCATACCTACCATCAAAATTGCGAATCCAAGCATGATATCACCCACATCGCGGTATGGCTTTTTCTTTACAAACATGCGGAACACAATACCAATGATTGCTACGATCGCTGAGATCGTCGCTGTAGATAACAGCTGTGCAATACCACTGGAACCTTCAATATAAGACAGACACAAGATCCACCCTGTAATACTGGTTCCGATATTGGCTCCCATAATGATACCAATTGCCTGTGCAACCTTCATCATACCTGAATTAACAAATCCGACTACCATAACTGTCGTCGCAGATGAAGACTGAATAATCGCAGTTACAACCATACCCAGAAGGAGCCCTTTGATCGGTGTATTGGTCAGTCTGTATAAGATCAGTTCCAGTTTATTACCGGCAACCTTCTTCAGACTGTCTCCCATCATACTCATACCGAATAAAAATAAGGCAACTCCACTGAGCAATGACAAAATCATCGTGATTCCCATTTTTTTCTTTTCCTTTTCTTAAGTTGTATGAAAACATGTACATCTAATTATAGACCATTTCACATGTCTTTTACAACGATTTTACAAAGGCTTTCTAAAGTTTGTGCATATTCATTAAATTTTTGACAAATCAGCTTTCAAATTTTTAATCTTCTTCTATGTGTTCTCTTCCCTGATCGATGATCGAACGTACATGATTGTCTGCCAGAGAGTAAAACACGGATTTACCCTCACGTCTGCTCTTTACTAATTTGTTCTGTTTCAATATTCTCAACTGATGTGATACCGCAGACTGTGTCATATTGAGTGCCTGTGCGAGATCACACACACATACTTCAGCCTCAAACAGCACAAATAAAATTCTGATACGCGTCGAATCTCCGAATACTTTAAACAACTCGGCCAGATCATATAGTTCCTCTTCCTCAGGAAGTTTCTCATCTACGATTTTCAACAGTTCCTCGTGAATTTCCACAGCTTCACACTGTTCTAATTCTGTTTCCGGTCTTCTCATATCATTCTCCCAATTAATGAAAAATATTACTTATCAACGTTCCAACATTCTACCTACAGATTCTTTACATTCAGCGCCCGGATTGCATTTAATACTGCGATAACCATAACACCTACATCCGCAAAGATTGCCGCCCACATATTGGCAATACCCACAGCACCTAGTATCAGGCAGATTACTTTGATACCAATGGCGAAATAAATATTTTCATATACAATGTGCAGACATTTTCTGGAAATCTTGATGGCCTTACTGATCTTGAGCGGATCATCATCCATCAGTACAATATCTGCTGCCTCGATGGCCGCATCTGAACCAAGTGCTCCCATGGCGATACCGATGTCTGCCCTTGATAATACCGGGGCATCGTTAATTCCATCTCCTACAAATGCAACTTTTTCTTTGTTGCGGTTTTTGTATTTATCCAAAAGGGCTTCTACTTCTGTAACCTTATCTCCCGGAAGGAGTTCACTGTGCACCTCGTCGATTCCAAGGTCTTTCGCTACCTGTTCTGCCACATTTTTCATATCACCGGTCAGCATCACCGTCTTCTTCACTCCGGCTTTCTTAAGTTCTTTTATTGCCTCTTTTGAATGAGGTTTCACCACGTCGGAAATCAGGATATGTCCCGCATACGCCCCATCAACTGCCACGTGGATCACTGTTCCCACACTGTGGCACACATCATATTTTACCCCGATACGATCCATAAGTTTCGCATTTCCTGCTGCGACTGTATGTCCGTCAACTTTCGCCATCACACCATTTCCGCTGATTTCTTCTACATCTGTGACTCTGTCATTATCAATCTCTTTGCCGTATGCTTTCTTTAAACTCTTGCTGATCGGATGCCCGGAATAACTCTCTGCGTAAGCTGCATACTCCAAAAGCTGATCTTCCGGCATAGACGCGTGGTGGATACCTGTTACCTCAAATACACCCTGTGTCAGAGTTCCTGTCTTATCAAATACAATGCATTTTGTCTGGGACAGGCTCTCTAAGTAATTGGAACCTTTGACCAGAACACCTGCATTGCTTGCTCCGCCGATTCCCGCAAAGAAACTGAGGGGAATACTGATAACCAGTGCACACGGACAGCTGATAACAAGGAATGTAAGCGCTCTTGAGATCCAGTCGCCCCACTCCGGTGATAAATGCATAAATAACAAGCGGACAATTGGCGGAAGGACTGCCAGCACAAGTGCCCCATAACATACCGCCGGTGTATAATATCTTGCAAACTTAGAAATAAAGTTCTCCGGCTCTGACTTTCTGGAACTTGCATTCTCCACCAGCTCCAGGATCTTAGATACTGTAGACTCCCCAAATTCTTTATTTGTCTTAATCTTAAGTACACCGGACATATTAATACATCCACTGATGACTTCGTCTCCCACATGGGCTTCTCTCGGCACGCTCTCACCAGTCAGTGCACTGGTATTAAGCGTCGTATTACCCTCTACGATTACACCATCTATCGGAACTTTCTCACCCGGCTGGACAACGATGACACTTCCAATCTCAACCTCATCCGGATCTACCTGCTCTAACTTTCCGTCTTCATCTTCAATGTTGGCATAATCCGGTCGGATATCCATCAGTTCGCTGATATTCCTGCGGCTCTTACCCACCGCATAACTCTGGAACAATTCTCCGATCTGATAGAACAGCATAACAGCCACACCTTCCGTATAATCTCCCAGTGCTATCGCTCCCACTGTTGCCACTGCCATCAGAAAATTCTCATCAAACACCTGATGGTTTAAAATACCTTTCCAGGCTTTCTTCAATATATCATATCCAATCACAAGATACGGAATCATAAATAAGGCAAATTCCAGATATCCGTCGATGGGCAGTAATTTCAGTACAACGATTAACACTGCTGCAATAATAATGCGTTTCAGGACTTTTTTCTGCTTCTTATTCATACGCCACACTCCTTTTCTTCAAATACATTTATCTTAAAATCTATCACAAACATCCCTCTGCATATCAGAATCTCTGCTTATTATGTCACGAAAGCGCCACAATCTCACTGTAGCGCTTTCAAAATCCATCACCCGATTCAGTTCTCTTAGAAGAAGATCTCGCAGTCATCTTCTACTACTTTACAGTTCTTTAAAACTCTCGGCATAACTTCCTTCGGATCAGCGCCTTCAGCAAATTCGACAGACATCTTGAGTGTCATAAAGTTTACAACCGCGTCCTTTACTCCCTCAGTTCCTTTTGCTGCCTGTTCCATCTTATTTGCACAGTTTGCACAATCCACATCGATCTTATAAGTCTTTTTCATTTTTTATGATTCCTTTCTCTTTACATCCGTTCATATGAGCAATTATTCATATGTTTGTTTTTATTATAGCATTAATTACTGTACTGTCAATGATTTCCATGCATTTCACAAAATTATTTTGCATTATTTTACAAATACTATAGCTGTTGACTTTTGTATTTGTGTATGAATATTATTCTCAATTGTTCATACAATATTTTTATCATTAAGACAATTTTCAATTGACTAACTTATATTCTGACAATTATACTTAAGAAAATGGTTTAGACGATTGCTCGGGAGGTGTATAATATGCAACCATTATCTCAATCTACCAGGGGCACATACACCATCAAATGGATGTTTGGAATACCGGAAGTTCTCGAACAGATGAAACTGTATCAAATATCAGAAGGAAGCACTATACAGGTGATTCAGAAATTACACGACAGTTTAATCATCCGCTGCGGAGATCGTAGATTTGCGATTGGCAATGAAGTGGCTGACCGTATACAGGTGTAACAGAGCAAAAAATTAGCAGGCTTTTCAAAAGGCCTGCTAATTTTATGTCTCTATGGATTATGTCTCTATGCACTTATTTCGCTTTCTTTGCCGCACTATCTGTTGTTTTCTTCGTACCGCTGTTCGCTGCTGCTCTTTTTGCCGCACGCTTTCTTGCCGGGCGTTTCTTTTCTGCGGTTTTTGTTGCTGCTGCCTTTGGCTCAACCGCAATTTTCTCTGTAACTTCCGTTGCTGATTCCGCCTTCTCCACGCTCTTGCAGCCCAGCACATCCTGATAGAACTGGTTCATGCCTTCTTCCGTCTCGAATCTGGCGATATACATCTGGTTTCCCATTGCTCCGGATAATGCCTCCGGCATTCTTCCGGTCATCTTCAGGTTATCTCTGTATTTTTCCCTAATTTCTTCGTCTGAATATACAAAGTCTTTGCCGTCTCTTCTTCCGGCGAATGGACAAAATGCATGCTCTGTAGATTCGATGGTAGATCGGTCAAATGCAATCATATCTGCCCAGATCTTATATACATTTGTACTGTGGGCAAAATTAATCATATCCGGCGTAAATCCACCGCTCGGACGCATATTAACTTCCAGTGCCACTACATCGTCTTTTTTGCCCATTCCCTCATGGTCTTCTAACAAACGGAAAAATTCAAAATGAACAAATCTGCTCTTTACGCCAAAGCTCTTTACTGTAGCCCGTCCTGCTTTTCGGATATCTTCTGCCAGATCTTTTACGATATAATAACGGCAGTTGTCATCATTATTAACGATATCCATGACAGAAATCGGCGTGATATTTCCGGTCTCAAACATCGGCTCTCCCTTAGAGTCAATAACTGCATCGTAGGAAGTGATCTCAGCACAGATAAACTCTTCCATAATATAAGAAATATTCGGATTCTTCTTGGCCAGAAATGCATCCAGTTCTGACTCATCGGATAATTTGTGGGTATCTGACGCGCCCACACCGTTGTCCGGTTTTACAATGACCGGATATCCCACTTCTTTAATAAATTCTACGCAGTGCTCTTTATCATCCACGATGTGATAGCGCGCCACCGGGATGTTGGCTTTTTTGTAGAACTCTTTCATTTTAGATTTGTATTTAATACGCGGCATGTCTGCTGTCTGGAATCCACTCTGTATATTAAAGTCTGTACGAAGTTTTGCATCTTTCTCCAACCAGTATTCATTATTAGACTCCAGCCAGTCGATTCTTCCGTATTTGTAAATAAAGAATGCTACTGCACGGTACACTTCATCCTCATTCTCCAGGCTGCCGACTTTATAATACTCATTCAGACTGCCCTTTAATTCGCCTGACAGCTCATCATATGGCTGATCGCCGATTCCAAGTACATTCATTCCATTGTTCTGAAGTTCCTTACAGAACTGCCAGTAATTTGTTGGAAAATTTGGTGATATAAATATTACATTTTTCATTCGTTTATGCTCTCTCCTTACTCTTTCCTCTAGCGTTGTCCTAATAAAAATGGGACAAAATAGGTAACCTGCTTATACCACCAGTCCCAGTCGTGGCAGCAGTCATATCCCCAGACATCCACCCAGATGTCGATTCCTTTTCTCCAGAAAATATCCCGGAGCTGATATGTGCTATCCGGCTGTTCCCAGGCCCCTTGTCCCACACAGATAATGCCTCTTCTCTCATTATACATCTGTATGTACGGATGATCCTCCGGCAGGTTCTCCATATAATGAACCGGTGAATTTAAATACACCAGATCATCCATGTAGGACCCCCAGCCATACTCCGCGGTATAAATTCCGCTGAGTGCCAGCATCCCATTAAACAGATCCGGACGTCTCAAAAACAAATTCGCTGCGTGCGTTGCCCCAAGGCTGCATCCAAATACTGACACGCCGGAGCACTCGGCTTCCCCGTTCTTCTCACTGTAAAGTTCATGGATAAACGGCACCATCTCATCCGTGATATAACGGATCCAGGCCTCGTATCTTTCGATCCGCCATCTCGGATCCCCGAAAGTATTCGACCAGGTCTCCTGATCCAGTGTATCGATTGAAATAATCATCGCCTCACCGGCATCGATCCACGGTGCCCATACATCCGTCATTTTAAAATTCTCAAAATCAAAAAAGCGGCCGTCCTGGCACGGAATGAACAGAATCGGTTGTCCGCTGTGTCCGTACACTTTCCACTCCATCTCACGGTTCAGTGCTTTGCTAAATTCTTTGTAATATGCTGTCTCCATATGTTTCTCCTATTATTACAATCCCATAACTACCAAACAGCTCTTTTATTCATACATCAGTGTTTCCATAAAAAACGGGATCTGGCGCTCCCAGCTTGCCTCCGAATGCGTTCCGTTCGGCACGATCCGGCTGTTCACGTAGATACCTCGTTTCATAAGTTGTGCCGTAAATCCGGAAAATAACCGTTTCGTATCTCTGTGGTTTGACATCTCCTTAGAACCGTAATCCATGTAAATATGTGTATTAGCTCTCACTCTGGCAGTCCGGAATAAGCGCTCTAACTGCACCGGGGAAAATACCAGTGACGGTGATAACGCTGCACATCTGGAAAAATATTTATTATACTCCATCACTGCATACAGACTCATCAGCCCACCCATAGAGCTTCCTGCGATAAACGTATGCTCTCTGTCCGGAAGTGTCCGGAAATGCACATCGACATATGGTTTGAAAGTCTTCGTCATCCATTCCATTGTGATCCGCCCTTTTCCCTGGATATTTCCAAAATTCGGATCTGCAAATGTATACGGTGAATACTCGGATAACCTTCCGTGATCCGGACTGTGGTTACACTCCACCGCTGCAATAATGAGCTGTGTCTGCGTGTAATCCATGTACTCTCTCATTCCCCAGGACTTCCCATAGGTCGCATCTGAATCAAAGAATACGTTGTGCCCGTCAAACATATATAATACAGGATATCTTTTCTCCTGCTCATACTGATAAGATTCCGGCAGGTAAATATAAGCATTCCGCTTCTCTTCCCCAGTTAATTCCGGTATCTGTATTTCCCATTTATTAACCATAGTTTCCTCCAATTTTCGAATTACCATCCACGGAAATGATAGCACAACAACTGTCAAATATCAAATGCCTGTGGTATACTTATAGGTACTAAACAAGGTTGTGAATGTACAAGATGCAAAACAATCTGTGGATATCATAATGCTATATAAGAGAAAGGGGTACATTATGGATTATCAGAATATTATCTACTCATTTAATGATGGCGTTGCCACCATCACTTTAAACCGGCCAAAGGCATGGAATGCTCTTTGCTCGGAACTGAATGTCGAGATGATCGATGTATTAAATAAAATCAAATACAACCAGGAAGTCCGCGTTCTCATCATCACCGGAGGTCCGAAAGTATTTGCGGCCGGTGCCGATATCAAACAGATGTCGAAAGCGTCTGCCATGCAGGGACAACGCACTGCGGAGCAGGGGCACCTGATCAACGATATGTTAGAAGAGCTTCCATTTCCGGTTATCGCTGCTGTCAACGGACCGGCCCTCGGCGGTGGCTGTGAGATGACACTTGCCTGTGATTTTCGCGTAGTAGGCGAGCATTCTTCTTTCGCATTTCCGGAGGTCAGCATCGGAATTATGCCGGGAGCTGGTGGAACCCAGCGTATGGCACGCCTGATCGGTGCCGCAAAAACCAAAGAAATGGTTCTTCTTGGTAAGAAAATCAAGGGAACAGAAGCCGGAGAACTTGGACTTGCCACCGTTGTTGTACCGGACGAGCAGGTGCAGGAAGAGGCCCTTAAGATGGCAGAGAAATTAAAAGGAATGCCGGCCTACGCATGTGCCATGGCCAAAAGAGCCATCAACCTCGGAGAGACCTACGGCATCGGGACCGGAAAATTATTTGAAAAAGAACTGTTCGGACTGTGCTTTGCCCACCCGGATCAGGAAGAAGGTATGGATGCGTTTATGAACAAACGCGATCCACATTATAGCAACGACCGTTAGTTTCAAATTCAAGGTAAATCCTTTATACGCTTCTTTATAACAATAAAAAGTGCTAAAAAACATTTATGGGTTGCTCCATATCTGCCTTTTAGCACTTTTTAATTCTGTCTTATCTATTACTGTATAGTATTTCAAATGAATATCACTTATCGTTCATCCATCGCATGAAAATTTGTATGCTCTCCGACATATTTATAAGCCGGACGGATGATCTTACTTGCATTCATGATTTCTTCCAGTCTGTGTGCGCTCCATCCCGGGATACGCGCGATTGCGAAAATCGGTGTAAATAACTCTCTCGGGATTCCAAGCATTGTATAAACAAATCCACTGTAGAAGTCTACATTTGCGCAGACATTTTTAAAGAGTTTTCTCTGCTTCATAACCAGTTCGCCCGCCAGGTTCTCCACCAGCTCATATAATGCAAATTCTTCCATCAGACCTTTCTCTTCGGCCAGTTCTCTTGCATATTCCTTTAAAATTACTTCTCTTGGATCTGATAATGTATAAACGGCATGTCCCATTCCGTAGATCAATCCGGAGTGGTCAAATGCTTCTTTGTTAAGGATCTTTGTCAGATAAGCAGCCACTTCTTCCTCGTTGGTCCAATCTTTGACATGAGCTTTGATATCGTCAAACATTCCCTGTACTTTCAGGTTCGCACCTCCATGACGGAAACCTTTCAATGATCCGATGGATGCAGCTACTGCTGAGTATGTGTCTGTTCCTGAAGATGTTACAACGTGTGTGGTAAATGTAGAGTTATTACCACCGCCATGCTCTGCATGAAGAATCAGCGCGACATCCAGAACTTTCGCCTCTAATTCTGTATAATGACCATCCGGTCTTAACATCAGAAGTATATTCTCTGCCAGAGGAAGTCCTTTGACAGGGTTTCTGATAAACAAGGTGTCATCCAGACGGAAGTGACGGTAAGAATGATACGAGTATACCGCGATCAACGGTAATTTCGCTATCAGTTCTAATGCCTGTCTAAGCACGTTATCTGCACTTACATCATCCGGGCGCGCATCATAACTATATAATGTCAATACACATCTCTGCATTGCATTCATGATATCGTGACTGGATGCTTTCATAATCACGTCTCTTACAAAACGTCCACTCAGTTCCTCCAGTTCAAACATGACATTTAAAAACATATCCAGTTCATTTTTCTTTGGCAGTCTTCCGAATAACAGAAGATAAATCGTCTCTTCAAATCCGTATTTGCGGTTGCCGATTCCTTTTACCAGATCATTGACGTCAATTCCCTGATAGTAAAGACGACCTTCTGACGGAATGCTACGGCCATTCACCAGTACATGTCCGGATACATCAGATATCTCAGTTAAACCGGTAAGGACACCTTTACCTGCCGAATCACGAAGACCTCTTTTTACGTCATATTCTACATACAAGTTCGGATTAATCCGGTGATTCTTCATCAACGTTTTCTCCAACGCCTGCATACTCTCTTTTATATTCTCCATCTCATCAACAACTAACATTTCATTCTGTGACATCTGCATAACCTCCTATTCCCCATATCCTGATAAACAGGTCCATTAGAATACATGTATACACGCATCCAACTTTTAACTTATAATATACATTAACATTTCGAATATTACAATATTTTTTTGCATTTTTATACAAAAAACAGAGCAAACTCTTTTTTCAGTATTGCTCTGTTCATACATTCTATTTTGAATATGTCCACATCTCTACGAACTGGCCCTCTATATCCTTATAATTCCAGGTTTTCTCCGTTCTTTCTTTATTAAAAGGATCCCGAACCTCTACTTGTCCGTTATTATAGGAAGCCAGAACAATAAAATGACCAATCTGTGTAAAGTCACCGGGACCCACACTGCAAATAATCGGATGTCCCGCTGCCAGTTCCGCCTGTACCTGCTCTTCTGTAAGCATTCCTTCCGCACACTGTATCCCCCAATTTGCCGCAGCCTCCGACATAAATGACCACAATGTATTATTCTCATCATCCAGCGCACCAAGCTGATTGCCGTAATCTGCCACAGTTGCCGGAGTGATTGCTGAATTTCCTGTCAATTTAATAAATACCATAGAAAGACAGGTCGGTCCACAGCCGGATGCCGCTACAATGCTGGTTCCATATTTCTTATAGCCCCACCTTTCATCCCACTGAATCAGTTTCGGAATCTGTCCTTCTACATAATCTGAACCGATATCCTTCGCCACCGGCTCGTCCTTCTTCGTCTCATAGTCTTCTACAAAATCCACCGTCTCGGGATTCTTACTCAAAAGTTCTATGACATCTTTCGGATATTTTTTTGTCTCTGCTTTTTTCTTCACTCTCGCCAGACGTTCTTCTTCGGTCTCTTTCTTCGTCGTTTCATCACTCGCAGTGTCACTCTTATTCGAAGAGTTCCCTGTCTTCTGTGCGGATGCCTTTTTCACATCGGATGTCGCAGTTACCTGTTTCTTCACAGTCCTGTAATGCCTGATTTCAATTCCTGCAATTAGAAACACTATAAATGCTGACAGAGCAGCTATCGCCAATCTTCTCTGTAATTGTCGCTTTCTTTGCAATTGTCTTCTTTTATATTTAATACTTCTCTTTGTCATCTCTTTACCTCGCATATTGCAGTGCTCATTATAGCATATGTTACAAATTTGTTACAACCCTGTGAAATCTTAAAATTTTCTAATATGCTATATGTAATTCCAAAACAGAAAAAAAACGGCAAAAAAATATTTTTTTCAAAAAAAAGCTTGCTTTTTTCTTAGAGAAGTGATATTATACTTTTTGTTCGCGGGTGTAGTTCAATGGTAGAACACCAGCCTTCCAAGCTGGATACGTGGGTTCGATTCCCATCACCCGCTTTTTTCATGCCATAAATAATGTAAGCAGATATTACAAGGCTAATAAAATCGGGAAGCGTTACCGCCTCCCGATTTTTTGTATCCATATAAGTATTGCACCTAATGCAATGTAAATGTCTCCCAGATTCGCTGTGATTTTCTTTATTCTGGTATTCTTTGTACGCACCGCAATATAATCAATCACCTTCCCCCGTACGAGACGGTCGAAAATATTGCTGGCAGCTCCGGCACTTAACAATGTCATGCCCAGTTTTTCCTGAAGGCTTCCACATCTTTCTGCCCAGATATCCATAAGGAACACAAATACTCCTGCCACAACAGATACACCTTTTACCAGGAGATTCTTATCTTCCAGCGAACTAAAGATAAATCCTCTGTTATAAACTTTTCGGATTACCAGTCTGTCTTTTAAATAAGAGCGAGCCTCTCCCTCTTCCAGCTGATCTTCCACCCGCTGTTTCAGGATTTCATCCGCTCCAAACAAACAAAATCCCAAGCCTGTTTTCCAAGGGAACATCTTTTATACTCCTTTGATCCTTACGATTTCTTCTTCCTGTTTCTCGATATCGTCTTCACGTTTAGAAATTGCCTCACAGATTTCTCTATAATCCTCGTCAATCTCCTCGCCTTTTTCGTATTTTTCATAGATCATCAGTCCGATATCTCTGAAATCTCTGTCATTCGCTCTCTTGAGCCCACGAATATCACTTTTGATCTTCTGGATCTCCAATGTATCTTCTGTCTTCTTTCCCAGATCAGATGCCACATCTGATATACGCTGTCCTAAAGTATCAAAAAAATCTGCCATAATATCGTCTCCTCCGTTCTTTCTTACAGCTCACGCAGTACATTCAGTATCTGATACAGATCCAGTGTCCCATATCCCCACTCTCTGTTCGGATACTCCATCTGTTCTCTCTGATCCACCCCCAACATGATCATATTCTTAATTTGAATCCCGTTCACGCCATGCATTCTGGGCAATTCTTTCAGCCACTGCATCATAAGAGTAACTGCTCCCGCTGCGATCCCAACTGCCACACTTGAACCGCTCCTGATCACATAATTGCCGTTCAGTCCGGCTCCGCTCACTGCAACTCCCGGTGCCGCAAATTCAGGTTTTATTAGTTCATTTCTAGTATAACCTCTTCCAGAATTAATATCAACCGCATTGTTCCCGGCATCATAATATGCTACCGTCATGGCATCACGGCTGCTTCCCGGCTCCGTAATCGTAGTGTCCGGATTTGCCTCAAGGAAATATACATCATCCTCTAAAAATTCTTTCACCGGCAGCCAGATATGGCAGTCACCGCCCGTGCGCTGTACCGGCTCAATCTCTATCTTCCAGATTCCCTGGGAGGGATCCTTAAATCTTAAGAAAATAAGTTGTGAATCGTTATTTTCCAGAATCAGCCGGTACTCTACCGTCACCGTCGTTCGATCAAAAATAAAGACCAGTTCATATCGTTCCCCCTGTCTGGTGTTAATCTGCCTCGTCCTTTCTCCCGACGGGGATACTAAAGAAAGTGTCACAATATTCGGAATCTTCGTCCAGATTTCCGCAACGAATCCCTGACTCTTTGCACCGACACGGATTTCCGCAGTCGCCCGTTCTCCCACTTCAAGCGGCCTGTAATAATGATGTCTCTCAGCCGCCTCATTTCCCACCCCCAGAACTACTGCCCGATCCAGGACTTGCGAATATGCATCCAGTAGTCTCGATAATATCGTTTCTCCGTTATGTCCCCCGAAATTCGTCCCCAGTGCAAGACATACCACAAGTGGCATTCTTTTTTTCTTTGCCAGATTATTTAAATATTTCAGTCCCAGAATAATATCATTTTCCTGATAGCAAACCGCTTCCTCCCAGATTGCATAAAATTCTTTTAAATACCGTTTTGCAGGCTTTAATTTCACAACACCTATGGTGGATTCCGGTGCCGCTCCGATAAACTGATTCTGCACATCTGCCGCACCTGCCGCCACACTGGCAAGATATGTCCCATGTCCATCGTTATCTTTACTTGGCACAAGTTCTTCCGGATTTTCGGAACGAAGTGCCTGATTGATCCTCTCTTCCGTATATTCACTTCCGTAAGAAAATCCCTCAGGTAGTTCCCCGGACTGGATCGTCTGATCCCAGATTCCGGCAATCCTGGTACTGCCATCTAAATTCTGAAAAATCGTATTTCTATAATCAATACCGGTATCTATAAATCCCAGCATAATATTTTCTCCCATAAGCTGCAGTGCCGGTAAATTCTGTACCGCAGTAATTCCCGCTGCGTTAACTGCCTCCATCCCAAGTGTCGTATAACACCCTGGAATGGAATTATACAAATACCGCTCCAATGACAGGGGGGATTTTCCCGGATCATTCAAGTACACAATGCGATAGTCAAAATCCGCATTCTGCACACACTCCGTTTCTTCCTCAATTCCAAATATCACATCACCTCTATAATTTGGTACGATAAAATCCCAGTAATCCTGACTCAGAATCTTATCACGGCAACTTTCCAAGCTGTCAACAGCACTATTTTCAGGCATAAAAAGACCTCACATACTCTCTTTATGAAAAGTATATGAGGTCTTGCTCTTTATTATGTTCTACAAGATTAATGTGCCTCGATCCCCGGCACTTCCTGACCGCGCAGCATAATGACCGGTCCTCCCGTACCTTCGATGTAATCTTTCGTAATGATTACCTGGCCGATACTGTCATCTTTCGGAATCTCATACATGATATCCAGCATAAATTCTTCAATGATTGCGCGCAGTGCTCTTGCTCCGGTATCTTTCTTCAACGCCTTTCTCGCAATCGCACGGAGAGCTTCCTCATCGAATTCCAGTTTCACTTCATCCAACGCCAGAAGTTTCTGGTACTGCTTCAAAATCGCATTCTTAGGCTCTTTCAAAATCTGTACCATCATATCTTCGCTGAGTCCCTGTAATGTAAATACGATCGGCAGACGCCCTAAGAATTCCGGAATCATTCCAAATACTCTTAAATCTTCTGTCGTTACTTTCTCCAATAACTTCTTATCATGGTCATATTTATCCTTCAGATCTGCTCCGAAACCGATAGCAGCCTGCTTGGTAAGACGCTCTTTAACAATATTTTCAAGATCCGGGAATGCGCCACCGCAGATAAATAATATATTCTTTGTATTAACAGTCACCAGTGGCACCATCGCATTCTTGCTGTTTGCTCCCACCGGCACTTCCACTTCGCTGCCCTCTAACAGTTTCAACATCCCCTGCTGTACAGACTCGCCGCTGACATCACGCTGGCTGGAATTTTTTTTCTTGGCGATCTTGTCAATCTCATCAATAAAGATAATTCCCTGCTCAGCCTTATCCACATCATTATCTGCTGCCGCCAGAAGTTTGGATACCACACTCTCGATATCATCACCGATATATCCGGCTTCTGTGAGGGATGTCGCATCCGTGATGGCAAGGGGCACATCCAGGATTCTCGCCAGTGTCTTTACCAGATACGTTTTACCGGAACCTGTTGGTCCGATCATCAGCATGTTCGATTTTTCAATCTCAATATCATCCATCGTATCCGTCGCAACTCTCTTATAATGATTATATACCGCAACAGACATTGCTTTCTTTGCATACTCCTGGCCCACAACATACTCGTCCAGTTTTGCTTTGATCTTATGAGGTGCTGGAAGATTCTTTAAATCTACCAGTGGGACTCTCTCTTCTCCCTCTTTTTTCTTCTTGATCTTCTGTTTCTTCGGAATACTCTGTTCCATATCCGATACATTCAAAAACTGGATCCCCGGCATATTGGTAAGCTGGCTTAAATCCATCGGCGTATTCGCCATAGTATCAAAACTCTTCTGCATACAGTCCGGACACACGGAAATGTTATTTGGGAGATCGATCATCTTTCCCGTCACACTCTCCGGCCGTCTGCAGATAAAGCAGACTTTCTCATAATCATCGTCATCATTTTTCTTCGTCTCTTCCACCTCTGTCTGAGACTGATCTACTTTCTCTACTTCTTCTTTTACTTCTTCCTCTTCGGGTTTGATTTCTCTAAAATCCTGATCAGACATATTGTTTCCTTTCTAATCTTATGCTTTTGTATTTTTCTTACTCTATATCCGTCGTCTTATTCTCCACCATCTTAAGGAAAGTCTCCTCAGAAATAATCGGGATTCCCAGATCATTGGCCTTTTTATTCTTTGAAGATGTGGAGGTCACATCATTATTAATCAGATAATTGGTCTTAGACGTCACTGAGCCGGTCACCTTTCCGCCAAGACTTTCAATCAGTTCTTTTACCTCATTACGGTTTGCAAAATGATTAACACTTCCGGTGATAACAAAATTCTTTCCTTCGAAAAACTGCTCGCCGGACGCTTCTTCCTCCACCGGGATTGTAAGTTCTTTCAAAAGTCTCTGAAATCTATCTACATGATCTGCATCTTTAAAATATTCTACAAATGCATTGGCCAGCACAGTTCCCACACCGTTGATCTCGCTTAAAGCCTCCGGCGTTGCCTGTAACATTGCTTCGATATCATTATGAAATTCCTTACATATCATTTTCGCATTTGCAAGTCCGATGCCCGCGATCCCCAATCCATAGATTACTTTCGGCAGTGTCGTGACTCTCGCCTGCTCAACACTGGCAACCAGTTTCTTATAAGACTTCTCTCCGAAACCTTCCATTGATTGTATCTCATCCTGATAGCGGTCCAGATGGAACAGGTCTGCATAGTCTTTGATAAATCCACTGGAAATAAATTTCTCCAGAGTTGCCTCTGACAGTCCGTCAATATTAAGAGCATCTCTGCTGGCAAACAATGCAAATGACTTTACATGCTTTGCCTGGCACTCCGGATTCGTACAGTACAATGTCTTTGCATTATTCACCTGTCGTATCTCTGTGGTTCCCTGACAGATCGGACATCTCGTCGGAATATCTTTCACGCCACTCTTCGTCAGATTTCTTGCAATCTGTGGAATGATCATGTTCGCCTTGTAGACTTCGATCTTATCGCCGATTCCAAGTTCTAACTCTTCCATAATACTGATATTGTGCACACTTGCACGGCTCACAGTGGTTCCTTCCAGTTCCACCGGTTCAAATATAGCCACCGGATTAATCAGACCTGTTCGTGATGGGCTCCACTCAATCTCTGTAAGTGTCGTCTCCCGAATCTCATCTGCCCATTTGAACGCATAAGAGTCCCGCGGAAATTTCGCCGTCCGTCCCAAAGACTGTCCGTATGCTATATCATCATATGTTACCACAAGACCATCTGAAGGGAAATCGTTCTCTGCGATTCTTTCTGAAAAATTAATAACTTCCTGCTCCGTCGTATCTGATGTGATCATATGATATTCCACGATCTCAAACCCCTGGGTTTTCAGCCATTCCATCTGGCAGGCTCTGGAATTTTTAAAATCTACATTCTCCGCCTGCACCAGACTGAATGCATAGAATTTTACATTTCTCTTCGCCGTAATTTCATTATTCAACTGTCTCACCGATCCACTGCATAAGTTTCTCGGGTTCTTGTACCTTGCATCTACATCCTCGATTTCTTCATTGATCTTCTCAAAATCTTTATAGCCGATCACTGCCTCACCTCTTAGGATCAGTTCTCCCTTATAAGCGATCTGCAGCGGAATATTCTTAAATACTTTCGCATTGTTGGTAATGACCTCTCCGACCTCTCCGTTTCCACGGGTAACTGCCTTGAAAAGGCTTCCGTCACGGTAAGTCAAAACAATCGTAAGGCCATCCATTTTCCAGGACATCAACGCTTTCTGATTCCCCACAAATGCCTTCAACTCCTGCACATCTTTGGTCTTATCCAAAGACAACATCGGGCGTTCATGACGTTCTTTCGGCAGCTCACTGATCACCTCGTAACCGACATTTACCGTAGGACTGTTGGACAACACGATGCCCGTTTCTTTCTCTAGCGCCAGCAACTCATCATAGAGCTTGTCGTACTCATAGTTGCTCATGATCTCATCGGCATTCTGATAGTACGCTTTCCCGGCTTCATTTAATCTATTTACTAATTCCTGTAATCTCTGTTTCTTTGCTTCCATTCTTTACAGACTCCTGTTATTTTTTATTCCGTTATTCTTCTGCGGTTCTTTTATTCACGGACTCGTAAAGTTTCTTCCGTTCTTCTCCCGTGATCTCCCGTACTTCTCCGCTCTTTAATCCGTCCAGACGAATGTTCATGATCCGCACACGGACCAGCCTGGTCACTTTATACCCAAGTGTCTGACACATTCTTCGGATCTGGCGGTTCAGCCCCTGCGTCAATATAATGGAAAATGTATATTTTCCAATCTTCTCCACCTTACAGGGTCTGGTCACAACATCCAGATTTTTCTCCTTGTCCGCAATCCGGACACCCTCAGACATTTCCCGGATAAATGTATCTGTAATCTCTTTATCTACCGTAACTTTATATTCTTTCTCATGTGCATACCTGGCACGCATCATCCCGTTGATCAGGTCACCGTCATTAGTCATGATCAACAGTCCTTCCGAATCCTTGTCCAGTCGTCCCGCATAAGTCACTCTCGTTGGATATTTTAAGAACCTGATGATATTCTTCTTCTCTCTCTGATCTTCGGTACATACGATACCTGCCGGTTTGTTCACAGCCAGCACGACTTTACGCTCACTGCCGCGGATCACTTTCTTACCGACACGGACCTCATTTGTCTCATCGACTTTCATCCCCTGCACGGCACGCACGCCATCCACGAAAACCCTTCCGCTATCGATTAATTTATCCGCCTCTCTGCGTGAACATACACCGGCTTCGCTTAAATATTTATTCAATCTCACACTCATATTCCTATTCTCCTATCCAATCATTTTAAAGGCTCAGCTATCAAAAGTCAAACATCTGTGGTATAGTATAAATACACGATTTTCAACGATTAAGGAGCATTCTCAATGAACGTATTGACTTTATCTGCCAAGTCTTGTATGGCACATCTTTTACTGAAGGATACCTTTGACAGCTTTTCTTTTATCGAAGGCCAGATCACTACATTTAACACTTTTCAAATAGACGGATATCTGCAAAAAGATTTCTTCGACGAAACTCCTGAGCAGACCTATTCCCACTGGAAAGATGTCCGGGACTTCTGTTTCAGCATTATCCGCGGAAAACGCACACCTCTTTCTTTTAAGATTGTACTTGCACTGAATGAAAATGATTATGCCGATTTTTTGTCAGCACATCAGATTACAACTTACCGACCGGAAGAAATCCATGGATTGTATCTGAATTTTCATTACGATGGAAGCACGCTACAATGCGTTACCGGTATCTCCATGAAAACATTTACTCTGGACAAAAGTCTGGAAAAAGAATGGGATCAGCATGCAGAGAGTTTTTTCAAAAACCATGGTGTTGAACTGGAATAATTTTCAGATATTTCATACAATAGTACAAAATCCCCGCAAGGCATACGAGTTGCCTTGCGGGGATAATTATTAACTGTTCAAAAGAGAAATTAAAATAGTACTACATCACAATGCTATTTTGTCAGCAACATCATGATCTCATTACTTCTCTTTACAAATGCTGTCATCTCCTCCGGATTCAGCGGTTTGTGTGCCAGCATTGCCAGATCATAAAGCTGTTTACAGATCACAGATGCATTCTCATCTGCCTTGTGTTCTGCTACATACTGTACCAGTGGATGGTTTGCATTCAGGATCAGAGTCTCGTCTCCTCCCATATCCATTCCCATTCCTGCCATTCCGTACATCTTCATCATTTCCTGCATACGGCGGCTCTGCTCTGACAACGTGATCATAGAAGCTACATTCTCGTCTTTTAACTTCTCTACTTTGACATCCAGTTTGTCATTGCCAAGCTCTTTGCGGAATACTTCTACTAATTCATCTGTTGTCTTCTGGAAAGTCTCTTTTTCTTCCTCTGCAACCTCTTCCTTGATATCATCTGTTACATCGGCATCGATACGCTGGAATGTGATGGTCTCATTGCGCTGCTCTAACTGCGTGATAAACGGAGAGTCAATGTTGTGGTCTAAGATCACGGCATCCTTGCCCTGTCCGCGGAATATGTTAATATACTGACTCTGCTGGATCGGATCTGTCACATAGTAGATCGTAGTCTTCTTCTCTTCCATCTTTGTCTCATCCAGATTCTCAACTACATCTGCATCTTCGTCCTTCTCCGGTTTTTCCAAAGATCCGCCGTTCTCCTCTGCACAATCTTTTAATGTGAGATATTTGCCGTCAATATTCTTAAACAGCACTGCATCTTTCATCTTGTCGCAGAACTTCTCGTCTTTTAAACATCCAAACTTGATGAATGGACTGATACTGTCCCAGTATTTCTCATAGTCTTCTCTCTTTGTCTTACACATTCCCGCAAGTTTATCTGCAACTTTCTTAGAAATGTAATCAGCGATCTTATTTACAAATCCGTCATTCTGCAGTGCACTACGCGATACATTCAACGGGAGATCCGGACAATCGATGACACCCTTTAATACCATCAGGAATTCCGGAATAACTTCTTTGATGTTATCTGCGATAAATACCTGGTTATTATATAATTTAATCGTACCTTCTACAGAATCATACTCTGTATTGATTCTTGGGAAGTACAGGATACCCTTCAGGTTAAATGGATAATCCATGTTCAGGTGGATCCAGAACAAAGGCTCCTTATAATCTAAGAATACCTTGCGGTAGAACTCTTTGTATTCCTCATCGGTACACTCATTCGGATGTTTTGTCCACAATGGATGGATATCGCTTAAAGATACTGGTCTTTTCTCAATCTTTACCTTATCCTTTGCAGGGCTGACCTCAACCATCTCTTTCTCGCCGTTTTCATTCTCTTTTTCTTCCATCTTAGCATCTTCATGGATATGCTCAACAACGACATCGTCCTCTTTCAGATCTGCCTCGTCGATGGTCTCATATTCCTTCTCGGCATTAGCCTCTGATAAGAAAATCTCTACCGGCATAAATGAACAATATTTCTCCAGAACTTCTCTGACACGGTATTTGTTCGCAAACTCTAAGCTGTCCTCGTTCAAATATAATGTCATCTCGGAACCAACAGTCTGCTTGTCTCCGTCTTCCATCTCATACTCTGTTCCGCCGTTGCTTACCCAGTGTACCGGTTTTGCCCCGTCTTTGTAGGATAATGTATCAATATGAACCTCATCAGCTACCATGAATGCAGAATAAAATCCCAAACCAAAGTGTCCGATCATATCATCTTCTGTTGTCTTATCTTTATACTTCTCAAGGAACTCTGTTGCTCCTGAAAATGCAATCTGTGTAATATACTCTTCCACTTCATCAGCAGTCATTCCAAGACCGTTATCGATGAATTTCAAAGTCTTCTCTTCCGGGTTCACAATCACCTGGATGGATGCTTTATAATCATCCGGCAACTGATACTCGCCCATGATATCCAATTTCTTCAACTTCGTGATCGCATCGCATCCGTTTGAAACTAACTCTCTTACAAAAATGTCATGATCGGAATATACCCATTTCTTAATGATTGGGAATATATTCTCACTGCTGATCGATAAACTTCCCTTTTTTGCTGCCATATTTATCACTCCTGTTTATTAAAAATTCTATACTATATTTCCGGCAAAATGCTTTACCAGTTCATCTAACAGATATGATAATACCACTATTTCTAAAAGTCAATAAAAAATTAGCACTCTTTTTATTCGAGTGCTAACAATTTTCTTAAAACTATAAAATATCAATAAATTGCCACAGATAGTTTGCCTGTCTGGTCACAGATACTCTGGATCAAAGAGGCATCCTGCGTAATCTCTCCCTGCAGCGGATCCACAAGTGTTACCGTATTATCGGATTTTGAATATCCGGATAACACCACACAATGTTCATTGCCGTACCATTGATATGTCTTTCCGTGATATTCATAAGTATACCCTGTAAACTGTGGATCACCGTAATTTGATGTCACCCACAAAAGCACCGGGTAACCCGCCGCAATATACGGATAGAGTTCTTCCAGAGAATCTCCTGAAAGATCATGCGCCCAGAGCATCCTGTTCTGCTCTCTCAGATAATTTCTTGCAGTTCTCGCAAGTCCCGGCGGCCAGATTCCTGCCCCTTCTGAAGAATAAGGATCTCCGCTGAATCCCACTTTGTAATCTTCTGTCGCCCGCACAAGATACTGATCCACGATTGTTGTCTTCTCTACGGAAAATCCCAGTGTGTTCAAATCCATTGTAAGAGAAGTGCTCTCACAACCCGTAGGAAGTTCCGGATTCTGCATGACTACCGGAACCGGGACGGAAGCCTCGTCCGGAAGTCTGTCTCCGCCGTATTGCAACTTAATCTTCAGCCCATTCGCAGTTGACACCACCGCCTGAGGCGTCAGATTTTCTGTTGCCACCTCGACTCCATCCGTATAGATTTTGTATCCTACGATTCCTGCAAGTGCAAGAATCATAAGGAATAATATTCTCCTTAAATGTTTCATTGTTGCTCCCCTTATTCAATACTCTTTAGTGATTCTACCATGTCTATTTTTCTTAACTTAAAGTACATGACTCCATTGATGATAAGTGAAAATAAGATTGTAAATAATAATGCATACAAGAAACTTGATGGATCAATGTTCCTTCCAAACATAACCGAATCCACTTCCACTGTCTCAATAATGAACCGGTGCAGTATCTTTCCTAAAATACAGCCTGCCCCCGCTCCGATAAAAGTCAGTAAAATATTTTCTCTGTACACATACGCTCCCACTTCCGGATCATAAAACCCAAGGACTTTCAGTGTGGCAAGTTCTCTCTGACGCTCCGTAATATTAATCGTATTCAGATTATAAAGCACTACAAATGCCAACATTCCCGCCGAAACGATCAGCACTACAATAACCAGATTCAGGCTCTTTAACATATCATCAAGCTGTTCCTGGATATCATATATGTAACTGAGGCTTAAGACCGCATCTTCATTGATAATCTCTTTTCCCACATCCTTCATCTTTGTAATACTGTAATCATCCGGAGTCGCATACAGGAAACTGTTGTATTCCGGTGTCTCTCCGTAAACATCTTCATAATAAGCCGGCGTCATATACATGTAATGTCCCATGTAGTTTTCACAGATATATTCAATCTTTACTTTCTTATTACCATTCTCCTCATCCTTGATCTCTATGGTATCTCCTTCTTTTGCATCCAAAAGTTTTGCCGTCTTCTCACTCAGAATCACTCCATTGTCACTTAATTTATAAGTTTCTTTCGTCTTCCGGTCTCTAAGATGCACATAATCCGGAATATCTTCCGTATCCTTCATCACACACTCTACCGTTGAACGTTCTTTCTTTCCATTCACCAGTGTCACACTCTTCATGCGAGTATCCATATGGCGCACGATTTCAGGATTCTGATCCAGATTTTTCTCAAGTGTATCTTTCTCTTCCTCTGTGGCATCATCCTGTAGATAAGCCACTCCGTCATATACCTGGATGTCTTTATATTGAAGCTGTGTGATCTCAAAAATAGAATCTTTCAATCCGAAACCAACCAACATCAATGCCATGCATCCACTAATTCCAAAAATTGTCATAAAGAAACGTTTCTTATAACGCATCAGATTGCGGACCGTTGATTTCCATGAGAAATTAAGATGCTGCCAGATAATCCCCACTCGCTCCAGAAGTACTCGTTTTCCGATCTTCGGTGCCGGAGGTCTCATCAGAACGGCCGGCTGGGCCATCAGTTCTTTGTAACAAGCAAAGAACGTCGCTGCCGTAATACATACGACAGAGATTCCCGAAGCTACTGCTGCATAATACCAGTTGTACGGCGTCAGAATTGCCGGCAGATGGTGATACAGGATTCCATATGCATAAATAATGATATACGGCAATAACTTTTCACCCACCAGGACTCCAAATATACTTCCGCCTACCGTCGCCAGAAGTGCATAACCCATGTATTTAGACGCAATCGACAGCTTACTGTAACCGAGTGCTTTCATCGTTCCGATAGCTGTCCGCTGTTCTTCCACCATACGTGTCATACTGGTCAGACTGATAAGTGCTGCCACTAAGAAAAAGATCACCGGAAATACTTTTCCAATGGCACGCATGCGGTCTGCATTTTCTCCATATCCGGAATACTCCGGCAATGTACTTCTATCATACACATACCACTTTGCTTCCGGAATATCAGCAATCTCTGCCTCAGCGTCATCAATCTTTTTCTGACCATCTGCCAATTCTTCCGCTGCAGTCTTTTTGCCATCCTCGTATTCCTGCTTTGCTTCTTCTAATTTAATCTGATTTGAGATAATCTCTGCTTCGCCTTCAGATAATGCCGTTTCCTGATTCTGGATCTCCGCCCGTGCTTCATCGATCTGTGCCTGACCGGATGCCAGCTGTTCCGGCACTCCCGCAAGAGCAGCCTCTCCAGCCTCCAGTTCCTGTTTTGCGTTATCTAATGCAGCCTTACTGCTTTTTAACTGTTCCTCCGCCTGGTCTAAAGACGCCGTTGTCGTCTGATACACATTTTCTTCATATGCAATCTTCTGTTCCAGTCCTGCACTATTCGTCTGAGCAGTCGCAAGTCCGGTCTCCAATGTTGCCAATTGCGTCTTTAATCCGGCTAACTGTTCGTCCTCTTCCGTCACGCCCTGCTCTTCTAATTGCTGGATCTGTCCTTTAACAGCATCAATCTGTGTCTGCAATTCTGCAATCTGTCCATCCAGCGTCTTTTTCGTCTCCTTGTCCTGCCGGATCTGCTCTTCCAGGATCTTCATCTGTTGTCTGCCGGATTCAATCTGTGCCTCTGCGTTATCCTTATTTGCCTCATACTGTGCAAGACCATTCTCATACGCTGTTTTACCTGAAGCTATTTTCTCCGCTCCGGCCTGATACTCCGCCTGTGCCGCATAAAGTTCCTGCTGTTTCTGATCCAGCGTTATTTTTGCCGATTCAATCTGACTGCGTCCATCGCTAATCTGCTGACGCCCGGAATTCAACTGTTCTTCCGCATCTGCAATCTGCGCTGCCGCATCTGCCAGTTTCGCATCAGCTTCTTCCTGACCGTCTTTTAACTTCTTCCTGGCATCATTCAGCTTTTCATTCGCTTCATCCACCAGTTCCTGCCTGCGAATCTCTCCACGTTTACCGGTAATCTTTTTCACCGAGTCCATAACATCTTCGATCCGGTCCTCATACTCATCAGTATAAGCAAGCAGTTCCTTTGCACCTTCCACCTGAAGATATGCTTCTGTATAAACATCCAGGTCAAAGGTATCTGCTGTCACAATTGCAAATGCCGAAATACTTCCGGTTCCAATCGTTGTACTTCCTCTGTTAAATGAGATATAACACGGACTGTTCCCCGTTCCCACAACCGTCAGTGTATCTGTCGTCAGCGTATCCGTCACCGCATCACTGGTACCGGAAGACAATTTGATCTTATCCCCGACTTTATAATCAGATTCGTCATCCACCAGACATTCGCCCGCCTTCTTCGGCAACCTTCCTTCCGTCACTGCAGGCTGGTTCATATCATCCAGCAGCGACATCACATGGAGGACCTTCTCCTCATCTTGTACTTTCCGCAGGAAATCAGCACTGTACGCGCCTTCTGCCTTAGTGACACCCTCCACATCTTCCAGAGCTTTTACATCACTCTTAGTAATTCCAAGCGTACTTACTGCCTTGATATCCATCAAATTTGCACTGTCAAAATACGAATCTCCCGTGATCCGCATCGACGGCTCTGAAGAACGTATCCCTGAAAAGAACGCAACTCCCATCGCTACGATAAAAAAGATGGATAAAAAACGTCCCGGGCTTTTTCGAATCTCCATATAAAAATCTTTGCGTGTTGCTTTTTTCTTCATAATTTTATTCCCTTACCATTCAATCTGTTCAATCGGAACCGGATTCGGATTCTCGGTGATCTTTGATACTTTTCCATTCTTTATCTGGATCACTCTGTCTGCCATAGGTGCTATCGCCAGATTGTGCGTGATCAGAATTACCGTCATTCCCTTTTTTCTGCAAGTATCTTGTAACAGCTTAAGAATTGCCTTTCCTGTATTGTAATCCAAAGCTCCCGTTGGCTCATCGCAAAGTAATAACTTCGGATTCTTTGCCAAAGCTCTGGCTATGGACACTCTCTGCTGTTCTCCCCCTGATAACTGTGCCGGGAAATTTTTAAGTCTGTCTCCAAGTCCTACTTCTTCCAGTACTTCTCTTGCATCCATAGGATCTTTACAAATCTGCAGTGCCAACTCCACATTTTCCTCTGCCGTCAGATTCTGAATCAGATTATAGAACTGAAATACAAATCCAATATCATCTCTCCTATATGCAGTCAACTGCTTTCCAGAATACTTTGCAATGTCTTTTCCATCCACCAGCACTCTTCCCTCGGTTGCGGTATCCATACCTCCAAGTATATTAAGGACTGTTGTCTTACCCGCACCACTAGGGCCTACAACCACTGCAAATTCGCCCTTTTTTATCTCAAAATCAATTCCGGCGGCAGCCATAATCTTCACTTCACCCATTTGATAAATCTTTTTTACATTCTCAAGTGTTACAAATTCAGGCATACTATCCTCCAACATTCTATTAAAATCGTTAATTGTATTATTTAATTATATCACTTATAATAATAACATAGAAATGAAAGAATTATAAACTAGAATCATTGTAAAGTGGGGATTACTATGACAACATCTAATATTTATCTTGCACGCACAGATTGCGAGATTCACGAAATTGCTAATCTGGCATCCGTAATCTGGAAAGAGCACTTTACTTCCATCATCGGAGAATCACAAGTCCGCTATATGCTGGAACATTACCAGTCTTATCCGGCGATCAAAGAACAGATTGAGTTGAAAGGCTACGAGTATTACCAGATTTACCATTCTCACACTCTTGCCGGCTATATGGCATTACATCCAGACAAAAAGCACATGACACTAAGCCGCTTTTATATCGGTAAAGACTTCAGAGGCCAACATCTGGCATCCACTGCATTTTCATTTTTAAAAGAACTTTGCCAAAAGCGGGAACTGTCTGAGATACAGGTTGCCTGCAACCGTGGAAATACAGACGCTTTATCCGTTTATTATCATATGGGATTTAAAATGATTGGGGAACAGACCGAAGACCTTGGTCATGGTTTTCTGTGGGAAGATTATTTACTAAGTTATAAATTATAATATCGTATAATCGCAAAAAGAGTCTCTTTCGAGACTCTTTTTCCGTTCATAAAATTAAATTTCTAATTGATACAGTTACAATCAGTAACAAAAGCGGGGAATTCAAGTTTTTAAACTGATCTGCATCAGCCCCGGAACGAATCAATTTCCGAATTCTGGAACTCATCACCAACTGTAACTATATGTACCTGTAATTATCTTACTTAGAAGATTCCTACGAATGCTCCTACAAGACCGATTACCAGGAGTAATAAGATACACTGAACTGGTTTCCAGCCTTTCTTCTTCATTAAGAAGAAGAGTAATAATGTAAGTGCTAACGGGATCATCTTAGGTAACACACCATCAAGGATATCCTGGATAACGATCGGGCTGTCACCGTTTGCGATTTCGACATTTACTGTTGTTCCACCGTAGTTAGATGTTAAAGCACCAACGATGAATACACCTAACATAGATGCTGCACGAGTAAACTCTTTCGCATTAGATGTAAGAAGCTCGATAGCTTTTGTACCAAGATTGTATGACCAATGCATCAGGAAGAAACGCATACCAAACTGTACAATGTTGAAAATCAACAGGAACAGGATAGGTCCAAGTATCGATCCATTTATGGCCATATTCGATGTAATACCTGCGGTGATCGGAACAAGTGTAAACCAGAAGATAGCATCACCAATACCACCTAAAGGTCCCATAGCAGCTACACGGACAGCACGGATTGTGTCAATGTCAGCTTTCTGCTGCTCTAATGATAAGATAATACCCATTACAAATGTAACGAGGAATGGATGAGTATTAAAGAACTCCAGGTTGTGTGCCATAGAAATCTTTAAATCATCTTCGTTGTCAGCGTGGATTTTCTCTAATCCCGGAAGGATACAGTACAGCCATCCAGCAGCCTGCATTCTTTCGTAGTTAAATGATGCCTGTAAGTTCATAGAACGAAGGGCCATCTTATTTAAAGTCTTTTTGTCTAACGGCTCAGCCGGTGTAAGATTGTTGTAATGTGTTACATTAGATTCCATCTTCGTCACCTCCATCATTTCCTGCGCCGCTTCCAGCAGCGTTCTTAATTGCACAACGTGTCTGGAAATCGTACATTGCAATAGCAACACCTACGAATGCGATCAGAAGCAGAGCTGATCCGCTCAGAGCTTCGATGTAACCGATAATAGTTGCCAATGCAAAACCTGCAAAGTAGATACCCCAGTACTCGCCTGAAAGCATGATACGAAGCAATGTTGCAAATCCAACGAAACGCATCATTCCACCGGCAGCACTAAGACCTGTCATGATCCAGCCATATTTCTCAGAAATAGCTGTTAATGTCTCACCAAGAGCAGATCCACCCATAAGACCAGCTACGCAAACGATTCCGAATAATAATCCAAGAATTCCCATAGCGATGTAGTTCAGGCGAACAATTCCTTTTGTATCACCTTTCTCTGCCATCTTGTCTGCATAAGACATCATTGGTGACATAGCTGTGAATAATAATGTTACCATGTACTGACCAATCAAAGCGAATGGTACAGCAAGACCTACAGCTGCTGTAGTATCCAGTCCGGATGTTACAGCAAATACTGTTGCCATAATTCCACCGATAACTGCGTTAGGCGGCTGAGCACCACCAACCGGCATGTTACCAATTGTCATTAACTGGTATGTACCACCAACGATAAGACCTGTCTGCAGATCTCCAAGGATAGCTCCAATGATAGCTCCTGTTACGATTGGCTGATACAGAGATTCCAAAAAATCAAACTGGTCAATTGCAACGATAAACGATACAATAAATACCAAAATAATCTGAATTGCACTATAATCCATGATTATTAATCTCCTTTCATAATAACTCTTCCTGTTTCAGAACTTTATTATTTGAACAGTTTTTCAATGTTCTCTGCGCCCTCAGATGGAACTCGACGAATCTCAAGTTCTACACCTAACTCACGCAATTTTGCAAATGCAGCAACGTCATCATCATCAACAGCTACAGAGCCTGCAACCTGACGTTTTCCTTCTGCCATATGCATATTACCAATATTTACTTTTTTAATCGGCACACCGCCCTCAACCAGCTTCAATACATCCTGAGGATTCTCACATACGATGAAAATAAGCTGCTTAGCAGATGCTTTGTGAATTGTTGAAATAGTCTTTTCAATTGTCCAGTAACGCATAGATGCATAACTTGGTGCAGCCATATCCATCAGACCCTGACGAAGTTTATTTCCTGCAACTTCATCGTTGGCTACAAGGATTAAATTTGCTCCGATGCTTCCGCACCACTGTGTTGCTACCTGACCATGAACCAGACGGTTATCAATTCTTGTTAAAACAATATTTGGCATACTCTTCTCCCTTCTTGCTAAATTGATCCTCCCTGAATATCCCCTTCAGAGTAATTTCATTATAGTCTTTTTTTAATTTTTAGTCTTTGTAGTTTTTAACAAGGGGGTTATTCATTTTAGTTTGTTTTTATATCTTTTTATCTATTTTTTACATTTTCCCCAATTGTTTTTTGACATATCGTACAAAAAAAGTTATACTTATATAAGATTGGAGGTGTAAAAGTGCAACATAAAACATCTAGTAATTTATTTTTAAAATATGGTTCTGTCTATGATGAACCTTTAGATATAGAAAAAAATGGTTTAATTTCTTCCTATTTTACGGTAGATGCCAAGAGAAATATTCCTCAGCTTTATCATTTTGACCGAGATGTTTATATCGAGATGCAATCCGGCATGGCTTCCCTTTTGATCAGCGAATCTCCTGATTCTGAATCCCTGGAAGATTTTGCAATACATCGCCAGGTCAAAATTAACGCAGGATCTTACTTCATGATCGTATCTGTGGCCGGGATCAGTTCTTACAAACTGATCACAAATACGGACTATCACAATACACCGGTGACTTTATCTCCACCATTTTGCTACAATCGTATTTTGCCACGTATTAACATCCACCAGATTTTAGGTTGCTATTATAATATTCGAAGTGCCGGGTATTCATTCGCCGGGGAAAAACATGATTACTTCGAACTTACCTATATCGACCGTGGTAATATGTGCACAACGGTCGATGGTCAGGAATTTTTATTATCAGAGAACGATCTTATTATTTACGGTCCGGGACAATTTCATACTCAGAGTATACCAAATGGTGAATCTTGTTCGTATGTTACTATTCTTTTTGATATGGAAACTTTTATCATCGATGACAACAGTCCAAGATATGAAGTGATTCTGAATAAGATTTTCAGCTATGATAAAAAAATCCACACACTGATCAAAGACTTTGTAAATGAGAGCAGCTCGCAGATTCCTTATATGAATTCTCTGATGCTCTGTCTTTTACAGGAAACCATTATTCGGCTGTTGCAGCATGAATTTGTAGGGCCATCCGCTCAGGAGAAACCGGTCACAGAAGCCCGTCAGCATTATCAGGACGAACTCCTGGAACGTATTTTACAGTACATCGGAGATAACCTACACGAACCGCTGACGATTGCAGAAATCTGTCACAAGTTTTCGATGTCACGTTCTTCTCTGCAGATTTTATTCAAGGAAAATTTAAACCAAACACCGAAGAAATATATCAGCGAATTGAAACTTGAGAGAAGTTGCCAGTTACTCCGTGAAGGGCGCTATACCGTCAGTGAGATTGCATTTATCTTAGGATTTAATTCAATCCATTATTTTTCCCGTGCCTTTACGAAAAAATACAACATGGCACCGAGCGATTACGCCAAACAATTATTCAAAAATTAAAACAACGGAGCATATTGTGTTTCAATTTTTAACACAATATGCTCCGTCTATTTTCTTATATAAGATTCCAGATGTTTAAAATCTCACACACTGAAATCTTGAACTTTTATAATAAAGTTTTCAGCACTTTCAGTACACCGTCTTCTTTATAAGAAGCTACTGTATATTTTGCTGCCTGTTTCACTTCTTCGTGGGATAATTCAGATGCATAGCTTTCTCCTGCATTCTCAAGCATCGTAATGTCATTAAAATTATCTCCAAATGCCATCGTCTCTTCCGGTGTCACTCCCAAATATTCCTGAAGCCATGCGATCGCGTCACCTTTTGTCGCATCTTTTCTTGTAATATCGATCCATTTTGCACCGGACATATTAATTGACAGCTTATCTCCCCAGCTCTTTTGAAGTTCCTGTTCATATTCTTTGGCATGTTCTTCCACAAAAAGGGAAATCTTCACACAGTCGTCCACTCTGTCCAGGAAAGATTCTACCACACTACCGGTTCCGGCATAAGTTTTGAAAATCAAATCATAAAATGCCTCATCATTTCCTTCCATGTAATAACCTTCTTTATAAGAAAGCATCACTTTCACATCCGGCATCTTTTTCAGATTTTCAAGTACTCCAACTACCAGTTCTGAATCAAGCATACAGCTCTCTATCATTTCACCATGTTTGAAAATCAGCGCACCACTTTCTGATATATAGAAAATATGATCTCTTACCGGCCCGAATATCTTATCTTCACTGTTCATCTGTCTTCCGCTGGCTACCACAAATGTAATACCCTTTGCATCAAGATTTCTTATCACTTCCAAATATTCCGGATTCAGATCAAATCCACCTTCCGGCACTAATGTACCGTCTATATCACTAATAATTAATCGTATCATTTTGTCTCCTCAAACTCTTTTTTAGTTTCGAGAATCATTCTACCATTAATCGTCTAATAATGAAAGTGCCGCTTCGTCTGCAACTATTGTTACATCCGGATGCATCTGTAAAATAGAAGCCGGATGAGATGGTGTTACAGGTCCGTTTACTGTCTTCTGGAGTGCCTCAGCTTTTCCTTCACCGCTGACAACTAACAGAATCTTCTTTGCCATCATAATGCTCTTGATTCCCATGGTGTATGCCTGTTTCGGCACGTCATCGATGGAATCAAAAAATCTCTTGTTTGCCTCGATGGTACGCTCTGTCAAATCTACACAGTGTGTTTCTTTCTCAAAGGCAATTCCCGGCTCATTAAATCCGATATGTCCGTTGTGTCCAAGACCTAAAAGCTGCAGATCAACACCACCAGTTCCGCGGATCACTTCATCATATCTTGCACACTCTTTCTTGGCATCCGGTTCCATTCCATTTGGAAGGAATGTTCTCTCAGGATCGATATTTACATGGTCAAACAGATTTGCGTGCATAAAACTATAGTAGCTCTGTTCATTTTCTCTTGGAAGTCCTTTATACTCGTCCAGGTTTACAGATGTAACTCTCGAAAAATCAAGATCTCCCTTGTTATACCACTCGATCAGCTGCTTGTAAGTACCTACCGGTGTAGATCCCGTTGCCAGTCCCAGCACACAGTTTGGTTTCATAATGATCTGCGCAGAAATAATATTTGCTGCTTTTCGGCTCATATCCTGATAATCTTTTGCTCTGATGATTTCCATAACTATAATTCCTCTCTGATATCCAATTTTATATTAAAGTTTTGCATCTCCCATGCAGTATGTCTGAAGTACTGTATAATCTGTATCAAGTACCACCAGATCTGCATCCATTCCCACACCGATGGAACCTTTTCTCTTGTCGATTCCAAGGCAACGTGCCGGGTTACATGTACATGCGTTAATCGCATAATTAAACGGTACCATTGCTTCTTCTACTAAGATCCGAAGTCCCTGATTGATCTTAAGTGTAGATCCTGCAAGTCCGCCTGTAGATGTCAGATGTGCACTTCCGTCCGGATAGATCACGATCTCATTTCCACCGAAGATAAATTTGCTTCCCACCGGTGTTCCTTTTGCCATTAACGCATCAGATACCATGATTCCATAATCCGGTCCTTTTGACATAAAGTAGTTATTCAGTGCTGCCGGTGTGGAGTGGTTTCCGTCACAGATAATCTCCCCGTACATTGTTCTCAGTCTGTAAGCAGCTCCTACTAATCCGTTTGCACGGTGGTTAAACGGACTCATTCCATTATATACATGTGTCATGGAACGTGCGCCGTGTGCGTATGCCATCACAGCCTGCTCATAAGTTGCAGCGGAATGTCCGATACTTACTACAACTCCATGCTCCGTCAGATAACGTGTCAGTGCAAAATCATCGTCTGTCTCTGTAGCCATTGTCACATATTTAATCTGACCTTTGGCTGCTGCCTGATAACGCTCAAACTGCTCAATCGTTGGTTTCGCAATAAACTGTTCCGGCTGTGCTCCCTTATACTTCATATCAAGATAAGGTCCCTCAAAATGGATTCCAAGGATCTCCGCACCTTCGTATCCTTCTTCCATTACTTTGGCAACATTTGCTACTGCATTGGTCAGAACTTCTTCGCTCTGTGTAATCGTTGTAGCAAGAAATCCTGTCACACCTTCCGATACAATGTTCTTCGTCCAGTTGCGTAGTCCCTCTTCATTTGCATCATTCGTGTCAAACTCAAAGGCTCCATGGCAGTGAATGTCCAAAAATCCCGGAACGATGCGTTTGTCTCCATAATCTACATCCGGCGTTTTACTTCCATATGGAAGAATCTCTGTAATCTTTCCGTCCCAAACTTCAATCTGAGCCGCAATAAACTGATCTGCGATCCAGACCTTTTTGCTTTGAATCAGCATAAGAAATACCTCCCTGTATTTTTCTTTTTCGTCATTGGTTTCATTATAATACCCTCTTTTGTAAAATGGTTTGCATTTTTTAAACCAAACATTGTATGTTTTGGTATATATATTGTATTTTAAAAATTCAGTGGTATATAATATCGTTACAATCACAAAAAAACACACACATAAGGGGGAAAAATGATGAGTATTTTTAACATTTCTGACGAAAAAATGAGCGAAACTTCGTCAACATTCACATTAAACGAAATTTATCAGCAGCCAGCTACATGGAAAAAGACCTGCGCTCAGATTGCTGCATGCAAAGATGAACTCCAGGCATTCTTAGATCAGGTTGTAAAGGCCGATGATTTTGATATCATCCTTACCGGAGCAGGTACCAGCGAATTCGTAGGTAACTCTTTGTTCCAGGCATTAGCTAAAAAGTACGACCACAAAGTAAAATCTTACGGAACTACAGATATCGTTCCTTCTCCTGAAGAGTTCTTATCTCGTACAAAACCGACAGTTCTGGTAAGTTTCGGACGTTCCGGTAACTCTCCTGAGTCTCTCGGCGCAGTAGAGGCAGCTGAGGTTGTATGTCAGAATCTGTATCACTTATTTGTAACATGTAACCACGAAGGTACATTATCAAAATTAGCAGATGACCGCACAAACTGTTTCGCATTGAACCTGACACCAGAGACACATGACCAGTCATTCGCTATGACATCAAGTTTCTCTAATATGTACCTTGCTACATACCTTGCATTCAACCTTGACAGATTAGAAGAGATCACTGCCGAGATTGACAAAGTATGTGCAGCCGGACAGGAATTCTTAGACAACTTATATCCAATCGCAGGACAGATTGTTGAAGAGTTCGACTTCAACCGTATCGTTTACCTTGGAAACGTTGCATTAAAGGGTGTTTCCCAGGAATCAGCTCTTAAGATGCTGGAGTTAAGTGCAGGTAAAGTTGCTACAATGTTTGATACACCATGTGGATTCCGTCACGGTCCAAAATCAATCATTGATGATAACACACTTACTGTTGTATACTTAAGTGATGATGAATATAAGAGACAGTACGAGATCGATCTGTTAAAAGAGATGGGACCTCAGAGAAAAGGTAACCGCGTTGTTGCAGTTATGAACACTCCTTGTGAGGGTCTTGATGATCTTGTAAATTATCAGGTTAAATTCAACCTTGGTTCTGCAGAAGAGAATGTCATCTTAGGACTTGACTACATCTTATTTGCACAGACACTGGCAGTATTAAAATCCCTGTCACTTGGTATCACACCTGATAATCCGTGCCCGACAGGAGAGGTAAACAGAGTCGTTAAAGGTGTTACCTTATATCCATACACACTCAAATAGGAGGAACAGATAACATGATAGGTTTATTAATCACCGGACATGGACAGTTTGCTACTGGTTTAAAATCAAGCCTTGAGCTGATTACCGGTATCACTGAGCATATCAAATATGTTGATTTCCCTGGGGATTCAACAGAAGTATTAGCTGTAGAGCAGAACAAAGCACTGGATGAATTAAAAGACTGTGACGGCGTACTGATTCTTTCAGACCTCGTTGGCGGATCACCATTCAAGAGTGCTGTGGAGTGCAAATATGCACGCCCGGATCAGAAGATCGAAGTTGTAGCAGGAACCAATCTTTCCATGATGATCGAGGGAGCTTCTTCTCTTGAATTTTATGAGGATCCGGCAGAACTTGCAGAATCTCTGATTGAAACTGGTAAAGAATATATTGTTCGTTTTGAGCTTGAAGAGCACACAGACGATAACGAAGATGAGGATGGAATTTAAAGATGGCAATTAACTGGGAAGTTGTACTGTGGACCTGTATCACACTTGTTGCGATCATGGGTACGATTGCACTGATCCTGATCTTTATTTCCGGCAAGAACATGCGCAAGAAAAGAGCTGAGATGAAAGATATCCATTCAAAACTCCGGGTCGGAAGCCTGGTTATGTTTGCCGGTGGTGTCTACGGCCGTGTCGTAAGTCTTGATAAAGAGACCGCACGTATAGAAGTAGCCAGAGATACTGTTATCAAGGTTTCAAGATATGCAATTCAGTCTATTGAAAATTAATAAGTAGCATAGGTAATAAAGGAGAATATTATGCAGAGTTTTACTTACACAATCAACGATGAGCTGGGACTTCACGCAAGACCGGCAGGGATGCTTGTAAAAGAAGTTGCAAAGCACAAAAGTGTTATTATGATCGATAATGGAACTAAGCAGGTAAATGCTAAAAAGCTTATGGCAGTTATGAGCATGGGTGTTAAAAAAGGGCACACAGTTACTGTTACTGCTGAAGGCGAGGATGAAGTAGAAGCAATTGCTGCTATGGAAGAGTTCTTTAAAACAAACCTCTAATCACTCTCTTACTTATAAACTCATAAAAGGCCCCCGGGATTTATATCCCGGGGGTCTTGCTTTGTTCTTTTGTTCTTAATTTATCAGATATTTTTCATCTTTCACCAATCGGTTTTTATCTGTTTTTTCTTCTCTTGAACGCAATGCATCCAATCAAAACTGCTCCGCTCACTGCAAGCATCAGACACATAAATCCAACCTGGTTGTGATCGCCTGTCTTCGCTGCTTTCGCACCTTTATCACCTTTGGCATTATCTGTCGTCTTATTACCCGCCTTACTATTGCTGGGTGTTCCTTTTCCATCAACTTTTGAACCACCTGGGTTTTTACCCGGATTTTCAGCGGCAGCCTTCTCTGTATACCAGATAGAGTATGTAGAGAATCTATCCGTCTCGAAGGTAATGGTATTACCCTTCAGTGTCGCAGGAAGTATCTCTGTCTCGCCATCATGAACACGGATCACATAATATGTTCTCTCTTTTCCTTTTGGTGCGATCAGATCTTTCGGAAGCTCAACGGTTACTTTTACTTTCTTGGAAAGTTTTGTATTTACAACCTTCTCAGGATCACTATCGCCGATTACTTTCCACATAGAGATATCCAGATATATACCTTTCTTAATTCCCTCAATTTCAGCAGCCTTTTCGTTTGTGCTTACAATGTCTGCTGCCGGTACATCTGTCTCTTCTACTTTAGTAACTTCCAGATATACATTTGCCTTTTCTCCGGCCTCAACCTGAGCTTTTTCATCATCTGTCAGCACATCCTTCTTAATGCTGTCTTTGTCAAAATCATCCACCTTTGTAGATGGAGTAGACGGTTTCACAATAACATTAGCTTTATCAGCTGCTACGATTTTAAATGTCTTATCCAGAGCACCCTCGTAATTACCGATACCTTTGATGATTGCATGTCCGATACCGATCTCAACATTTCCCTCGTAAGATACCGTAAAGTCTGTTCCTTCTGTCAGACCTTCGATTGTTACTTTTGGTTTAATTTCTTTACCGGTATAATCAGCCTTATCGAAAGATAATTTCACCTTATCTTCCACTTCATCCAGACCGATCTTACCTGTGTAGTTGATCACGTAGGTTTCATCCTGTAATTTTCTGTGTTCCTTGTTCTGAGTGGTCACTTCTACTACATGATTTCCATCTTTTCCTTTGTTATTCTGGAATGGTTTTTCTCCTACTGTCTTGATAGAGTTCGGGAATGCTACTTCCTCAAGAAGTGCTTCTTTAAATGCATACTTACCGATGCTTTCTACTCCCTCTTCAATGACCAGTGTCTTTAATGTTGTTGCTTTATATGTTCCTTCAAATGCAGATTCTCCGATCTCTTTAACATTTCCAGGGATCACCAGAGATGTCAGATGATGTAAGTGGAATGCTTTCATGCCAATCTTTGTTACAGATTTCGGAATCTCAAGAGTTTTAAGTCTTGCTCCCGCAAATGCAGTCTGACCGATCTCTGTTACTGTATCCGGAATCGTTACATGATCCAGACGGATATTCATAGAGAATGCTCCTGTCGGAATCTTAGTTACTCCACTTGAAAGTCTAACTTCTGTAATATCATTTGCAGAAAATGCTCCGTCTCCCATCGCTGTTACAGTGTCAGGAAGAATCGCCTCTACCAGATCATTTCCATAGAAAGCAGATGCTCCGATGGATGTAATTCCGGTAAAGTCAACCTTTGTAAGTGCATTCTGTGAGAATGCCTCGTCACCGATCACCGTAGCCTTCTCCGGAAGTACAACCGATGTCATACCGTTCGGAGAGTTCACACCAAACTTTGTAATCTCTACTTCATCATCCGGAATCTTAAATGCTCCGGCACCGATAGCTGTAATGTCCTGTCCGTCCGGTGTCTGATCCGGAAGAACCAGTGTCTTTAAGTTCTTTCTCTTTGCCTGTCCGCTCTCTGACCATCCTGTGATCGTAGTTCCATCATAGGTAAAGTCATCAGCGGTCCAGCCGGAACCTACAAATTTGTCGTATACGACCTTGTGGGATTTTGCATTTGCACGGTCTGTATTCCACTCATCTGCTTTTGACTTTTCCGCTACTTTTACAATAACGATCGGTTCCGCAGCCTTCGTTGATGTTCCGAAGATCAGATCTGCGTTCTTACCTGTATGTGATAATGTTACTGTACTTGGAAGATCTACAGTTGTAATAGCATTCCCTGCAAATGCTTCCTGTCCGATAGTCTCAAGACCTTCGTTTAATGTTAATTTTGTAATCTTCTTAGCAAGATTCTCCTGTGTAAGCTTGAATGCCTGCTTTCCGATGGATGTTACATTTCCTGGAATCTCAAGTTCTGTCAGCTGATGATTCTGGAATGCTGTCTGTCCGATAGATGTAAGTGTACCTGGAAGTGTCAGTTTTTCTACATGTGCACCATTAAATGCATTTCTTCCGATGGTCTTTACACCCTCTGGGATCTCTACAGATGTCAGTTTCATGTCTGCAACAGGACCTGCTGAAAATGCCGCATCCGGAATTGCAGTCAGACCTGCCGAAAGTTTCAAACTTGTCATCTTTCCACTTCCTGTGAACGCAGCATTTCCGAGTGTTGTTACACTATCCGGAAGTACTACTGACGTAAGCTTGGAATTCTGGAATGCTGTTACCCCAATCTCTTCCAGTCCATCCGGGAATGTAATAGATGTCATATCACTTTCATATGTTGCATTTCCATCCAGTGCAAATGTCCATTTTCCAATCTTCTTTAAAGTAGATGGAAGTGCCACACTTGCCGGAGTATAATTTTTGGAGTCTGCACTTACCACAAAGATTCCCTTATTATTTGCTCCATCTCCTAAAGCTGTAATTGCCTCTCCTGATGGTCCCGCTTTTGGAAGAATCAGGTTCGGATTGTTCTTAATCTTCTCTTTACCAGAATCCGTAAGACCTGTAATCGTGATTCCGGCTTCGTCATAAGTAAAGTCTTCTGTTCCCCAAGGAGACAGATCTGACGGCATCTTGCCGATGATCAGCTTCTGCACATTGCTCTTCAGATTTCCGCTTGCTTCTGTATGAGAAATGAATGCACCGCCGGCTTCTGTCTTGTACATATACACAAGACCACCTTTTTTCTCATTCGCATTACCAGTTGTAATCGGCTCCATTCCTGTATTCTGCATGAAGCAGTACACACCTACTTTTTCTGTATTGGACGGCAACTGTACAGCTTTGATCTTATTGCTGAAGAATGCCTGTTTGTCCATATTGAAGTTAAAGTCTGTTTTCTCCGGAAAATCTACAGTACTAATCGCACACTGTGCAAATCCAGCCGAATATATTGCCAGTAATGTCTTCGGCAATTTCACATATCCCAGTGATTTGTTTCCTGCAAATGCATAGTTATTTATAAAGAATACGCCTTCCGGTAATTCCAGTGTCTTCAGATTATTGTTACGGAATGCCTCATGGCCAATAAAGAAATCACCACGTTCTGTCACTCCTTTTCCGGATGTTTCCCATGTAGTGTCATCCCAAGATGTCTTTACATTCTCCGGAAGTGTCAGTGTCTCAATTCCTTTGCCCTTAAAGGCAGCTTTTCCAACTCCCTGTATTTTCTTGCCATCCGAATCTTTTGATGGAATCACAAGGTTCTTATTTACTTCTAATTTTGCAGCACCCTGCTCTGAAAAGCCTGTTACTACATGTGCATCAAAATTAGGTACTGCAGAATATTCATTTGCCGGATATACCGCAAAACTTTCTTCTCCGTATGTGAAATCATCTGCTGTCCATACCGAATCATCTTTCAGATACAGCTTGTGATACTTACTGGTCGGGAAGTTCTTGGTATCCTCATACTGTGCTTTGGATGTTACATATACTTTTGTCACGATATCTGACTGTGATCTGGTAAATGTGTTTGCATTTAACTTAGTTACCGTTGTCGGAAGATTTACTTCCTCGATCACTTTATTTCGAAATGCATATTTTCCAATTGTTGTCAATCCTTCCGGAAGTGAAACTGTACATGGATCTGTCAGGTATTCCTTTGTCGAAAATGCATAATCTCCAATCTCTGTTACTGTAGATGGAATATTAATCTCTGCAAAGTTATTACCTGCAAATGCATTTTTTCCAATCTTCGTGATTCCTTCCGGAATTACAATGCTCTTCAGATTGGTCATATAATTTTTTGCATCACTGCATCCAAAAGCTCCATCCGCAATTTCTGTTAATCCTTTGGAAAGGTTAATACGTTCCAGACTCGGATTTGTTGCAAATGCCCCGCTTCCAAGAGTTGTTACTGTATCCGGCAGGATAACGCTTGTAAGATTATTATTCTGAAATGCTGTTGCTCCAATTTCAGCAAGTTTGGATGGGAATGTTACTTCTTTCAATCCATTTGCCTGGAATGCGAAGGAGCCCACTTTCTGCAGTCCAACCGGAAGATATACTGTATCAAATCCTTCTGTTGCCGATGCAAAAAGTCCGTTTCCTCCTGCTTTCGCATCCGCGATCGCTGTTACATACATTCCATCTTTATTAAAGTCCGGGATTACCAGATCTTTGTTTGTAGCTCTCTTTGCAATACCAGATTCAGAAAGACCTGTAACTGTCTGTCCATCAAATGTAAAGTCATTGACATTCCATGGAAGTTCCGGGTTCTCTGTTTCTTCCGTGCCATCATTGATCACCAGTCTCTGTACCCATGAATGCTGAGATTCTGTCTCTTTCTTATCATGGTGGATTCTGTCTTTCACTTCAAATTCTGCATTGTCCGCATACATATATACAATACCGGCAGTATATGTCTCATCGCCAAGGGTATATGTTCTGTATTTGTCCGGAGCATCTTTTGAAAGCTCTTCTTTACCAGGATTCCAGAAGAAGGTATCTTTATTCACTACTTCTGTATAATCCGGAAGTCTGACAGATTTGATAAGGTTTCTGGCAAATGCCATTCCATGCATCTCTAACTGGAAATCACAGGTTGTCGGGAAATTAACTGTTGTGATTCTGTTATTTGCAAATGACTGTGTCTCTAACCACCAGATGGTCTTTGGCAGCTTCACGGTCGTAAGCTTATTTCCCATAAATGAATTCGAAAGACAAGCGATCACACCTTCCGGTAGTGTTACAGATGTAAGCTCATTGCCTGCAAATGCACTCTCTGCGATAACAAAGTTACCCCTCTTTGTCACCTTTCCGTTAGTAACTGTATCATTGTAATCTACCATCATTCCCGTTGGGAACTGAACAGATGTAATTCCTTTTTTTGCAAATGCACTCGGTGCAACACCGACAAGTGCATTTCCTTCATCGTCTGTTGACGGAAGTACCAGATTTTTGTTTGTCTCAAGTTTTGCAAGACCTGATTCAGAGAAACCTGCAATTGCAGTTCCTTTGATCACAAAATCTCTGGAATAATCGCATCCATATAAACGTTTCTCATAAGATGTATATGTGAAGTCATCTACTGTCCATACGGATGCATCAACAGCACCCTTCGCCTGCTGAGTCGCAATTTCTGCGCCCACGTTAGAATCTTCATTTTTAGAATCAGAACTTGTTGCCTCTTCTGGTTCTGATTCTGTCACATCTTCTGTCTTTTGTTGGTCGTCCTGATTCTCTCCTTCTGCGGTATCTGTTCCCTGAACCACTTCAGTATCCGGATTCACATCTGTAAGCTCCGTAGCCGATACCGAAAGTGCACTGGAAAAGATCATGCACAGGCTGAGAAATAACGCCAGCCATCTTCTCTTTTTCAATATCTTTTACCTCCTGTTTTTATGCATCGCATTATTGTCTATATTGTAACATTTTCCCATATTCTTTCATAATTGGTAATATTGATATATATCCGGCATTTATCGAAAGTATCTATATAGTATTTAAAACAATTTTTTCACTTGCATTTGACTTGTTTTTGTGAAATTATAATAGGTATTAAATGTATTACAGGAGTACTTATTATGAAACTTTTTTCTCAAAAACGTTCAGCACTTTGTCTGCTGATCCTGTCTGCAGCGGCCGGCGCTTTGTTATTTACTTTTAACACGAGCCTGCTGTGGTACTGGATATTCGGTCTGGGATTTGGATATATATTACAGCATTCGCGTGTCTGCTTTGTTTCAGCAACAACAGACCCCTTCCTTTCAGATTCCACAGATCAGTTTCGCGCTATATTAATAGGAATATTAATTGCATCTCTCGGAACTTCTGCCATCAAATACCTGTCCAACGGTATTTATGACACTTTAGGGGTTTCGGCAGTCAGCATTCCTCTGATTTTTGGTGCCTTTATTTTCGGCATCGGGATGGTACTGGCAGGCTGCTGCTGTTCCGGTATGTTTATCCGAATGGGAGAAGGTTATTCCGTTCACCTGATCACATTTTTATGTGTGATCATCGGATATTGTTTTGCAAACACACATTACAAATTACTTTGGGCACCTATGATCCAGAATTCACCTGTGATTTTCTTCCCGGAAAAATTAGGCTGGGGTCTGGGAGTAACTGCTAATATTGTGATCCTGTTGATTTTTTATATAATTGCCTCCGCAAAAGATAAACAGACTACTGAAAATACTAATTATTTAAAAGGCGGGATCTGCCTTGGTCTGCTCTGTATTTTACATATCATCTTGCTTAGAACGCCCTGGTCTGTTTCCGGTGCTTTCTATTGGATTGAAGATATCTTTAAAAAGCTTTTTAATGGCGGATTTAGTGCTATAATAAAGTGTGACTCGTCCTGTGCGCCTTCTTTGACTGTCGGCCTTGGAACGAATCTCCGCAATTTTGGATTACTTGTAGGCTCACTGATTTCAGCACTGTTTAGTACTCAGTTTCACTTTCGGAAAATTCAGTCCAGACAACAGGCTGCAAAGTCTGTAATCGGTGGATTACTCATGGGATATGGTGCCTGTATCGCCGGCGGCTGTAATATCACCGCATTCTTCGTGGCTACCGCTTCCCTGTCACTCTCCGGATGGGTATTTATGATTGCTTTATTTATCGGAGCTTATGTTGGTATCAAATTATTATATAAGTTTATATAAGGATGCAAGACATGAACATTTTAAAAAACTTACTTCAAAAACCAATTTCTCATAAAAAAGAGAAACTGACAATTGCAATTACCCTGATCTGTTTTGTACTTTCCGGATTCTTACTTCCTAAGTTCAGAACTACCCCAGATATCTCTGCACAGACTTCTGTGGAAAAAGGGCAGAAAGAATCTAAAAAAATTCAGGATTCAACTTCTTCTAAGAAAAATAAAAAGAAAGACTCCTCCGACTCTTCCAAGGATAAGAAAGAAAAATCCAAAGACAACTCGAAAGAGAAATCCAAAGAGGAGAAAAAGGACGAAAAAAAGGACGAAGAAAAGAATTCATCGAAAGATGAAAATGAGAAAAATGAAGAAAAAGCCGAAGAGAAAAAGGACGCGCAAAATGCATCTAATTCAAATGCCTCCGGCTCTTCTAATTCCTCTGGTTCTTCTAATAATAATGCATCGTCCGGTGGCAGCACTCCTTCTGCTCCCCCGCAGCAGGAAAAAGTATGGGTCCCTCCTGTTTATGAGACGGTCCATCACGATGCTGTATATGAAACCGTCCGCGTTGTTGTATGTAATTACTGCGGTGCTGAATTCAGTTCTACCGGAGAATTTCAGGTACATAAAGACGACAACGGTGGATGAGCGGGCTTACACACGACTTGCAGATGGGCAAGTAAACAAGTCTTAGTACAGGACGCCTGGGATGAACAGGTTCTGGTACAGGAAGGTTACTACAAATAAAGTGGACAAAAAGCGGAGCCTTTGAATGATTGATATCATTCAAAGGCTCCGCTTCGTTTTATTCTTATAAGTTATCTGTAAATTATTTAGAAGATTCCATATCTCTGATGATCTTTCTCAGTCGAAGTACCATAGACGGTGCTACGGAAAGTTCATCCAATCCCATGCGTACGAACTGCTCTGTAAGTTCTGCATCTGCTCCAAGTTCTCCGCAGATTCCGGCCCATTTACCATACTTATGGGCACTGTCAACTACCATCTGGATCATACGAAGGATTGCCGGATGATGTGCATCATAGAAATCATCCAATTTTGCATTCTGTCTGTCGATTGCCAATGTATACTGGGTCAGGTCGTTTGTTCCGATACTGAAGAAATCTACCATCTGTGCCAGTTCATCACTTACCATAACTGCTGCCGGGGTCTCGATCATGATTCCCTGCTCCGGTACTTTGTACGGAACGCCGTCCTTCTCAAGTTCCTCTTTTACCTCATCCACAATCTTGTAGATCTTCTCAACTTCTGCAACCGAGATGATCATCGGGTACATAATAGAAATGTTACCATATGCAGACGCTCTCAACAGTGCACGTAACTGTGTCTTAAAGATATCCTGCTGCTTCAGACAGATTCTGATGGCACGGTATCCCATTGCCGGGTTATCTTCATTACCTAAATTAAAGTAATCCACCTGCTTGTCAGCTCCGATATCCAGCGTGCGGATGATGACTTTCTTGCCTGCCATCGTCTGTGCCACCTGCTTATAAGCCTGGAACTGTTCTTCCTCTGTCGGGAAATCTTCTCTTCCAAGATATAAGAACTCACTACGGAACAATCCGATACCGGCAGCATCATTCTCAAGAACATATCCCACATCACTGACACTTCCGATATTCGCATACAGATGAATCTCTCTTCCGTCTTTTGTGACAGTCTCTTTACCCTTCATCTCCTGCAGAAGTTTTAATTTTTCTTCTTCTTCTTCGATACGTTTCTTTGTCTCAGCTTTGACCGCATCGTCCGGATCAAATGTCACGGTTCCTTCCAAACCATCTACCACTGCCTCTGTACCTGTCTGCAACTGCTCCAGATCAAGCGGAACACCGATCAATGCCGGAATGCTCATCATTCGGGCAAGAATTGCTGTATGTGAATTTGTAGAACCGTGTACTGTAACAAATGCCAGGATCTTACTCTTGTCCATCTGAACAGTCTCACTTGGGCTCAAGTCATCTGCCACGATGATCGATGGATCCATAGATCCAAGATCTACTTCTTCTTCACCACTTAAGTTACGAACGATACGTCCGGAAATATCTCTGACATCTGCTGCTCTTGCTTTCATATAATCATCATCCATGCTCGCAAACATCTCTGCAAAATTATCACCTGTCATTGCAACAGCATACTCTGCGTTCACCATCTCTGTCTGGATCATATTCTCGATTGCCTCACGATAATCCTCATCCTCCAACATCATCTGCTGAACCTCAATGATTGCGGCATTCGCCTCTCCGACTTCTACAACAGCTTTGTCATATAATTTCTGTAACTGCTCATTTGACGCCTCTACAGCAGCCTCCACTCTCTTAAGTTCTGCCTCAGCATCCTCGATCTTTGTACGTCTTACCTGATAGTCATTCTTCTTCAGAACAACGATCGGTCCCAAAACAATTCCTTTGTACACGGATTTTCCTGAAAACTTTTCCATGTTAATCTCCTTCCCAACCAGTATTTTAACACCCCACCACAGGTATAAAATGACTAATCTATTCCGTTAATCAATACTTTGATTATAACATGACAAAGTATAGAAATGCCACCCCTAAAAACCTATTCTACTAGTTATATACAACAAATTACTATTTATGCAAAATGGCAGCACGGCTGATATAGTTTTCCTATGTCAATCACCAGAAGTGCCGACGGCACATTCTGGGATTGCATGCGGTCGCCAAGGTCTCGAGCAAGCTCGGACTTTGGCTCGTCGCCTGTCAAAAAAAGACATCACACCAGTTTTTCTGATGTAATGTCTTTCGTTTTTTATCTTATTTTACACTGACTTCTCCAGCCAGTACTTTTTTGTAATCTTCGTAATTCTTCTGCAGGAGTGCCGGTGTATCCAGCCCGTACGGACAATGATTCTTACACTTGTTACAGTGCAGGCAGTTCTCGATTTTCTTCATCTTTTCCTGCCACTCTTCCGTCAGCCACGCATCTGACGGTGCACGTCTTAACATCAGCGACATTCTCGCACAGTTGTTGATCTCGATATCTGCCGGGCATGGCATACAGTAACCGCATCCTCTGCAGAACTCACCGATCAGTTCTTTCCGGTCGTGTTCTATCAGCGCTTTGATCTCTTCGTCCATTTTCGGCGGATTCTCTATGTAAGAGATAAACTCATCCAGTTCTTTTTCTCTCTGAACGCCCCAGATTGGAAGTACGTTCTCATACTGTGCCTCAAATGCATAGGCCGCTCTGGAATTGTTGATCAGTCCGCCGGACAGTGCCTTCATCGCGATAAATCCCATTCCGGCCTTACGACAGGCTTCTTCCACTTCCATATCTTTTTCCGTTGCCAGATAGCAGAACGGAAACTGCAATGTCTCATATAGTCCAGATTCAATCGCCTCATGAGCTACCGCCAGTCTGTGGTTCGTGATTCCGATATGACGGATCTTGCCCTGCGCTTTTGCTTCCAGCATTGCTTCATAAAGTCCTGTTCCGTCTCCCGGTTTCGGACAAAATGCCGGATTATGGAACTGATAAATATCAATATAATCGGTTCTTAGATTCTTAAGAGAAGTCTCAAGATCTTTCCAGAACCCTTCCACATCCTGTGCCATCGTCTTGGTAGCAATATATACTTTTTCTCTCATGCCATCGAACGCTTCTCCCAGTTTTACTTCACTGTCCGAATACGCTCTTGCGGTATCAAAAAATGTAATACCCGCAGCATACGCTTTTCTCGCCAGATCTGCCGCATCTTCCAGACTGATTCGCTGAATCGGAAGTGCACCAAATCCATTTTTATTGACAGTAATCCCCGTACTGCCTAATGTAACCATATCCATAATCTGCCCTCCTACTCTCTTCCGTCGAAGCAGTATGTACATACCTGACAAGGATCAATACCTATGGATTCCAGAAGATCATCCAGCCTGTGATAACGAAGAGAAGTAAAGTTCTGGATCTTACAGATTTCCTGAAGCATTTCTTCATATTTGCAGGAATGCGGATCTGCATACTCTTTCAATACTTCCGGCGATACATTGTCGCCCTCTTTTTCACGGATCACACGTCTGGTGATCAGTTCCATCTCAGATTTTGAGCGTGAGAAGTTCAGATATTTACAGCCGTAAAGCAATGGTGGACAGGCCGGTCTTACATGCACTTCTTTCGCCCCACTCTGATATAAAAATTCCGTAGTCTCCCGAAGCTGTGTTCCACGTACGATGGAATCATCGATCAGAAGTAATTTCTTACCGGAAATCAATGCCTGTACAGGGATTAATTTCATCCGTGCGATCAGATCTCTCTGTGCCTGATTCGTCGGCATAAAGGAACGTGGCCATGTCGGGGTATACTTGATAAATGGTCTTGCATATGGGATTCCCGATTCGTTCGCATATCCGATCGCATGGGCAATTCCTGAATCCGGCACACCTGCTACAATATCCGGATGTACGCTGTCTCCATCACGCTTTGCCAGCATACTTCCACAGCGATAGCGCATCTCTTCTACGTTCACACCTTCATAAGAAGAGGTCGGATATCCATAATATACCCATAAGAACGAGCAGATACGCATCTCTTTTCTCGGTGCCACCAGGGTCTCAACACCATCCGGTGTCACCAGCACAATCTCTCCAGGGCCTAATTCTTTATAATCCTCATAGCCAAGATTGATATAAGCAAAACTCTCAAAAGATACGCAATATGCGTCCTCTTTTCGTCCGATCACCACCGGTGTCCGCCCCCAGCGGTCCCTGGCCGCATAGATTCCGTTTCTTGTCATCAGAAGAAGCGTCATCGAACCGTCTACCATCTCCTGCACATACTGGATACCTTCTACCAGCGTTGCTTTCTTACAGATCAGTGCTGCCACGAGTTCCGTAGCATTCACCTGTCCGCTGGTCATCTCCTGGAAATGCGCCTGACCATCTTTATACAGTTCTTTTAGAAGTTCCTCCTGATTATTGATCTTGCCAACGATTGTAATCGCAAAACTTCCCAAATGTGACTGAATCAGTAACGGTTGCGGTTCAAAATCCGAGATACATCCGATTCCCAGATGACCTTTCATATTTCCGACATCCTTGTCGAACTTTGTACGGAACGGTGAGTTCTCGATATTATGTATCGATCTGTCAAATCCGTCCGCACCATATACTGCCATTCCACCTCTTCTGGTCCCCAGATGTGAATGATAGTCTGTTCCGTAAAATAATTCTAATACGCAGTCTCTCTTCGCTGCGACTCCAAAAAAACCTCCCATACATGGCCTCCTTTGTTTAGCTCAATAATTCCTTCAGTTTCTTATTTACCATTCCTGGATTCGCTTTTCCCTTCATTGCTTTCATCGTCTGACCGACTAATGCCCCAAGGGCTTTTTCTTTTCCACCCTTATAGTCTGCCACAGCTTGAGGGTTTTCTGCAATCACTTTCTGCAAAACTTCTAAAAGAGCCCCCTCATCATTCACAATTTTCAGTCCATGTTCTTCTACATATTTGTCCGGATCCATATCATCCTCATACATTTTTTCAAATACTTCTTTTGCCACAGAACTGTTGATAGTTCCCGCATCTGCAAGTTCTATGAGCTTCGCTAAATGTTTCGGTGTAAATACAATATCTTCCGGTTCTTCCCCATGTTCCTTCAAAAGTCGCATCGTTTCCACCATCAGCCAGTTGGAAACTTTTTTTGGTTTTCCGCAGATTGCAGTTGTTGCTTCAAAAATATCTGCCATATGTTTCGATCCTGTAATAATCTCCGCATCATATTCCGGAATATCAAATTCTTTTTTATAACGGACCAGTTTTTCATCACGAAATTCCGGCTGTTGTTTCTTAATCTTTTCAATCCACTCGTCATTTATCACAATTGGTACCAGATCCGGTTCCGGAAAATAACGATAATCCTGTGCATCTTCTTTCGAACGCATTGCATGGGAAGATTCTTTATTATCATCCCATCTTCTGGTCTCCTGGATTACTTTTTTTCCTTCTTCCAACAGTTCGATCTGTCTCTCTCTTTCTCCTTCAATTGCATGTGTGATCGCCTTGAATGAGTTTAAGTTCTTCATCTCAGTCCTTGTACCAAACTTCTCTGTGCCGACTTCTCTCACTGACAGATTGACATCTGCTCTCATGGAACCTTCCTGTAATTTACAGTCAGATGCTCCCAGATACTGGATCAGGGTACGAAGTTTCTCCAGATAAGCAATCACTTCTTCCGCAGAACGCATATCCGGCTCAGATACGATTTCCACCAGAGGCACGCCACTTCGGTTGTAATCTACCAGAGATGTATCATCCCATTCATCATGCACTAATTTACCTGCATCCTCTTCCATATGCATCTCATGAATACGGATCTTTTTCTTCGTATCTCCCACGCAGATCTCTACATAACCATTTCTTGCGATCGGCAGATACAGCTGTGAAATCTGATAGTTCTGCGGGTTATCAGGATAGAAATAATTTTTACGGTCAAATTTGCAGACTCTGGTAATATCACAGTTCGTTGCAAGCCCGATGGCCATTGCATATTCTACCACCTGCTTATTTAATACCGGAAGAGATCCCGGCATGCCTGTGCAGACCGGACAAGTGTGAGTATTTGGTGCTCCTCCGAAAGCAGTGGAGCATCCACAGAAAATTTTGGTCTTGGTCGCTAATTCTACATGGACCTCCAGTCCGATGACTGTCTCATATTGCTTTGCCATAATTATCTGTCTCCTTTCTGTGCCAGTTCCGGTCTTTTGTAACTTCTGGTCTGTTCTAATGTGTATGCTGCACGGATAATCGTATTTTCCTCAAAACAATTTCCAATAATCTGCATTCCAATCGGCAACCCCTTCGCATCGGTTCCCACCGGAATACTAATTCCCGGAAGTCCTGCCAGGTTCACCGCGATCGTGTAAATATCTCCCAGATACATCTTGATCGGATCACTTAAACTCTTTCCAAGTTCCGGTGCGGTCGTCGGTGCAGCCGGTGCAATGATCACATCATATTTTGCAAACGCTTTATCAAAGGCTTCTTTGATCAGCGCTTTTGTTCTTAGTGCCTTCAAATAATAGGCATCATAGTATCCTGAACTTAATACAAAAGAACCAAGCATGATTCTGCGTTTCACTTCCGGACCCAACCCTTCGGAACGTGTCTTTTTATACATATTGTGCAGACCTTCGTACTCTTCTGTACGATAACCGTATTTCACCCCATCAAATCTTGAAAGGTTGGAGCTTGCTTCCGCCGATGCAATAACATAATATGCAGGAATTGCATACTGTACCAGGCTCAGGTCAAATCTTTCTACGATTGCTCCCTTTTCCTCCAGTACTTTTACTGCATCTAAGATTTGTTCTTTCACTTCTGCATCTAATCCATCTCCAAAATAATCATTTGGGATACCAATCTTTAATCCCTTAACATCTTCCACTAAGGCACTTGTAAAGTCATAACTTTCTCTCTTGATTGATGTGCTGTCCTTCGGATCATAAGATGCAATGGTCTCCAAAATTGTTGCACAGTCTGTCACATCTTTTGCCACCGGTCCTATCTGGTCTAATGATGAACCATAGGCAATCAGCCCGTATCTGGAAATTGTTCCATAAGTCGGTTTGATTCCTACCACTCCACAGAAAGAACTTGGCTGTCTGATAGAGCCGCCAGTGTCGGAACCTAATGCATACGCACACTCTTCAGCCGCCACTGCTGCGCAGGAACCTCCGGAAGATCCTCCCGGCACATGCTCTAAATTCCACGGGTTTTTTGTTTCTCCGTAATAAGAAGTCTCCGTTGTACTTCCCATGGCAAATTCATCCATATTTGTCTTTCCGATGATAACCGCCCCTGCTTTTTCCAGGTTTTTCACTGCTTCCGCCGTAAATGTCGGTTTGAAATTTTCTAATATCTTAGAACTACAAGTGGTAAGCAGACCTTCTGTACACATATTGTCTTTAATCGCCACCGGAACACCTGCCAAAGGTCCTGTGAGGGTTCCTTCGTCAATCATCTTCTGTACTTCGTCGGCACGTTTTAATGCGCCTTCTTTATCTATCGTCACATAACTGTGAACAGCTGATTCTACTCTGTCTATCCGGGCAAATGCTGCTTCCACAGCTTCTCTGACCGATATCTCGCCGCTTTTGATCTTTTTCCCTATTTCTACTGCTGTCAGGCTCATAATATCCATGTCACACTTACCTCCTTATCCGATCGTCTTTGGCACTTTAAAGCTGTTATCTTTCATCAGCGGTGCGTTTGCCAGAGTTTCTCCACTTCCGTCACCATTGGTCACTACATCTTCACGGAATACATTATTAACCGGAAATACGTGGGACATTGGTTCTATACCCTCAGTATCCAGTTCATTTAATGTATCGATGTAATCCAACATCTTCTCCATATCTGCCTTCGCATTTTCTTTTTCTTCTCCTGACAATTCCAGCTTTGCCAGAATGCCTACATATTCGATCGTCTCATCGGAAATCTTGTTTGCCATGTTTATTCCTCCTGTCAATATTTCTCATAATAGTCTGCGTAATCAGTAGAGACAATTTTCTCACTCGGCGTCAACCTGATAGAAAGATCTCCCTCGCATTTTATTTTACTGTCCTTTGGAAGCACCAGATTCTTATAGCACTGTCCATAAGAACTATATTCTCCTAAATACATATAAATAGTTGTAATTTCTTCTCCGGATTTGTCCTTGATACTGATATCCAGATTGCCGGTTCCCTCTAGTACTTCCAAATCATAGACACCTGCTTCAAAGTTTCTTCCGACAATATAATCTTTGCCGCCTTCCAGCTTTGCCTCAGCAGTCTGGGGATTCGTTTCTCCTGCACTTAACTCCTGTGCATTCTCTGTTGAGAGCGTCATCGTCGTCTTTGATTCAATCTCTACAAGTGCACCATCATACAGGCGGATATCATCCAGGTTATTGTCTTCCTGTCCTTTATACTCATATAAATAGATTCCATTTTCCTCATCATCTACTTGAATGGTATCATAGTCATCTTCACTGGTTACAGTATACTTTCCTTCCGGAATATGCACGCCCACGACATATTCCCCACTGGCCAGTTCAAACTTCTGGGAAACTCCTGCCTCCGGAAGATTATTTTCCACATACTCGTACGGACCCGCTTCCTCATAGCCACTCTGCTGATATGCGTAATCCTGTATTTTATCCCGTATGGTTGAGATAATCGGGACTAAAACTCCGCCAAATACGATCAGGAATACCAGCATGATTGCAAGTACTCTCAGACAACCGCCTTTTTTCTTAGGTTTTCCATAATTCGTTGCCGGCTGTCCATACCCTTGTGGTTGTGGACTATATGGCTGTGCCGGCTGACTTTTTTTCACTTTCCTTGGTTTACTCGGCTCCGCCGGATGTTCATGCACATGTGTCAGCGGCTTATGATCGCAGTCACTCTGGTTCAATCTGTAATTCTTATCAGACTTGTTATTATCCAGTCCACATTCTGTACATATCCCCTGACCGTTTAATTTTCCTCCGCATAATGTACACCTTCTTCCAAACATATCAAAATCCTCTCTTTCCGCTTCTGCAGCATTCCCCGTTTGCTGCGATATTTAAGTCTTATGGTTCCAGACGGCTTAAATCTCTTGGGAATAAAGTGGTTTCTCGTACATTGTCTTCACCTACCAGTTTCATCGTCAGACGTTCCAGGCCGATTCCGAGACCTCCGTGCGGCGGCATACCGTGTTTAAATGTTGCCAGATACTGTTCCATTCCATCCTGCTCCATACCTCTTGCAGCAATCTTATCTACCAGTTTCTGGTAATCATGGATTCTCTGGCCCCCTGTTGTGATCTCCATTCCTTTAAACAGCAAGTCAAAACTCAGTGTATATCTGGTATCCTCCGGGTCATCCATCGCATAGAACGGTCGCTTCTTCGATGGATAATGCGTAACAAATACAAAATCGCTGTCCCACTCTTCTTTTGCATACTGACCGATCAGAATCTCTTCCTCCGGTTCCAGATCAAATGGATTGCGCATCTTATGCTGATACTTCTCCGCTACTTTTTCTTTAATATCGCTAAACTTGACTGCCGGAATCTGATCCACTTTTGGCAATGTAATTCCAAGAACTTTAAGCTCTCTTTGATATTCTTTTTCCAGCAGTGCCATCGCATATTGAAGATATCCCGTCTCCATAGCCATCACATCTTCAAATCCATCAATATATCCCATCTCAAAATCCAGACTGGTATATTCGTTCAGATGACGTTTGGTGTTGTGTTTTTCTGCACGAAATACCGGTGCTGTCTCAAACACTCTGTCAAACACACCTACCATCATCTGTTTGTAAAACTGTGGACTCTGTGCCAGCACAGCCGGTCTGTGGAAATATTCTAATTTGAAAATATTTGCTCCACCTTCTGCACCTTTCGCACCGATCTTTGGCGTATGGATCTCTGTAAATCCCTGACTGTACAGGAAATCTCTGAACGCTCTTGTGAGTCCTTCCTGAATTCTGAATTTTGCACGTTCTCTGATATTTCTGAGTGAAATTGAACGGTAGTTTAACTTGGCTTCCAGAGACGTATTCAACTTCCATTTTGAAATCGCCAGCGGCATCATCTCATCCTCCGGTTCACTTAATATCGTGACCTTTTTCAGACGAATTTCAATGCCGTTCGGTGCTTTCTCATTCTGCTCTAACACGCCTTCTGCTTCTATTGTATCAGCTTCTTTTAAGGCCTTCAATTCAAATTCGGCGGTTCCTTCTTCATATACTGTCTGCAAAAGTCCCTCACGTTTTCTAAGGATGACAAATGCCACAGTTCCCATATTTCGAATCGTATGAATAGCCCCATTTACTTTCACTGTCTCCCCCAGTTTACCGAGTTCTAATAATTCACTGATTTCCATTGTATCTTTTTTTCTTACTCCTGTGACATATTCCATATTCTTCATCCTCCTGATTTATTTTTCCTAATAAAAAATCCCGGAATACAAATAATTTGTATTCCGGGACAGATTTCAACAATAATCCGCGGTACCACCCGCTGTTAAACTCCCCATTGAGCTTATCTCTAATGCACATAACGCGTCGCTCACGTACCGACCTACTATCAGTTCAACCGGTCTGCTCCAGAGTGTTCCCTATTGCCTTCTTCCCTTAAACATCGCTCTCAGTCGGTGACGATGTATTCCTGTTAAGTTTCAAAAACAGAGTCTCCTTCATCGCTTTACTCATTTAAACTGCCATCATCTTAGCACATGTTTTTTCAGATTGCAAGGGGATTTTTCTAATTTCCACTTGGAATATATTTTCTGATTGCTCCTGCCACATTACTGATCGGCATCGTCTGAAGCCATACTCTTCCAGGTCCTGTCACTACAGTGTTAAAGAATCCTTCGCCACCTAAAAACTTATTTTTCATACCCGGAACTGTCTGAATATCTATCTGACAGGTTGCTTCCATAGCTGCCAGATGTCCTGTATCCAGCACAATCTTCTGTCCAGGTTGAAGATCATACTCAATCACATGTCCGTCAAATTCTGCAAACATCAGTCCCTGGCCTGATACTTTCTGCATCACAAAACCTTCACCACCGAACAATCCCGCTCCAATCTTTTTATTAAAGAATACTGATAAACTTACACCTGCCTCTGCTGCCAGGAATGCGCTCTTCTGGAAAACCATCTCTCTTCCCGGACCGATTTCAAACGCCCGGATCGATCCAGGGAAACAAGATGCAAATGCGATCATTCCCGGTCCACCCTGAGCAGTATATATATTCTGAAACATCTTTTCACCGGAGAATGCTCTTCCAAAAGCCTTTCCGATTCCTCCGTTTGTCGTTGTCTCCATCTTCATATTCGGTGACATCCACGACATTGCACCGCCTTCTGTGATCATTCTCTCGCCTGCCTCTAACTGGCAGATTACTACCGGGAGTGTCTCTCCCTGAATCTGATATTTCATCCGTACCTCCTTCGTCAATTTCCTGACTTTTTTGTAAATATTCCGATTTTATTTTAGCATAACCTTTTATTTTCTGATACATTCTTTTTCTATTTTCTACTAAATTTTTCTATTTTGCAGAGGCATTCTCCGCAGAAGCACTCTCTGTATGCGTGTTCTCTTCATGCGCTTTCTCTGCATACATTTTCTCTACATGTTCGTGTCTCGCAGCCCCTGAACGGTAACGATTCTCTGTCTTTGAATACATGATCCGTTGCTCATGGTAAAGGCTGAAATATCCGGACAGCAGATAACATACCGCAACCACCACACAATAATACGGCATTCCATTAAAATCAAACAGTTCAAACGCAATCAGAAGTGCTGTAATCGGACTGTTTGTCACCGAACAGAAAACGCCTGCCATTCCACATGCTGCACACAGATTGACCGGAAGTCCCACAAACGCCGATAACGCCGAGCCTAAAGTTGCCCCGATAAATAAGGATGGAACGATCTCCCCACCTTTAAATCCCGCACAGAGTGTCACACAGGTAAATATGATTTTCAGTGCAAACACCCAAAGTCCTGTATGGGAATGAAATGCTGATGCAATCACATCCCCGCCAAGTCCCAGGTAGTCATCCGTTCCAACCAAAAGCCATAAGACGATCACGGCGATACCTCCAACTGCCACTCTCAGATACGGATTCGGAAAATATTTTTTATATAAGGTTCCGCTTCGATGCAACATAATGCAGAACACCGTTCCAATCATTGAAAAAATCATTGCGAGGAATACGATTTTTGCCGCAGGCAACCCATAGAAATCCGGAATACGCTCCACCGGATAAGGTACTGCAAATGTCCGCACTCCCAGAGCCACCGATACCCGCTCCGCGATAAATGACGAAAATACGCAAGGCACCAGCGCCGCATAGTACATAATCCCGACACTCACCACCTCCATCGGAAAAAGTGCCGCTGCCATCGGGGTTCCGAAAAGCGCCGAAAACGCCGCACTCATCCCCGCCAGCATCAGGATATGTCTGTCACTATTATTTAACTTAATCTTTCTTGCGAACCAGTCTCCCAGGCTGGCACCAAACTGCAATGCTGCACCTTCACGACCGGAAGAGCCACCGAACAGATGGGTAATAATGGTAGAAACCAAAATCAGCGGCGCAATCTGCCCCGGCATCTCCCCTTCTTTTTCACGAATCGTAGTAAGTACCATATCCGTTCCGGTATTCTTTTCCTGTCCTGCAATCTTGTATAACAGCACGATCAACAGACCTGCAACCGGCAGACCGAATATGATCCAGCGGTGCATCTGCCGAAACTCCGTCACATACACGATCACCTTCGCAAATACACTGGCAATGGAGCCAATACCTACACCGATCACCGCCGATAAAAAAATCCATTTAAACAATGCTCCGTACAATCTTTTTGCCGCCCTTATCACATACAAAACCGCAAATTTTATCTTTCTCACAGCTCACTCTCCTTAACTTTATCTATGCAGTATCAAAACAGACCAATGCGGACGAACTGTCAGCACTGGTCTGTGATGTTTTCCTATTTTATTATATTTTTAGCGATTACATCTGTAAAGAAGATTTTCCCATCTTCTGTCAACTTCTTTCTGGAAAGCTTCAATCAGATATTCGTTACCTGGTTTGAATAAGTGTTTGAATCTTCCCTGTGGTTTTAAGAACTCTTCAATAGGAAGCTTATTCTTAGGCTCATAGTTCAGGATCCATTTACCTTCTACCACTTCAAACAACGGCCAATAGCAGGTTTCTACTGCTTTCTTGCAGATGTCCATAATATCCGGGGTATTGTATCTCCATCCACGCGGACATGGGGCCATGATATTTAAGAAAGCTGCTCCCGGTGTGTAGATTGCTTTCTCGGATTTGATATGTAAATCTTTAAAATTCTGTACAAATGTTGTCTGCGCTACATATGGCACATCATGTTCTGCAATGATAGATGCCAGATCTTTACGGTTCTGTGGTTTACCGTTGCTCTCGCTTCCTACCGGTGTCGTGGTTGTATCTGCATACATCGGAGTTGCGGAAGAACGCTGTGTACCCGTATTCATGTAAGCCCCATTATCATAGCACACATATACCATGTCATGATTACGCTCCATTGCTCCGGATAATGACTGGAAACCGATATCGTATGTACCGCCGTCACCACCGAATGCGATAAATTTGAACGTATCTGCATCTTTTAATTTGCCTTTTCTCTTCATGGCATTATATGCCCCTTCCACACCACTTAATGTGGCACCTGCATTTTCAAATGCATTGTGGATGTAGCTATCCTCCCACGCTACATAAGGGTATGTAAATGTCGCAACTTCCATACATCCGGTTGCATTTGCGATAACTGCTTTATCTCCCTCGTGAAGCCCACGAAGTACGTTTCTTGCTGCAATCGTTCCGCCGCAGCCGGCACACATTCTGTGACCAGGAGCCAGACGTTCCGGTTTGTTCATTGTCTCTTTAAAATTATAACTCATCTTCTTCGTCCCTCCTACTATCTAAGTCCCATGTAACGATACATATCGCCTGCATCGCCATCATCAATTACCTGTTGTAATGTGGCATATACATCTTCCATATCTTCCACTCGCACATCACGTCCACCCAGGCCGTAAACATAGTTGATCGCCAGTGCTTTTGATCTTGCGCGGAATAATGCCGACATCACATCTGCTCCCAGAGGGCCTCCGTGGTTTGTATAACTCTCAGATCTGTCCATGATCGCAACTGCCTTCACATCTTTAAGTGCCTCTGCCAGTTCATCTGCCGGGAACGGACGATACAGACGGATCTTGATCATGCCGACTTTCTCACCCTTTTCACGAAGTCTGTCTACCGCATCTTTCGTAGTACCGGCCGCAGAACCGATGATGATAACGGCACGCTCAGCGTCTTCCATACGATATTCTTCGAACAAACCGTACTGTCTTCCGGAAAGTTCTTCAAACTCTTTTGCAACTTCCAGAACTACACGGCTTACATTTGCCATACCTTCTGCCTGATTACGCTTTGCTTCCATATAGTAATCTGTCAATGCATATGGGCCTACTGCCATCGGACATTCTGGATTCAGAAGATAATTTTCCGGTTCGTACTCACCCACAAAATTCTTCACTTCATCATCCTCTAACAGTTCAATATTCTGAACTGCATGACTGGTAATAAATCCATCCTGGCAGATCATAATCGGAAGTCTTACATCCTTATGTTCAGAAATACGGAAAGCCTGTACCATGTTATCATAAGCTTCCTGGTTCGTCTCTGCATACATCTGGATCCATCCGGCATCTCTTGCACCCATACTGTCGGAATGGTCGCAGTTGATATTGATTGGTCCGGAAAGTGCACGGTTTACTAACGCCAGCGCCAACGGAAGTCTGTTAGATGCTGCAATATATAATTCTTCCCACATAAATGCCATACCACAGGAAGAGGTTGCAGTCAGTGCTCTTGCTCCTGCTGAAGATGCTCCGATAGTTGCACTCATAGAACTGTGCTCACTTTCTACCGGGATAAATTCTGTGTCCACCTGGCCATTTGCCACGAATGTCGCAAAATACTGTGGAATCTCTGTGGACGGAGTGATTGGGAATGCCGGAAATACATCCGGGTTAATCTGTCTGAGAGCGATTGCTACCGCTTCATTTCCTGATAAACGATCTTTCTTTGCCATCTTTATTTCACTCCTTCCATTGTAATCGCACCGAACGGACAGGCCTTTACACAAATGCCGCATCCTTTACAGTGATCATAGTCAAATGCGCCTCTCTTCATATCCTTTACCGGAATACTGCTGTCCGGGCAAACCGGCACACAGAGCAGACACTGTTTACACTTATCTTCAATAAATTCCGGGCGGTTTACAGCCCATTCTCCTGTACAAAATTCTTTGGATGTTCCGGAACCGGCAATAATCATACCTTCTGTCAGTTCATCCCATTTTGCCTTTACGCCTAATTTGTTGATATCACTTGCCATATTAACGTACCTCCTTAAGCGCCATCTCTAATGCAGCCATGTTGCCGTCAATTACTTCCGGCTTGCTGGCAAATTTGTGCTGGAATGATGCTCTCATTTCTCTCAAAAATACATCTTCGTCCATAATACCCGCAATCTTAACAATCGCAGCCAAAAGCGGAGTATTCGGGAAATATTTTCCCATGGTCTCCATAGATACTTTTCTTGCATCTATCGTATAAACAGCTCCTTCGTATCCTTTTAACTTCGGGATCAGGCTCTCCTTAGAATCCGGTGTATTGATCAGGATCGCTCCTTCTTTCTTCAACCCTGCTGTTACATCAACTGTATCCAGAAGCGACTCATCTACAACAACCACAAACTCCGGGTCATATATATTAGAATGCACACGAATGTCAGTGTCACTGATCCGGTTATATGCTGTAATCGGCGCACCCATACGCTCCGGACCGTACTCCGGAAATCCCTGAACATACTTTCCGGTCTGGAATGCAACATCTGCCAGCAGAAGTGCTGCCGTCTTCGCACCCTGACCGCCGCGACCATGCCATCTGATCTCTGTAACGTTACTCATATCTTTTCTTCCTTTCTCTGTACAGAATACATGTTTCACTATAAAACTTTCCTGCATTATAAGTATTGTATCTATAAAAATACATTTCCCTTTATTTTACTGATATTTTTTCATCATGTCCATGATGAATTTTAACTTTACGAGTAAAATATATCAAACGGGGCAACTTTGGTTGATCTTTTTTCACATTCCACCAAATCTGCCCCGCTATTCACATGCATTTTTTTCTTTTTCATACATTGCACATGTTTCTTTTCTTCTTTTTCATTTTTTCATGCACTAAGCACGTTTTTTTGCTTCTTTTTCTTTCCCGAGAAGTGCGGCTCCATACGCTCCCGCATATCTTCCGAACTCTCTCGGTTCAATCTGAGCTTTTAACTTTTTCCCCAGTTCTCCTGTAAAATATGGACTGAAACTCAAACCTCCGGTCAGCACTACATTCTCTCCCAGATCTTTTTTCTGACAGAGTTGTGCCACCTTATTGACTACCGATTCAATCACGCCCGCCGCAATATCTTCTCTCGGATGTCCCTCTCCGATATAGCTGATGACCTCTGACTCCGCAAATACTGTACAAAGGGAACTGATCGGAAGTACTTTCCCTTTCTGTGCCATCTCAAAAAGTTCTGTCAGCGTCACACCAAGACGGTTCGCCATAATCTCGATAAATTTTCCGGTTCCCGCAGAACACTTATCGTTCATGATAAAATCCGTCACCATACCATTTTTAATCAGGATTACTTTCGTATCCTGTCCACCCACATCGACAATGCTGCAGTCACCTCCAAACAGTTCTCTGCCGCCTCTTCCATGGCAAGTAATCTCTGTAATGGTGTAATCTGCGAAATCTACAGCAACTCTCCCATAGCCGGTTGCCACTACGATCGTATCATTATCTCTGATATCCACACCGTCCTCCCTCAATCTCTCTTCGATCAGTCGGGTGGTCTCTTTGCTGCTCCATCCTGTCGGCATAACAAAATGAAGTTCTTTTTCTCCGAGCACCACAACTTTCGAGGCTGTCGAGCCAATATCAATTCCTACATAGTACATAATCATACGATCTCCTTTTCTAGTTCTAACAATACCGGTCTCTGGTCCGGTTCATATCCTTTTCCAATGCCACAATATCCAATACTTCGATCTGATATTCTGCAATACAGTCTTTAATCGCCGGAAGGAGCGTCTCATCCTTTACGAGGAGCGAAATTCCACAGCATTTACTGGCAGCCCTGGGAGTCGGGGATATCTGTGTGCGTATCCCCGCCTCCTTGAGTTTCTGATACAGTTTTACCCCATTTTCATGGTTCGGAAATAATATGTAATGTTGTATCTCTGCCATAATATCCTCTAATTATTCAGCATCTCAATAAATGCGCTGATTCTTGTTCTAAGCTGCTGTGCATCACTGTCTGTATAATCTGTTTCGATAGACAGACAAGGAATGCCTTCTTCTTCCAGTCTCTTCTGTACAAAATAATCTTCTGTTGCGAAACAGTTACAGAATTTAAGAGTCACATCAATAACTCCGTCTGCCTTGTACTCTTTTGCCAGGCGCACAATATCGTCCATACGATCTGTGTTAGGTGTAAAGCATGCACAGTTGATCTTCATATAACGTTCCGCCAGAGCATTGATCTGTTCTTCCATTGTCTGACCGGACTCATCCACTTCATTTGCAAAGTAACGTACTCCTGTACAAGTTTCTTCACATACTACTGCACCGCCACATGTCTCAATAATGTTATGGATCTTCCAGTTTGGTACTGCCATCGGAGTACCGGTAATCAGGATTCTCTTTGTTCCGTCATCAAATACACTGACACCGTCTGCAATTCTCTGTTCTAATTCATCTGCCAGTTTATTTGCCATCTGTGTAAATCTTGCAGGATCATCGTAAAATGCAATCTGAGAAATTAACAGAGTATCGGTTCCACTGATCGGCAATTTGTCAGCCTTACGACAGGCATAAAGTCTTGCAAGCGCTTTTCTCTTTGCATTGATCAGTTTGATGCTCTCTGCCAGTTTCTCTTCTGTCACTTTATTTCCTGTAAATTCTTCTACGATATCTTTCAGATCGCTAATCTCTTCGCTCCACGCTTTTACATCTTTTCGACGTTTCATCTGTGGAAGATTCATCACATGCATCGGCACATCCTCACCCAAGATCTCCCACGCTTTTTTCTTACCGTCACAAGTTGTCTCTCCGATATACATATCTGCAATTCTGAAGAATGGACAGGTACGGTCCAATCTTGCGCCGACAGATGCTTTGATCAGCGGACAAGTATTCAACGGAAGTACTTTCTCTCCACCCGGTACCCAGAACTGAGAACCTCCGCAAAGTCCTGTTGCAATTGCATCTGCTGCAAAAATAATCTCATCCGGTACATAAGTACAGAATGTTCCAAATACTTTTCCACCGTTCTTCTGGAACTCTACCAACTCTGCCGGGCGCACTCCGTGCACCTCTGCGATTACAAAATCAAAGTAATCCATTGCTTCCGGTCGATTCTCCTGCGATAAAAATACATCTCCGACTGCCTGCGGAAGTACCTCACACAGCTGATCATGTGTCTCAAGATCCATCCCAAGGTCTTCCCACATCTTTCTGTAGTCTGCCATAATTTGTTTCCTCCTGTTAACCTGTTGATAAATTCTTATCTACAGTATAACAGTCAGACTCTGGTTCTTCTAGCAAACCCCGGAAGGTGATTATTGTTATTTTTTATATATCTTTTTATAAATAGATAGCACTTATACCTTATCAAATCCATCGGTTTTATGGGGTTTTACGTTTCTTTCCATATCTTACAGATTTTCCAGAATTTTATCGAATCCCCAGTTTCTTTAGTGCTTCTATACAGATGTCAATTTCTTCTTCGGTATTCGCTCCGCTGAATGCAAATCTTACTGTTCCCGACGGGAATGTCCCCAGGTTTTTGTGTGCCAGAGGCGCGCAATGAAGCCCCACCCGCGTCATGATACTATACTCTGATTCCAAGTCAAATGCCACCATCGCATTATCTCTCTCCGGGAAATCCAGAGAAACCACCGCCACTCGACCTTCTGTTCCGGCTTTTCCGATCACCCGGATTTCTTCAAACTCCTGTAACCGTTCCAGAAAATATCCGGTCAGTTCCATCTTTCGTTTATAAATCTCATCAATCCCCATCTCTTCCAGATAGGAAAGTGCCACAGAAAGACCAATGATCCCCGGCAGATTCATCGTCCCACTCTCAAATCTGTCCGGCAGGAACTCCGGCATCTCGTAAAGATCCGAAATACTTCCGGTCCCTCCTGCGATCAGCGGTTCTATATTCTCTGCATAATACTCTCTCACCAGAAATCCACCGATTCCCTGAGGACCAAGCAATCCTTTATGACCGGTAAATGCCAGGAAATCTATATTCGCAGCCTCCATATCAATATCCAGAGTTCCCGCTGATTGCGCCGTATCCACTGCAAACAGGATTCCTTTTTTTCTGCAGATTTCTCCAATTTCTTCCATCGGCGCAACCGTTCCGCAGACATTTGATGCATGATTTATCAACACGATCTTTGTATTCTGACGGATTTTTCCACAAACATCCTCTGCGCTATAACTTCCATCTTCTGCTGTTTCCACATAATCCCAGAAAATACTCTGTTGTTCCAGTTGAGTCAACGGGCGTATCACTGCATTATGTTCCAACCCGGACACCAATACATGATCTCCCGGTTTCAGATAGCCCTTTAGCAACATATTGATCGAACATGTGATCCCCGGCGTAAATACCGCCTTTACATCCTCCCCGGCATGGAACAGACGCAGTAATTTATTTCTCGCTTCCAGCACGCGGAATTCTAACTCATATGCTTCCTGATAATTTCCCCGGTTAATATTAAAAGCACCTGTGGTGATAAGTTCGGCCATCGCCTCGCCTACTCCAGGTGCCTTTGGGAATGAAGTGCTTCCATTGTCAAAATAAATCATTCTCATCACCCACAATCTTTCAGATTATAGGTTCAGTCTAGCATGATTTATCATTTCTAACAAGCGGCACCTCCCTCTTTTCCAGATATTCCCGGTTCCGTCATATTAACCGGATCCAGAATCGCATCCAACTGTTCTTTATCCATCAGTTTTTCTTTTAAAATCAGTTCCCGAACCGAATCGCCCGTCTTGATTGCTTTCTTCGCAATCTCTGCCGCTTTCTGGTAACCTACATACGGGCAGATTGCTGTAATTACGCCGACACTGTTCTCCACCAGATATTTACAGCGGCTTTCATTTGCCGTAATACCGGATACACAATTATCAATAAATGTTTTCACCGCATAAGTCAGTGTATCTATCGACTGGAAAATACAATAAAATACAATCGGCTCAAATGCATTTAACTCTAACTGTCCGGCCTCTGCCGCCATCGTAATAGTCATATCATTTCCGATAATGTTAAATGCCACCTGATTAACAACCTCCGGGATGACCGGATTGACTTTTCCGGGCATGATGGAAGAACCGTTCTGTTTTGCCGGAAGATTGATTTCTCCAAATCCTGCTCTTGGGCCGGAGGACATCAGTCTCAGGTCATTTGCCATCTTGGAAAGTGTGACCGCACATGCCTTTACCGAACCGGATACAGATACAAATGGATCCAGATTCTGCGTGGCATCGATCAGGTCAAATGCCTGTACAAATTCCATATCGGAAACTTCGCTTAAGTTCGGCACAATTCTCCGAAGGTATGTTTTGTCCGCATTGATTCCGGTTCCTACTGCGGTTCCACCCATGTTTAACTTGCGCATCTCGTCCATCGCGCGATCCATTCTGTAAACATCTCTCTGGATAGCTGCCGCATAGGCCTTAAACTCCTGTCCCAGACGAATTGGCACCGCATCCTGCATCTGGGTACGTCCCATTTTAATGACATGGTCAAATTCATCCGCTTTTTTCTCCAATGTTGTATGTAAACGCAGAAGTTCGGCTTTTAATTTCTTTAACAAACGAAGCGATGTCATTTTCCCTGCAGTCGGGACAACATCGTTGGTAGACTGCCCGAAGTTTACATCATCATTTGGATTTACGACGCTGTAATCGCCCTTTCTTCCACCAAGAATCTCAATGGCACGGTTCGCGATAACCTCATTAGCATTCATGTTCAAGGAAGTTCCGGCACCACCCTGGATCGGATCTACGATAAAATCATCATGGAATTTACCCGACAGGATCTCATCACAGGCCTTCACGATTGCTTTTGCTTTCACCGGATCCAGCAAACCGACTTCACAATTCGTAATCGCTGCAGCTTTCTTAATATATGCCAGACTGTTGATGATCTCTGGATGCATGTTCAATCCTGTAATATGGAAGTTCTCTGCCGCTCTTAATGACTGTACCCCATAATATACGTTTTTCGGAACATCTTTTGTTCCAATAGAATCTTTCTCAATACGATAATTTTCTTCTCTTACTGCTGTAGTGTTCATTCCACTATCCCCCTACGTTTTAAGTTGTCCTCATTATAATTCCATGCTACACTATAATCAAATACTTATATTTTTATACTTATTATAGTTTTAAAATTATATTGAAAGAGGAGCTATATTATGTTTCAGGGAATGGAATATGTTTACGAAGTGTATAAAGAAAAGAGTTTTTCTAAGGCTGCCGCCAATTTATATATCTCACAGCCATCGTTAAGTGCCAACGTAAAACGCGTGGAGAAAAGAATCGGCTATCCAATTTTTGACCGGAGCACCAAGCCGCTCTCACTGACTCCCTGCGGCAGACAATACATCCAGTCTGTAGAGAAAATTCTGGCCATCCAGAATGAATTTGCAAATTTCGTCAATGACCTGGGCGAGTTAAAAACCGGCAGTCTCATCCTCGGCGGAAGCAACTTATTCTCGTCATTTATCCTGCCGTCACTGATTGCCGAATTTGCGAGACTACATCCGCAGATCACAATCAACCTGATCGAAGAAAGCACTTCCCGCCTCACGGAAATGCTACAGCAGGGTACCGTAGATCTGGTTTTGGAAAATACCACCCTCGATTCGACAATTTTCGACAAAAAAATATACCGCGAAGATCATCTGCTCCTGGCAGTTCCAAAAGATTTTGCAATCAATCAAAAACTGACAGATTACCAGTTATCTGCCGAACAGATCCTGCACCACACGTTTTTAGAAGACGGAACACCTTCCGTCCCACTGCATCTTTTCAAAGATGAGACCTTTATACTGATGAAACCCAACAACGACACCGGAATCCGCGCCCGCGAACTCTTCCAGATCAGCCAGTTCGAGCCAAATACTGTATTGGAGATGGATCAGCAGATGACTTCTTATAATATCACCTGCTCCGGCATGGGGATTTCTTTCATCGGAGATGTTGTTCTCGAGAAAATGCCGCCAAACGCCAATGTCATTTACTACAAACTGCCGTCAGAGACCAGCAGCCGTAACGTCTGCTTCTACTGGAAAAAAGGAAGATATGTCAGCCGGACGATGCAGGAATTTTTAAAATTGGCAGTGGGGTAAAACCTCACTGCCAACGCATTACTATCTTTATAAATACTCTATCTCTACTTCTCGTCCTCCGACGGACGCATCCAATAAATCATGAATGATTGTCTGCGCATTTTCATCTGCCATTTCTATCAACTGATCTTTATCCACTGTCGGATTTTCTTCTGCATCTTTTTCTGCCGCTGACAGAGCTTCCGCCACATCTTCCTGGGTATTCCAGTTTAAGATTGCCTTTTTCTCATCGGTAAATGTTATCGAATCCGGGTCTACATCCACACTCTGCACCGTTGCGTGCGGCAGATATATAGTCACCTTTTTATCGGATGTCTTGACTTTCATGTCTTTCATATCAATTCCCGCAGTCATCGTTGCATTGTATTCCATTATGAATCCCTTTTGTGTAATAAACGGAATAGAACCTTTTTCCATAACCTGGCGTGATGAATAGGTTACTTTCTGCGTCGTCAGTTCTCCTACATTTTCTAATTTTCCGGTGATATAATCGGTAGTGATCTCAGTCTTGTTCATGACATCTCCCACTTTTGTATGTACCTTCCACCCTAATAGAAATCCTACTACAATAGATACGATAATGACCACACACATTAATTTAATCTTTCCACTCGTATTTCTGTTAGATTCTTTCATATGTTTTTCCTCCTAATTTACTCTGACTTGAACATCACCACAAGCCCGACAATGATTAATATCGGAAGTGCCAGGTGCAGTAATCCACCTATCACCATGCATATCAGGATCAATGGCATCAGCACTACCGTCACCACAAATTTTGAAATCCCCCATGCAGCTCTTACGCCCCAGACGCACAATCTTCCAAATACTCCTATTAAACATATCATAAACAATAACGTTAACATTTTGTTCTCCTTTCGCTCTTTTCATTTTCTTCTAATCGTAATTCAGATACATTTTTAATTCCTAATTTTTCACTGTATTCCAAATTATTTTCTATCTTCTCAATGAGTCGGATCATATTCATTCTCTCTGCCACATCCACTGTCACACCTCATTTCCCTCAGCCGATTATTGCTGTTTGTTTGTGATTCCAGTATAATTAGCATTAAAAGAGAAATACACCTCTGATAAATGGAATTAGTGCCGCGTATTTCTCTGATTTCGAGACATACTAGGAGAATATACCATGGGGAAACAATCTACAAGAGAAAATAAAACAATTTATCAATTATGCCGTGAGGCACAAGGGCTTACCCGCGAAAAGGCCAGCGAACAGATGGACGGCATCTCCGCCTCCAGAATTGAAAAATTCGAATATGAACTTCAGGAACCTACACCTTACGATATTGTACAAATGGCAGCCTGTTACAAGCGCCCGGATCTCTGCAATTATTACTGCTCACACAAATGCATGATCGGTAGCAAATATGTCCCGGAAGTAAAAGTGTCTGAACTTTCCGGCATTATCTTAGAGACCATCGGCAGTCTAAATGAGATCAATCCGCTCACCAACCGTCTGATCCAGATTGCCCGCGACGGCAAAATCTCCGATGACGAGATTAAAGATTTTGCCTATATCAGCAAAAAGCTGGATGAAGTGTCCCTCGCCATCGATTCTCTGAATCTCTGGGTGGACAAAACAGCCAGCGAAAATAATCTAAATATTGAACTCCTCAATGCGGAGAAAGAGAAGTTAAAATAAATCAGCGCTGTTAGAACAAGTGTTAGAATGGCCACAAAAAACAAACTCTTGCGGCTTAAAATAAAGTGTACCCTTTGTCAAGGACACTATGACTTTTCCTTTTCAGATTTCTATTTTATATTTGTTTGTTGTGTAGAGGCATCAAAGTGATGCCTCTGATTGATTGTTTTCACCTTTTGCTTTAGGGATTATCAGTGGATAAATTCCTGTTGTCAGATATTGATAATATTCAACAGGTGACAACCTTGCTAACCTTTGTATTTTCTACCTTTTTGGCTAATTCCTGTTTTGCCTCTTCAACTTTTCCTGTAGTCATATAAATTTCTCCTTCCAAAAACGTAAAAAGAGATGAATCTTTCGACTCATCTCTTGATACTTACACTATTCTATTCTTCGTCATCTTCTACTTCTGAAATTCCCCATAGGATTCTCATGTAATCTTGCTTTTCATTTAACACTCTGATTATCAAAACTTTTTCATCTGCAATACGGTAAAATACATAATTCTTCTGTCCAAATATATATCTATAATCCGTATCTACATCAATAATAGATTTTAGTTCTACTCCTTTATATGGAAAAACTTCTAATCTTTCAATTGATGCCATTATTTTTCGCAATGTTTTTTCTGCCAGTTTTTCACTGTCAAATTTTTCAACAATAGAAGCTCTTATCTTTTGTAAATCTTCTAATGCCCTAGGCGAATATTTTACTTTCATCATTTTAACCCCAGAGACTTTTCTACTTCTTCAGCAGACAGCCAACCTTCCTCTCTTGCCGAGCGTTCGCCTTCTTCTAACGCCGACATAAGTGCCAATGTTGCTTTCATTTTATCATAATCCTTCATATCAAGAATCACATACTCACCACGACCATTTTTGGTTAAGAATACTGGTGAACCTTCGCTAGTTTCTTTCAATACTTCTGTATAATTTCTCAAATCGGAAATTGGCTTAATATTTGGCATACCTGACACATCCTTTCTTTTTTCTTAGTATACCAACTTCCTTTCTATTTTACAACAAAATTAACATGTTAATTTTACAGCATTTACGCTGCTTTCACATATAATCTTCGTATCTGTGTTTTCTTTTTGTATTTCTCATAAATCTCCGGTTCCTCTTCTTTCAACCGTTTGGTATCCAGTTCATTTTTGCTCACTGGTTTCCAGGATACCCGAAAGTTCTCATTTTCTGCCTGCTCTGCATTCCCCATATACAGCTTTACTTCTTGCTCGATCTGTTTCTTTTCCGTCTCTAATTTCTTTATCAGATCTACCACTTCCTGCCGGCGTTGTAGCTTATCATTAAAACCGATCAACGAAATCACTTCTGATACTGAATCTTTATAGTATTCTGCAATTACTTTGTCTGCGATTTTAGAGCCGTCCGGATCTGGAATACTTCTCGCTAATACATGATTCTCCCAGAAATTTCTTTCAATCCGGATCAGATTGTCAATCATTTCTTCATCACGCTCTAACCGGTAAAACTTAAACTCTCTTCCATAAATCAGAACGGCTATATACCAGGCGTCCGCATTCATCACGGTCATGTAATGATAGCACTGTATCTGATAAGACAACGGGATATCTCCGTCCTGCCACTTGTCAGCCATGTAAGGACTGGCGGTCTTACATTCCAGTCCTGCATTTTCTCCTACTACCATGCGGTCTACATCTGCAAACATAAATGGATGTTCTTCGTCATAAAACATTGCATTGGCTCTTCGTACCTTTTTCCCGGTTGCTTCCATAAATCTTCTGGCAACGTAATCTTCAAACTCTCTTCCCTGACGCATCCGCAGACAACAAACACTATATATCTAAATATAGCTATACACATTGATATGCATGACTAATTTGTATTAATAAATCATTATGTACTTTTATTTCGACAAACTGGAATTTGAAAACCATAAAATTATGAGTGATTATTGCTCTCCATAGGTTATCAATAAAATCCTCCAAAAGCCTTGAAAATAAAGGATTTATCGCAATGTGTTCACCTTATCCTTTTATATGATTTCACACAAGTTTACTCTTTCCCTGCCTACTTATAAGGGCAAAATCAAGGGCAAGAAAATCTCATAACAAGATATAACAGAGTGTGGCAATCGGAGAACTGTGACATATGTGCGAATATATTATAACGGAGGATTTTTTAATGGACAAGTATATTTATGATGAAAGCAACGGTTTATGGTATGAGTTGCAGGGAGATTATTATATTCCTTGCATTACTTTACCAACCGAAAAAGAACACAAGTTTATCGGCTTATGGGGACAGCGGTACAAACGCTATTTACAGGAACATAAACGAGCAGTTTACACCACGCTGCTCACAAGCGGAAAATTGAACGGTTATCTTGCTGATATTGACGAACAGGCAATGGATATGATGTTCCGATTGGTTGAGCAAATGGCTGACAAGGAAGGTGTGACTGAGCAACTCAAAGCGGAAAACCCGATGTTGTGGGTTGTAAGAATGAACGAGATACAGGCAAGGGCAAGAGAAATAATCAATAGAGAAATTATATACACATAAAAGATTAGAGCGGCAGGGAGAAATCTCTGTCGCTTTATTCTTGCCCTTGACAATAAGGCACAACTATTATATACTGTACTTGTAGATGTAATACACTATATAATAGCAAGTAACAGAATGGCGGTGGAATTTTGGATATTGTTGTAAGCAATAAGGCAAGCCGACCTTTGTACGAACAAATTTCTACACAAATCAAGGCGGCAATTATGAGTGGTGAATTGAAAACAGGTGAAGCCATTCCGTCTGTAAGGTCATTGGCAAAGTCCTTGCACATTAGTATTTTAACGGTACAAAAAGCTTATGCCACATTACAAGAAGATGGATTTATAGAGTCAACAGCTGGTAAAGGGTGCTATGTATCGGCACAAAATCAGGACTTTTATCTTGAGGAACAACAAAAGAAGATAGAGGAACACTTTACAGACGCAATCGAAGTGGCAAGGGCAAGTGGAATATCACTTGATAAACTAATCAATTTACTGACACTTTTATATCAGGAGGACGAATAAATGAGCGAAAATATTTTAGAAGTTAAAGGTTTGACAAAAGATTACGGTGATTTCGTTCTTGATAAATTGACCTTCACTGTACCTAAAGGCGTAATTATGGGACTGATTGGAGAAAATGGTGCAGGAAAATCAACAACTATTAACTGTATTCTTAATGAAATATCAAAGACAGATGGAAATATTGAAATTTTCGGAAAGGATTATCTCTCTGAAGAAATTGAAATCAAAGACAAAATAGGCGTTGTATTTGATGAAAACCATTTCCCAGATATATTTACACCAAATGAAATTGGAACATATATGTCGGGAATATATTCAAAATGGGAACGAAATACTTATGTCAATTATCTCTCGAAGTTTGAACTTCCTGCTGATAAAAGGGTAAAGGATTTTTCTAAAGGTATGAAAGTTAAGTTGGCTTTTGCTGTGGCACTTTCGCACAAAGCAGAACTTTTAATTTTGGACGAAGCAACAAGTGGTCTTGACCCTATTATCAGAGATGACATTTTAGATATTTTGATTGACTTTGTTCAAGACGAAAATCATTCGGTATTGGCATCTTCTCATATCATAAGCGATTTAGAAAAAGTGGCAGATTATATTACTTTTATTCATAAGGGGAAATTGGTTTTCACCCACTCAAAAGACGAATTAGTTGATAATTACGGTGTAATGAGTTGTGGTGCTATGGTTTTTGACAACTTAGATAAATCAGAGATAATCGCTTATAGGAAAGAGGATTATCAATACAAAGTGCTTGTAAAAGACCGTCACATTGCCGAGAAAAAATATCCAAAAGCGATTGTTGTTCCAGCCGCAATCGAAGAAATTATGCTTTTCTATGTAAAGGGGGAAATGAAATGAAAGGGCTATTAACAAAGGATTTTCTTACAATTAAAAAGAAATATGGCTTACCTCGTGTGATTATGGATATAGCCATTATTATTGCGTTAATGTTCATATTGGAAAAAAGCGGAACAATATATATCAGTTTTTTACTCATTCCTATTGAAATAATGTCAATGATTATCTCCCTAACAACTTGTGACGAGCAATGGAAATGGGGGAAATATGCTGTATCACTTCCTGTATCTAAAAAACAGATTGTATGCAGCAGATATGCTTGTGCGGGTATTTTGTCCTTAATTGGCTTTGTGGTTGCACTCATTGTAAATTCTGCCTCATATATTCTGTTTCCACAATATGCATATGGTTTTTATCTCTTTATGTCCTGTGCTTCATTTGCACTGACATTATTGTTTTTGGCATTTGTTTTGCCATCAAATTACTCGTTAGGTGTTAATGCTGGATTTGCGACAATGTTTATCTTAATTATACTGCTTGTTGTTTTGGGCTTATGGACTAAGGCAACAAATAATTCAATTATGTGGTTTGTTGTAGAGAATTTTGAAGTAAGCATTGCTATTGCAGGAGTTTCTGTTGTTGCAATATGCGGGTTGTCTTTTGTACTGTCAAACTTGTTTTTCAGAAAAAAATATATATAGTTAGGAGTAAGAAATGAGAAAGTGTATCAGATGTGGATGTGAAATGAAAGAAAATTGTGCTGTAAAAATTGAAGGGGCGGGATATGGAATTGTTTTATCATCTGATGAAAACAAGTTATTTGGTGGTCGAATAGGAAAGCCTAAAGCAGCCATTTGCCCTGAATGTGGAGAAGTGTCTATTTATCTTGAAGATTTGGATAGATTAAACTAATCCCTTCTTTTTCTACGATAATGTTATGTACGCCGCCGCTATGGGTAAAACCGTAACGGCGGTTTTTCAATGCTACCTGCTATCTCTGTCAATGGATTTTTTATACTGTCTTTGCGGTGGTTGCTGCTTGTTGCGTTCCTGTATCTCACGCAGATGTTTTAACACGCTCTGCCTTTCGGGCGGTCTGTGCTGTTCTTTAGTGGCAGCTGTCGGCTTCCTGCTGACTTGGTATTCCCACTCGGCAAGGTCACGGTTGTACTGCTCTACAACGCTTTCCATTTCTCGGAAAGTACGCATAAATACCTGCACATCAGGATAACCGTCCGCTTTGAGTGTATCGGGGATTTTATCCAGCCTGTCGGCAATTTCCACTTCGGTTTCTTTGATTTTTACCTCCAACGCTTTTCGTTCTTTACCTTTGAAAAGCCCCTTTGTATCAGCAAGCTGCTGTTTCAAGTGCGGCAGAACTTTGTCCTGCAAGTTTTTAATTTCCTTTGCCTTATCCTGTACTTTTATCATCAGATTTCGCATATGACGGAACTCTGCCATATCAATATCAAGTGTAGGCTTGGGTGGCATATCCTTTTCCCGAATAAGGTTTTGCAGAAAATCTTTTGCCTTTGCCACAATCCCACGGAACAGATTAGGAAGCCAGCCTTTGCTTTTAATTGACTGGCTTGCTTTTTCGTGTATCTCGGTCTGCTTGACTTCTAAAATCTTTGCTTCGGAAATACCCGATAACAACGCCATATCCGCTGTCCTGTTCCATTCCTGCCTTGCGGTATTGTCCGCTTCAATCTCGGCGGCTTTGGGATTGTTCTTGCCGATTTTCTTGGTGGGAAGATAAACGCTGTTCTTATCAAATACCTTTAACTGCTGTTCGGGATCGGAGATATGCCGATTGATAAGGTCGGTGTAAATCTCTTTTATCTCCCGAAGAAAAGGCTCGCTTTTGAATTTATCATCTTTCACGGTAAAGAGGTGGCTTTCGTAAACCTCGCCCTTTTTAATGACGGTACAGCCTTTGCGTATCTGCCCGTCCTCCCCTGTGATTTCTTTCTTGGTGCGTACCCTTTTGCCCGTTTCATCATAGAACACGCTGCGTGTGGCTCTCTTGATGTCAGGCTCAGGAAGCAGTTTTCTTTCGCTGAAGATAAGATGGATATGATAATTGGTTTTGCGTTTGTTGTGGTGGAGGGCTGACACGCACTCCACACCATATCTCTTGCGGAACTCCTCCGTAAAATCTTCAAGGACTTCCTGCGGCTCGTATCTTGTATAAACTTCGGGCAGGGCGATAATCAATTCCCTTGCTTCGATACATTTGCCCTCTGTGCCGCTCCGCTTAAACTCCTGCTGGCTTTCCCTTGCAAGGTTACTCCAAAATTCATTGTCGGCGGTGCGGTAGGTGGCATAAAGGTTTTCCTGCTTTGCGTGGCTTGTGATATAGGATATTCTTCCCTTGACATTGGATAGCTTCGACATCTGTATAAATGAATGTCTTGCCATATACTCCTTCCTCCCGTGACGGGCATACTCTTTTTGCAACCGAGAAATCGGTTGCCGCTGTTTCGGCGGCGTAAGCAGACGGACAGCGAAGAAAACAGCGGGCTGTTTTCTTCTGTATCATAGCGGCGGTGCATTGCCCGAAGCGATGGTACAGTGCCCCCTGCAAGGGCGAAATACCCAGAGTACAAATCGAAGATTTGTGCGAGGGGTGTATTTCGCTCTCAAACGCCGAGGGCTTGGAGAATGGTTATTCTACTTTGCGGACATCGTTTTCATTCAGCAGGTTTCTTCCCTGATTGACGCTCATAAATCGCTCTAAAGTATCCCTGCGGATAATCGCTTTTCTTCCGACCTTGAGGACGGGAAGTTTGCCCCAGTCTACCAACTTACGCATTGTATTTCTTCCGATACCCGTACATTCTGCTGCTTCTTCTATGGTTAAACCCATTTTGATGTTGCCCATTTTATCAACCTCCTTTCAAAACACGCATTTTGCAACTATGTATCTGTAATTATACTTATTTTGATACCTCTTGTCAACTCGTTTTGCAACTTATTAAGAAATATTTTTGTCTATTATTAAATTTATGGTTGCAAAATAGGTTTTTCTGTGCTATACTATCAGCAATAGGAGGTGAAAGCCTTGAAAAAAGAAATTACATTCACCGCAAAACAGGTCGGTGAACGAGTGAAAGAACGCCGAACAGAATTAAACTTAACAATGCCCGAACTTGGTAAGCGTGTCGGGGTAAACAAATCTACCATTCAAAGATATGAAGCGGACGGAGTAGACCCGAAGCGTACAATGATTATCAACGGGCTGGCAGAAGCACTCCTGACCACTCCCGAATGGCTGACAGGACTTTCCGAAGATAAGGAATATGACAGCCGCACTTTATGTGCAAGGGATATGGAGGAACATATCAAAAAATATCTTGATACGGTTTCTTCTGTGGTAAAGGGAGAACCGCACCAACAACTGCTTACCACATTCCTCGGAAAGATGATTGACCTCTATACGGTTATGACTTATCACTTTGCAGACGCAATGGCTGAGGTTGACCGTGTAGCGGAGGACGAGGGCTTAAAGCAGTCCTTACGCCGCTATGCGATTGAGTCAGGGGCGATTATGGAAAGGGTTTACCGTAAAGAAATGGAACTTCCTATCGAGAATATGAAGCAGTTTTTAGATGGGATTTTACATATCTACGATGAGGGACGCACCGCTGTAAAGATGGGCGACCTGTTCGGGATAGTGACAGCAGCCGAAGAAAGGGTTGCTGAAAAAGAAAAATTCCGTGGCACTTTGACAAGTGAAAATGCCGATTGACATTCATCGGCATAAGTGACACTATTACTTTACGCACACCATATGTCACAGTCCCGATTGCCACGGATAGAAAGGAGAAATTTATCTATGGCAAAAGGTTCTGTAAGAAAAAAAGGTAAAAAGTGGTACGCACGCTTCTATATCGAAGATGAAAGCGGCAGAAAAGTACAGAAAGAGTTTGTGGGAACAGAAAGCAAGTCTGAAACAGAAGCCCTGCTCAGAAAAGCAATCGCTGACTATGAGGAAAAGAAATTCGTTGCGAAGTCTGAAAACATCACAGTTGGTATGCTGCTCGATCTGTGGGTGGAGGAAGAACTGAAACCCGGCAATCTCAGCAATGGTACGGTAATGTCCTATCAGGGAACGGTCAACCGTATCAAACAGCACCCGATAGGAAACCGAAAGCTGAAAACCGTAACCGCCGACCATTTACAGGCGTATATAGACTTTCTCAGCTTTGGCGGTACAAATCCTGACGGTACAACCGCAAAGGCACTCAGCAAAGGGTATCTCCGATTGTTTTCGGCTGTTTTACAAGGGGCGTTCCGTTTTGCGGTATTCCCGAAAAGACTGATAACCTTTAACCCGATGCAGTATGTGGTATGGCGAGGAAAGAAAGAAGAATGCGAACTGTTCTCGGACGAGGACGGAGAAACTGCCTCCACACCAACGCTCAGCTACGAACAGTATCAGAGATTAGAGGACTTCCTGAAAAAGAAAAACAATCCTGCACTTCTTCCTATACAGATAGCCTATTATACAGGTTTGCGTATTGGAGAGGTCTGTGGTCTGACTTGGCAGGACATTAACCTTGAAGAACAATATCTGACAGTACGCCGCAGTATGCGTTACAACGGGGCAAGGCACAAAACAGAAATAGGGGCAACAAAGCGTAAAAAAATCCGCACCGTGGACTTTTGCGATACGCTTGCCGCAATCCTGAAAACTGCGAAAACAGAACAGCACAAAAACCGTTTTCGATACGGGGAACTGTACAGCCTTAATTACTATTTGGAGGTCAAAGAAAAAGACCGCACCTATTATGAGGTTTACAGTCTGTCGAGGTCGGAGGAAGTCCCAGAGGGGTACAAGGAATTATCCTTTGTCTGCCTTAGACCTGATGGGGCATTTGAAGCACCGAGTACGGTGGGGATTATGTGCAGGACAGCGAGAAAAAAGGTGGAGGGATTGGAGGATTTCCACTTTCATATGCTCAGACACACCTATACAAGCAATCTGCTTTCAAACGGTGCAGCACCTAAAGATGTGCAGGAACTTCTCGGACACGCTGATGTCAGTACCACAATGAACATTTACGCTCACGCTACAAGGGAAGCGAAGCGTACTTCCGCAAGACTGCTGGATAAGGTAATCGGCGGAGAATAAAAATTTCCCTTGTTTCGGCTCATAAGGGCAAAAACAAGGGAAAATACATAAGGTTTGAACATTTAATAGGCGATATGCCTTGAAAATACAGGGTTTATAGAGGATTGAATAGATAAACTTGAATTTATCTAACTTTTCCTTGAAAGCCTAAATTCTTCAAAGCATCTTCTCCAAACTTTGCAAAGTCACCTTCTGCACCAAAAGAAAAGAAAGCTTCTTTACCACCAGTGGCAATAATATCTGCACTCTGATACCCCTGATACTCGGATAACATAATTACTAAACTGGCATAACTTCCTGTTCGTAAAAACCAGTTTTCAAAAATTAATAGTAGTGTTTTGGTGTCTCCCAATTCACGTATAATTTCGTCTTTGAATTCCACATCGGAGAACTTACGTTTATCAAATTCTTCTTTGATTTTATTTTTGATTTCATCTAATTCATATCGTTTTTTAGCATACATTTCGACTTTCTTGCTTGCCATTGAAAACGCTCCTTTCAAATTTCAGTTTGTTGTAATCATTGTACCACAAAAATAGTTTTTATATACAAGTTCCACACTCTTCCTTCTATATTATTGACACTCCATTTCCCAACCACCTTAACCACCAATCTTGTTAGCAGTTTCTTTTTGTATTTCCTGTATCCATTCGTTTATCTGCTGGTTCATTTTCCTCATCTCGTTCTCATCAAGTGCAATAATTTGATTTTCAAACAACGATTTTATTTCTTCTAATTTTGCCAACAATTCTTCTGTCTTTCCATTTCGTGCCTCAAATATTCCATATAAAACTCCTGTCTTTTGATATAACAACGATATCTCCCACGGCCACAATTTATCTTTATATAAGTGACATATTCTATCGTAATGGTCTTTTAATTCTTTTGTTTCTTCTTCACTCACCTTTTCTTCTAATAAAAGAACTTTTTGAAGTCGATAATACATCCATCTTAATTCTGCACGTATTTCCATCTCTGAATCCTGATTTTCTTTAGCTATATCTATAGCCTTGCATAGATAGACTAAACTCAGATTCCAACACCCTTCATCGTCATCCCATGAGTATCCCAAAACAAAATATCTCACCGCACAATAATAATAAATCAGGAATTCTATCCTCGGAGACCTATTGTTCTTGCTTTTTAAACTCGCGATATATCCATCCAAAATTTTTATGTACTTATCTATAAATTTCAGTTCCGGTTTATCATTGCGTTCTATAAATTCCGACATTTTCTCAATACGCCACTCTTGATCCGTTCTATTCATCTCCTGGATGTTCCCTTTAAGAATCGGCATTATGGAATTTTCTTTCATGGCACCAATTTCTTCCAGAAATTCATCGGCCATAACTGGTGTATCTTCTAAACTTTCTAATTTTTCACACTGAGCCTTCAGAAACAATAGCATCCGCTCCGCTACATCTGCATTTCCAAATAGTTTCAGCTTTTCCACCATATCAGCTACTTTGTTCCACCAACTCTCTCTTCTTTTTCTCGATCTGTCCTCGGATATTCTTGTTCCAAACTTAAATGTAACGGCCCACATTGCTTCGTACATCATACGATAAGGAATTGACATACGTTCTCCAATCCGTATACCCATAAAAAACTTGTCGATATTATTTTGAAACAGATTGTAACTAACATTTTTATTTTTCCGATACCAGATTACTTCCGAAAGCAATGGCTGCATTTTAATAATTTTCTTCTCTGCATCCACATACTCTAAAATTCCTTTATCTATGGTGATACTTACATCCATAATAAAGAAATATTTGTCTGGGAAGACGGCCACAACTTTCGGCCAGACTATGTATACCATCACTTCAAAAGTCTGGCGGAAAAATTCGGGCGACCTGATATGACTTTTCACGCACTCCGGCATTCAACTGCATCTATGCTCTTTGAATTAGGATGGCATCCAAAAGAAATTCAGGGCTGGTTAGGACATGCTGATTTCTATACTACTATGAACATCTATACCCATATTCAGAAATCTCTGTCTCACACCAATGCCGAACGTCTGGTAGGCGTCCTGATGCCACCATCATACGTTTCTTCTACGCCACTGTTAGAACAGGTGTTAGAATGGCCACAAAAAACAAACTCTTGCGACTTAAAACAAGCCGGATAAAAGGGTAAAGAAAAAGCCGAAACCCTTGCTATCTAAGGATTTCGGCTTCCCAAATAAAAAAATCGGAGTGACAAGATTTGAACTTGCGACCTCTACGTCCCGAACGTAGCGCTCTACCAAACTGAGCCACACTCCGATATCGCTAAAAACTCATGCGAGTTCTTGTCTTCCGGTCTGGCAATAAAGAACCGGATGCTCCATAAGCATCCGGCGCCCCTGCCAAGGAACTACGGATAGAGGACTCGAACCTCTACTAACAGAGTCAGAGTCTGCTGTGCTGCCATTACACCAATCCGCAATGTTATAATGTTTTCAGCGAACAAATATTATTATATCTATTTTTCAAAAAAAGTCAACACTTTTTTCAAACTTTTTTCAAAAAGTTTTCTACTTGAGTTCCAAGATCTTTGCTTTTCTTTCAAAAAGCCCGCAAAACCAAGGTTTTCTGCATTTTTTATGAATACAGTTTTCCCTTTTTTCTGCGAACTTTTTGAACATCTCACTTAACTGTGATTTTTATTCATGCAAAGATTCATGCAAAAAGTCATGCAAAATATTTTACATTGCTTTGATTCTCTCGATAGCTGCTACAGTATTTTCGAAAGAACCGAATGCTGTCAGTCTGAAATATCCTTCTCCGCTTGGTCCGAATCCTGATCCCGGAGTTCCTACTACATTTGCTTTTTCTAATAAGAAGTCAAAGAACTCCCATGATGTCATTCCCTTTGGCACCTCCAGCCAGATATATGGTGCATTCACTCCACCGGATACATTGTATCCTGCTGCCTTTAATCCTTCAGAAATTACTTTTGCATTGTTCATGTAGTATTCAATCTGTTTCTTAATCTGTGCCTGTCCTGCCTCTGAATATACAGCTTCTCCGGCTTTCTGTACAATGTACGGTGCTCCGTTGTACTTTGTTCCGTGACGTCTTGCCCAGAGTGAATGTAACATAACTTCTCCGTCTTTAAGGTCTTTCGGGATGACTGTTGCACCAAGTCTCACGCCTGTAAATCCTGCATTCTTAGAAAAGCTTCTAAGCTCTATTGCACATGTTCTCGCACCCTCGCACTCGTAAATTGTATGCGGAACATCTTCTTCTGAGATATATGCTTCATAGGCAGCATCGTAAATAATGACAGCACCTACTTTATTGGCATAATCTACCCACTCCTGAAGCTGTGCTTTTGTAATCGTAGATCCGGTCGGATTGTTTGGGAAACACAGATAAATGATGTCCGGTGTCTCCTTTGGAAGTTCCGGTGCAAAGTTCGTCTCTTTTGTACAAGGCATGTAGATCACATCGCTCCATGTCTCTGTCTTAGGATCATAAGTTCCTGTACGTCCTGCCATTACATTAGTATCTACATATACCGGATATACAGGGTCGCACACTGCAATTTTATTATCTTTAGAGAAAATCTCCTGAATATTTCCGGAATCACATTTTGCGCCATCTGAAATAAAAATCTCATCAGCCTTAATATCGCACCCTCTTGCCTGGTAATCATTTTTAGCCATGGCACTTCTTAAAAATTCGTATCCCAGATCCGGTGCATATCCATGGAATGTTTCTGCATGCGCCATCTCTTCTACTGCTCCGTGAAGACTCTCAATAAGAGCAGGTGCCAATGGCTGTGTCACATCACCGATTCCCAGACGGATAATATTCTTGTCCGGATTTGCATCCTGGAATGCTGCTACCTTCTTTCCAATTGTTGAAAACAAATAACTTCCCGGTAATTTCAGATAATCTTGATTTACTTTAAACATAATCTCTCTCCTTTATATCTTGTAAAATATTATATAAATTATTGTTTGCTTAGTTCTTTTGTGAAAGATCTATCTCTCCATCAAACACAACCGTAGCCGGTCCTGTCATAAACACATGTCCTGTGGACTCATCCCATTCGATCTGCAGATCACCACCTGCCAATTTCACGGTTACCTCTCTATCAGTCAATCCATTTAAAATGCACGAAACCGCTACCGCACATGCTCCAGTCCCACATGCCTGGGTTTCTCCCGAGCCACGCTCCCATACACGCATCTCGGCAGTCTTTCGATCCGGTACTTTAACAAATTCCGTATTGATCCGCTTAGGGAATCGTATATGATTTTCAAATTTCGGACCAATTTTCTCAATCTCCAGATCTTTCAAACTATCAAGTTCTTCCATATATACAATATCGTGAGGATTTCCCATCGATACACCCGTCATATGATATTCCTTGCCATCTACTTCAATCGGTGCATCTACGACTGTTCCCGGTTCCCCTGTTCCGGGTTCATACCCTTCCATCACAATCGGGATCTTCTCTGCCTGAAGCTCCGGTTTCCCCATATCTACTTTTACCAGAACAACTTTTCCATTTTCCACAGTAAGTTCCAGATATTTGATTCCTGCCAGTGTCTCCACGGAAATCTTCGTCTTATCTGTCAATCCATAGTCATACACATACTTTGCCACGCAACGGATACCATTTCCACACATCTCACCTCTGGAACCATCCGCATTGTACATCTCCATCTCAAAATCAGCCACCTTCGATGGATTAATCAGAATCAGTCCATCCGAACCAATTCCCTTGTGTCTGTCACTGACATATTTTGAAACCTCCGCCGGATTTTCAAGATGTTCTTCGAAACCATTCACATAGACGTAATCGTTCCCCAAACCGTGCATCTTTGTAAATTTCATATGAATATTTCTCCTCTTCTTTTATTCTCTTTTATCCTCAATTGCTATTCAGCCATGATACTCAGCACCATCTCTGCTGTTTCAACCATATTCGTACCACTGTCCATGCTGCTCTTTTGAAGGTATCTGTGCGCCTCCGCCTCAGACATATTGTTTCGATCCATCAACAAAAGTTTTGCCTTCTTAATCAACTCCTGCTGTTCCGGATTTCGATTTTTCTGCTCCAGTTTTTTCTTTTTACGACGTCTGGATATCGTTCGAAGCATCATATCCATCGTATTCATGAGATCATACACCTTAATCGGCATTGATAATCCCATTACACCATTCGCATCCCCATTCTGCCATTTATCTTTCGATGCGATCAATAGTATCTCAAAGCTATCCGGCAGATATTCTCTCAGATCGGTATACATCATGTCCTTTAACTTATAACCACAAACAACGATTCCTTCATCCAGTGCATCCGCATAGTGAATCGCCTGAGCTCCCGTTGTACAAACCCCGGAAACCGTCATTCCTCCACGCGTTAAGAGGTTACGTATATTGGTTGCATTATCCTTATTTGGAAATACCACTATAATACCAACCAAACCGACACCTCCTGTATTTTAAATCAAATGTAAGTACTTGTTAAGTTCCCATTCTGTTACCTGACTGCGATACTCATCAAATTCCTTTGCTTTTGCCTTTATATATTTTCTGGACAAATCTTTTCCAAGAACTTTCTGGATCAGCATATCTTTTTTAAATTCTTTTGCCGCTTCATGAAGACTTCCCGGCAATGCTTCTATACCGGCATCCAGACGCTCTTTTTCTGTCATCTTATAAATATTGCGATCTACACTCTTCGGCGGCATAATCTCGTTCTTAATTCCATCAAGACCGGCTGCAAGGCATACTGCCAGGGCCAGATATGGATTGGCCGAAGGGTCCGGGCTTCGAAGTTCTACTCTGGTCCACTCTCCCCTGCTGCTCGGGATTCGGATCAGTGGTGAACGATTCTTTAATGACCAGGCAATATATACCGGAGCTTCATATCCCGGTGTCAGACGCTTATACGAATTTACGATTGGATTTGTGATAAATGTAATGGCCTTCATATGGCGCATAATACCGCCAATAAAATAATATGCTTCTTTACTCAGTCCATTCTCATCTTTTTTGTCCTGGAAAATATTAATGCCATCTCTGCTGAGAGACATATTAATATGCATACCCGAACCATTGATTCCCTGTTTTGGCTTCGGCATAAAGGTTGCATGCAGGCCGTGACGTTTTGCGATCGTCTTAACGACCAGTTTGAAGGTCATGATATTATCAGCAGTCTCCAGAGCCTCCCCGTAGCGGAAGTCAATTTCATGCTGAGCCGCAGCAGCTTCATGATGAGAGGCTTCTACCTCAAATCCCATATCTTCTAATGTAAGAACCATATCACGCCTTGCATTCTCCCCCAGATCTAACGGTCCCAGATCAAAGTATCCTGCCTTTTCATGAGATAGCGTCGTCGGAAGTCCATCATCATCGGTGTGGAACAAAAAGAACTCACACTCCGGTCCTACATTGAATTCATATCCCAATTCACTTGCTTCTTCCAGTACTTTTTTCAAAATATATCTTGGATCACTCTCAAATGGCGTATGATCGGTTTTGTAGACGTCGCAGATCAGTCTTGCCACTTTTCCCTGTTGTGGCCGCCATGGAAAAATTTCAAAACTATCCAGATCCGGATACAGGTACATATCTGAATCTTCTACTCTCGCAAATCCTTCAATTGCAGAACCATCAAACATAATCTCATGATTCAAAGCATGCTCTAACTGGCTTGGTGTGATCGCCACATTTTTTAATGTTCCATAAATATCTGTAAATTGAAGTCTGATAAAACCGACATCTTCTTCCTCCACCATCTTCAAGATATCTTTTCTTGTATAATTTTTTCCCATATTTCCTCCTGTATAAAAGAATCTACTATAATATAAAAATGGGCGTTCTCATACCCTGAAATATGAAAACGCCATTGTTTTACCCTTATATCTTCTCTATTCTTCTTCAAATTCACATGGCGCTTCATAAATATCGCCATTACCATTACCGTTATTGCTTCCGATCGCAATACTTCTCTTCTTTGCATATCTGGAACCTTTCATCATTCCAAACAATATACAGCACAGAATCACCAGCACCTTCTCAGCAACCGACCAGTCTCTGTGGAAGAATGCACTGAGGTCTTTGGCAACATCTGATGCCTTCTCTCCTGCAATATCAAGAAAATCCCATATCATTGCTAACATATTCCGCCCTCCTTCTTTCTTCTAATTCAGAATTTTGGCTATTTCTGCTCCTTATTATATGTCATAAATCCGTAAAAAGAAAGTAGTGGATTGAAAAAAACACTTTATTTTGCTAAAATATTGCTATTAGAATTTTTGAAACCCTACAATTTCGATATAGAAAGGCAGTGTATTATGGGACAAGCAATACCGATCGAAACCAGCGCCCGTCACGTGCATGTCAGCCGTGAGGACTTTGAAATATTATTTGGAAAAGATAAAGAACTGACATTTAAGAAAGCGCTCAGTCAACCCGGACAATTTGCCAGTAACGAAAAAGTTGTTGTCCAAGGGACAAAAGGATCTTTTGAAAAGGTCTCTATCCTTGGTCCTTTTCGTAATGAGACCCAGGTAGAAATCTCCATGACAGATTCCCGCAAGATTGGAATCCCCGGTATGATCCGCCAGTCCGGTGATACAGAAGGGACTCCCGGATGTACTTTAATCGGTCCTGCAGGAACAATCAAACTTGACCACGGCGTCATTGTTGCAAAACGCCACATCCATATGAATCCTGTACAGGCAGTACAGCTCCGTGTCCGTGACAACGACAACGTCTTTGTCATTACTGAAAGCTATGAACGTTCTCTGATTTTTTCAGATGTCATCGTTCGTGTCAGTCCGAGTTATGACCTTGCCATGCATGTAGATACTGATGAAGCAAATGCTTTTGCCAGCGAGAATAATCCTACCGGAACGATTCTGAAATTGTTTGATGGCAAAACTTACAATCTGCAAAAATGGGCAGAAGAATTGCAAAGCGGTATCCGCAGGATGTGATCTTGCCCACATTCCGGTTATATATTCATCTGTATTTATCAGATGTCTTATATCTATATCCCATCAGGTATCTGTCTGCCAGTTACATCCAGATGATACGGTTCTTCGTAAAGCATCTGCGATACTGGCACGAACTGATACCCTTTTTCTTCTAATTTCCCCAACAATACATCCAAAGCCTCTTTTGTATATTTTGCATTTGTATGGCACAGAATGATCGCACCGCTTTTCAGGTTTTTATTTTCCAGAACCTCTTTTATGATTTCATCCGCCCCATAATCCTTCCAGTCCTTACTGTCCACCGACCACTGTATCGGTGTATACCCCTGATCTGTCACACTTTTAATAACAGCATCATCATATGCTCCATAGGGCATGCGAAATACTTTCATCTCTAACCCGGTCATTTCTTTTATCATTGTGTGCGTATCCCTGATTTCTCTTTTTTGCTCTTCTTCCGATAATTGCATCATATTTCTATGATCCCAACTTAAATTTCCAATTTCATGACCTGCTTCCACAATTTTTTTCAATTCCTCCTGATGCTTCTTTCCCCATTCCCCCGTAATAAAGAATACAACTTTGCACGAATGATCCTCCAGCACTTCCAGAATTTGATTCAAATAGGTAGTATTCCACGCCGTATTGAAAGTAAGCGCCAGTTCCTTTTCTTTCGTCTCTACCGAACAGATCGGAAGCTCTTTTCCATTCACATTCTTTGATACTGTAACATATTCAGATAAATAGTAAAACGAGCAGCTAAGCAGAAACAGCAGACCCAATCCTGCTGTGATATATTTTTTCCAACATCTCATTGCGAACTCCGCCCTTATCGCTTCTTAATATTAAATATATGTACGTAAATACAAAAAAATCCGCGATAGAAATCTATCACGGATTCTTATGTAATATTATTTAATCACTGATTACTCTACAGTAATTGCTCCTGATGGACAGGCACCTTCGCATGCTCCACAAGAAATGCAAGCATCTGCATCAACTACAAACTGAGTATCTCCAGCGCTGATTGCTCCAACTGGGCAAGATCCCTCGCATGCTCCACACATTACACATGTATCATTAATTTTTGCTGCCATAGTAAGTTACCTCCTTAAATAATTTATGCGTTTCTATTAATATACACCAAAACGCTGAATTTGTACACAAAAATTTCAATCTTCTATACAACAAATTTTATCAACAGTAAATGCAAATCATTTTCAAAATTCAGTTGCGTATTGTTGCTATTGTTTCTCAATAAAAACCATTTCCATCCGAGTACCTTCTCCCGGTTTACTCTGCACATGGATTTCCGCATTATGAAGGATCGCTCCATGCTTTACAATCGACAGACCAAGCCCTGTTCCTCCGGTCTCTTTCGAATGGCTCTTATCTACCCGGTAAAAACGCTCAAAGATACGTTCCTGGGACTCTTCCGGGATACCTATACCGGTATCTGTCACAATCACCTTCTTTCCCTGCAAGGTATCGCCAACCCACACTTCTACTTTACCGTCATTTTTGTTATATTTAATTGCATTTTCGCAGATGTTATAAATCATCTCATCCAACACCTGACGCACCCCGTGGATTTTTACCGGCTCGCCGATGACCGACATATGCACATTCTTCGCATTAAGCTGCGGAGACAGCCGGGTACAGATTTCTCTGGTTAGCTGATAGAGATCCACATCTTCTCGTTCCAGTTCAATCTTGTCCTCATCCAGCTTCGATAATTTTATAATATCTTCGACCAATGTAATCAGCCGTCGTGCTTCCTGATAGATCCTGTCACTGAATCTCGGAATATCCTCCGGTTTCACCAGTCCGTTCTTCATGATCTCAGCATATCCCGATATGGAAGTCAGTGGTGTCTTAAGTTCATGAGATACATTTGCGGAAAATTCTTTTCGCATATCTGCAATTGCATCTTTTTCTTTATTCTGCTGATCAATACGTTCCAGAAGAGGATTCAATTCCTCATACACCTCATGGTTCTGCAGTGGTTCATTTAGATCCAGCTCATTGATGGGCCGGATCAGACGAGATACCTGCCATTTTGCAAACAGCCATGCAAACAACAACATTACCACTGCAATCACACCCATAGATGGTAATATCATGAGTGCCGTCCGGCTGATCGTATCCATCGTCTTGGAAACTCTCAAGATCTTACCGTCCGGAAGTTTCTCCGCATAATAGAACATCTCTTTCCCCACAGTATTTGACTGACGGATATCCTGACCGCTGCCGGTCCTCATCGCCGCCTTTACTTCCGGCCGGTCTTTATGATTTTCAAGTACAGTTTTTCCATTTTCTGCTGAATCGTACTCAACAATCCCCTGTTCATCAATCAATGTAATTCTGGTATTCTTCTCCACGCTGTCCAGAACTTCCATATAAGACTCCCCGGACACTTCTATAGCCGCATAAATATATCCTGCCTCCTGGCGGATCTGCGTCTCCATGATTTTCATTGTATGACGATACAAAACCAGTGTCGTAATCGCATACGCAATCAACAAAGTCGTCGTAATGACCAGTATCATACTGTGTTGGATCTTTTTTCTCATCTATCTGCTCCTCATGGTCTACATTTTTCAAATGGCCTGCCGCCTTCTAGCTCATACGATAACCTACTCCTCTGACTGTCTCGATACATTCCCCGTAATTTCCAAGTTTTTGTCTGAGTGTCCGCACATGAACATCTACTGTTCTGGTCTCTCCGTCAAAATCATATCCCCAGATATCTTCTAAAAGCTGATCTCTGGTCAATACCATGTTCGGATTCTTTATCAGACGCTTTAACAATTCATATTCTTTCAATGTAAGCTGTACGACTTCTCCACCGGCGGTCACTTCATGCTTGCCCGTATTCATCTGGATTTCTCCATAAGAAAGCATATGTTCCTCCTGATTTTCTTTCTTCTGGCTTCGTCTGAGTACCGCCTTGATTCTTGAAACCAGTTCCATCATACCGAAAGGCTTCGTCACATAGTCATCTGCACCGGCATCCAGCCCCATGACCTTATCATACTCCGCGCCTTTTGCAGTCACCATGATAACCGGAATATCTTTTGTCCTGGAAGAATCTTTTAATCTCTTAAGAATCTGCATCCCATCCTCGCCCGGGAGCATAATATCAAGCAAAACAAGCTCTGGCACTTCCTGTGCCAAAGCTTCTTCGAACAGCTTGCCATCTTCAAATCCACGTGCGTGAAATCCTGTACTTTCCAATGTGTACACTACAAGTTCTCTGATACTACTGTCATCTTCTACACAATAAATCATACTTTTTCTCCTTTATGCACGCCAGTAATGGAGAATTCTACCCACTCTGCAATGTTCGTTGCGTGGTCTGCAATTCTCTCCAGATACTTAGCCACCATAATCAGATCTATCGCATGTCTTCCGCCTTCTCCTTTGTTACTGTAAATAAACTGGATCAGATCTTTTTTATTCTCTTCAAACAATTCATCTACAATATCATCATCCTTGATCACCTGCCAAGACAATGCCAGATCTTTATTTACATATGCTACAATACTGTCATGCACCATCTTGGACGCAGCCTCTGACATCTTCACGATCGTCGGTATTTCCAATGTCTCTGATTTGTTCTCTGAAACAATAATCTCTGCAATATCTGCTGCCTGGTCTCCGATACGTTCCATATCTGTGATCATTTTTAATGCTGCAGAAATCTGTCTTAAATCTCTTGCCACCGGCTGCTGCTGAAGTAATAACTTCAAACATAAACTCTCGATATCTTTCTCCAGCTGATCCACCTGTGTATCTGAATCCATGACCTCTTTTGCCAGTTCCTGGTCCCCATTCTTCAGTGCATTCGTCGCTTTATTAATCGCTGTTTCACATAATTCGCCCATCTGAATCAGTTCCTCGCTGAGCTGTTCCAGCTGCATATCAAACTTATTACGCATATCTTAACCAAACCTCCCTGTGATATAATCTTCAGTTCTTTTATCCTGTGGTATTGAGAATAATTTTTCAGTCTCGTTATACTCAATTACTTCGCCAAGTAAAAAGAATGCGGTATTGTCAGACACACGCACTGCCTGCTGCATATTATGTGTAACCATGACAATAGTATAATCTTTTTTAAGTTCCATCGCAAGGTCCTCGATCTTGGATGTTGAAATCGGATCAAGGGCTGATGTAGGTTCATCCATAAGAAGCACTTCCGGCTCTACCGCAAGGGCTCTCGCAATGCAAAGTCTCTGCTGCTGTCCACCTGACATACCAAGCGCACTAGACTTTAATCTGTCCTTACATTCATCCCAGATAGCTGCAGAACGCAGAGATTTTTCCACTATATCATCCAGCTTTGCCTTGGAATGGATACCATGGGTACGCGGTCCGTAAGCGATATTGTCATAAATACTCATTGGAAATGGATTCGGTTTCTGGAATACCATTCCCACTCTTTTTCTCAGGGCATTTACATCTATGTCTTTGAAAATATCTTTTCCATCCAGACGGATATCGCCCTCAATCCTGCACCCTTCCACCAGGTCATTCATTCGATTGATTGATTTTAATAATGTAGATTTACCACAGCCTGAAGGGCCGATAAATGCGGTAATCTTATTTGGCTCGATTTCCAGATTCACATCTTTCAATGCATGGAAATCGGTATAATATAAATTCATATTTTTTATACTTATCTTACTCATATGATCTCCTCTAACTTCTACCCCTTAGGCCTTTGTCAGTTTTTTCGCCAACATGCCGGATAATGTATTGATCAGAACCACTACCACCAAAAGAATGACTGCTGTAGCATATGCCTGATCCATGTACAATCCTTCACTTGCCAGGTTATACATATGCACCGCCAGTGTTCTTCCTGAACTCATAACAGATTTTGGAAAATCTGCCACTGTACCTGCCGTATAGATCAGCGCTGCTGTTTCTCCGATGATACGTCCAATTGCCAGGATAACTCCTGCCAGGATTCCCGGAACTGCTGCCGGAAGTACAATACGAAACACTGTTCGAAGTTTCCCTGCCCCCAGTCCAAAACTTCCTTCTCTGTAGGAATCCGGCACTGCCCGAAGTGCTTCTTCTGTACTTCTCATAATCAGCGGCAACACCATGATCGCTAAAGTAAACGCTCCTGCAAGTATGGAAAATCCCCAACCACAGGTGGTTACAAAGAACAACATTCCAAACAATCCATAGACAATAGAAGGAATACCCTGTAAAGTCTCTGTCGTCAGTCGGATCACTTCTACAAATTTATTTCCACGTTTTGCATATTCTACCAGAAAAATTGCCGAGAAAATTCCCAGAGGAACTGCGATCAGAAGTGAAAGCAGTGTCATCACAATCGTATTTACCAGAGCCGGCATCAAAGACGCATTTTCAGAGCTATAATGCAATGAAAATAATGATGGTTTTAAATACGGCACTCCATGGATCAGTATATAAGCAATCAGAAATATCAGTACAGAAAATGTAATCAACGCTGATAGCAAAACCAGAATCATCATAATAAGTGAACCCGGAGTTTTTAAATAAGATTTTATTTTATTCATGGCTTCCCCTCCGTTTCAGTAATGCCACACAGAAATTCAGAAGCAGGATAAAGATGAATAACACCACTCCTGTTGCGATCAGCGCTTCTCTGTGAAGCCCCGCTGCATATCCCATCTCTATTACGATGTTCGCAGTCAGCGTTCTTACACCTTTGAAAATACCTGCAGGCATTCTTGCCTGGTTACCGGCTACCATGATAACTGCCATCGTCTCACCGATCGCACGTCCCACACCTAATACCAGCGCTGCTACAACTCCTGATTTTGCTGCAGGAAGCACTACCGTAAAGATCGCTCTCTCATGCGTTGCTCCCAATGCTACTGCACCTTCATAGTACTGTGTCGGCACAGCTCTGAGTGCTGATTCTGTCAGTCCGATGATTGTTGGGAGAATCATCATTCCAAGGAGTAATGATGCAGTCAGAATACTGCTTCCATTGCCTGCACTTTGAATAATTCCCATGCTCTTAAGATCTCTTCCCAGCGTTCTTATCATAGGTACCAACACTACTAAACCGAAAAAGCCATAGACAACTGACGGGATTCCTGCCAGTAATTCTGTTGCTGATTTTAAAGGTCTGTATATTTTATCAGGACAGTAGAATGCCATAAATACTGCTGTCAGAATACCGATTGGGACTCCAAAAAGGATTGCTCCGGCTGTAACATATAAACTTCCTATGATCATCGGGAAAATTCCATAGATATCATTCTTTGGTCTCCACATTTCACCACTCAAGAATTTCCCAAATCCAATTTCCTTCATTGCAGGGATTCCATTTGCAAACAAAAAGATACAAATAAGAGCTACCGCCAGTACCGAAGCACAGGCGGCTACGAAGAATACACCCTGCATGAATTTTTCTGTCCATGCTTTTTGTTTCATTCTAACTCTCCTTTATCTGCATTATTTTGCAACTTCATCCCATGTAAGAGCTTCACCGGTGTAAATGCTTTTTACCTGATCTGCTGTAAGTTCATCTGTCGGGTTGTTCTTGTTTACGATAACCGCAATACCATCTGTAGCGATTACCTGAGATGTAAGTTCTGCACTCTCTTCATCTTTCAGTTCACGTGATGCCATACCGATATCATAGCTTCCGTCGATTGTTGATGTCATACCTGTTGTTGAATCTGTTGTCTGAAGTTCAATCTCTGCATTTGGATTTACTGTCTTATATGCCTCGATCAGCTTCTCCATTACAGGTGATACCGAAGAAGATCCACCTACAACTGCTTTTCCTTCCGGATTTGTTCCCTCGAAATCTTTTGCATCATCAACCGGAATATATCCGTTATCCTCTACAACTTTCTGTCCATCCTTACTCATAATGAATGCGATAAAATCTTTTGCCACATCATTATCCAGATCTGCTTTTGTTGCAATGTTAAATGGTCTTGATACTTTGTAATCACCACTCTTGATATTCTCTGCGGTTGCCTCGGCTCCATCGATTTTAAGTGCTTTTACGCTGTCATCTAATGAACCAAGTGATACATAACCGATTGCATAATCATCTCCGGCTACTGTTGTAAGCATTACTGATGTACTGTTTGTGATCTGTGCATCCTCTGTTGTATTATCAACCTTTTCGCCATTTTCATCTTTCTCTTCGATTCCGAACAACTCAATGAAAGCTCCTCTTGTACCAGAACCGTCTTCTCTTGATACGATTGTGATATCTGAAGAAGAATCCCAATCTGCTGATGCCTCTGCACTGTCTTTTGTAGAAGCTGCATCACTGCTATCTGATGATGCGGAATTTCCACATCCTACGGCCATACCTGCTACCATTGTTGTCACTGCCAATAACGAAATAAACTTTTTCATCTTCATAATTTCTTTCTCCTTTTTTAACTTCTTCAACTTCTTGTACCTCATGTACAAGTGCTATCATACAGAAGCAATGTAAAATCCAAAATCTTCTCAACGTTAAATATTTGTAAAAAGCATAGCTCCATGCTATAATTCTTATGTTAATGAAATCAGATACCGGAAAGGAACAATTATGTGGATAGCAGACGGATGGAAAGATTATGAAGTAATAGATTGCAGCCGCGGCGAGAAACTAGAACGCTGGGGCGATTATATCCTGGTCAGACCGGACCCGCAGGTCATCTGGGATACGCCACGCACAGAACGTGGATGGAAACATATGAACGGCCATTATCACCGCAGTAAAAAAGGTGGCGGCGAGTGGGAGTTTTTCAGTCTCCCAAAGCAGTGGCAGATTCATTACGGAGAGTTAACATTTAATCTGAAACCTTTCAGTTTTAAACATACCGGATTATTCCCGGAGCAGGCAACCAACTGGGACTGGTTTGGTGATAAAATTCGTAACGCCGGACGTCCGGTCAAAGTCCTGAATTTATTTGCCTACACCGGAGGTGCCACGCTGGCTGCCGCTGCGGCAGGTGCTCAGGTTACTCATGTAGACGCATCTAAAGGTATGGTTAACTGGGCAAAAGAGAACGCCGCATCGTCAGGATTATCTGACAAGCCGATCCGCTGGCTGGTAGATGACTGTGTGAAGTTTGTAGAACGTGAGATCCGCCGTGGAAATCATTACGATGCGATCATCATGGATCCGCCTTCTTACGGAAGAGGACCAAAAGGCGAGATTTGGAAGATTGAAGATCAGATTCATTCACTGATCAAGTTATGTACAAAGATCTTATCAGACAAGCCATTATTTTTCTTAGTCAATTCTTATACAACAGGGCTTGCACCTGCAGTACTGACTTATATGATTGCTACAGAATTAAAAGATTACAAAGGACATGTAGATTCACAGGAGATCGGACTTCCTGTGTCACATACAGGACTTGTGCTTCCTTGCGGAGCATCCGGAAGATGGGAATGCGATTAAAAATCGCATTCCTTTTTTGTACCGTTAGCATTTTCGGTGATTTATCAATCAGCAAAAAAAGACCCCGAAGGATCTTTTTAATGTCTTAATTTAATTCTGTTCCAGAGATTCCAAAAGTGGAATCACTTCCCTGAGACTCTTATATTTTCGGAATGCAAGTTCTGCGATCTCCACAGGTGGTTCTAACAGATCCGGAATCAATACCGGTATGGTTCCCGCTGCGTGTGCTGCACGAATCCCCGCAGGAGCATCTTCTAATGCAATGCACCTGTCCGGTTCTGTATTCACCAGTGCACTTGCTTTCAGATATACCTCCGGATCCGGCTTGGAATGCTCTACCATATCACCTGTGACCATTCCATCAAAATAGCGGTAGATATCTATATCTTTTAAAACCTTCTCCGCATAGGCTCTTCTGGATGATGTTGCCACCGCCAGCTTATACCCATGACTTTTTGCATATTCTAAAAGATCTCGCGCCCCGTCCTTTACCGGCACTCCGCCAGATGCAATCTCATAAAAATATCTGCTCGACCGCTCCGCAAATACATCGCACGGAAAATCCCCGCCATAAGTTTCTTTAAAATAAAGGTCTCTCCTGACCCTGTTCATTCCCAGTGTGCGGTAAATGATCTGCCCGACATTCCGGTAGCCTAAGTCTCTTCCTGCAAGTTCCCAGGACTTCTGTACAATCCTCTCTGAATCAATCAGAAGTCCATCCATATCAAATAAAAGTGCTTCTACTCTCATACTCAAAACCTTAACATCCTGCTTAAAACTCGATGCCTCTTCCCAATGCATCCTTCAGATAAGAAGATACATCTTCTAATTTCTTAAGGATCTCCATCTTCTCCTCCAGGTCTTCGCCCTTCATGTCTTTATTCACCAGACACTGTTGAATATGCTTTACTTCTTTAATTAAATCAGCAGTCATAACGTGTACCTCCTTCTTTATTCTCTACCTATAGTATATCATAATCCATTAACAATTGCATAAGAACTAAACTTTATGATATTATTTTTACAGAATTTATAGTCAAACACGAAAGGTTTATAATATGAAAGAACTTTCCAAAGAAGAACTGGCTCTTGAAGTTGTAGAGCGTTTAAAAAAAGAATATCCTGATACCGACTGTACCCTGGATTACAATGAAGCCTGGAAGCTTCTCGTCAGCGTCCGCCTGGCGGCACAGTGTACGGACGCCAGAGTAAATGTCGTTGTCAAAGATCTTTATGCAAAGTATCCGGATATCAATGCACTGGCAGACGCCGATCCTGCCGATATCGAGGCAATCGTCCGCCCCTGTGGACTTGGGAAAAGCAAAGCCCGTGACATCAATGCCTGTATGAAAAAGTTAAGAGATGAATATAACGGCGAAGTGCCAAGAGATTTCAATGCACTATTAAAACTTCCGGGAGTTGGAAGAAAAAGTGCCAATCTGATTATGGGAGATGTATTCGGAGAACCTGCGATCGTTACCGACACCCACTGCATCCGGCTGAGTAACCGGATTGGTCTGGTGGACGGAATCAAAGATCCCAAAAAAGTAGAGATGGCACTATGGGAACTCATTCCGCCGGAAGAAAGTAATAACTTCTGTCACCGCATGGTCGATCACGGACGCGAAGTCTGTACCGCAAGAACAAGCCCTTACTGCGACAAGTGCTGCCTCGCAGATATTTGTGCTTATCATCAGAAGTGCAAATAACGCATCCCGGGATTATATGCAGTCGCCAATATCCTGAGAAAACTCGGACTTCAGCTCGTTGTCTGGTAAAAAAATGGAGTAGAGGAATAGTAATCTATCCCTCTACTCTGTAGTATTATTTATTGTTTCATATTTTTTAATGTCTCAACTAATTCTAAATCGGACGGCTTTACTTTTAGATTCGAACAGTATTCTTTACCTTCCGGTGTTGTAACCGTAATCTCAATAACCGATCCTTCGACCAGAGCTTCCTGAGACACTGCTCTTAAGAACATCGGAAATTTCGGATGGTTCTGTTGAAATATATTCAAACCGCTCTGTATTTTCTGTATCATCGCAATCTGATTAAAATTCATGTACTTATCGCTCCTTTTTCCTATAATAATCCTGTATCACTGATACTGGAATTATACAGGAAAAGAAAGAAATCGTCCAGTAGGAAGCGGTAGGAAGAACTAAAGTTTTAACGAGATTGGTCGTAAACCTGGCGCAAAGAGTCTCTGGTTTTATTTCAAATTTTCTTAAGCGACACTTAAGAATTTTTCGTTTTCTTTAATGGAATCAACATACTTTGGACATATTTCATCTGTATACTTAATGTCAGATAGTTGAACAAGACATCAACTATCTCCCCCTCATAAAGTAAATGCACCAATGAAGTTTTCATGGTGTACACTTTACTCTCATTCCTTTAGATAACTATAACAACAACGAAACCCGTTAGCCACCGTGGCCAACGGGTTTTCGCTGTTTATTTTTTAATGAATTTCTCTGTTTCTTATTATAATACATTGTTATTTATTTTTCTCTATGCTATACTAAATCCAGATTGAACGAAAGATTAAGCCAAGAGTTCATGAAGGGGTGCACCACCACGGGTGTATTTCTTTGTGAACTCTTTTTTTATGGCAAAGAACTTTTTCTCTGTTTCTTTAATCTTTTTGTCCTATCATCCGTAAGAAAGGAGAATCCACGAATGATTACTGTAAATGGAAAAGAACTCGAATTGAAAGAGCCTTTGACCCTCGAAGTTTTTCTTACAGAAAGTCACTATAATTTAAAACGGGTCGCTGTGGAGATGAACGGCGAGATTGTTCCGAAAAATGTTTATGCCACAACACTTTTACATAACGGTGATAAATTAGAGGTTGTAAGTTTTGTAGGTGGAGGTTGATACTATGAGTCGTATTTTAAGCAAAGAAGAAGTTTATCAGGCATTAAATGAACGCCATTCGCAGGAGACCCAGGCACTTCTCAATCAGGGGAATGTTGCCATCGCAGGACTTGGCGGCCTTGGTTCTAATATTGCCTACGCACTTGCCAGAATCGGCGTCGGTCATCTGCATCTGATTGATTTTGACTGCGTGGACATCACCAATTTAAACCGCCAGCAATATTTTATGGAGCATATCGGCATGTACAAGACTGATGCCCTGAAATCACTGCTTTTAAAAATTAATCCTTATCTGGATATCCGGACGGACTGTGTAAAAGTGACAGAAGAAAATCTGGTGGATCTGTTTAAAGATAACGATATTATCTGTGAGGCTTTCGATGTGCCGGAGGCAAAAGCACTGTTAGTCAACGGAATTCTGGAACATTTCCCCGAAAAATATCTGGTATCCGGCTCCGGTATGGCGGGCTATGAAAGCAGCAACCTGATCCACACAAGAAAAGTCACCGAACATTTTTACCTGTGTGGTGATGAGACCAGTGAAGTCCGTTACGGTCACGGGCTAATGGCACCGCGAGTTGCCATCTGTGCCGCACACGAGGCAAACATGGTCACCCGGCTGATCCTTGGGGAGAACAATATTTAATAATAACTACACATAAAGGAGATCTATTATGAACAGAACAGACGACAAATTAGTCATTGGCGGACACGAGTTTACCTCACGTTTTATCTTAGGTTCCGGCAAATATTCCCCGGAACTGATCGATGCCTGCGTCAATCAGGCAGAGGCACAAATGATTACACTCGCCCTTCGCCGCGCAAGTGAAGACGGCATGAGCATTCTGGATTATATACCGGAACATGTTACTTTACTGCCAAATACATCCGGCTCCAAGACCGCCGAAGAAGCTATCCGTATTGCCCGGCTGTCCAGAGAACTCGGCTGTGGGGATTTCGTAAAACTTGAAGTCATCCCGGATACCAAATATTTACTGCCGGATAACTACGAAACATTAAAAGCTACAGAAATCCTCGCAAATGAGGGATTCATCGTAATGCCTTACATGTACCCGGATCTGAATGTTGCCAAAAGCCTTGTGGATGCCGGAGCTGCTGCTGTCATGCCGCTTGCTGCGCCGATCGGTTCCAACCGTGGCTTATGCACCAGAGATTTTATCCAGATCCTGATTGATGAGATTGACCTTCCGATCATCGTAGATGCCGGTATCGGACGCCCTTCCCAGGCATGTGAAGTAATGGAGATGGGTGCAGCCGCTGTTATGGCAAATACAGGAATCGCCACTGCCGGAAATATCCCGATGATGGCAGAGGCATTTAAAAATGCGATTAATGCCGGAAGAAATGCTTATCTTGCCGGTCTTGGAAGAACGATCATCGGCGGAGCAAGTGCTTCTTCGCCACTGACAGGAGTTTCCAAATGATGCCGTTACCACTGATTGCGATCACGAACCGACAGCTTTGTACCCGCCCATTTACAGAACAGCTTAAACGAGTCTGTGTTTTAAATCCCAAGGCTATTATTCTCCGTGAAAAAGATCTTACCGAAGATGCTTACACCTTACTTTTGTCACAGATTAAAGAAATCTGCGATGCCAAAGAAATTCCGCTGATTCCACATACTTTTATCAAAAGCGCCCGGAATCTTGGATTTACCAGTATCCATCTGCCACTCCATATGTTGGAAAAATATGTTCTCACAGAATCCTTAACAGGATTCACAACCATCGGAACATCTATTCATTCCGTGGACGAAGCTAAGCGCGCAGAAAAACTTGGTGCCACTTATCTGACCGCCGGACACATTTACGTGACAGATTGCAAGAAAGGGCTTGCACCACGTGGACTGCCGTTTCTAAAAGAAGTCTGCCAGAACGTGTCCATTCCTGTATATGCGATCGGCGGAATTAAAAATAATCCCGAACAGTTACAGGAACTGGCTGAGGCAGGTGCCTCCGGTGCCTGTATCATGTCCGGGATGATGAATTGTTAATTTAATTGATTTATCTCAAACTCCAGCATTCTTCAGCTTCTTCTACAAAGGAAGACTGATAGAATGCTGTTGCTATTTTTATCATGGATTCTGTGTCTTTCGCACCACCGGTCTCATATGGTGAATGCATGGACAACTGTGGAAGTCCGATGTCTACACAATGAACCGGTACCTGCACGGCAGACAGATTCCCAAGCGTTGAACCACCTAACATATCAGAACGGTTATGAAACACCTGATATGGCACATGATTTTCTTCACACAAACTCATAAACATTCCTGCCGCCACACCATCTGTCGTGTATTTCTGATTCGCACTGTATTTGATGACCACACCCTGGTTCAGATACGGGCGATTCGTTGGACATGTTTTCTCCGGTTGGTTCGGATGCACCGCATGTGCATTATCCGCAGACAGCATGAAACTTGATGCTAACATCTGGCGATATTCTCCCGGTGTCTTTCCGAGATTTTCGCTGATCCGCACCAAAGTATCATAAAGAAATGTGGATGCTGCTCCCTGTCTGGTTCCGCTTCCCACTTCTTCATTGTCGAATACGCAGTGCACCGGAATGCTCTCGCCATCTTCTGCTGCCAGAAATGCCTCAAGTGATGCGAATGCACATTGGAGGTCATCCAGTTTTCCAATGGAAATGAATTCATTTTCCGCTCCCCATTGACTTCCTTTCATACGATTATACAAGAACAGATCCTGTCCCACAATATCAGAGGCCTCTACACCTGCCGCGTCCGCGATCTGTTTCATAAATTTACCATCTGATGCCTCTCCACAGCCATACAACGGTAGCATATCTTTCTGAACATTATATTTATAACCGTCATTCGCACTGCGGTTCATGTGGATTGCAAGATTCGGAATCACGCACAGATCCCTATCTACGGAAACCAGTCTGGTCTCCAACCGGTTTCCATTTTTAACAACAATCCGTCCTGCCACAGAAAGCGGGCGGTCAAACCACGGTGCCATCAACATTCCGCCGTATTTTTCCACATTTAACTTGATATAATGACCTTCCACTCCCATCTCCGGATGTTCTTTGATCTTAAAAGATGGGGAGTCACTGTGGCTTGCCATGATCTGGAAGCCCACAGGGACCTGCCTCTCCTGTGCAGTTTCATCCGCAACCATTTTGGCCATATCCCCGCACTTTAGATTCTCCGGGATACGAAATGCCAGAATCGAAGAACCATTTCTGGTCACAAAATACTTTCCTCCAAAGCTCAGTTTCCATGTTCTGCTCTCCAGCAACTGCTCATAGCCCGCATCCAAGAGACGCTTTTTCATCTCGTACACTGCATGGAATGCACTCGGGCTCGCCTCTATAAAATCAAATAATTGTTGATTAACATCTTTGCTATTCATCATTTTTCACTCTCCTTGAATTCTCTTCTAAAATATCTATGGATTTCTTATTTTTTCAGTAATGGCACGTCTTATTTACGTGCATCCTCCAGTTCAATTCCCCATTCAGCTAAACATTGTAAGAGTAGTTCCTTGTCTACGGCACATTCATCTCCTAAATTTTCTTTCATCTTACACATTCCTTTAAAATTCACTACCATACTACTAAATGGATGTAGATAATAATACCATCTTGGGTCTTTTTCCTTCGGGAATTTCCAATACGTTGCAAACAAGATTCCCTCTTCAGATTTTCCTATTGAAGAACAGATTTTCCGAACCTTCAGCTCGTCCCATGTATACTTTTTCCTATATTTCCACCAGATTTTTGTACAGCCTTGTTCATCTATGACGATCTTACAATCCGTATACCAATTCATTGCTATTAATAAGAAACACATCAAAAGACACATCAACATAATACCCAAACCCTTTATGTTTGGATATATTATTACACATGCAACACCCATTAGTCCTATTACAACAATGGTAAATTTTATAACACTTGCTCCGTATTCTGCTGATGTTTTATCCGTCTGTACTACTAATTGATTTACTATTGAGATATTTTTTTCGTCAATATTAATACGATTTATTTCTACTCCCCACTCATTCATTTTTTGGAAAAATTTTTCTTTATTTACCTCGCAACTTCTTCCCAATTCTCCACTCCTTATATTCCCCCACATATATGTTCCTTTAAAATTTACTACAATACTACTAAACGGATGGAATGTCCCATACATTCCTACCCCAGGTCTTTTCTTAGTTTTCATTCTTTCTTTCAGAAAAAAGACACCTTCTCTATACATATCACATTGATATGTATCTTCTATATTTGCAGCATATTCCTGTCTGATAATCAATTCATCCCATGTATATTTCTTATTATAAAACAGGAATCTTTTAATACATCCTTCTTTATCAAACACTAAAGAATAATGCGACAGCCATGTCCAGATCAAGAAAAGTAAATAAATCAAACCTGCCACCGCCAAATACACTTTATTTCTTTTCATTAAATCTATATATGTCCAGAGCAAAAAAATCATCCCAAAAATCAACATAGTCCACATGCCCATAAATGCATACACATGTAATTCCACAACTAATTTATCTTCTTGATCTGCCTTTTTCCCCATCATATGCTCTCCTATTTTCGGAACCTTGTATCTTCTAATTCGATCCCCCATTCGGCTAATCGTGCCAGTAATAGTTTCTTATCTACCGAACATTTTTCTATTGATTTATCGTAATAACCATTATTTACTCCCGATCCCATGTTTTGACCTTTAAAATTCACTACAAAACTACTGAATGGGTGCATTAAAAAATATGTTCTCGGATCTCTTAAATGTGGGAACTTTTGCTTTGTCGCAAACAGTATTCCCTCCCGATAACTTCCTATCGGTGTACAAATTTTTCGAACCTGCAACTCTTCCCACAAATATCTTTTCCGGTACTTTCCCAGAATCTTCGTGCAGCCACGCTCATCTATAATCACCGTATAAAGATTGTACCAGATATTAAGTGCCCACAAGATACTCCCGCTACCAAACATCACAACAAGAATCATAACCGCTATGTTTCCCTGTTTCACCGTCATTTCTGTCAGGATCAGCACCAACGTAGATACCAGTAATACCAGTTCGCCTGTTAACATACTTTTTCGCCAGTCCAGACTTCCCTGCACTATAACCGATGATCTTTGAAGCTCATTTTTCTTATTCTCTATGTACTCTCGTTTTTCTTCTTCACTTCTTCCCAAAGTATTCAAATGCGTTAAAGAAACACCCCAATCATTCATCTTTTGAAGGAAATATTTTTTATCTACTTCACAGAAACGCATCATGTCCTTATATTTATTATCATATGGAATTGTGTATGTCCCTTTAAAATTTACAAGGAAACAGCTAAATGGATGCTTCCAAAAATAACTACTAATATTATGTTTTTCATTTTTCCCAAGATTCTGACTGGTTGAAAAAAGTACTCCCTCTTTATAATAATCAAAAGAATACACATACGAGGTATATATCTGTTTCACAACCAACTCATCCCATGTATACTTTCTTTTATAAAAAAGAAATTGCTTTGTGCAGCCTCTTTCATCCATAATCAAAGTATAATATTGTAACCATGTAGACACTACAAGAGCACCTATCCAAGATCCAAATAAAATAATTGCTACAATACTGCCCAGGACATCAACAAATATTTCATCTCTCATATCTACTACTATCAGTAATAATCCCAGGGATATTAACAACCTTACCATTAGCCATTTCCCATTTTCACGCTCTGCATTTATAACAATTTTATCTTCTACATAGTTCATCTTTCCACCATTTAATCTTTCATTGCCAGATTTTTCTCTTCCAAAATATCTATG
>CAKRJP010000010.1 GCA_934351835.1 uncultured Lachnospiraceae bacterium
CTTTCTTAAGCGCTTCGCTCGACTTGCATGTGTTAAGCACGCCGCCAGCGTTCATCCTGAGCCAGGATCAAACTCTCGTTAAAAAATCTTAACTCCGATTTGACTCGGATTTAAAATCAAGTTCGTTCCAGTCCAAGAAAACTACTAGCTTTCTTATCCTTTTACTGTTTAAGGTTCGACATTTAATGTCTTGTTCTGAATAATTCTCGTTTAGAATTTTCAGGGTTGTTGTCTATTGTTTAATTATCAAGGTTCTTTGCTTCATCGTTGTTCGCGACAGCTTTAATAGATTATCATATCTCATTCAGCTTGTCAAGAACTTTTTTCGATTTATTTTTTCAGCTTTTCGAATCATCTCTTTACAAGTTGTTTTCGAAAGCTTTACTAGAATATCATGTTTGTCGGCATTTGTCAACAACATTTTTATTCTAATTTGTTGTCAATTGTGAACCGCAGTGCTTTCCAGACTCGTTTCACGTGACAGCTTGTATATACTATCACATTGCATTAGCCATTGTCAAGATGTATTTTACATTTTATTAATGCACTGTTTTCTCTATCAATCAGGCAACTACTCAAGTATATATAGCCGATCAAGAAATATCACTTCTAAATCAGCAAACGGAGAAAGAGGGATTTGAACCCTCGCGCCGCTATTAACGACCTACTCCCTTTCCAGGGGAGCCCCTTCGGCCAGCTTGGGTATTTCTCCAAATCAGTCGATCACTCAACAGTCAAAAAAAAATTTTGCTTTCGCAAAACCTTTTTAAGAATTTAAAAGCGGAGAGGGTGGGATTCGAACCCACGTGCCCTCGCGGACAAACGGTTTTCAAGACCGCCTCGTTATGACCACTTCGATACCTCTCCACATATTCATTTGTTTGCCGCATCGCTCGCGACAAGATGTATTCTAGCACAGGGTTTCTTATTCTGTCAATACTTTTTCTAAACTTTTTCAACTTTTTTCAAAAAAACTTTTGCGATGTCCAAATCCTCTGGTGTTGTCAGTTTAATATTGGTATAACTTCCTTCAAATAACTTCACCGGAAGCCCCATTATTTTCTCCACAACCATTGCATCATCTGTGACAAATACTTCTTCTTTTTCCATAAGCCTGGCATATGCTTCTGTAATCAATCTGCGGTCAAAAATCTGTGGGGTCTGGACCGCCCACACGTATTTGCGTTCCGGCGTATCTACTGCCTGACAAGAATCGTCTACGAGCTTAATGGTATCTTTACTGGGCATACCTGCCACGCATGCTTTGTATTCTTCTACGGTCTCATATCCACGTTCTAAGATAGCCTCATCTGCAAACATCCTTGCGCCGTCATGGATAAAGACATAGGCAGTCTTATCCGGCTCTTCTAACGCCTCTTCCTGTCTTTTTAATGCTTTCAGTCCCTCCCATACGGAATGATAACGTTCTTTTCCACCCGGAACGATCATCGATACCTTCTCATAATGATACTGAGTGATTATATCTTTACGGACATACTCCTCCTGTCCCTCTCCTACGACCATAATGATATTATCGATGATCTCAGATTGTTCAAAATTATCTAATGTATAGCAGATTACCGGTTTGTCATTTAATTCTATATATTGTTTCTGGACAACACTGCCCATTCGTTTCCCCTGCCCTGCTGCCAGAACAATCGCAGTGCATTTTTTCTTATTTTTCTTCATAGCGTTCTCCAAGTTTCAAGTTCGGAACCGCATTAAGATTCCATCCATGCCTTGTACCATTCATATATTCATAATATGCTGCCACTCCAATCATGGCTGCATTGTCAGTGCAAAATATCGGCGATGGATAATAAAACTCTACATTTCTCTCCTCACACGCTGCTTTCATTGCTGCACGAAGCGCGCTATTGGAAGCCACTCCACCGGCGATCGCAAATTTGTCTATATGATATTCTTCTACCGCATGCATTGCGCGCTCTACCAGAGCGTCTGTAACTGCTTTCTGGAAAGACGCCGCAATATCTGCCTGTTTATACTCAATCCCTTTCATCTGGCATCCGTTAATATAATTTAACACTGCTGATTTCACACCACTAAAGCTGAAATCATATGGTGCATCGTCAATATGTGCGCGCGGGAATGCGATTGCTTCCGGATTTCCTTCTTTTGATACTTTATCGATCTTCGGTCCTCCCGGATAACCCAGTCCGATTGCTCTCGCTACTTTATCAAAAGCCTCTCCTGCCGCATCATCTCTGGTTCTCCCGATAATATCGAATTTACCATAGTCCTTTACCCTTACCAGATGGGTGTGTCCCCCTGATACGACCAACGCAAAAAATGGTGGCTTCAGTTCTTTATGTTCTATAAAATTAGCTGCAATATGCCCCTCAATATGATGGACTCCCACCAATGGTTTCTTTGCTGCATATGCGATTGCTTTTGCTGCTGCCACCCCGACAAGTAAAGCTCCTACCAACCCCGGACCGTAAGTTACTCCAATCGCATCTATATCATCCAGAGTAACTCCTGCCTCGTCCATGGCTGCTTCAATCACCTGATTAATCTTCTCGATATGTTTTCTGGATGCGATCTCCGGCACTACTCCTCCATACAAAGTATGCAGTGCAATCTGAGAAGAGATAATATTTGACAGTACTTCTCTTCCATTCTTTACCACTGCCGCCGCTGTCTCATCACAAGAACTTTCAATTGCAAGAATCAATACATCTTTCTTCTCGTCCATAACTATGCCTTTCCTCAATCTGTAAATGTCAACTCCACTGTCTGTCCATCTTTTGCTGCTACAGAATTTGGAAAGATAGCTTTTACTTCTTCCATATATTCTTCTGGTCTTGTAAGTGACGGACTGTAATGTGTCAGCCACATTTCATTTACCCCGGCTTCTTTTGCCAGCTTTGCAGCTTCATAAAATGTCATATGCTTATATTCTTTTGCTTTTTTCTGCTTATCTTTCTCACCGTACATTCCTTCGCAAATAAACAAATCTGATTCTTTTGCATGATTCCGGATAGAATCCGTTGGTCTCGTATCTGTACAATACGTGAGTTTCAAGCCTTTTCGCGCAGGTCCAAGCACCATATCGGGCGTATATATTGCTTCCCCATCTTTTACTGTTTCTCCTCTTTGCAAGGCCCCCCAGTATCTCTGCGGAATCTGCGCCGCATTGGCTCTCTCCACATCAAATTTGCCGGCACGATCCACTTCCATTGTATAGCCATAACATAATACATTATGGTTGACTCTGTAGGCTTTCAGCCGGTATCCATTCATCTCAAAAGTCTGCGCCGGTTCGGTGATCTCTATATATTTGATCGCAAATGGAAGTTCCGGGGCTATCACACGCAGGGCATTTACTACTCTTTCCAGCCCCTTCGGACCTATCAATGTCAATGGCTCTGTTCGGTCTGCATTTCCCATTGTAAGCAAAAGTCCCGGGAGGCCACTGATATGGTCTCCATGATAATGAGTAAAGCAGATCACATCAATGGGCTTGAAGCTCCATCCGCGTTCTTTAATCGCAATCTGAGTGCCCTCCCCGCAATCAATCAACAATGAACTTCCGTTATAGCGCACCATCAGTGATGTCAGCCACCGGTATGGAAGCGGCATCATGCCGCCAGTTCCTAACAAACATACATCTAACATATTTTACCTCATGATTCATGATCTATTTTAATCTTGAAACCGTCTACCCATTCATCGTAACAGTCCTCACACAGATCAAAACAATCCACCTGATTGTCTTTTTTTGAAAAGTATCCCCAACGTTTTGTTACTTGCAGGACATCTTCTTGCGGTATCCCCTTCGCAACAAGAATCTCTTTTCCGCATCTGTTACAAACAATTTTTTCGGTTTCTTTTGTTTCTCTCACTGTATTTTTATACTGGCGCATACATATCCTCCTGTGAATCTGTCGTCACTTTGTTCTCCTGTTACGCCCACATTATAACGATACTCCATGACATTTCCTAGTGGAAACTGCTGTCAGATTTTCCACCTGTCTTCCAGTATCTCTGCTCATTAATATTGCAGATTCTGTCGGATTCGTATAAAAATTCTTTCGTTTTCCATTTTCTGAAAAACCGTATTTTTTATAAAGTGCGATTGCCGCTTGATTGTTCTCCCGGACATCCAGAAGCCATCTGGTAATCCCAAGTTCTTCACTTTTCTTCTCAAGATTTTCTAATAATGCTCCTGCAATTCCCTGTCGTCTTCCCGACGGACTCACTGCAATCCTTGCAACCTCCAGTTCATCCAGAACATAATAAACAATCAAATAACCTTTTAGCTGTCCTGACTCAAACGCACCTGACATAATACTCTGTTCCTGATTCCAAGTTTCACGGATTGCATTGTCACTCCAGGCATCAGAGAAAATCTCTTGTTCCAGTTTCGCAATCTGTGCAATATCCTCCGTACGAATCTCTCGTATCTCCACATTCCTACCCCTTTTAGTCATTTATAACAGTTTCAGCTCATTACCTGTCTGTCGCTTTTTCCTGTTTCAGACGTTCTTTTCTCTCACGCTCTGCCTGCGATACACGAAGATAATCCGGCTGATGCTCTGCTGCTGTCTCAATCTTACCGGCTTTATAATAGCGCACACCAAGCGCACCCACAGACGCGGCCCGCTGTCGGTTCATATTTGCCGGTGCAAATGCAATCTCACAGTCTTTCATAATCTCATCCGTAAGTCTCTCTCTAAATACCGGGACTCCATCACCTAAAAATACAACTTTACTGTTATATTTCTTTAGCCGTTCTCCCAATTCTTCTATGCTGATTGCCATCTGATCTTCTACTACGATCAGTTTGTCATCTTCAAAACGATAAATTCCGGTATATACCTGCCCTCTTCTCGCATCCATGATCGGGCAAACAATGTCCGAAGAGCCATATAGATTATATGCAAGCCCCTCCAGTGTAGGTACATGTACCAAAGGTTTCTTCAGAGCAAGTCCCAGCCCTTTCGCTGTCGCAGAACCGATTCTTAATCCGGTAAATGACCCCGGACCTCCTGCTACTGCAATTGCATCTACCGTATTCAGATCCAGCTCAATCATTTTGGATACTTCATCCAACATCGGCAGCAATGTCTGTGAATGCGTCTTTTTATAATTCACCGTATATTCTGCAATCAGTTCTTCTCCTGCTTCTGTACTATCTACAACCGCCACGCTTGCAACAAGTCCAGAACTGTCTAATGCTAATATTCGCATATGCTAATCCTCCGATAATCAAATCCTTTTTCCAAATCTTTTTCTATCTTAATCTCAGTATAATGTTCCGGCAATATCTCTTCGATCAGATTCGCCCACTCGATCAGACTGACTCCATCTCCGTAAATATAATCTTCATATCCGATTTCATCCATCTCTTCCACATCACCAATTCTGTATACATCAAAATGATAAAACGGAAGACGACCTTCCTCGTAAATCTGTACGATGGTAAATGTCGGGCTGCTGACAGATTCCTCCACGCCAAGACCTGCCGCAAGACCTTTCGTAAAGATTGTCTTGCCTACTCCAAGGTCTCCGATTAGTGTAAATACCTGTCCGGCGGTTGCCTTGTTGCCCATTTCATATCCAAGATTGTAAGTCTCTTTTTCACTTTTGCTTTCTACTATCATAATATAATCATCTTCTTCCACTCAAAAATTATGGCTCCCCCTCAATTGCTTTATGATTATAACACAACTACATATAAAAAAGAAACTTCCAAACAGAAGTTTCTTTTTTGGTCCTTTTCAAATGTGTTATGCCCCTATTTTAAAAATCGGGCTAATCTTCTTATAGATCAAATATACGATCAGGGATACTAATACGCCTTTTAATAAGTTAAATGGTGCTACTGCAAACATAACAAATGTTGTCAGACTGTTAATGTGACTATTTACTGCTGTTCCCATTCCCACCAGCGCATCAATCGGCATTCCAAATGCTTTTGCATATGTTGGTAATAATACAAATGCATTAATAAAACAGCCGGCAACTACCATAAAAACAGTTCCTGTTACCATACCTGCAATTGCATGTGCTCTTGTCTTCTTCTTTTTGTAAATGATTGCTGCAGGAAGTACAAATGCACATCCTACCAAAAAGTTTCCAAGATCCCCTACTCCCGCTGTCTGTGTTCCATGGATCAGCATATGAAGCACAATCTTTAACAATTCAATCACAATTCCGGCTGTTGGTCCAAGGGCAAAGCATCCGACCAATACAGGCACCTCACTGAAATCAATCTTATAAAATGCCGGTGCAAACGGAAGCGGTATCTCAAATGCCATCAGGATAACTGCAACTGCTGCCAGCATCGCAATCTGTACCATTCTTCTTACACCTACTTTTGATTTTCCGGTTACTGCCTTTGTTTCTGAATTCATACTCATACTCATTCTCCTTCTCTTAGCAATGTTATTCATATTAAAATCTCATCGTAAGATTGCAGAAAAAAAGAAATCCCTGACACATTAAAATGCATCAGGGTAAAAGCCTTTTAAATATTCTCTGCTCCTTCTCTCATCCAGACTATACTGTCGGTTCTGGAATCCATCTTGCGATGTCACCAGATCGGCCATTCATAAAATGGTTCGCGGACTATACCGCCGGTTGGGAATTCATCCTGCAATGTCACCCTACCCCGAAGAAATCTTAATATCTGTTTTTATTATAGTGTTACTGTCTGAATTTATCAAGTGCTATCCATTAATTTTTCTCAAATATATAAAGTTCATGCAATGCTCTCGTTGCGCTGATATATTGAAACTGTCCGTATAACGGATTTTCTTTTTCCCCATCAAGTATGAATACCTGGTCAAATTCCAGTCCTTTTGCCATATAAAATGTCGTCACCGTAATTCCGCGGTTAAACCTGGAACTGTCTCTGTTGATATAGGCCACATCTCCTCTGATCGTCCGCAGATATTCATAGGCATTTTCTGCCTCCTTCTCAGTCATCGTGAGGATTGCTGCCGTCTCGTAGCCGGACGGACCCACCGAAATCTTTTCTAAAATATCTTTTATTGCCTGATTTCTGTCCTCGAAATGACAGACCTCCACCTCTTTTCCGTGCCGGTCCAAATACTCTGTGCCCTTTTCTTCCGAGAAGTTTCCCGCATACTCTGCAATCTCTGTCGTATTCCGATAACTCTTGTTCATCTCGATTTTTCGGATTTTTTTGCCGAATACTTTCGGGAGAAATTTTAATACATCCTGCACCCTGTCATCTACTGTCTGAGCCTTATCTCCCAGGATCGTCATATTGCAGTTAAAAATCTTACTTAAGATTACATACTGCAGATAAGAATAATCCTGCATCTCATCAATGACCAGATGACGGATATTCCTTCTGGAAGCATTGGCACACAATTTATATTTCAAATACAGGATCGGATACACGTCCTCATATGCCAGCACACGTTTCTCCGGTGCTTTTTGGGGAAGTCCCGAATAACCATATTCTTCCAGCAGCCAGTTATAAATCTCATAAATATCCTTTGTCGTATACATTTTATCAAATTTTTCTTTAATCTCCAGAAGACCTTCTTCGGATATATTTCTCCCCGTCAATGTCTCATACTCATCGATAAAATAATCCATCACCGCATCCATTCGAGACAGCAGTGGGATATCCATAAATTTAAAATAAAAGAAATTCATAATATCTGATGCAGATTTTGTCATTCCTTTATATCGGACCTCGTGAAAATCTACCAGACGGTCCTCCAGTTCAATCATAAATCCTTCCACTGCTTCCACAAAATCTTTAGACTGTTTGAAACGGAAACGTTCCTCATCTTCCTTGCTCCAGTATTTCATCTTCTTTTCAATCTGATGATACCTGTCCTCACAGTCTGCTGCCACACCCTGCAGTTCCTGGTAAGCAAATAAGTCAAAACTCATTTCCTGGATATTCTCTTCTCCCAGTTCCGGTAAAATATGAGAAATATAATCCGAAAATACGCTGTTCGGTGACAGGATCAATATGTTTGACGAGTTCAGATGTTCTCTGTCATGGTATAAAAGATATGCAATCCGGTGAAGGGCAACAGATGTCTTGCCACTTCCTGCCACCCCCTGGATTGCCATAATCTTATCCTTGGTATTGCGGATGATCGCATTCTGTTCTTTCTGGATCGTGCGGACAATATTTTTTAACTTCACATCACTGTTGGTTCCCAATTCCTGTTTCAAAATATCATCGTCGATCTTCATATCGCTTTCAAACTCATAGACCATCTTTCCGCCGCGGATCTTATACTGCCACTTAGATAAAATTTCCCCGTTCATCGTACCACCGGGTGCTTCATAGGACGCCACACCTTTATCATAATCATAGAACAGGCCACTGACCGGAGCACGCCAGTCATAGATTAACGGGACATGTCCCCGTTCTTCCGCAAAATTTCCAATTCCGATATAAAAAGTCTCCGGCTCATCCTCGTCCTCATATACGAAATCCACGCTTCCAAAAAATGGAGAATCCAGCATCTTTTTAAGTCGATGCTGATATTTAAAATTCTCCTGGTTCGCATTTACCTGAGCCAAAAGTGCCTGCTGATTATCATAATTTTCATAACCATACTGGTCCATTTCTGTGTAATTATCCCAGTAATAATCATTCATATTCGCGATATCCTTCTGCACTTCTTCAATAGATGTACCGACTTTTGCAATTCTTATCTTCAGTTTTTCCGTTACATTTTCCAGGAATTCTGTACCTCTGCTCATATTGCAACCTCTCTGTTTTTTCCTTCAAAATAATATTGCCGTTCTAGCTCGCTTTCTTTCCTGTATACAGCTGGTAATATCTTCCCTGTTCTTCAATGAGCTGATCATGAGTTCCTCGTTCAATGATCCGCCCCTGTTCAAGTACCATAATACAATCGGAATTTCTTACTGTAGACAATCTGTGTGCGATCACAAATGTCGTTCTTCCATGCATCAGTTTATCCATTCCATCCTGTACGATACGCTCTGTTCTCGTATCAATAGAACTTGTCGCCTCGTCAAGAATCAGTACCGGTGGATCTGCAACCGCCGCTCTTGCGATTGCAAGAAGTTGTCTCTGTCCCTGACTCAAATTCGCACCGTCTCCATAAAGCATCGTATCATAACCGTCAGGCAATCTCCGAATAAAACCGTCGGCATTAGCAAGTTTTGCCGCTGCCGCTACATCTTCATCCGTCGCATTCAGATTTCCAAAACGAATATTTTCTTTTACTGTTCCGGTGAACAAGTGCGTATCCTGCAGTACAATTCCCAACGATCTGCGAAGATCTGCCTTTTTGATTTTATTAATATTGATTCCATCGTACCGGATTTTTCCATCCTGGATATCATAAAAACGGTTGATCAGATTCGTGATTGTCGTCTTTCCGGCACCTGTTGAACCAACAAAGGCAATTTTCTGTCCCGGCTGTGCATAAAGATTTACATCATGCAAAACAATCTTATTCGGGTTGTAGCCAAAGTCTACATCCTCAAACACAACATCACCCTTTAACTCAATGTAATCCACGCTTCCGTCCGCCTGGTGTACATGTTTCCATGCCCAACGCCCGGTTCTTTTCTCAGATTCTTCCAGAACACCCTGCCTTTCTGTTACATTTACCAGTGTCACGTAACCTTCGTCTGCTTCCACCTCTTCGTCCAGGAGTTTAAACACACGATCTGCACCTGCAAGTGCCATTACAATCGCATTCAACTGCATACTGATCTGATTGATCGGCATACTAAAACTCTTATTAAAGGTCAGGAAGCTTGCCAGCCCGCCCAAAGTCAGTCCGCCAAATCCACTAAGTGCAAATGCTCCTCCAACGATTGCGCAGACAACGTAACTGATATTTCCAAGCTGTGCATTAATCGGTCCTAAAATATTTGCATAAGTGTTTGCCTTATCCGCGCTGTCAAACAATTCATTATTCAGCTCTTTGAATCTTTCTTTACTCTCTTCCTCATGGCAGAAAACCTTGATAACCTTCTGTCCGTTCATCATTTCTTCAATGTAACCGTTGACTGCTCCCAGGTCTTTCTGCTGTTTACGGAAATATTTTCCACTCATTCCTCCCGCTCTCTTTGAACAGAAGATCATGATTGCTACCATAATCATTGTCACAATGGTCAGTGGCACGCTTAAGATCAGCATGCTGATAAATACACTAATGATAGTAAATGCACTGTTTACCACCTGAGGAATACTCATACTGATCATCTGTCTCAGGGTGTCTATATCATTGGTATAAATAGACATAATATCACCATGTGCATGGGTATCAAAATAACGAATCGGCAGTCTCTCCATATGTTCAAACAGTTCATTTCTTAAATTCTTTAGAGTTCCCTGTGTCACATTGATCATAATACGGTTATAAGCATAAGTAGAGATAACTCCTATTCCGTAAAACGCTGCCACTTTCACGATCGCATGTGCTAACGGTGCAAAATTCGGATTCTCTGTAAGTAAAAACGGTGTAATATATTTATCGATCAAATCTTTAGTGAACATTGTTCCCTGCACATTTGCAAGAACACTCACAATGATCAGAATCATTACCACAATATACTGGATCTTATATTCCCGGAAAATATAGCGCAACAAACGCACAAATAATTTCCCCGGATGCTCTACTCCCGGTTTCATTCCCACCGGTCCTCTATTCATCGGTCCTGGCATCTTTTACACACCTTCTTTCTCATCGAAATCACCGCCGCCCTTCGTCTGTGACTCATATACTTCTCTGTAAATCTCATTATTCTTTAACAGATTCTCATGGGTATCAAATCCGTTGATGCATCCCTCTTCCATGACAATTATGCGGTCCGCATCCTGCACACTGGAAATTCGCTGCGCAATAATAAGTTTCGTCGTATCCGGTATTTCTTCTTTGAATGCTCTTCTGATCTTCGCATCTGTCGTTGTATCCACCGCGCTGGTACTGTCGTCTAAAATCAGGATTTTCGGTTTCTTAAGCAATGCCCTGGCAATACAGAGTCTCTGTTTCTGTCCACCGGACACATTGCTTCCGCCCTGTTCAATGTGCGTATTGTACCCATTCGGAAAATTCTGGATAAATTCATCTGCGCACGCCAGTCTGCACGCTGCCTGACATTCTTCGTCTGTCGCCTCTTTGTCTCCCCAGCGCAAATTCTCATAAATCGTACCGGAGAAAAGGACATTATTCTGAAGAACGACGGCCACTTTATTTCGCAATACTTCCATATCATAGTCGCGAACATCTATCCCGCCTACCGTAATTTTACCTCCGGTCACATCATACAGACGGCTGATCAGATTGACCAGACTAGTCTTGGCACTTCCTGTTCCGCCGATAATGCCGATTGTCTCTCCGGATTTAATGTCCAGATTAATGTCTTTCAATACATTCTCTTCACTGTCTTTTCGATATGCAAAGTCTACATGGTCAAATACGATTCTGCCGTCCGGAACCTCCATCACCGGATGTTCCGGGTTCTTCAGATTACTGGTCTCGTTTAATACTTCTGCCACACGCTCCGCACTTGCGGTACTCATAGAAACCATAACAAATACCATCGACATCATCATCAGACTCATCAGAATATTCATACAGTAAGTCAAAAGACTCATCAACTCTCCGGTGGTCAGTGATGATGTCACGATCATCTTCGCACCCACCCAACTGATCAGAAGAATACAGCCATAGACGGTAAATTGCATCAGTGGCATGTTGTAGACAATATTACACTCTGCTTTTACGAACAGTTTGTAAATATTTAAGCTGGCTTTGTGGAATTTTTCTGTCTCCTGTTCTTCTCTTACATATGCCTTGACCACGCGGATTGCAGATACATTTTCCTGTACGGACGCATTTAACTCATCATACTTCGGAAATACCTGTTGGAAATATCTCGTCGCATGGAGCATGATGAACGTCAATACGATTCCAAGCACGATAACTGCCACCAGATAAATACTTGCAATCCTTGTGTTAATCGTAAATGCCATGAACATTGCACAGATCAGACTGATAGGAGAACGTACGAACATTCTTAAAATCATCTGATATGCATTCTGAATATTGGTAACATCTGTCGTCAGACGTGTAACCAGTCCCGCTGTACTATATTTATCAATATTAGCAAATGAAAATGTCTGGATGTTGTTAAACATCGCTTCTCTTAAATTCTTTGCGAATCCGGCAGATGCTTTTGCTCCAAAGCGACCGCCACCGATTCCTGCAAACAACCCCAAAGCCGCTGCCACTACCATGATCGCCCCGACCTTGTAAATATGATCGATATCTCCTGCATTGACACCTTTGTCAATGATCGACGCCATCAAATACGGAATGATCATTTCCATCAATACTTCCAGTATCATAAATACGGGCGTGATAAACGATGCCCTCTTATATTCTTTTACCTCTTTTAATAACGTACTTATCAACGTAAAACCTCCTTAGTGAAGTTCTTACAAAATATTTACGAGATTCCTTTCATTGTCAATTGGATACGTTTTTTCTTCAAGTCAACACTCATGACTTTGACATCAACAATATCGCCGACACTTACAACCTCCAGTGGATGTTTGATGTAGCGGTCTGTCATTTCAGAAATATGCACCAATCCGTCCTGATGTACCCCGATATCTACAAATGCACCGAAATCGATAACATTTCTTACAGTTCCTTTCAAGACCATGCCCTCGGTCAGATCTTTCATCTCTAACACATCTGTCCTGAGGATTGGTTTCGGCATCTCATCACGAGGATCTCTCGCCGGTTTTTCTAATTCCTTTACGATATCTCTTAAGGTAATCTCGCCGATGTCCAGTTCCTCTGCAAGTTTCTTGTAATCTCCGATGGTTAGTGATAACCCTGACAATCTTCCTGCTGCCACATCTTCTGCCGCAAACCCCTGTTTCTTTAATAATTTCTCCGCTGCCTCGTAAGACTCCGGATGTACGCTAGTTCCGTCTAACGGGTTGCTTCCCCCCTGGATGCGCATGAATCCGGCACACTGTTCATATGCTTTCGGTCCTAATTTGGCAACTTTCAAAAGTTCTTTTCTGCTCTCGAATCTACCGTTTTCTTCGCGATAAACTACAATATTCTTTGCAATTGCGGAAGAAATACCTGAAATATACGACAATAACGGTGCAGATGCTGTATTCAGATCGACACCGACTCTGTTGACACAATCTTCTACCACTCCTGACAATGCCTCAGATAATTTTTTCTGGTTCATATCATGCTGATACTGTCCGACTCCAATGGCTTTAGGATCGATCTTAACCAGCTCTGCCAGCGGATCCTGTAGTCGTCTTGCGATAGACGTTGCACTTCTCTGTCCCACATCAAATTTCGGAAACTCTTCACTGGCCAGTTTACTTGCAGAATACACGGATGCTCCGGCTTCACTTACAATCACATACTGTACTTTCTGAGGGATCTCTTTTAACAGATCTACAATAAACATCTCTGATTCTCTGGACGCTGTACCGTTTCCTACAGAGATCAGCGTAATATTGTATTTCTTGATGATCTCTTTTAATAATTTCTTGGAAGCTTCAATCTTCTTCGGGGTTGTCGGTGCAGTTGGGTAGATAACCGTTGTCCCGATAACTTTGCCCGTTGGATCTACCACCGCCAGTTTACATCCGGTACGGAATGCCGGATCCCAGCCCAGAACTGTATGTCCTGCGATTGGCGGCGCCATCAGAAGCTGCTCTAAGTTCTTTTTAAATACTTCGATTGCTCCATCTTCTGCTTTCTCCGTGAGTTCGCTGCGGATCTCCCTCTCGATAGCCGGTGCGATCAGGCGTTTGTAGGCATCCTGAATTGCCTCTTTCAATGCCGACATAGTATACGCATTGTCCCTGCGGATGACTTTCTTCTCCAGATAGCGGATCACATCGTCCTCCGGGGCTTCAATCTTAACTGTTAAGAATTTTTCTTTTTCTCCACGGTTCAATGCCAGAATTCTGTGCCCTGCCAGCTTTTTCACCGGCTCCTCAAAATCATAGTACATCTCATAGACGGACTCGGCCTCTGCATCCTTTGCCGCTGAAACGATCACGCCTTTCTGCATTGTCTGTTTGCGGATCCAGATACGATAATCCGCCTCATCTGAAATGCTCTCGGCGATGATGTCTTTCGCTCCCGCAATAGCATCTTCCACGGATTCCACTCCTTTTTCTGTATCCAGATATTCTGCGGCAATCTCATCTAATGGTTTGTCTGCCTTTTGAAGTGTGATCAACATTGCCAGTGGTTCTAAACCTTTCTCTTTCGCAATGATCGCTCTTGTTCTTCGTTTCGGACGATATGGTCGATAAAGATCATCCACAACCACCAACGTCTCTGCAGCGAGGATCTGTGCCTTTAATTCTTCAGTCAATTTTCCCTGTTCCTCGATACTTGACAATACCTGTTCCTTTTTCTCTTCCAGATTTCTAAGATAAAGGAGTCTCTCATGCAGTTTACGAAGCTGTTCATCATCCAGCGTACCCGTTGCTTCTTTTCTATATCTTGCAATAAACGGAATCGTATTACCTTCATCAATCAATTTGACTGCGGCATCTACCTGCCATCTCTTCACGTTCAACTCTTCTGTAATTTTCTGATTAATATCCATGTAATGCATCCTTCCTTACTTATTTAATGTACATGTTCTGTCCAAAAACAGTATTATTTATTATATCTGAATTTTTTCTGTTCTGCAACGTTCTCCTTCTTTTGACCAGTTCCGCGGGGACCTCTGAAAATCATATTTTTGCGCAAACCGAGTTCACTCTGTTTTCTTGCAAAGCACCGTCTGTCATGTTATACTTAAGGCTATAGAATAACTGTAAAAAAGGGGATTATTATGAACCAAGAAACAACGGAATTATCAAAACAGCAGTTAAAATCCAAAGAAACCAAAGATAAGATTTTCCGCGCCGCGAAAAACATTTTACAGAAGAAGGGATACGACCACCTTTCCATCAAAAATATCTGCGAAGAAGCGGGAGTATCCAACGGAAGTTTTTATCATCATTTCAAGACCAAGGATGACCTGCTTTCTTACTATATAGAAGAACAACCAAGTATCAACCCTGAATTATTAGATCTGCCGGCTTCTGCCAATGAAGCTAAGAAAACAATCATTGAAGTTTATCTGAATTATGTGCACTACTGTCAGGAATTAGGAGTAACATTTATGTCAAACTACTACACTCCGCAGAATCAGTCTCTGAACCCACTGATCCGTACCGAGCGCCCATATCCTATTGTCACGGTACATGACTACCTCAAACGGGCCATCGATGCAAACGTGATCGAACTTCACACAGATCTGGAAGACGTAACTACAGACATCCGTATGATCGTCATCGGTAATGTTTTTGAATGGTGTTTGAAGAGCGGTAATGCTGATTTCGAAGGAAATATGCGCCGTTCCCTTTCAATCTATCTTGACGGATTGTTCTGATTATTTACCACAGGAGGAATCCTATGTATACATTTATCACGAACCCGAATGCCCGATCAGGCCTGGGCATTCAGTTATGGAAAGAACTTGAAGATATTTTAAAAGAACGAGGAGTAGACTACGAAGTTTATTTTACAAAATATCAGAAACATGCAACAGATATCACAGCCTCTATCACCGCAGACGACGAGCCACATACGATTGTTGTTCTCGGTGGTGACGGAACGATCAATGAAGTGGTCAATGGAATCCGCAATCTTTCCAAGGTCACTCTCGGATACATTCCCATCGGCTCCAGCAATGATTTTTCCAGAGGCATGCACCTTCCTACAGATTCCAAAGAAGCGTTGGAGATGATCCTTCAATCAAAAAACACCAGGGAATTGAATGTCGGACGTCTTTCTTATGAAGAAAAGTCACAGCGTTTCATCGTCAGTACCGGTATTGGTTTTGATGCAGGGGTCTGCCATCAGGTCATGGTCTCTCCACTCAAACGTTTCCTGAATAAATTAAAACTTGGAAAACTCTCTTACGTTGGCGTCGCCCTTCAGATGTTATTTTCCATGCGTCTGGACAAGATGACGGTCACCATGGATGATCAGTCACCTCTGACTTTTGAAAAAGTTTATTTTGCCACCGCTATGAATCTTCCTTATGAAGGCGGCGGTTTTAAATTCTGTCCAAATGCAGACTGTTCGGATGACAAACTGGATGTCATCGTAGTGTCCGGTCTTCCAAAATTAAAAGTACTGGCACTGTTACCAACTGCATTTAAAGGATGGCATACCAGATTCCGTGGCATCCATATCTATTCCTGCAGAAAGGTAGATATCGTCAGCAATCTGGCACACCCGGTACATACGGATGGCGAACCGGTATTGAAGCAGACACATATCAACGTCTGCCTGGAATCCGGTAAATTAAAAATCATTACCAAATCATAGGTCAAGGAGGGATTATTTTATGAAATGGCTGGTTTTAATTATCGTCATATTGTTTATGCTTTATCTTTTTATGATCGGTCCAAGACTGTCCTTTAAGAAACGTATGGCAGCCTATTACGGGATTATGTTCGCCCATCGGGGATATCACAACATCAACCATGGTATTCCGGAAAATTCCATGCTTTCTTTCCGCAAGGCAATTGCCATGGGATACGGCATTGAATTGGATATTCATTTATCTGCAGACGGCAATCTTGTGGTTTTCCATGATGACACCCTGGAGCGTGTCTGTGGACGAAAAGAGACCGTAGAATCCCTGACTTCCAAAGAACTTATGAAATGCCGGCTCTCCGGTACTTCTGAAACAATTCCTCTCCTGGATGATGTTTTACAATTCGTCCACGGACAGGTTCCACTTTTGATTGAAATGAAAATTCCTACAGATTCTGTGGAAATCTGCGAAAAATTATACCAACGGCTACAAAACTATGATGGCTCTTATCTGGTACAGTCTTTCAATACAATGGGACTTCAGTGGTTCAAAAAGAACGCACCTCATATTTTACGGGGACAGCTTTCTTCAAGACTTACCCAATCAGACAAAGATCCGGCATGGGCTCTTCGCTTTGCGGTTGAAAATCTGTTATGTAATGTTGTTGGTCGTCCGGATTTTATTTCTTATAAATTAAATGATCTTCCAAATCCAAGCGTATGGCTTTTAAAAAATTTCTTTAAGACACCCGTAGCAGTCTGGACGCTTCGTACTTCCAGAGCTCTGCGTGTCGGAAAAAAGAATTATTACATGCAGATTTTTGAAAATCAACATTAAAAATATTAATAATTGGTGAACATTGTTGTTGATTCTTTTTTTTCATGTTATAATCTGGTCTGAATTAAGAATAAACTATGTAGAAACGTTTCTTACAAAGGGGTCTTTTTTATGAAACTGATCGACAGGTCCAAAAAAATATTGAAAAAATACAACCACGCATGGGTATTGTTATATATTTTCATTTATATGCCTTGGTTTACATACCTCGAGCATCGCACGAATGTTCATTATTACATCATCCATTCACCGATTGATGATTACATCCCGTTCCTGGAGATATTTATTGTACCTTATCTCTTATGGTTTTTATTTGTTGCTGTGACTGTCCTGTATTTCTTTTTTACAAGCAAAATGGATTTTTATCGTCTGGCAACATTTTTAATTGCAGGGATGACTGCATTTCTGGTAATCTGTACTGTCTTCCCGAACGGGCTGAACTTAAGACCGGCCGTATTTACCAGAGATAATATATTTACAGACATGGTAAAGATTCTGTACCGCACAGATACACCAACCAATGTTCTGCCTAGTATTCATGTATATAATTCGCTTGGAGTATCTATAGCGATCGCCCACAGTAAAAAATTAAAGAAACATCCACGAATCCAATATGCTTCTTATATACTTGCAGGGCTGATTATTTTATCTACAATGTTTTTGAAACAGCATTCTGTAACGGATGTAACGGCAGCTATCGTGATGGCATTCGTTGTTTACCCGCTGGTATATGTCACACAGACCAGAAAAGCACCAAAGTTGTCACAGCAGCCAATTTAATTTAGGAGGATATCTTAACTATGTATGCAGACTATACCGACCGACCACTTACCGGTCTCGATATGATTGATACTCAACATCAGGAACTTATTGACCGCATTAACAAGCTGGTGGAAAGTTGCGATGAGAATACTTCGAAAAGTGTTGCAATGAAAACTCTGGATTTCTTATCTGATTTTGCAACATTTCATATTACATCAGAAGAACAGCTGCAAAGGGAATTAACCTATCCTAATTATGAAGAACACAAGGCTCAGCACCATATTTTCAAACAAACGTTACGCGAATTAGAACAGCTCCTTGAAGAAGAGAATGGATTATCCGGTGCTTTTACCTCAAAGGTTCAGGAACAGATTGTTGAATGGTCTTATCAACATATCAATGAATTTGACAAACCATTTGCTTTATACTCTTTAAAATGTCAAAATAAATAAATCAAAAGGTTATCGTTTTTACACGATAACCTTTTTTTAATTCCCATATTTGCTTCTATTTTTTCAAAATATTCCAGTTCTTATAACATCTCAAGGAATGCTGTAATTCTGGTATTTAACTGTCCGATATCTGCCTGTGAGTAATCAGTCTCTACGTTGATATACGGAATACCTTTCTTTTCGTTGACAAATTTCTGGATGGCTTTTGTCTCCACATTGTATGTATGACAGGCCTGAAGCGTCATCTCTACCACTCCGTCAACTTTGTATTCATCGATCAGCCTGTCTAAGAGATCAATACGATTTGGATTCGGTGTCATTACAGAACAGCCGATATTCAGATATCTTCTTGCAATTGCTTCGTAGACATCTGGATTTTCTTCATCGATCATTTTGTCGATGGATTTTGCGCCACCACAGTTTTCATATGTTACTACAACTCCGCCGTTATCTTCAACTGCACGGATAACTTTCTCTGTGACACCTCCAATCGGGCATCCTGTGATCAGAATTCTTGGTTTCTTCTCAAGCATATTGCCCTCGGCATATTCTTTCTCAATCTTCTCAGTCAGAGTTTCTACTTCTCCAATGATTGCTTTTCTATCAAACTTAAAAGTACTTCCATATAATACATGGAACAGTTCCTGACCCGTAATCGGTGCCGGATCGTGCTTCATAACTTCATACAGGCCTTTTAATGACTGTCTTACCCGATTATTTAATTTGACCGCTTCGCGGACCTGCTGCTCTGTGATCGTTACATCAAATTTCTTCTCCAGATATTCCTTGAAACGGATGATTTCACCTTTCCAAAGCTGCAACGCTGCCTCACTCTGTGTATTTGGCAGTTCCATTACGAATACATCTTTAAACTCGCCCATATACTCATACATCTTCTTCTTTCCATCGCAGGTTGTCTCTCCCACAACAACATCTGAAAAATGGAAGAATGGACATTTATCACTCTTTGCGAATCCGTAGCTTGATTTGATCAATGGACATAAATTCTTTGGAAGATCCTTCTCCGCCTCTGCAATGGTCTCATCTGATGTAGAACATAAACTTACGGTAGCTGCCCCCATCGCCATAGCAATCTCCTGCGGAAAATATGTACAGTAAGATCCGATGACCGGAACCCCCTGATCTTTAAATTTCTTAACTGCCAGGAATGAATTCTTGCGCTGTTCTGCAAACTCTTCGAACACCTCTGGCAAATCTTTTACTAACTCCATGCTAGTATCCTCCTTTTTCCTCACTATTACTATCATAACATGTCAGCACCCATAATACGCATTCGTTTTTCTGATAAATCTCTGTTATTTATATGTATCATCTATATATTTTCTCTGTTAATGCCTGCATAACGGGTATATACCTCGAATGCCGATGGTATAGAATATGCTTTTTCAATTTCGTTTGGATGGATAAATAAGAACTGTTCTTCGTTTGTCTTTTCCAGTTCATCTACGATTATTTCATATCCGGTCATGTGCCACTCGATGTGACTAAAAATGTGCTTTGCGGTATCCAGTTTCTTTATTCTGACCGGCATCAGACCAATCTCTTTGCAGTATGCTGTAACTTCTTTAGTATCCAATTCCCCCAGAAGATTCGGAAATTCATAGAGTCCCGCAAGCAATCCCCTGACCGGCCGCTTTCGGATTGCCAGTTTATCGTTATCTTTAAACAGCAGTACCGTTCGTTCTTCAATCTTTCTTGCCTTTGCTTTACTCTTTACCGGAATCACATCTATAAGATCTCTTTTCCTTGCTTCACACAGATGTGCCACCGGACATTCTGTACACTTTGGTTCTCCGTTTGGCACACAGACAATCGCTCCTAATTCAATCAAACCCTGATTAAAATCACTTGCTGCATCCTTCGGAATCACATCTTCCAGTATTTTTTCAATATGCGTGCGTACCTTTTGTTTCATGATATCTTCTTCATTTGCGGTAAGTCTTGTAATCACCCTGAGAACATTACCATCTACAGCCGGTTTTGGGATCCCATAAGCAAATGCACTGATTGCTCCGGCGGTATAATTTCCAATTCCTTTTAACTCAAGGATATCCTCATAACGATCCGGGAAAATGCCCTCGTAATCTACCATGATCTGCTGTGCCGCCTTCTTCATATTCCGCACTCGATTATAATACCCCAGACCTTCCCACAGCTTTAACAGCTTATCCTCATCTGCCTCTGCCAGGTCTTTCACCGTCGGAAGTTCTTCTAAGAATCTCTTGTAATAGTCTTTCACCGCCTCCACACGGGTCTGTTGAAGCATAATCTCTGAAACCCATACATGATATGCATCCGGCTGATTCCGCCACGGAAGATCGCGTTTATGTACTCTGTACCACGAAACAATATGATCTGGAATCTGTACCAGGATCTGCTTTTCCAGGCTGCTATGTTCCGCATTTCCTATCGCAATTTTTTCCGATTTATTTTTTTTCTTATTTTTTTCTGCCATTTGTTTTCTCCACATTTTATCTCGGCTTTTAGTTTATCAGCTTTCCTGTATACAAACAAGAGGTGTATCCTTCCAATTTCGGATACACCTCTTGAATCTTATCTTTGTTTTATAATACTTTTGACAGGAAATCTTTTAATCTTGGATCTTTTGGATGTGCAAAGAATTCCTCCGGTGAGTTTTCTTCTTTGATCTTTCCTTCATCGATAAAAATCACACGGTTCGCAACTTCTCTGGCAAATCCCATCTCATGTGTTACGACTACCATTGTCATACCTTCTTTGGCGAGATCACGCATAAGCTCCAATACCTCGCCTACCATCTCCGGGTCTAATGCTGATGTCGGCTCGTCAAAAAGGATCACATCCGGGTCCATCGCTAATGCACGGACGATGGCTATACGCTGTTTCTGACCACCAGATAATGTAGATGGATATACATCTGCCTTATCTTCCAATCCGATACGTCTCAAAAGCCCCATAGCTTTCTCTTTTTCTTCTGCCTTGATCTGTTCTTTCGTCAATGTAGGAGAAATCTGGTCTGATGTACCTTTTCCTCCAAACAGTTTCTTACGTTTCGCTTTCTTTAATTCCTGACATCTTACATGTACAGGTGCTAACATAATGTTCTGAAGTACTGTCTTATTGTTGAACAGATTAAAATGCTGGAATACCATTCCCATATGGCGTCTGTGAATGTTAATATCCACGCTCATATCTGCGATATCTACACCATTGAAGATAATGCTTCCACCAGTCGGATCTTCCATACAGTTTAAGCATCTTAGAAATGTGCTCTTACCAGAACCTGATGGCCCGATAACTGCCACAATATCTCCTTTATTGATGGTGATATCAATTCCCTTAAGGACTTCTACATCCTCGAAACTTTTCCTGAGATTAATTACGTCTATCACTCTTCTTCAGGCTCCTTTCCATCAATTTGATCAATAATGTGATGACCAGCACAAGTGCAATATAGATCAACGCCATTACGAGATAAGGAACCATGAACTCATAGCTGTTACTTCCGATATAGTTAAACGCAACATAAAGATCTGATGCCCCTACGAAACTTACAACTGATGTTTCCTTTATCAATGATATAAATTCATTACCCAGTGTTGGGAGAATATTTTTAACTGCCTGCGGAATCACAATCTTGATCATACTGGTTCCAAAACTAAGTCCCACAGCACGACCGGCTTCCATCTGTCCGGGATCCACAGATTGAATACCACTTCGCATAATCTCTGATATGTAGGCTCCGCTGTTAAGCCCAAATACCAACATGGCGACTTGTACTCCTGTAATCTTCCAGCCAATGATAGGAAGCAATACATAATAAAACACCAGCAGCTGAACTACCATAGGTGTTCCTCGGAACATGGCAACATACAGACTACATACACCGTTTAAAATTCTTGGAAGCAATTTATACTTCGGAAGCACCCTGACTGTCGCTATGATCGTACCAATCACAATACCGATCACCAGACCGGTCACAGCAATCAGAAGTGTATTCTGCAATCCCTGGACGACTTTTACATAGCCGTTCTGATTTAAAAATATCTCTATAAATTTGTCTACTTTCTGTCCAAAATTACCCATTGTTTATCCGTTATCCTATCTAATGCTTCTTATTGCATTTCATTAATAGATTCTGTAATCGCTGCTGCCGGAGCTGCATCGATAATAACATATTTAATGTTACCATTTAACATATCCTGAACTGCTAATGATCCACTCTTGTATGTTACACAAGTTGCCGGAAGTCCATCAAATCCCCAGTCAGCATCTCCTTCAACATAATACTGGCCTGTTGTTCCGGCCTGTACACCAATAGAATCGTCCTTTGACAGTTTTCCAAGAAGTTCTGCTACATCATCTGCTGTCTTGCAATCGTCAAATGTTGTATCATCACTAGGAACAATCAGACGCTGTGAAGCTTTGTAGTAAGAATGTGTAAATGTTACATACTCTTCTCTCTCTTCGTTAATTGTAAGTCCTGCCATAGCAATATCACATTTCTGCTGGCTTACTGACAGACAAACTGCATCAAAGTCCATGTTCTGAATAACCAGTTCTTTTCCAAGATCATCTGCTAAAAGTTTCGCAATCTCCATATCAATACCATAGTAGCTGTCACCCTTTGTATACTCAAACGGCTCAAATGCTGCATTTGTTGCTACTACTAACTGATCTTTGGATGAATCAAGTTCTGCAGATTCTACTGCTTCTGGCTCTCCACCACCGAAATACTTGTCACAGATCTCATCCAGTGTTCCATCTTCCTGGATTTTGTCTACGAACTCATTTACCTGATCTAAAAGTTCCGGCTGATCCTTATCAACACCGAATGCATATTCCTCATCGGATAAGTCGACGTCGATTACCTTTGCTGTTACAGCTCCCGAATCTTTAGATGCTGTACTCTCATCAGATCCTGATTTGCTTCCGCCACATGCCATTAATGATAAACTGCATGCAGCTACTAATACGAGACTAACTAATTTTTTCATCTTCATACTTTTTCTCCTCCTATTGTATACACATATACATTTCTTCTATTTTAACACTTTAGCGTCAAAAAATTAAGTGGCTATTTACACAGAATTCTCTGTAAAAAGCCACTCAGCTTTCGTTATATTTTATGCAAAATGCCTAACCGACTACCAGTTTTACCAATGATACTAAGATAATGATCGCACCTAATACAATTCGATAATAACCAAAGACTTTAAAATCATTCTTCTTAATATAGTTCATCAGGAATTTGATCGCTACAATAGAAACTCCAAAAGATACTATACATCCCAGCATCAGATATCCAAATTCGCCCAGTGTGAAATGAAATCCAAACTTGATCAGCTTTAATAAACTTGCTCCAAACATAACCGGGATTGCAAGGAAGAATGTGAACTCTGCTGCCACTTCTCTTGACACTCCGATTATCAGGGCACCGACGATCGTTGCTCCGGATCTTGATGTTCCCGGAATCAATGCCAGCATCTGAAAAAATCCAATCCACAAAAGCATCTGCACAGACAATCCCGAAATACTCTTTACTGCAGGTTTCTGTCCTTTGTGCTTATCTTCTACAACGATAAACAATACACCGTATACGATCAACATAATCGCTACCGGCAGTGGCTTATAGAATAAATCATTCAAAATGTCGTTAAACAACAAACCAATAATTGCTGCCGGCACAGAAGCAATTGCCACTTTTATCCACATCTGCCAGGTCAACATCTTCTGTCTCTGGGTCTTTGTCGGTGAAAATGGATTCAACTTATGGAAATACAGTACTACGACCGCCATAATCGCTCCAAGCTGAATCACGACATCAAACATCTCCATAAATGCATCACTGAGTCCCGGTGATAACAGGCCGCCTACTAAGATCAAATGTCCTGTACTACTTACCGGAAGCCACTCGGTAATACCTTCTACAATTCCTAAAATAATTACTTTTAATGCATCTAACAATTTTACATTCCTCTCCTAATCCAATACATACTCTTCTATAAAACGGGCGACTCCCTCTTCGTCATTGGAATATGCAATATAATCAGCAGCGTCTTTGAGTTCTTTCTCAGCATTCGCCATCGCAACTCCGCTTCCCGCCTTTTCAATCATTGAAAAGTCATTGGAAGCATCCCCAAATGCCATGATCTCCTCTTTTGCAATCCCCAGGATCTCTCCCAGTTTTAACAGAGCGTTTCCTTTATTGACACCTCTGGCATTCACCTCCAGGTCTGATTTTAATGAACCGGAGACTTCGATCTCCGGTATCTCAGACAATCTGCGCTTCATCTCTTCCTTCTGCGCAGGATCTGCCAGTATACAATGGACCTTATCCATTCCATCTGTCTCTTTTTCAAATTTTTCCCAGATATCTTCTACCGGAAGGCGGGTAGACAAAATATAATCAGCCATCGGTCTGTCTGGCATATAATGGCTGATGTTCTCTAATTCCACAGAGTTTACATACCCTGTTCCGTTAAAATATATCTCTTTTAGGGTATCATATTCACAGAATATCTTCAATATATTTCTCGCAATCTCTCTCGGAACCAGATTTTCATATAAGCTCCTGCCCGTTGCCACTTCCACGATTCTTCCGCCATTCGCTGTCACTGCGTATTGAATTCCTTCTATCTGCAGCAATTCTTTTGGAACGCCACTAATGGGGCGGCCCGTCACCGGCATTACGACGATTCCCTGATTTATCGCCTTTTTTAATGTCTCTTTTGTTCGTTCTGTCAGTACTTTCCCGGATGTTAAAAGTGTTCCATCCAGATCAAGTCCAATCAGTCTGGTCTTTATTTTCATATGTATAAAAATCCTTTCAAATCTATGCAATATTGTAACAAAATTTTCATGAGAAAGCAATTTTCAACTTATTCTGTCAGCATAATCCATTGCAAACAAAAAAGGAAGAGCATCGCTGCTCCTCCTTCAAAAATGTCTCTTAATATTCTGTATAGTTTGCTCCGGTTCCCAAATGCTCTGTATGTAATAACATATGTGCTTTGTGAGATTCCGGTTTCTCCATATACTCTTCGTAAAGTTTCTGAACATCCGGATTCTCATGTGAAAATCTGATCTTCGCATTCTTATCCAGATAATACAGATTCTTACCACGCTCAAATGCTCTCTCTTCGCCATCGTGAATCGGCTGTCCACCGCCTCCTACGCATCCTCCCGGACACGCCATGACTTCTACGAAATCATAGTGTACTTCTCCACTATCAATCTTATCAAGCAGTTTTCTTGCGTTTCCTAAGCCACTGACAACGGCTGTTCTCACCTTAATATCATCAATTGCAAATTCAGCCTCCTGTACGCCATCATTTTCATTGAATCCCTGGCTTCTGACTGCTGTAAATGCCTCTACCGGTGGGTTTTCTCCTTTGATCAGATAGTATGCAGAACGAAGTGCTGCTTCCATTACTCCACCTGTAGCGCCGAAGATCACTCCTGCTCCTGTAGCTTCTCGCATCGGGAGATCACACTCTACATCTTTTAATGTCTTCGGATCAATATGTGCTTCACGTACCATACAAGAGAACTCTCTGGTTGTAAGTACATTGTCAACGTCATGTCCTGCATATTCACCGACATAAAGTTCCATCTCTCGTTCGCCCTTCTTTGCGATACATGGCATGATAGACAAAGTATAGATATTCTCTGGTTTTACGTCAATCTTCTCTGCAAAGTAAGATTTCATTACTGCACCGAACATCTGCTGTGGTGATTTGGCTGTAGAAAGATATTTTACCAGATGTGGATACTGTGTCTTGATAAAACGTACCCAACCCGGACAGCAAGATGTAAACATCGGACGTTCTTTTAATTCACCGCCTGTAAATCTGCGGATAAATTCCGTTCCTTCTTCCATGATTGTAAGGTCAGCAGTGTAGGTAGTATCAAATACATAGTCCACACCTATTCTCTTTAATGCATCCATGATCTTTCCAATGGTTGCTTCTTCCGGTGCAAGTCCTAATTCCTCGCCCCATGCTGCTCTTACAGCAGGTGCTACCTGTGCAACTACAATCTTGTTCTCGTCTGCGATTGCATCCCATACTTCTTCAATGTCATTGCGTCCTCTAAGCGCACCTACCGGACAATGTGTAATACACTGACCACAAAGTGAACAATCAGACGCTTCAATCTTCTTACGTCCGGATACCTGAATCGTAGTTCTTGAACCAGTTCCTTCTACATCCCAGATACCAAGTCCCTGAACCTTATCACACACCTGTACACAACGCATACATTTGATACACTTTGTAGAATCACGGAGTAACGGGAATTTTTTATTCCATGGCTGTCTCTCCAGTTCCTCTGTATATGGGATATCCATAATATTCAGGTCTCTTGCCAGTGTCTGTAAATTACAGTTACCATTTCTGATACAAGTTGCACACTTACAATCATGTTGTGATAACAATAATTTTACAATTGTCTTTCTATGCTTGCGGACTTTCGGGCTATTGGTATAGATTACCATCCCTTCTTCCGCAATATTATTACAAGATGTAATCAGTTTTTCTTTGCCTTCTAATTCAACTACACATACACGACAGGCTGCAATCTCGTTAATTCCTTTTAAATAACATAATTTTGGAATACGGATATCATTCTGAGCAGCGGCCTCCATGATGGTAGTATTTTCGTTTACAGATATTAATTTGCCATCAATTGTAAGATTTACCATGATACTTCTCTGCCTCCTTTAAATACTCCATATCCAAAATGATCACAACGCAAGCATCTTGAACACTCCTGTTTTGCTTCCTTCAGTGACATGCCATTCTCAATACCTTCAAAATCACGAACTCTTTCATCAGCGTCTCTTTCCATCATGTTCACACGTCCACAAGGTGTTCTGTCATTCAGGTCAGCAGCCGGAATCTCTACATCACACGTGATTGGATGATGATATCCAAGATACTCATCAATATTGGCTGCTGTAACCTTTGCTGCCGCAATAGCCTTGATAACCGTTGCCGGTCCGCTTTCACAGTCTCCTCCTGTAAATACGCCTGGCATGCCTTCAATCGCACCAGTCTTATCTGCCACTAATTTGCCCCATTTTACAGGTACACCTGATTTTTCATAATGTTCAATCTCAATATTCTGTCCGATTGCAATAATCAATACATCACAAGGTACCAATACATCCGGTTCTCCTGTCGGCTTGATACTTGCTCTGCCACCCTTGATGTAACTTACCATCTGAGGCGTTGTATTCAATCCTGTTACATGATTATTCTCATCTACCACAATAGAGCCCGGAGCACTCAGGCTCTGGATTCCAACGCCTTCTGCGATCGCACCTTCAATCTCATCCGGAAGTGCAGTCATATCAGCCACTCTACGACGATATACAATCTTCGCTGATTTTGCACCTAATCTCTTAGCAGTACGTACAGCATCCATAGATACATTACCACCACCTACGATGATTGCATCTTTTCCAGTCAGATCTATTGGATGTCCCAGACCTACTCCTCTTAATAATTCAACTGCAGAAATTACGCCTTCTGCATCTTCATGTTCCAGACCCAATTTCTTATCAGTACTTGCTCCAATTGTCAGAAGCACTGCATCGTATTCTTTACGTAAATCATCCAGTGTATAATCTTCACCGATCCTTACTCCGTATTTTACTTCAACACCAGTCTTTAAAATAGCATTGATGTCATCATCTAATCTCTTCTTCGGTAATCTATAATTCGGAATACCATAACGCAACATGCCTCCAAGCTCCGGAAGCATCTCGTATACTGTTGTCTGATGTCCCATTAACTGAAGATAATAAGCTGCACTTAATCCACTTGGTCCACCACCTACAATGGCAATCTTCTTACCTGTACTTGGCGCACATGCCGGTGGGTCTACTTCACCTGCCATATCAGCAGCAAATCGTTTCACACCACGGATATTAATAGCATCTTCTAACATGTTACGGCGACATCTTGCCTCACATGGATGCTCACAAATGAATCCACAGGTTGTCGGAAACGGATTATCCTTACGAATCAGGCGGATTGCATCCGCATATCTTCCAGCTCCTGTCAATGCTATGTATCCAGGAATATCTACATGTGCCGGGCACTCAGATACACAAGGTACCGGAAGCTCATAAGAACAGACACAACGTCCGTTTTCGATATGCTCTACATAATCATCACGATAGCCTGTAATTCCCTTATACACGATTTCAGCAGCTTCATATCCAATGGCACAGTCAGCCCCATCCATAATCGTTAAAGCTGTCTCCTCTAACAAATCTAATGTTGCCATCGTTGCCTTACCATCAAGGATATCTCCGATCAGGTTTGAAAGCTGTCCTAAACCAACTCTACAAGGTACACATTTACCACAAGTCTGTGCATGGCAAAGCTCTACAAATGCTTTTGCCATATCAACAGGACACAGTCCCGGAGGGCTTGCTTTTACTCTACGCTCCATATCCTTCAAAAGACCATCCATAACTGTCTCAGCCTTTTTTGGAGCAGCCAACTCTAATCTGCTCATTTTTTTCTCCTCCACTTTTCATAAAATACATTGACTCTTGTTGTGCATTTGCACAATCATTTGCTCATTATTTTATCAAATCTAAGCAAATTATTCAACAAATTGACCATAAGTCGTTTATTTAACGCAAACTACACGATATTGATTATTATGCTCATTTATTAATTTTTAACTGCATTCTCTTGATTTCTTAATTTTAACAGCTTTATAAGATTGAAAAGTGGAAAACCACTTCCTGCATTTTCCTTCGTATAGTTTATTTACTTCTTTAATATAATAAAAAAAGACGCTTTTTCCGTTAAGAAAATGCGTCTTTTTGTTAAATAATTATCTCGAACAAACTGATTATACAAGCTCGATAAGGACTTCCATAGCAGCGTCACCTTTACGCTGACCAATCTTAACGATTCTTGTATATCCACCGTTACGTCCCTCGTATTTTGGAGCGATCTCATCGAATAATTTAGCAACAAGATCAACCTCTTTTGTGTTTTTCTTCTTTCCTGCCTGAGCTGTTGGAACTTCTTTTACAGGGTAAAGAACTTTCAGCATCTGACGACGAGCGTGAAGTCTGCTAGGAAGATCTTTTTTGATTGTCTTCTCTACTTCATCGTAAACTGTAACTTTTTTACCGTCTACAACTTCTTTTACTCTCTTGCCATCTTTATCTTTACGAGCAACTTTAGCTTTTACTGTAACTTCTTCGAAATTGTCTTTCTCTTTTACAGCTAAAGCGATCAGGCCTTCAGCAATCTTGCGGATTTCTTTTGCCTTTGCTTCTGTAGTAACAATCTTACCGTTATTAAGTAATGCTGTTACCTGGTTTCTTAATAATGCTTTTCTCTGGCTTGATGTTCTGCCGAGCTTTCTATATTTTGCCATTTTTTATTCCTCCATTTAACACTTGGTTATACTCTTCGGGCTTACTAGCCAAATGCTCTGCCATACTCTTCGGTTTTACTGACAGACATCTAGGGTAGTTCTTCGAGACTAGGCTCGAAAATACCTCGCCAAGTTCCGAAGAACAACATTCGTACTAACCTCATGCATCGCCTGCGGCTTGCATTCGCTAAGTACTCTATGTTTATTCCTCACCGTGGCTTAAACTTAATCCTAATTCGTCAAGTTTTGCAAGTACTTCTTCCAGTGACTTACGTCCCAGGTTACGCACTTTCATCATATCTTCCGGTGTTCTGTTTGTCAGTTCCTCAACTGTATTGATTCCAGCTCTCTTTAAGCAGTTGTATGAACGAACAGATAACTCTAATTCATCAATGCTCATCTCAAGAACTTTCTCTTTCTCATCGTCTTCTTTCTCGATCATAACTTCTGCAGCCTGAGCTACTTCTGACAGATCAATGAAGAGTTTCAGATGCTCGCTAAGTACTTTGGCAGCTAAACTTACTGCTTCATCCGGAAGTAATGTTCCATTAGTATATACATCTAATGTCAGTTTATCAAAGTCAGTAATCTGACCTACACGTGTATTCTCAACTGTGAGATTTACACGCTCAACAGGTGTGTAGATAGAATCAATCGGAATTACTGCGATTGGCAGTTCTTCGTTCTTATTCTTATCAGCACTTACATAGCCTCTGCCTTTTGTGATAGTCAGTTCCATGTATAATTTGCTGTCTGCGCCACCATTTAATGTTGCAATAACGGCATCAGGATTCATAATCTCAATGTCCTGATCGACCTGAATATCTGCTGCTGTAACAACACCTTCGCCCTCGAACTCAATATATGCAGTCTTAGGCTCATCAGTCTCTGATGTATTTTTAATAGCCAGAGATTTCAAGTTCATGATAATCTCTGTAACATCTTCCTTAACACCCGGAATAGAACTAAATTCATGAAGAACTCCATCAATCTTCACCTGGCTGATAGCAGCTCCTGGTAAAGATGAAAGCATAATTCTTCTCAGGGAGTTTCCTAACGTTGTCCCATAACCTCTCTCTAAAGGTTCAACAACAAATCTTCCATATTTTTTATCTTCTGATATCTCAGTTATTTCAATATTTGGCTTATTAAAATCAAACACTAAGTCCACCTCCTGTGGTGTTACGGGTTATTATTTAGAATATAACTCGACGATTAACATCTCATCTACTGGAACATCGATTGCTTCACGTCTTGGAAGTTCTTTGACTGTTCCTTTTAATCCTTCCAGATCAGCCTCTAACCACTCTGGAACAAGACGTCCGCCTGTAACCTCTACGATCTCTTTATATCTTGGAGAGCTCTTCTTAGCCTCTTTGATCTCGATTACATCGCCAGCTTTTACTAAATATGAAGGGATGTTTACCTGTTTTCCGTTAACCAGAACATGCTTGTGATCTACAATCTGTCTAGCTTCACGTCTTGTTCTTGCAAGTCCGAGACGGAATACTACGTTATCCAGTCTTGACTCAAGAAGTTTCATAAGGTTCTCACCTGTCATACCATTCATGCGCTGAGCTTTGAAGTAGTAGTTTCTGAAAGGTTTCTCTAATACACCATAGATAAATTTAGCTTTCTGTTTCTCACGTAACTGAAGACCATACTCGCTCATTTTTCTATTAGATCTCTTTAACTGTCTGTTAGACTTTTTATCAATTCCTAAATAAACCGGATCCATACCGAGGGATCTGCATCTTTTAAGAACCGGAACTCTATTTACTGCCATGCTTATTTTTTCCTCCTATATCTTTTCGCCATTTAAAAGAATGTCTGTAATTAGACTCTTCTACGTTTTGGTGGACGACAACCATTGTGTGGTACAGGTGTCACGTCTTTGATACTTGTTACATCGATTCCACATGCCTGAAGGGCACGAATTGCTGCTTCTCTACCTGAACCTGGGCCTTTAACCATAACGTCTACGGATTTTAAGCCATGTACCAATGCTGCTTTAGCTGCTGTCTCAGCTGCCATCTGTGCTGCATAAGGAGTAGATTTCTTTGAACCTCTAAATCCCAGACCACCTGCACTTGCCCATGAAAGAGCATTTCCCTGTGCATCTGTTAATGTAACGATAGTGTTGTTAAAAGATGCCTGGATATGTGCCTGTCCGTGTTCAACGTTTTTCTTGACACGTTTCTTTGTCACTTTCTTTGTAACTTTCTTTGCCATAATAAAACTAACCTACACTTTCTTAATTGTTGTTATATTGTTACTGTTACTTATTTTTTCTTGTTAGCAACTGTTCTCTTAGGACCTTTTCTTGTTCTTGCGTTTGTTTTTGTCTTCTGACCACGAACCGGAAGTCCTTTTCTATGACGGATTCCTCTATAGCATCCGATTTCCTGTAATCTCTTGATGTTCAGAGCGATTTCTCTACGAAGATCACCTTCTACAACCTGAGTCTCATCGATTACTGCACTGATCTTCTTAACATCTTCGTCTGTAAGATCTCTGCAGCGAATGTCAGGATCAACTCCTGCCTCTTCTAAGATACGAGTTGCGCTCGGTCTACCAATACCATAAATATAAGTTAATCCGATCTCAACACGTTTGTCTCTTGGTAAATCTACACCTGCAATACGAGCCATGTGAATTTTCCTCCATTTTCTTTTTACTTCTTAAAAATTCTGTCTTGTCTCAAAATGTTATCTTTACATCTTGTGACGTTTTGCATACTGTCCCAAATAGGGATGTCTTTGAGAAACTTATGTTCCCAATTCATCCAGACATGTTCGGTATCCATGTCCTTTCCGGCCACCGTGTTATCAGACGGTAATGACGAGCCGGTATTATAAGCAATATACTAAGGAATCTCACCGGCTACAGGTGTTCCTTGTATATTAAACAGTCTACACACGTCCTGGTGTGTCCACTGTCAGCCGCCTAAAATAATTTGCATAAAACTACAAATCTAAGGATGTTCGATTCACGTTGTTCATCGAACGACTTGCTCACTAAGCGCGAGCTGCATTCCCTTTGCTCTTACTAAGTGAGCAAAGTCTATCCCTGACGCTGTTTATGCTTTGGATTTTCGCAGATAATGCGAACGCTTCCTTTTCTCTTGATAACTTTGCATTTTTCGCAAATTGGTTTTACTGATGATCTAACCTTCACGGGGATCCTCCTTTCATCCATTGCTTTGCCTTAATACTTCCACGCTGCTTCCATTGAAATCCTCTTATATTCTGCAACTCTCAGATTTCACAACAAAATAATGCCCGGAAACGCGCTTATATAGTATAGCACTACTAATCAAATAAAGTCAATAGATATTTTTATTTATCTCTCCAAATAATTCTTCCTTTTGAAAGATCATATGGTGATAACTCTAATGTTACTTTGTCTCCAGGTAAAATCTTGATAAAGTTCATACGCAGCTTTCCACTGATATGAGCAAGTACCTGGTGTCCATTCTCTAACTCTACCTGAAACATTGCGTTAGGTAATTTTTCAACTACTGTTCCCTCGATTTCAATTACGTCAGCTTTTGACATCACTTATTCCTCCTGCTTTTTTGCATCCTTATTTCTTACTTTTAATATTCTCTTGATTGCTACATCATCGGCATCTGCAATCTCGTATTTTTCCAGAATGATCTGCACATGTTTCTTTTTTTTCTTCTTTGGACGGTCCAGTGTTCGAATCTGTCCATCCACCAGATATACATATGCCGAATCTGTATCTATTACAACATAAATCTGTCCTGCATCATGCCCTGCTTTTGATCGTGCAAGCATTCCTGTCTCATATCTATCCATACTGTACCTCTTCTTTAAATGGAAGTATCCTTGGTCAGACTTAAGATCTTCGGTTCACCCTCTGTAATCAATATTGTATTCTCATAATGGGCGGACAGAGAATGGTCTCTTGTCACTACCGTCCATTCATCCGGCATCCAGTCAACTTCCCATGTCCCTATATTGATCATCGGTTCTACCGCCAATGTCATTCCTGCTTTTAGTTTTACACCTTTACGGTCCATTTCATAGTTTGGTATCTCCGGCGCTTCATGTAGTGCTGTTCCGATACCGTGTCCGCAAAGATCTCTCACCACTCCATACCCTCTGCTCTCAGCATATTTGCCAATAGCTCCGGATATATCAAACAAATGGTTGCCTTCTCTGGCATATTTTATTCCTTCGAAGAAGCTTTCTCGTGTTACTTGAATTAATTTTTTCGCTTCTTCACTGATTTGTCCAACTGCATGAGTTCTGGCAGCATCGGAATGATAACCTTTATAGATTACTCCCGCATCCAGACTCACTATATCCCCATCCCTCAGGAATCTGTGTTCACTCGGGATTCCATGTACAACTTCATCGTTTACCGATACACAGATAGAAGCCGGATATCCGTTATAATTAAGAAATGAAGGAATGCATCCATAGCTTCGGATGATCTCCTCACCCAATTTATCGATAGCTTTGGTTGTCATACCAGGATGCAATGCTTTTGCCAATTCATCATGTACGATTTCTAATATTTTCCCAGCCTCAGTCATTAATTCAATTTCTCTGGCGGATTTTACAGTAATTGGCATATGATCTACTCTCCTAATATCTTAACAATTGTCTGGAACACATCTTCAATATCGATTGTTCCGTCCAATGTTCTCAAAGTTCCGGCATTTTCATAATAATCAATTAATGGTTTTGTCTGTTCGTGATATACATCCAACCGTTTCTTTACAGTCTCCGGTTTGTCATCGTCTCTCAAAATAAGTTCTTTACCACATACATCACAAACGCCTTCTACCTTTGTCGGTGCATATATAAGATGATACGTAGCCCCACAACCTACGCATGCTCTTCTTCCTGACATACGGTTGATGATATTCTCGTCCGGCACGTCAATATTTAACGCATAATCAATCTTTTCTCCCTGCTCACCAAGAGCTTTCTCCAGCGCCTCTGCCTGCGGAATCGTTCTCGGAAATCCATCAAGTACATATCCTTTTTTACAGTCATCTTTCCCCAACCGATCTACAATCAGATCTAATACCAGTTCATCCGGAACTAAAAGTCCCTGATCCATGTATTCTTTTGCTTTCTTACCAAGCTCTGTCCCCTCTTTGATGTTCGCTCGGAAAATATCCCCTGTTGAAATGTGTGGAATATTATATTTTGCTGAAATCTTTTTTGCCTGAGTTCCCTTACCTGCTCCAGGCGCTCCTAACATAACGATTTTCATGTGGGTGTTCCTCCTTATAGAATTTTAACTCGCGAAAAAAATCCCGCGAGTCAAAATATTAACTATTTAAAAAGCCTTTATAATTGCGTACCAACATCTGAGACTCTATCTGTTTCAATGTTTCTAATACAACGCTGACAATAATAATCAGTGAAGTACCACCAAATGAAACGTTTGCACCAAGCCATCCGTTAAAGATTATCGGAACAACCTGTACAATGATAAGTCCACATGCACCTATAAAGATAATATAATTTAATATCTTTGTCAAATACTCTGTTGTTGGTTTCCCAGGTCTGATACCTGGAATAAATCCTCCGCTCTTCTTCATATTATTCGCAATCTCTAATGGATTGAAAGTAATTGAAGTATAGAAATAAGCGAAAAATACTGTCAGGATGATGTATACCACCAATCCCCACGAATATTTAAGACTGTCCGGATTACACCAGTTACTCTGATTTAATCCTTTCAGGATCTCACTTCCGATTCCAGAGCCATTGCCTTTTCCCATGAAAGAAGCAATAACAATTGGAAACTGCATTAGCGAAGAAGCAAAGATTATCGGGATAACTCCCGCAGTGTTAACTTTCAACGGAATATTTGTTGACTGTCCACCGTATGATCTTCTTCCTAAAACTTTCTGTGAATACTGTACAGCAATTCTTCTCTCACCGTCCTGAAGAACTACAACAAAGATCACCATTGCCAAAATAATTGCAAGAATAATCACTACTGCGAGTCCACCGGAAGCCAGTGTTTTTCCTGATACAAACTGCTGAAATAATGAATGTATATCGCTTGGCGTACGTGAGATAATATTGATTACCAACACAATCGATATACCATTTCCAACGCCGTTCTCTGTAATTCTCTCACCAATCCACATCAAAAGGGCTGATCCGGCTGTAAGAGTCAATATTACGACCACAATATTTACAAAATTATAATCCACCAGAAGTCCCTGACGTCCGAATCCGATTGCCATAGCAGCTGATTCAAATACGGCAAGTCCTACTGTAAGATATCTTGTAATAGCTACGAGTTTCTTTCTTCCATCCTCGCCATCTTTCTGCATTTCTTCCAACTGCGGAATCGCAATCGTCAGAAGCTGAATGATAATGGATGAAGTAATATACGGCGTAATACTAAGAGCAAATACAGACATTTTTTCAAAAGATCCACCGGTGAAAGCGTTAAACAAGTTAAACGCTTCACCTGTGTTTTGTGCAAAAAACTGTTGAATGTATTCGCCATTCACACCTGGTGTTGGCAATTGTGATCCAATACGAATCACGATCAACATTAAAAACGTAAATCCGATTTTCTTGCGTATATCTTTAATCTGAAATGCTCGTCGGAAAGTTTCTAACATTAGATCACCTCTGCTTTTCCACCTAAAGCCTCAATCTTAGCTACTGCACTTGCGCTAAATGCATTAGCCTGAACAGTAAGTTTCTTTGTTAATTCTCCGTTACCAAGGATTTTAACACCATCTTTAGGGTTCTTAACGATTCCCTGCTCGATTAATGTCTCTACTGAAACTACTGCATCATTATCAAATACTTCAAGAGCACTTACGTTAATACCAACGATTGTTTTAGTATTTCTGTTTGTGAAACCTCTCTTTGGTATTCTTCTATATAATGGCATCTGGCCACCTTCGAAACCAGGTCTTGGTGCTCCTGAACGAGCTTTCTGACCTTTGTGTCCCTTACCAGCTGTTTTACCATTTCCAGAACCGTGTCCACGACCTCTTCTGAAATTATCACTCTGTTTTGCTCCATCAGCAGGTCTTAAGTTTGATAAATCCATTGTGACACCTCCTTATCTGAATAAATACTATACTTCTTCTACTTTTAACAGGTACTCTACCTGTTTGATCATACCTCTGGTTGCTGCATTGTCTGGAAGTACAACTGTTTTGTTTACTTTCTTTAATCCTAAAGCTTCAACAGTTCTCTTATGCTTCGGTACAGCACCAATTGTAGATTTTACTAATGTAACTTTTAAGTCTGCCATCTTTATCTACCTCCTTAGCCTAAGATCTCTTCAACAGTTTTACCACGAAGCTTAGCAACCTGCTCCGGAGTTTTGATCTGACGTAATCCTTCGATTGTTGCAAGTACTACGTTCTGTTTGTTGTTTGAACCAAGAGATTTTGTACGAATATTCTTGATTCCTGCCATCTCGATAACGGCACGCGCCGGACCACCGGCGATAACTCCGGTACCTTCCGGGGCTTTCTTCAGTAATACAGAAGCTCCTCCGAATTTACCGATAAAATCATGTGTAATACTATCGTTCTCATCTAATGCTACTGAGATAAGGTTCTTTGCAGCATCCTCTTTTCCTTTGCGGATTGCTTCCGGAATCTCTGTAGCTTTTCCTAAACCTGCACCAACATGGCCATTTCCATCGCCAACAACTACTAAAGCTGTGAATCTCATATTACGGCCACCCTTAACAACTTTGGTTACACGTTTAATTGATACTACTTTTTCTGTTAACTCTAATTGACTAGCATCAATACGTTCCTGTCTCATGTGTGCTCCTCCTTCTAGAAATTCAACCCAGCTTCTCTAGCTGCGTCTGCTAATGCCTGAACTTTACCCTGGTAAATAAATCCGCCTCTATCAAATACGACGTCTTTAATACCTTTCTCAATTGCTCTCTCAGCAATTACTTTTCCTAAATATGCTGCTGCATCAACGTTGTTAGTTTTTTCAAGCTCAGCTTTTACTTCTTTCTGAAGAGTTGAAGCTGATACAAGAGTAGTTCCAACTGTATCGTCAATAATTTGAGCATACATATGATTATTGCTTCTGAACACAGCCAAACGTGGGCACTCAGGTGTTCCACTTAAACGGTTGCGTAATCTTCTGTGTTTTTTAACGCGAACTTCGCTTCTACTTTTCTTGCTAACCATTTTCACACTCTCCTTACTTATTTCTTACCAGTCTTACCAACTTTACGTCTAATAACTTCATCAGCATATTTAATACCTTTACCTTTGTATGGCTCCGGTCTTCTCTTATCTCTGATTTCTGCTGCGTATTGGCCTACTTTTTCTTTGCTGATACCCTTAACGATGATCTTGTTCTGACCTTCAACTACTGTCTCAACGCCTTCTGGATCGATCATCTCTACTGGATGAGAGTATCCAAGGTTTAATGTTAACTTATTTCCAGATTTAGCAGCTCTGTAACCAACACCGTTAACTTCCAGAACTTTCTCATATCCGTTAGTTACACCAACAACCATGTTATTGATCAGTGTTCTTGTAAGACCATGTAAAGATTTCATTTTCTTGAGATCGTTAGGTCTTGTTACAACAACTTCTTCACCTTCAACTTTAATTTCCATTTCTGTTGGAAGCTCTCTTACCAGAGTTCCCTTAGGACCTGTTACAGTCACTTTGTTTTTCTCTGCAACTTCAACAGTTACACCTGCTGGAATTGCTACTGGATGTCTACCGATACGTGACATATCCTTTTCCTCCTTAACTTAGATTCTCGGAATGAGACGTGGCTCATTCTGTTTTCAGTTGCTACCGCTGACTACCAAACGTAGCAGAGTACTTCTCCACCTACGCCAAGTTTTCTAGCTTCTTTATCAGTAATTACTCCCTTGTTTGTAGAGATAATTGCTGTTCCAAGTCCGCCAAATACCTTCGGTACATCGTTGCTTGCAGCGTATACACGAAGACCCGGCTTAGAAATTCTCTTAAGACCTGTAATAACTTTTTCGTTCTTGTCTGCACCGTATTTCAATGTGATGTGAAGTGTTTTGAATACTCCATCTTCTACAAGGTCATATTTCTCAATATATCCTTCATCTAACAGAATGTTAGCAATTGCAAGTTTCATCTTTGATGACGGTACATCTACTGTATCATGTTTAGCAGTATTTGCATTACGGATTCTTGTAAGCATATCTGCAATTGGATCACTCATAGTCATGAATTGTTTTCCTCCTCTTCTGATGAGATTATTTAATGTAGTTCTCTTTGCTCCGCTCAGAGAACGGCCTTCTCACTAAACTCGGCCTTGCGCTGAACGCTTGGCCTCGCCAAGTGTTCGGTGCCTACCAGCTTGCCTTCTTTACTCCTGGGATCTGTCCTTTGTATGCCAATTCGCGGAAGCAAACACGGCAAATACCATATTTTCTTAAATATGCATGAGGACGACCACAAATTCTGCAGCGATTATATTCTCTTGTAGAGAATTTAGGTTTGCGCTGCTGTTTAACTTTCATTGATGTCTTAGCCATAATATACCTCCTACTTAGCAAATGGCATATTGAACTGTTTCAACAACTCACGTGCCTCTTCATCTGTCTTAGCAGTTGTTACAAAGATAATATCCATACCTCTTACTTTATCGATCTTATCGTACTCAATCTCCGGGAAGATGATCTGCTCTTTAATTCCAAGAGCGTAGTTTCCTCTTCCGTCGAATGCGTCCGGATTAACTCCTCTAAAGTCACGTACACGAGGTAATGCAAGGTTGATCAGACGATCAGCGAACTCATACATCTTCTCTCCTCTTAATGTAACCTTGCATCCGATTGCCATTCCTTCTCTTAACTTGAAGTTAGCTACGGATTTCTTTGCTCTACAAACTACAGCTTTCTGACCTGTAATCTTCTCCATATCTCCGATTGCAGCGTCTAAAAGTTTTGCATTATCTTTAGCCTCACCAACACCCATGTTGACAACGATCTTGTCGAGTTTTGGTACTTCCATAATATTCTTATAACCAAATTTGTCGATCATGTTTTTTACGATCTCATTCTGGTACTGTTCTTTCAGTCTACTCAAAGTTCTGGACCTCCTTCCTCAAATTAATCAATTACTTCGCCAGTCTTTTTAGCATAGCGAACCTTTTTGTCTCCTTCAACTTTGATGCCCACTCTGGTAGCTTCACCTTTGTGTACATACATTACGTTAGAGATATCGATTGGTCCTTCCTGGTGAATGATACCACCATTCTGATTAGCCATACTTGGTTTTGTATGCTTTGTCAGCATGTTGACACCTTCAACAGTAACTTTTCCTTCTTTAGGATTAACAGCAATAACTTTGCCTTCTTTGTCTTTATCTTTTCCGGCGATAACTTTAACAGTATCACCTTTTTTAATCTTTAACATTGACATCTTCTCTGCACCTCCTACAGTACTTCTGGAGCCAGGGAAACAATTCTCATGAACTGTTTTTCACGAAGCTCTCTTGCTACTGGCCCAAAGATACGGGTTCCTCTTGGTGTCTTATCGTCTTTTATAATAACAGCAGCATTCTCGTCAAAGCGGATATAAGATCCATCTTTACGACGTGTACTATTTACAGTACGAACAACTACAGCTTTAACTACGTCACCTTTTTTAACAACGCCGCCTGGTGTTGCATCTTTAACAGTTGCAACGATCACATCACCGATAGCTGCATATCTTCTAGTTGAACCGCCGAGTACACGGATACACAGTAACTCTTTAGCACCTGTGTTGTCTGCTACTTTCAGTCTACTTTCTTGCTGTATCATGCAGGTTTCCCTCCTTATACTATTTCGCTTTTTCCATAATCTCGACAAGTCTCCATCTCTTATCTTTTGATAACGGTCTTGTCTCCATAACTTTTACTTTGTCACCAATGTTGCACTCATTTGCCTCATCATGTGCTTTTAACTTATATGTTCTCTTTACAATCTTGTTGTAAAGTGGATGTTTTACATGATCTTCTACTGCAACAACTATGGTCTTATCCATTTTATTGCTGATAACCTTACCAACACGGGTTTTTCTAAGATTTCTTTCCACAGTCTGTAACTCCTTTCCTGGATTCCTACTGAGCTGCCTTTTCAGTAATTACTGTCTGAATTCTGGCAATATTTCTTCTAACTTCTTTAATTCTGCTTGTATTGTCTAACTGATTTGTTGCGTTCTGGAATCTTAAATTAAAGAGTTCCTTTTTAGCAGCTACTAATTCTTCATTCAGCTCTGCAGCTGATTTTGTCTTTAAATCTTCTACAAATGCATTAATTTTCACTGTTATCACCGCCTTCTAAGTCTGCACGAGATACGATCTTACATTTACATGGTAACTTGTGCATAGCCAGACGTAACGCTTCTCTAGCGACCTCTTCCGGTACTCCGGCAAGCTCGAACATTACACGTCCCGGCTTTACAACTGCTACCCAGTACTCCAGGTTACCTTTTCCTTTACCCATACGAACTTCTAACGGCTTATGCGTTACAGGTTTGCTTGGGAAAATTTTAATCCATACTTTACCACCACGTTTGATGTAACGAGTCATCGCAACACGGGCAGCCTCAATCTGGTTAGAACGGATCCAGCATGGTTCCATTGCTACGATACCATACTCACCGTTTGTAATCTTATTTCCGCGAAGAGCTTTTCCCTTCATAGTACCACGGAACTGTTTACGACGTTTTACTCTTTTTGGCATTAACATGACTTATTTCTCTCCTTCCTTAACAACTTTTTCCGGAAGAACTTCGCCTTTGTAAATCCATACTTTAACACCAACTTTACCATAAGTTGTGTTTGCCTCAGCGAATCCGTAATCAATATCTGCTCTCAGTGTCTGAAGAGGAATTGTTCCCTCACTGTAGAACTCTGTACGAGCCATATCAGCTCCACCAAGTCTTCCTGATACAGAAGTCTTGATTCCAAGTGCTCCAGATTTCATAGTTCTTGACATGCAAGATTTCATAGCACGTCTGAATGAAATACGATTTTCAAGCTGAGCAGCAATGTTCTCTGCTACTAACTGAGCATCTTTGTCTGGTCTCTTAACTTCTTTAATGTCAACGATTAACTTTTTGTCTGTAAACTGCTTTAATTCGCCTTTTACTTTCTCGATCTCTGAGCCGCCTTTTCCAATTACGACACCAGGTTTTGCTGTATAAATAGTAATCTTAACTCTATCAGATGCTCTTTCGATCTCCATTCTGGAAACGCCGGCACTGTATAATCTCTTCTTAAGATACTTTCTGATTTCATGGTCTTCTACTAAGTAGTCTGCGAAATCCTTTTCTGCATACCATTTGGAATCCCAGTCTTTGATAACGCCGACTCTTAAGCCATGAGGATTAACTTTCTGTCCCATGATTGTCCTCCTTATCTTTCATCAAGCACAAGTGTAATGTGGCTCATTCTCTTCTCGATTCTGTAAGCTCTACCCTGCGCTCTAGGTCTGATTCTCTTCATTGTTGGTCCTTTATTTGCATAAGCCTCTGCAATATAAAGGTTCTCGGCGCTCATACCGTTGTTATTCTCAGCATTTGCGATTGCTGACTCTAATAATTTCTTTATGATACTAGAAGCATATCTTGGATTGTATGTTAAAATTCCAAGTGCTGTTGTTACATCTTTACCTCTGATAGCATCCAATACATAGCATGCTTTCTGAACAGAAACTCTTGCATAAGATAACTTTGCTGAAGGTCTTGTATCTTTGTTCGCGTTTCTTTCTCTCTTGATTTGGGATCTATGTCCTTTAGCCATGGATGAACCCTCCTTTCACAGTGTAATTATCTAACTCTTGATTTCTTTTCGTCTTTTCCATGTCCTCTGTATGTTCTGGTAGCTACGAACTCTCCAAGTTTGTGTCCTACCATATCATCAGTAACGTATACAGGTACATGTCTTCTTCCGTCATGAACTGCAATTGTATGTCCGATCATACTTGGGAAGATTGTTGAACGACGAGACCATGTCTTGATTACTGACTTGTCTCCAGATGCGTTCATTGCATCAACCTTCTTAAGCAGGCTTGCGTCTGCGAATGGTCCTTTTTTAACTGAACGTGCCATAGGTTCTAACCTCCTCGTAATTATTATTTAATTGCTTTACCATCTCTTCTTCTTACAATCATCTTGTTAGAAGCCTTATTTTTCTTTCTTGTCTTAAGTCCAAGTGCTGGTTTACCCCAAGGTGTTGACGGACCCGGACGACCGATTCCTGTCTTACCTTCACCACCACCATGCGGATGGTCATTCGGGTTCATAACAGAACCACGAACTGTAGGTCTGATTCCCATGTGACGTTTACGTCCTGCTTTACCAATGTTGATCAGGTTGTGATCTCCATTTCCTACAACTCCGATTGAAGCTCTACACTCGATCGGAACCATTCTCATCTCTCCTGATGGAAGACGAAGTGTTGCATATTTACCTTCTTTAGCCATTAACTGAGCACTGTTACCAGCTGAACGAACTAACTGTCCGCCTTTTCCTGGATGAAGCTCTACGTTGTGTACCTGAGTACCTACCGGAATCTGTGAAAGTGGAAGGCAGTTTCCTACTCTTACCTCGGCCTCCGGACCGTTCATAACTTTCATTCCATCTGTTAATCCCTGTGGTGCAAGGATGTATGCTTTCTCACCATCTTCATAGCAGATCAGAGCGATGTTTGCTGTTCTGTTCGGATCATACTCAATACCGATTACTGTAGCAGCGATTCCATCTTTTCTTCTCTTGAAGTCGATAATTCTATATTTTTTCTTAGCTCCGCCTCCGCGGTGTCTAACTGTAATTTTTCCTTGGTTATTACGTCCTGCCTGTCTGCTCTTTGGAGCTAACAAAGACTTCTCTGGTGTTGTCTTAGTGATTTCTGAGAAATCAGAACCAGTCATCTGTCTTCTGGAAGGCGTATATGGGTTATATGTCTTAATTCCCATGGTTGCTTCTCCTTTCAAAACTGTTTATTATCACGGTTGCTATCCGTATGCATTGAACACTTGGCGAGGTCTCTCACGAGCTTAGTGTGAAAGCACACCCCGGTACTTAGCGAGGTTCTTCACGAGCTTTAGTACAGGTGGTGTTTCCTCGATGTGCTCTTAAGATCTTACAATCCTGCGAAGATCTCGATATCAGCACTGTCCTCTGTTAACTGAACAATTGCTTTCTTTGTCTTAGCTGTTGTACCAAACTTGTATGTTCCACGAATTCTTTTTTTCTTACCGTCGCAGTTCATTGTGTTTACGCTTGCTACTTTTGTTCCTTCGAACATTTTCTCTACAGCTTCTTTAACCTGAGACTTTGTTGCTTCCGGGTGAACAAGGAATGTATATTTCTTTTCTCCCATAAGATCCATTGTCTTCTCTGTTACAACTGGTTTAAGGATTACATCATAATATTGAACGTTAGCCATTATGCGTACACCTCCTCGATATTAGCAACAGCAGCTTTTGTTGCGATTACTGTGTTGTATTTCAGAACATCAAATACATTGATTGTGTTAGTCTTTGCAGTCTTAACATCAGCAATGTTTCTTGCAGAAAGTTCTGCATTTACATTTCCATCTTCTAATACAACTAATGCTTTATTTACATCTAAATTCTTAAGAACTTTTGCAAAATTCTTTGTCTTAGCTTCATCAAAGTTCAGCTCATCGATTACGATAAATTTCTTCTCTTCAACTTTAGCTGTGAGTGCAGATTTAAGAGCTGCTCTCTTCTCTTTCTTATTCATCTTGAATGAATAATCTCTCGGAACCGGTGCGAATACCATTCCGCCGCCTGTCCACTGTGGAGCTCTTGTAGAACCCTGTCTTGCATGACCTGTTCCTTTCTGTCTCCATGGTTTTCTTCCTCCGCCAGATACTTCAGAACGAGTCTTAGCTTTCTGTGTTCCCTGACGTTTATTTGCAAGCTGGTTTACAACTGCCATGTGTACTAAGTGTTCGTTAACCTCAACACCAAATACCGCATCACTTAAATCGATTGTTCCAACTTCTTTACCTTCGATATTATAAACGGATACGTTTGCCATCTCTAGTTTCCTCCTTCCTTCGTCAAAGCTTAGATAGATTTTACAGCTTCTTTAATAGTTACTAAAGATTTCTTAGGTCCCGGTACAGATCCTTTTACCAGAAGCAGATTGTTCTCAGCATCTACGCGAACAACTTCAAGATTCTGAATTGTAATCTTCTTGCTTCCCATGTGTCCAGGCATCTTCTTTCCTTTGAATACTTTACTCGGATCAGAAGCAGCACCGTTAGATCCCTGATGACGATGGAATTTAGAACCATGTGTCATAGGTCCTCTGTGCTGGTTATGTCTCTTAATAGCACCCTGGAATCCTTTACCTTTTGAAATTGCTGTAGCATCAACTTTGTCTCCGGTTTCAAATACATCAACTTTGATTTCCTGACCAAGTGTGTACTCGCTTGCATTCTCAAATTTGAACTCTCTTACATATCTTTTACCTGTTACACCAGCTTTAGCAAAATGTCCCTGCTCTGCTTTTGTAACTCCGTGACGATGAGCGATTTCTTTCTTTCCGCTCTTGTCTTTGTTGATGATCTTGTCTTTCTTATCAACGAAGCCAACCTGCACAGCCTCATAACCATCGTTCTCTGCTGTCTTAACCTGTGTTACATAACAAGGTCCAGCCTGAAGAACAGTTACAGGTGTCAGTGTTCCATCTTCATCGAAGATCTGAGTCATTCCGACTTTTGTAGCTAAGATAGCTTTCTTCATTATGATTACCTCCTGTGATTTACAGCGGAACGCCTGTGGCGTTCATCCTAAATGTAGGAATACTGCATTTTTATTATTTTTCGCTCTTTCGAGCTTTGAATAGTCAGCACCAGGTTTTTTATCGCCAATGCTTACTTATTCTTCATCTTGATATCAATATATACACCAGCTGGCATTTCCAGTCTTGACAGTGCATCAACTGTCTTCTGTGTTGGTGTGATGATATCGATCAGTCTCTTATGAGTTCTCTGCTCAAACTGTTCTCTGGAATCTTTGTATTTGTGAACAGCTCTTAAGATTGTTACAACTTCTTTTTTAGTTGGAAGTGGTACCGGTCCGCTCACCTGTGATCCAGTTTTCTTTACAGTTTCGATAATTTTCTTAGCGGATGCATCTACTAACTGATGATCATACGCCTTCAATGTGATTCTCATTACTTGACTTGCCATAAAAATAGCCGCCTCCTTTTCGTACTTTTCATTTCAGTACGACAAGTGGTGACTGTACACTCTCCCGTGTGTGTCCGTCGCGGCTCACACGTTGTTACCACATTCCAGTGGCCGTTATAGTAGTTTCGTACAGTGACTTGTCGCCAGTTTCCTAACTTGACATTCGCTCCACGGAAAACCTACCAATATGGTAGCAACCTCACGCTTCTACGCTATCAATGTCACAGCTTTTTTAGTATAAACGATTCATCTCTATTTTGCAACCACTTTTTATAATTTATTGTACTTTTTTCAATACAAAATTATTTCATATATTTTATTGACACCGCTTTCAAAAAATGCTATATTTAATTCGACTTAAATAATTTATTGAAACCAATGGCGGTTTTTCCTTAGGGAGAAGCCGCCTTTTTCATTATCAAATTAAGTCAAACCAATGTTGGTTGTTATTGCAGTTATTTCGCTACAGTCTACTTCCCCCAAAAGTATTCTGTAGCAAGAAACTCCAATTTTATATATACATCCTCGTAAAGAGGAGCATTCCCCAGCTTTGTATATTATATAAGCTAAACTGCAATGCAACAAAAAAACCTCTCAATGACATACCAAAAAGAAAGGGCACGACATATACACGTATGTCGTGCCCTTTCTTTTTCCCTTTTAATACTATATAATATTCCTATATTATATAGTAGAAACTCATTTTTACACAAGGAGGCATTCGATGAATTCCGATTTTAAAAATTACTTATATGTTTTCATTGCAGGAACTTTATGGGGCACCGTCAGCATTTTTGTAAAATCTATGCAGGGCGCCGGTTCCAATAATTATTACACAAGTTTCTTACGTGTCTTTATCGGTTTCATCCTGCTAGCACTTCTCACATTATATAAGGAAGGATTCAAAGCGTTCTACATCAACCGGCAAACACTGATCTCCTGTATTTTGCTCGGCATTTTCACGCAAGGACTATTCAATCTTACATATAGTACTTCCATTAATTATATTGGTGCCTCCCTCGGTGCAGTGCTTCTTTACACAGCTCCGTTATTTACCACGATTTTTTCTTACTTTCTTTTCAAAGAGAAAATCACCTATTTCAAATTGATTGCTCTCTTTGTAAATATCCTGGGTTGTGCTTTCACCATTACCGGTGGACATTTTTCATCTGTCACCTTTAATACAAAAGGAGTCTTCATCGGAATCGCTGCCGGATTTTTCTATTCCCTCGCAGCTATTTTCGGCAGATACACCGCTGGGCAGGCATCTTCTCTGGTAGTAACTACTTACAACTTTTTATTTGCCAGCCTCTTTTTAGGAATTTCACTGAGACCTTGGCATTCTGTTTCCGATCCTCTGAACGCAAAATTGTTGCTTTTGGGTCTCGGATACGCAATCATCCCAACCGCTCTGGCGTATCTGATATACTTCACAGGTGTCCAAAGGATCAAGGAAACCAGCAAGGTTCCTATCGCCGCTTCTATCGAGACAGTCTCCGCCACTCTCGTCGGAATCTTTATATTCCACGAATCTCTCGGAATCGGAAATTTACTCGGAATTGTTCTGGTCCTTTCTTCCATCGTCATTATGAATTTGAATTTCCAAAAATTTTCCGAAATATCCTGATAGTCCAAAGACCGATGTTCTCGCATCGGTCTTTTCTATACTTTTATTATTTCTTACTATCTTTTGCGCGCATCTTTAATTTCAACATCGCCGCAACTTTTTTGCAGTCCATCTCGTCCACCGCATTTTCTCCAACTACATTCGTCTCCACGCCATCTGTACTTTTATTGATATCCCGGATTCCATCCAGATATTCATTGGTAACTACAAATTGTCCAACAGTTCCGCTAAAACAAAGTCCTGTCACACAAATATTTCTTTTTCCAAGCTGTTCACAGGTATTCGCATAATCTACATTACTGTTTCCCCATCCATCTGAGGAAATAATCACACCGTCTGCCCGCATCGCTTCGGCCCAGACCGCAGCCCTTGTCCCCACAAGAATCTTATCTTTTTGATCATCCGGTGTTCCTACCAGCATCACTCCCAACAGATCAAAATCTTCATCCGAAGATACAACATCCAAAAGAGGGTCTCTAAAATGATGAAGCGAAGTTTCTTTTGTCGATGGTCCTATTCCCATAACCTTCCCCCCTTATTGCATAGACCGGATAATTCCATCCCGGTATTCATTTGGTGTTACTAAAATTGGCATATTTCCCATATCAATGATCGACTTGCCCCCTTCGACCCCCGAAGGTTCATTTGAAAACAAATGGGTATCGTACATCGCGCCCTGCCCGGCAACCTGTTTGATAATCAGTACTTTCTTCTTCCCGGGTCTCGACACATCATGATACTCGTGGCGTTCTGTACATTCATTTCCATGGAATTTCTTTAACTGATCTCTGAACTCTTGCACAAATTCATCGCACAGTCGGTGAGCTGCCGTTGGACCCTCTCGTTTCTGCCCCATACCTTCTTTCAGGATCACATCAAAAGATATAATATAATCATCTACTCCCGGTGTACCTGCTCTGCCCGATACCATCTGGTCTTTTAAAATTCCTTCAGAAGATCCAAATTCATGGCATTGCTTTCCATTGGTATCCACACCCGTCAGTAAAACATAGACTCCCGTCAAAGTATGAGTAATCCCTTCTCCCAGTACTCCCAATACTTTTGTTGATATCGGAATGATGTCCATGATTGTATTTGTCCACACTTCCCGCTCATCCGGCTTTATAATCTTCACGTCAACAGATTCTATACATTCTTCCAACTCAGCCAGCTTTTTATATGTTTCGTTCGCAATTGTCATATGTCCATCTGCAGTCACGCGATTTTTGTCGCCCCATTCTACCTCATTTATATGGAAGGCTTTGATCACCAATTTTCTTAAATCGATTTCTTTTTCCAAATCCTTTTCGCACCTCGCTTCCGAATTTTCAACTTTTCTACATTTGCCTATAGTATAACAAAAGCCGGCAAGTCTTTGAAGACCTACCGGCTTTTTATATCAATCCAATGATTAATATCTGTTAAACTTTAGCAACATACTCGAATGGCAACGGAACTACTTTACCAGGAGTCTGGATTTTCTCCAGCTGTTCCAGTGTAGCCTTCACGATCTGTGTCTGCTGTTCTACGTTGTTAGGAGCACCAGCGTTAGCACCCATAGGTACCAATGGAGCTACTCCACGAGGTGTACCGGTCTGACGAACAACCGGTGGAAGCGCTGCAATAATAATTGTAGGAATTCCAGCTGCTTCAATCGCTCTCTGCACCAATACTGCAGAGCGGTGACAGGTACCTCATCCAGCAGTGAGGATAACTGCGTCAACATCCTCACTTTTAAACATCTCAGCAATGGCCGGACCAGTTTCATGTTTGAATTTTTCCTGGTTTCCACCACCACCCATGAAACCAGCATGTACAGGTGCACAAGCTCTGATGAATCCTTCTGCTGCTAATTCATGAATTCTATCGATTGGGAACATACAGTTAATGTCTTTGTTTACATCACTGTTATCATATCCACCATGAGATACCATTAACTCACTTGATGGAACTGTATTCTCGATTTTTCTCCAAGTAAAGTCTCCTGCGAGATTAAATCTCTCCTGAGTTTTTTTATGAACACCGGCTGCTGTTGCAAGCGCGATTGACATATCTTTCAACTCTTTTGTTACTGGAGTCCATACTGACGGCGGAGTAATCGGAACGAAAATTTCTGACTGCATTCCTTTAACTACTGTTAAACTCATAAGTCTTTCCTCCTCTATTACTTCTGATTCTTCTGACGCATCTCTTCCTGGCGTCTGTTATAGGTTTCAAGATTACTTACATATTTCTCATTGGCGTCCGGTCCAAGTTGTTCGATAAAACTCATGTTCCACGCAACTTCCTGGCCCACCTTTATCGGATAGTCCGTGATCAGCATTCGCATCGGAATCTTCAGATAACCCAGTCTTCCTTTTAAATCAATGGCAACTGCGCCATCCATCACCTCTACGATGATACCTTCCATCTTGATAATTTTATCGCCATATTTCATGTCCATATTGTTCACCTTGATTCTAGTCGTATTTCTCTTTACGTTTCTGGCTCATTGGCAGTGACTGCTCATTCTTAACCAGATCAAGTTTCTTACCTGTTGCATTCTCAATCGCTTCTACGTTAGAAACTTTTACGTTTGGATTCCATTTCTTCTCTGCTGCTTTCACTTCTTCTCCAGCCATAGCATTCTTTAACATCTGTAATGCACGGATTGCATCTTCCGGGCAAAGTGTGTTGCATGAAAGAACTTCGTTCTCGATACCAGACTCAGATTTGTTGTTATCAACCATATGAGTCATATACTTGTTACCTACTACCAAAGCTCCCTGCATAGCACAGAATGAAAGTCCCACAACCGGGATTCCTCTCATACCGATCTGCTCATGATGACTTGCGAAGTCGATATGGTTGTTTCCAAATCCTTCTGTTGTAACAAACGCTCCATCTACATCTAACATCTCACACATCTGTCCGACACGTTTAGATACATAGAATTTTTCTGCGTTGATCTGTGGACTTCCTACGAAAATAACTCCACAAAGGTCGATTTCTTCATCATGTAAAGCTTCCAGAACTAATGGTTCTCTCCAGTAATGTCTTGACATCTCTTTTGATGCCGGTCCGATACATGTTAATGCATGGATACATCCATCAAGTACTTCCAACGGAGATACACAAACAGGAACATTTCCAAGGTCTACGTTTGGACGTGCACCAAGTACTCCGACTGGCTCTACCGGGAGAATCAGGTTATCATGCATAGCTCCCTGTCCCATAATTTCTTTTACGATAACAACTTTCTTTTTACCAGGTCTTCTGTATTGCTCATATGTCTCTTCTCTTACAGATTCAGACATATCAACTTTCTTTAATGCCTCACGGATTTCCTGTGTGATTACGTCTGTTGCTGTATGTGCAGCTAACGGGCCAGGTCTCTCCATGTTAGTTCCTTCTTTAACAGTTACCTGTGTCTTGATGAAGATTTCACCTTTCTCAGGTGCTCCCGGACGTCCCCACATAATGTTCTCATCCAGATATCCTTCGGAAGAACCGAACTCACCGATCTGTACTCCATTTGCATCTGTACCAGTTACCATCATGATAACACCGTCCAGAACTCTTGTTGTACCGCTACCGATCTCGTCTTCGCCATCTTTTGTTGCGATTGGCTGCACATCCATGATCGTCTCTGAATATGTGTGGTACTCTTCCGGTGTGATGATATCGATTTTCAGATCATATACCAGTTCCTGTGAATCGATACATTCCTGCTCAATTCCTTCTCTGATATAAAGAGTTGTTCCTTCAATTTTTGTCTCTGGTCCTCTCTTAACTTCTGTGATCTTGAAATATTTTCTAGTCAGTGTACGGATAAGTTTCGGCTCCTGCTCTGCAGGCTCTGCTGCTACCGCTGCCTGTACGGCTGTCGGAGCTGCTACTTCCTGTCCGGCGAATCCTCCAACAGGGAACTCCAGATTGATATCTTTACCTTCTCCGATGTGGATCTTAAGAATTCCACCTCTTGCCTGTACTTCTGTTGTTGCTGCTACTGGTTCAGCAGGTGTCTCCTCTACCTTCTCTTCAGCTTCTTCTGCCTTCACTTCCGGAACGCTCGGTGCCTTTGCACCTTCTACTACATCTGCTGTTAATGGGCAAAGAGAATCACATGTCTTGGTAAGTTTTGCTCCAAGTACCTGCTCGATTGTCAATGCTCCGGTCAGGTCAAGAAGTCCTGAGTCTACCAAATCATCAAAAATTGCTGGATCTTCCAGATTGGAAGCTTCAATAGTGATGCCCTCTTCGGCTCTGCAGCATAATACTGCCGGGTCGTGTGCATGCGCTTTTGCTGTTTCAGCTGTAATTGACATATTTCTTTCCTCCTTGTTTTAGTTAAACTTATGCGCAATGTTGCGCTATATTGGTTATCATTCCTGCCCGATAGATTCAGGCAGGAACGTTGTCCACAAAGTAGTCTATACCGGAATCTCCAAATGGATATCTTTTCCTTCCTTGATATCAATCTTAAGAACTCCGCCTACAGCTCTTACAGTCATATTTGTTGCTGCAGGTGCTTCAGAAGCCGCTTCTTCCGGCTCAGAAGTCTCTTCTACTTCCTCTGTCACTTCTTTGATGCCATCTACTACTTCCGCTGTCAGCGGGCAAAGAGAATCACAAGTCTTAGTTAATTTTGCTCCAAGTACCTGCTCGATTGTAAGGCATCCGTCAAGATTTAATAATCCTGAATCAACTAACTCATCAAAGATTGCCGGATCCTCTAAGTTTGCCGGCTCGATTGTAATACCGCCTTCGGCTCTGCAACATAATACTGCCGGGTCTTTTGCATGTGCTTTCGCTGTTTCTGCTGTGATTGACATGATCAATTCCTCCTCATTTGATTAAAATAAATTAAAAATCAATATCCTGGCTTACCTCTTTGGAAACTTTTAATGTTCTGTAAAGAGGATGTCCAATGGTTCTCATCACGTGATCCGTCTGATGGAATACTTTCAGTCCCATCTTTGGTCCGGATGCCATAACCGTATTTGAACAGTCAGAACAGTTACCAATTAAAATATATTCACATTTGTCTTTCTTGAACTGCATGTTGTTCTTAACCTGTCCAGGACAGTTACCCGGTCTCAAGCACTTGAGCGGTGCTCCAGGTTTATTCTCGATTGCCTGTTTACATCTGCAGACAGATACAACTTTCGAATTCATCTTTTCTGCGATCTCACGCATACGTGCTTCGCTTCCGCCACAGGCACAGACAAGAATACCCATGGTCGCTCCGTGAAGATCCGGGAATTCAATCGTTACAAGGATTGATCCTGTCGTCTTTGTTGTAGGAGCATCTAATGTAGTAGATTTTCCTGTGAAAGCTCCTCCCATGATGATCTCGCCGTATTTACCATTGATTCCGCCGGCTTTCTCAATCATCTCTTCAACGCTCACTCCTACCGGTACATCAAAGAATACATGAGCTTCATTTCCACCGTTTAACTGTCCTCGAACAGTCATATTCTTGCTGATGCAAGGTTTCTTCTCGTCAACAGCCTCAGCAATCTTGCATGTTGTCTCTACATTGATAACAACAGATTTTGCTGCTGATGGAAGCTGTGTCGTTGTAAGCAGTACACCAAGGCATTCTCTTACGACTGCACGTTCTTCTCCCATCGGATAGATATCTGCCATCAGATGCATTGTGATATCCGGCTCATTTTCCAAAGCTTTCTGTAATACCTTGATTGCTTTGTGATGTTTCTTCTTAATAGCAATGATAGATTTCTTCGCATGAGTGATCTCCATAGCATATTTGATACCACGGATCAGCTTATCGCTCTGTTCTTCAATCTGTCTTGTATTATGTTCAAGTCCCGGTTCGCACTCTGCTGCGTTCACAAGGATGTATCCGCAGTCCAGTTTAAAATCAGCAGGAAGTTCAGGATTAATCTCTGGATCAAGTTCTCCCATCGGAGTCTCATCTAAATTAATGTTGAGTTTTACTCCTGTCGGGAATCCGGCGCCTCCCATACCTACGATTCCGGCAGCCTTTACCAAATCCAATTTTGATGATTCTTCTGTAATACCTTCTACAGATTCCGTAATCGGAATGAATTTATCCGGCTGCTCAGCTGCTGGCTCGATGATGATTCGATCATCTGTAATCTCTGTTACTTTTCCGTACACACTTGCGAAGATGTTAGCTCCGAGTCCGGTCGGTTCAGCAATGAGAGTACCTTTTTTTACTTCGTCACCGACACTTACGATCGGCTTACATGGAGCACCAACATGCTGATGTAATAAAATCTGTACATTTCCCATGACACACTTCTCCTTTTTGTTTGCCTTTTATTAGATTATTTTTTCTAAGTTAAAACGAATCTATACCAGACCGTTTACTTATCCTCATCATCTTATAGGTATTATCTATAAGTTTGGACCGCTATTTTTTTAACAACGATATTCATTTTCTTTTTGGCGAGAGCATGTGGGAATCGAACCCACCCAGGACGCTCCTAACGCCCTACACTGGTTTTGAAGACCAGGAGGCACACCAGTCACCCAACTACTCCCATACTTCTGTTATCTCTATAACAATATCATACTTTTTCAGATATTACAACCCTTATAATGTTCTTTTATGTTTTGGAAAAACGTTGACTTTTCAGTGGTTTTCGGCGATAATGAATTTAACAAACTGAACCGAATACTAGAATCCGGTCTATTTGTTAATTAAATATCGGTGATTGAACGGTTTTTAAAGTAAATTTATGGATAATATATAGATATTGTCTATAGAAAATCATATTATTATACTTCCAGGAGGAATAAACTATGGAATTAAAAGCAAATGTTAACACCAGCCGTTTCGAGTATCAGTTACAGGCGGTAGACGCACACACTGTCGGAGAATTCTGTCGTGTGATCATCGGAGGTTTCCCGGAGCCTGAAGGAAACACTATGATCGAGAAGAAGAAATGGATGGAGACTCACTATGATCACCTTCGTACATCTCTGATGTTTGAACCAAGAGGACATCACGATATGTTTGGTGCATTTTTATGCGAGCCGGTAAACCCTGAGGCAGACTTCGGTGTATTATTTATGGATACAGGCGGATACCTGAACATGTGCGGTCACTGTACAATTGGTGCCGTAACGGTTGCACTTGAGGCTGGCTTAAAAGAATCTCACGAGGGCGAGAACGAAGTTGTATTGGAAGCACCAGCAGGGCTGATCCGTACAACAGCGCTGGTAAAAGACGGAAAAGTAGAGCATGTCACCCTGACAAATGTTCCTGCTTTTGTATATAAGGAAAATATCAGCGTAACAATCGATGGAAAAGAGATTCCGCTTACTATCTCTTTTGGCGGAAGTTTCTTCGCACTGGTAGATTCTACGAAACTGGATATCGGAGAGATCTGTCCGAAAAATGTTGTTAAATATGAAGAATTAGGTATGAAGATCCTGGATGCTGTAAACAAAGAGCATCCTGTAAAGCATCCACTCCTTGACATTGATTCTGTTGACTTGGTTGAGTTCTACGGACCAACCCCGAACCCAGACAAAGCTACTATGCGTAATGTCGTTATCTTCGGAGACGCTATGGCAGACCGTTCTCCTTGCGGAACCGGTACAAGTGCCAAACTTGCAACACTTCATCACTGGGGAGAGATCAAGGTTGGCGAAGAGTTCATTTACGAAAGTTTCATCGGAACTCTGTTCAAAGGTGTGATCAAAGAGACTACAAAAGTTGCAGACTTCGATGCTGTTATCCCACAGATCACAGGAAGCGCTTACCTGACTGGAACTGCAACTTATCTGATCGACCCTACAGACCCATTGAAATATGGTTTTGAAGTAGGCTAGATTAAAAACTATCAATTTTATATAGAAGGGATGTATTTATATGCCACGCAAACGCCAGACTACCAAACAACGTATCGTAAAGGCCGCATGGAATCTTTTCTATAAAAAAGGTTATGACGGTACAACCGTAGAGGACATTATTGCTGCTTCAAAGACATCAAAAGGTACTTTTTATCACTATTTCAAAGGAAAAGAAGCTTTGTTAAATTCTCTTTCAGATCTTTTTGATGAGAAATACGAAGACCTGATTTCTGAGATAGATCCGAAAATGTCCGCCTACGATAAGCTTTTGTATCTCAATCGCGAGCTTTTTTATATGATTGAGACCAGCGTCGATATCAAGCTTCTGGCTTCGCTGTATTCGTCACAGCTTATTACCAAAGACCACAAGTCTTTATCCGACAGTGGACGTTTTTACTTTAAATTATTAAATGAGATCTTATCAGATGGACTGGAATCCGGTGAATTTAAAAGCACCAGCACTTCTAGAGAACTTATGAGAATCTACGCCATGTTTGAGCGTGCTATGTTATACGACTGGGCATTGTTTGATGGCTCTTATTCTCTTACAGAATATAGTTCCAGATTACTCCCACATATACTGGATACTTTTGTAAACGGTGTATAGACTCATAAAAATAATATCAAAGAGGTGATGCTCACGATTCTTTCGCAAGCATCACCTTTTATTTTCTACATATGATAGCATTTCCTGTTTTTACCTAGAGCATACATTCATATATATCTTCTTCTGTTACACCGGCACTTCCAAGAACGGTCAGTATCTGTTCTCTATCCGAAAGTTCTGCACACCAGGCCAACCCACAGCCTGCAGATATCTCTGTAGGTAACGGAATCAGCCTTCCCGGAACCCCCTGCTTTTCACATTCTTTTTCCATCGCCATCGCTTCGGACGTCGTGTGAAATGCCACAACCAATTTTAAAGTCTTTTTTCGCATCCTCTATTCTTCCTCCTGAGCGAGCTCGTAAACAGCCCGAATTGCCGCATCAATTTCTTCTTCGGTATTATAATGCGAGAAACTAAATCTGACCGCTCCCTGTTTCACCGTTCCAAATGCCTCATGCAAAAGCGGTGCACAGTGCCCGCCCGGTCTCGTGGATATCTCATAATCCATTAGAAGTGCATCGCTCACTTCTCCTGAATCATAATCTCCAATATTGAAAGTTACAATCGGACATCTTTCCTTCTGTTCAAAGTCTCCATAAAATGTAAGCCCCTGTATATCTTTGATTCCGTCATAGAACCTCCGCATCAGCATCTGTTCTTTTTCCCGAATCGTCTCAATTCCTGTCTTTTCCAGATATTCTACGCCTGCCAGCAATCCAGCTATCCCATGTCCGTTTAAAGTTCCTGCTTCCAAACGCACCGGCATCTCCTTCGGCTGCGTTTTACTGAAAGTCTGCACTCCGGTTCCACCTGCTTTAAACGGACGGATTTCCACGCCTTCGCTTACATACATACCTCCGGTTCCCTGAGGGCCCAACATTCCCTTATGTCCGGTAAAACACAGAACATCAATCTGCATTTTTTTCACATCAATCGGAAATACTCCCACTGTCTGCGATGCATCTGCCACAAACAACAATCCATGTCGATGCGCCAGTTTACCGATCGGCTCTAACGGAATATAATTACCCGTCAGATTAGAGCCGTTGGTGCACACGATCATGCGGGTATTTTCTCTGATGGCAGTTTCCATATCTCTAAGATCTATATTCCCTTTTTCATCGCAGTTTATCACAGTCAATTCTACGCCACTCTCCTGAAGCTGATACAGTGGACGCAGTACAGAATTATGTTCCAAAACCGTAGTAACTACATGATCCCCCGGATTCAAAAGCCCTTTCAGGGCAATATTCAGACTCTCTGTAGAATTATTGGTAAATACAAGTCTTGACGGCTGGTCTCCTCCAAAGAAATGACACAACTTTTCTCTCGCCGCATAAATCATTCTTGCTGCTCCAAGAGCCGCTTCATTTGCACCTCTTCCTGCATTTCCCATGGACGTCATTGCCTGTACAACCGCATCTATGACTTCCTGCGGCTTCTTTAATGTCGTTGCCGCGTTATCCATATATATCATGACTGCCTCTTTTCTCCAAATGTAGTACTTTCTACTATCTTAATAAATTTTTTTGCCACTCTTGATAATTGATAGTTCTTATTATATACCAGATTAATATCGCGACCTTCATCAGCTCCCGGTATCGGAAATGCCAGAAGTTTTCCTGTATGGACTTCTTCCTCCGACGCCAGTTTCGAAAGTACCGAAATTCCAAGCCCCTGAGAAACAGACCTCTTGATTGTCTCCTGATTCGCCACACTCGCAATAACATCTAACTTTTCCGGATTGATTCCAATATGCTTCAGCTGCTTTTCCATCTCTTTTCTGGTGCCGGATCCTTCCTCACGAAGTATAAAATGTTCTTTCAGAAGCCACGACAAATCCTTGGAAGCACTTTCCACAATCTTCTGATATTTTTCCGTATTCGGCATGATAATTGCCAGTTCATCCTTATAAAACGGGATATAATGACAATGTTTCTTCTCCAGAACAGTTCCTGTAAATCCCACATCCACTTTGTGGTCTACGATCATATTGACCACACCGGCGCTATCTGATTCCACCAGTTTAAACTGCTCCCCCGGACATCTCTCCGTAAACTGGGCCAGAATATTCGGAAGGAGATATTGTGCCGGAATTGTAGATGCTGCGATTGTTATACACCCCTTCTCTTCCGTAGAATGTTCACATCTGTCACTGAATATGTTCTCTATCTCATGTTCTAATTCCACAATCTGCTTTGCATAATTATATAACAATTTCCCGTCATCAGAAAGATTGACTTCTTTTGTATTTCTGACAAATAATCTTACATCAAATTCTTTTTCCAGTGACGTAATATGTGCACTGATCGTCGGCTGTGTAAGGAATAACTCTTTTGCCGCTTTGGAAAAACTATTCTCCTCCGCCACCTTCACAAACGCCTCTAACTGTTTCAAATTCATTAATACGCCACCCTTTCACTCTCTGCCCCGGTCTTCTTTGTCACTTTTATGCTGTCCATATATTCCAAAATCGGTTTCGCACTTTTTCTGCTGGTACCAAACATATCACGAACCTGTGCGATCGTAATGACCGGATCTTCCTTTAAATGTCCTTTAATCTTTTCTTTTGCCTCTTCCATATATTCCATAAGAGTATACATCTCATCAGAAACTTTGACCGCCTGCTTTTCTTCTAACAGGATATTTAAAATATCATCAGCCACATCATCAGATACCGACGGATGTTCAATCTCCGAATAGCGGACAAAATCAAATCCCGCCTTTTTCCAGGCTTTTAAGAAACCTGCGGAAATTTTTTCATAAATATCATCTTTTCTAACTTCATAATCTGGAGTACATAAAAATTCATCCACACGTTTTACTACGTTCTGCGAAATATAATAGTCTATAATTTTGTCAAAGACTGCCGGTTTAACCTTCTTAAAAAAAGCCATCTGCACTTCCGCCTTTTTCATTCCGTAGCGATACGGATGATCAGCTTCGTATTTTTCCAAAGTCTTCAAAACTTCTCTTAATCGTTTTCGGCTCTCATCCGCATGCCACAGATAAGTGTCCTTTCGCAGTGCAAACTCAAGAATTGCCCCTTCTTCTTCCAACGTTTCTGACGCTTCCTGTATTTCTTCCACGGAAAGTGCTGTTAGTTTCGCCAACTCTGATATTGTGATCAGCGTATCTCCATGCTCTTTTACATGCATCTCTACAATATCAGTAACACTTCCGGATTCTTTACGCTTTAATTCTTCGATCACATCTTCCCGGAATCTTCGCTTGATCTTCGGATTCGGCTCTAATACCACACCTCCGCCGATAGTCTCCATCGGAGAGTAAAATCTGACAACAAAACGGTCACCTCTGCGAACTGCAATTTTTTCTTCCAGTCTCAACTGTACAAATCCACTCTCCCCCGGTCCAAGTTCTTCTTTATCTAAAAGTACCGCACGACACAGGATTTCACTGGTTCCTGTAAAAAAATGTAGTCTCGCATGATTGGTCAGCACACGCATAGAAGACTCTAACATCTCCAGCTTTACATCCAAAAGATCGGTATCTTTCATACTGTTGACCGGCGCCAGTACACAACCACGTTTTACTTCACTTTTCTTTACATTCGACAGATTAATTGCCACTCGCTGTCCCGCCAGACATTCTTTCCGGTCTTCTCCATGAACCTGAATACTTCTGATCTTGCATTCTTTTCCGATCGGATACATCTCCAATATGTCTTCTTTAGAAATAGTTCCGGACACCAGTGTTCCTGTTACAATGGTTCCAAATCCTGACAATGTAAATACACGATCAATCGGAAGTCTCGGAATTGTATTAATATCCTTTTCTTCCACTTCATCTCTCGTCATGTTATCAATCACACGAATCAGATCCGGAATTCCTTCCCCCGTTGCTGCAGACACTTTAACAAGTGGTGCCTGCTCCATAAACGAACCTTCCAGTTCTTCCCGTATTTCTTCTTCTACCAGTTCCATCCAGTCTTCATCAACAAGATCACATTTATTTAATACAATAATACTCTTTTTAATCCCCAGCAGACTTAAGATATCCAGATGCTCTCTCGTCTGTGGCATGATACCCTCATCCGCTGCGATCACTAAAAGTACCATGTCCATACCTACAACACCGGCTACCATGTTGTTGATGAATTTTTCATGCCCCGGCACATCTACGATGCCGGCTCTTCCACCGCCCGGAAGGTCAAAATAGGTAAACCCAAGATCAATCGTAATTCCACGGCGCTGTTCTTCTTCCAGCCGGTCAGTATTTCTTCCGGTCAGAGCTTTGATCAGAGTCGTCTTCCCGTGATCAATGTGGCCCGCTGTTCCTATAATCACATGTTTCATACTATTCTCCTAACATCTCTCGATCAGGCAGCTCTCTTCGAATACATCCAACTCTTTCAGCTCTGCTGCCAGCGCTTTATAATTCTTACCCAACGTTCTCACATCAAGCAAAATACTGTCATTCACAGTTCTTCCAATCACAGGTACCGGAAGATTCCTGAGGCGAATCTCCAGTTCCGGAACCCCCACTTTTTCAGGAATGATTTCTATTCCAAAACTCGGAATACGCTCCAACGGAAGTGAGCCTCCCCCAATCTGTGATTCACAGGCCACCACCCGCATTTTAGCCGAGATTCCTGCTCGCTTTAACACTCTAAGGAAACTCGTTGCATCCTTCCGGATCTCATCTTCCGGTCTTGTAATCATCTCCAATGCCGGAATATTCTTAACTGCCTGCTCCTCTGACTGGTACTCCATCAGTACCAGTTCCAGTGCCGCCGCCGTGAATTTATCAATCCGAAGCGCACGCGTCAGCTGATTCTTCTTCATCATGTCAATATATTTCTTCTTACCGATAATAATGCCAGCCTGAGGACCGCCCAACAATTTATCCCCGCTAAAGCATACCACATCAGCACCTTTTGCAATAGAATCCTGTACCGTCGGCTCATACGTCAGACCATATTTGCTCAAATCGATCAGGACACCGCTTCCCAGATCTTCAATCACCGGAATCTCATTCTCTTTCGCCAGATCTACCAATTCATCGATACCTACCGTTTCTGTAAATCCCACGATCCGGTAATTACTGGTATGCACTTTCAGCAGTGCTTTCGTCTCCTCTGTGACGGCCTCCGCATAGTCTTCGTAATGTGTCTTATTCGTTGTTCCAATCTCTACCAGAGTAGCCCCGCTCTGTTCCATGACATCCGGGATTCTGAATTTACCGCCGATCTCCACCAGTTCTCCACGAGACACCACGACTTCTCCGCCCTTTGCCAGAGAACTCAAAATCAACATCACCGCTGCCGCGTTATTATTCACTGCCATTGCAGCCTCTGCTCCCGTAATCTTACAAAGCAGTTCTTCAAAATGGGAATATCTTTCTCCGCGACGTCCTTCTTTTAAATTATATTCCAAATTAGAATACCCCGTCGCCAACGCATAAATCCTGTCCATATGTTTCTTGCTGATTGGCGCTCTTCCAAGGTTTGTATGGAGGATGGTTCCTGTCCCATTGTACACCATCTTCATATTCGGTGTATGCATACCCTCCACCGTAAGTTCAATATGGCTCTCTAAAAGTCTGATCTGCTCCTCTGCCAGTTCATCACTTTCACAGGATGCGATATATTTTCTCAAACGATCCAACTCTGTATGGATTGCTTCCATCACAGATTCTCTGCCATAATGTTCAATCATTTCCTGAATACTTTTCTGTTCCAAAAGAATATCTACTTTAGGTATACTTCGATACCATTTCTTCTTGTCCATGATTCTTCTCCCAACTTTTAATCCATATACTGCCGGAAATCATTCCCGCTCATAACACTTTAGTATAAACAAATCAGTTTATCACTCTTCTCGGTTACTGTACCGATCACGGAAACTTTTGTCTCCATCCCTATCTTTTGAAACTCCTGAAGCAGTCCATTTAAATCTTCCGGTGCTACACTAAGAAGCAGTCCCCCGGAAGTTTGTGGGTCATAGAGAATATCCAGATATACTGGTGGAATTCCCCCCGCTTCTACTTTGTCCATAGAATATCCACGGTTCTTATAGGTTCCCGCCGGAACCAGTCCCATCTCGGCATATTCTATAGCATCCGCCATATATTCCACGGAATCTGTCACAATTTCAAAGGTTACTCCGCTGGCTTCTGCCATCTCCACACAATGTCCCAGCAGGCCAAAACCTGTGATATCTGTACACGCAGAAATATTAAATTTCTCAGCCACCAATTTTGCTTTCTTATTCAGTGATGCCATGACCATCTGCGCTTCTTTTATCGAAGTTTCTGACGCCACTTCTCCTTTGATTGCTGTATTGATGATTCCGCTTCCGATCTGTTTTGTCAACACCAGTGCATCTCCCGGTCTGCATCCGTAATTTTTGAAAATCTTATCCGGATGTACAAAACCAGATACGCAAAGTCCGTATTTTGGCTCATCATCCTGGACAGAATGTCCTCCCACCAGAACAGCTCCCGCTTCTTTTACTTTGTCTGCTCCACCCGCAAGGATATCTCCCAGGATTGCCGGATCCAGACAATTCGGAAATCCAACGATATTCAATGCCACCGCCGGCTCTCCGCCCATCGCCCAGACATCACTCAGCGAATTGGCAGCCGCGATCTGTCCGAACATATATGGATCATCTACAATCGGTGTAAAAAAGTCTACGGTCTGAATCATTGCGATATCTTCCGTAATTTTGTAAATTGCTGCATCATCAGAAGTTTCAATTCCGACAATTAAATTGTCATCCTGAAATTTAGGTAACTTACCCAGGACCTGGGCAAGGGTCTCCGGACCTATCTTAGCAGCTCATCCGGACGTCTTACTAAAACTTGTCAGTTTGATATCTGCACTCATCTCACGCACACCTCCCTTTTTCTGTCAAACAGTAAATATGCCAGGCCACTGCTATATCAGTATCGACCTGGCACTTCATTACTTATTCTTCTACAGTCCTATGGTTTAATGACTTTTGCGGCCTTCGCCTGTGTCTCAACAATATTGTACATATTCGTTACAGTTCCGACTACCAGCTTGTCTTTTAACCCATAGTAATCCAGACATGTTCCACATGATAAGATCTCCACACCCTGTGCTTCCAGAGATTTCAGGTCTTCCAATGCAGGAGAACCTTCTGTTGTCAGTGTAACACCGCCATTATAAAACAGCATTGCTTTTGGCAATGTGTCAAGCTGCGTAACTGCGAAAATAAATCCTTTGATCAGAACCTTTCCCAGTTCGTCATTACCTGTTCCCATTCGGTCGGAAGAAACAACTACCACCAGATCACCTTTTGCATCCGGAATGCATGTGGTATCTTCCTGAACTTCTGCTGCTCCCTGCATTCTGATAGTTACTTTGTATTCAGCTTCCCCAAGTTTTTCTGAATTAACCTGTCCACCAGAGCTTTCTGCCATCTTTGTAACGTTCTGTACAGCCACTTCATTATCTACTAAAACTTCGATCGTCTCAGGACCTGTAAGCGCCTTCATTGCCTTTTTTGTCTTAATAACAGGGATTGGACAATTATCTCCCATTGCGTTGACTGTAATCATGATATTCCACCTTTCTGTGAATTTCACTTACCCCAACACTTATAGATATATTCTATCACTAAATGGCACATTGGTAAATGAAATTATTCTTCTGTATCCATTATATTCTTATTAATTAGTAGTCACAAATTGAGTTTTTTTATATATCAGTCTTATTTATAGGTATCATCTATGACCTTTTCTGCTGTTCGGCAAGACATTCCTGAATTGCATTATTCAGGGACAACATCTTCTCATCCAGTGTCGATACCATATCTGCACACTCTCTCAGTTCCCGGCTGATGTAATCCGGTGCATTTCCTTCGAATTTATAATAAATCTTATGCTCCAGACTCGCCCAGAAATCCATCGCGATTGTCCGGATCTGAATCTCAACCTTCGTATCCACACAACTGTCAGATAAATAAATCGGTACTGATACCAGCATATGATAACTCTTATATCCACTCTCTTTTGGATTCTTGATATAATCCTTGATTGATAAAACCTTCAGGTCACTCTGATTTCCAATCATCTCCGCCAAGCGGTAAATATCTGATGTAAATGAGCAAATCAGACGCACACCGGCAATATCGTTAATATATTTTACCATATTCTCTATGGATGACTCATATCCGTAACGTTTTAATTTCTTCACAATGCTTTCCGGAGTCTTGATTCTCGTCTTTATATGTTCGATCGGATTATACTGGTGAACATGCTGGAACTCATCATTTAAGATTTCCAGCTTGGTTCCTACCTCTTTTAACGCAGAATTATATAAGAACATGATCGTCTTCCAACTGTCCACGTCCTCATAATTCTTGATTGCATTCACCATGCGATCACTCCTTTTATTATATTTCCTTATGAATACTTTTCTTAGTACTTATAAACTCAACTTCCCGTAGTATATCATACTTTTTTCATTTTGTTTAAAAAAAGACAATTTTTCACAAATATTTAAGAAAGGCATTTCACTATCGGCCGAATAACTAATACTCGATTCCTTCCCTTGCAAGTTTTCCCAGGTCATATGGATGCTTGATTTTAGTCATCTGCGTCACGTAGTCTGCAACTTCCAGCAAATTCTCCGTAATCACATGTCCTGTCAAAATTACTTCCAGCCCACGAGGTTTGTGTTTCAGAAAACTCAGCAGCTTTTCTTCACTCAGTACATTCAATTGCACTGCGCAGAGTGCTTCATCCATCAACAGTACATCAAACGGTGAACAAAATTTTACAATCTCATCCAACGCCTTGTTGTTATATCTTCTGGTCTCTGCCTTTTCATCTTTGTTCATACGGCTGACAAACTTCACCGGCTCTCTTCCATTCAGGCAAGTGATATTCGGAATCTGCTCTAATATCTTTCGCTCACTGGATTCATTGTTCTTAAGGAACTGAAACACCAGCACCTGAAGTCCGCTTCCTGCTGCCCGGATGACCTGACCGACTGCCGCCGTTGTCTTTCCTTTGCCATCTCCATAATATAAATGTATCCTTCCGGTGCCCTGCATACTCTTATCCTCCAACTACTTGTTTCCAAACTTCTGCATCCGCTTCTATTTATTATTATAATTGTCTGTGTTTCAATTGTATAGCGAAACATGCGAAATTTGATACTTTACAGAACAGATTTTACTGGATATACTTTGTAATAGATTTTAATAAAGAAATGGGGATTTGCCATGTTCCGTTTATGGGGAAAAGAATTTAAAGATAACAAAATGTTAAAAGATACCGTGATCGAGGAATCTTCCGCCGACACCAGAACGCACAAGGTTTTTCATGCGCTGGACGAGATCTGCTACGAATTTGATCTCAGCAAACCAATCTGGCTGGATTCTAACATCGAAGAGTTCAAGCGTCTGGCAAAGACAAGATTTACGCAGGATAATTTCGTGGATTCTATTGATTTTGACTATCTGGAGATCCACGTGATCGAAGAATAATTACTATATCTACGCAAGATTATTACACCAATGTTAGGAGTTGATATTATGATCTCTATAATGGGACTTACTGTTAAAGCATTAAAAAAGGAACCTTTTTCCGGTTCCTATCACGGGATGCGTTATTATCTGAATACTTCGGACGATACGCTGAATGTCTGGATCTACCCGGAACCCTGGTGCTTTGAACAGACCCCGGAAGAAGATAAGACATACAAAGATTTTTCATTTACACAGGAAGGTTTGGACGATGCCATCACCTGGATCAATGAATCCTGGTCCACAAACCAGGATTACTGGGAGCAGATGGAAAAGGACAAAATGCGGAAACTGCTATATCCGGGGTCAAAAGTCTAACTCCACATGATCTGACGTTCTATTACTTTTTCATCTTCGGTTCAAATACCCAGGATGCCAGATATCCAAAGATCAGTGCCGCCGAGATTCCTGCGGCACTGGCTTTGAATCCTCCCCGGAAAATCCCGATAAATCCTTCTTTATCTACTGCTTCTCTGACACCTTTCCACAACAGATTTCCAAAACCAAGAAGCGGCACACTCGCGCCGGCTCCTGCAAATTCCTGAAACGGCTGATAAATTCCAAAAAATCCCAGCACCACACCGGAACAAACCAGAAGAACCATGACTCTTCCGGGCATCAGTTTTGTTCTGTCCAGCAAAATCTGCACCAGCGCACAAATTACCCCACCTATCATAAACGCTTTAAACAGTTCCACTTTTCTCACTCCCCTTTCTCTCGTTCTCCACATGTTCCAGCACGATTCCATGAGCGATTCCCGGAACGCTTGCACCCTCGTTAAAACTCACAGTGGACATCAATGCTCCCGTCGGTACAAATAAAATCCGTTTCCATTCTCCCGTCTCCAGTTTCGGCAGGATATACGACGCCAGCACTGATGCCGCACATCCACAGCCGCTTCCCCCTGCATGGGTATCCTGGCTTTCCTGATCAAAAATCAACATTCCACAATCCAGATGTTTTTCTCTGATGTCAATTCCTTTTTCCAGCATCAGATCAAACAGAATACTCTGGCCGATATATCCCAGATCTCCAGTGATGATCCGATTATAATCTTCCGGTGTCCGATCAAAATCCCGGAAATTACATATGATCGTATCCCTCGCTGCCGGGGCCATGCAGGCTCCCATATTCTGCGAATCTTTCAGTCCATAATCTACAATCTTGCCAATCGTCACTCCGGAAATCTTCACTTTACTTCTTCTCGTTCCCACCAGAAATGCCCCACTGGCAGTTACTGTCCACTGAGCCGATAACGGTCTCTGGTTCGCATATCCCAATGGAAAACGGAACTCTTTCTCTGCGCTTCCGAAATGGCTGGACGTCACTGCCAGCACACTTTCTCCGTACCCGGCTGCCACCGTCATGGCAGATAACGCCAGTGCTTCCCCGGATGTGGAGCATGCCCCGAAAAGACCAAACAATGGTATATTTAGATTTTCCACTCCCCAAGTTGTAGCAACCCCCTGACGCAGAAGGTCTCCGCCAAACAAGTAACGTACCTCTTCCACTTTTGTATGCGCCTTTCCCAGCGCCAGCATACATGCGTCTTTCTGCATTGTACTCTCCGCTTCCTCCCAGCTCTTTTCTCCAAACAGGTTGTCTGGATTTATCATATCAAAGAACTTCGCCATCGGCCCTTCACTTTCCTTTTTGCCCGCAACGGATGCGCTGCTTATGATATATGGAGCCTGCAAAAATGAAATACTCTGCTTGCCCTTTATTAATTCACTTTGTTTCATAACAAAAATCCTCCATACTACAACACTGACTCTCGTTCTTAGTATGAAGGATTTCTTTTCTATTTATACTTATACATGAAATAATTCTTCCGGATCACTTCTCTTATTTTCTTAAAATATCTACCGTATGCGCACCGGCACCCAAAAGTTCTTCCCGTTCACAGGTTGCCATCTGATAGTCAACAAACCACGCAAACTCTTCTTCCGTTAACTGATTCAGAAACGGTCGCATATAATTAGCCGGGCCATCCGGAGAAATCATTTTCATACGCTCTAACCCTGCATCTTCTGCCAGTCTCCGAATATCTTCCACACGCACATAATCATACAAGTTCTTCTCCTCTGAAATCGTATGAAAATCCGGGCTAAGTCTTTTTTCTTCCATGCACTCTCTGATATGTCGCTCTTTAAACGCATATGTAATCACACCGTATTCATTCATACAGTAGGCTACCAGGATTACACCACCCGGTTTTGTTACACGCTTTGCTTCATTTAATGCCTTTAACTTATCTTCATAGGAAAACAAGTGATACATTGGGCCAAATAGCAGTGTCACATCAAAAGTATCCTCCTGTAATTTCTTTAAATTCAGAGCGTTCCCCTGCATTGCCTTCACGCTGCTCTTCTTCTGCTTTAAAATTCCCAGATTGTATTTCACCAGTTCCACCGCGGTCACATCATAGCCTTCTTCCGCCAGTGCCACTGAATATCTCCCGGTTCCGGCACCGATATCAAGAATTTTAACCTCTGATGCCTTCCTGCCTTCTGGAAGATATTTATGAATATATTTCATAGATACCAGAAATTCTACTCTTCCATGACGGGAATTTAAGCGTTTTTCCTCATTAAATTTATTATAATACTGTTCAATTTCATTCATCATGCGTTTTCCTGTGATCCTTCCCGATTCTTTATGCGTTTCTCTAACTTTTTCAATATTACCACATATATTGTGACAATTACAATCGTTGCCAGAATCCACGCTGCCTGGTCAGTAAAGCAAACTCCTATGTATCCGAACATCGGTGTAATGATCACCGACATCAATGCCCTTGCAAATAATTCCGTAACGCCGGACAGCATCGCCAGTCCGCCATACCCCAGTGCCTGAACCGTCATTCTCAGGCAGTTTACCGGAACCAGAAAACTATAAAAGCAAGCCGTACATGTCAGATATAACTGCACTTCTTTTAATACTTTTGTCTCGCCGGCATCCACAAATAAAAGTGCAATCTTTGATCCACAGAAAATCATGAGGATTCCCACAATAACCGAGTATGCCACTCCGATGCCACAGCCGATACCTACGCCTTTTTTTACACGGGTAATTTTACCCGCACCATAGTTCTGTCCGGCAAATGTCGCACAGGTCGTTGCCAGTCCGTCGTAGGCACAGATTGCAAGCTGCTTGATTTTCATGCCTGCTGCAAAAGCTGAAACATAGACAACATCCAGCATATTTACTGCGCTCTGCATCATGATACTTCCAATCGCTGTGATGGAAAACTGAAGTCCCATGGGCACAGCACTGACAAATAATATCTTCATGCAACGGCCGTTTAGTTTACGCTCGCCATCCTCAAAACGAAGTACGTCATACTTACGGATCATATATGTAAAGCAGACTGCTCCTGAAATTCCCTGGGCGAGGATCGTCGCCCAGGCAGCTCCTGCTACGCCGCTTTTTAACACAATGATGAAAAACAGGTCCATAAAAATGTTTAAAAAAGTCGACAACACTAAAAACAGAAACGGTGTTCTGGAATCTCCCAGTGCACGAATAATCGCTGCGCAGGTATTATAAAGAATCGTAAATGGTATTCCCAGACAGATTACAAAGAAATATGCGTAAGAGCCATCAAAAATCTCCTTCGGCGTCTTCATCCAGATCAACGCCTGTCTGCACAAAATTGTGGTCACAAGTGTGAGGAGCACCGCCATAATGATTCCAAAATATGCCGCATTCGCCACATATTTTCGCATATTGTTATATCGTTTCGCGCCAAAATGCTGCGCGATCGGCACGCCCAGTCCATTGCAGGTTCCCAGGACAAACCCGATAATCAGGAAATTAATGGAGGTTGTCGCCCCGACTGCCGTCAGCGCATTTAATCCCAGTACCTTTCCTACAATAATCGTATCCACCAGATTATAAAGCTGTTGGAACAGATTTCCCAATACCAGAGGAATAGAAAACTTTAAAATCAGAGGGAATGGATTTCCCTCTGTCATATCTTTCGTTATACTTTTCGCCATATCTCTCATCTCCAATTAATATACTAAATAAACTCATTTTAAAAATCCAAACGCTATTCTAGCACAATTTCAGGAAATGAAAAAGAGTGAAATCCAGTAAATTAATCCCAAAAACCAGCTGGTAAAGATTCCATATAAGATTACCGGTCCCGCAATCGTAAATATTTTTGCGCCGATTCCAAATACCTGTCCTTCTTTTTTATACTCGATTGCCGGGGCGACCACGGAGTTTGCAAATCCTGTGATCGGGACCAGTGCTCCTGCACCACCCCATTTAGCAATGCGCGAGTACAGCCCAAATCCCGTTAGAAGGACGCTCAATAATACCAATATTATCGAACACCAGCCTCCACTGATGTCTTTCCCCAACCCTGCATTTTTACAGATGTTCAAAATAATCTGTCCGATTGCACAGATCAGTCCTCCTGTCAGAAATGCCTTTGCCATATTTAACGGCAGATTGTGCACCGGCGTCTTCTGCTTGACATATTCTTTGTATTCTTCCTGCGCTTTTAACTTATCTATGCTTTCTTTTTCCATATACACTCCTTCACTTTCTGCTTCTTCTTACCACCTGTGAAAGAAGAAAAATAATGCGCCCAGGACTTTTCCTATAGCAAGTGCCAGAATCATATAAGGGATACATTTGATCAGTTTGATACGTCTGATAAAAATCGGAAACAAATCCAAAATTTCTGTCAGTGCCATCGCCCAGCATCCCACAAAAATACCGCCAAACAAGCCAAACACCGGCACCAGCCAGCTTCCACCGGGAATTTCAATTTCATATAGATAAAAAATGCATCCGGAAATGCCACCCAGCGCAATAGCATCCTCATACAACATCACATATTCTCCCGTGTGAGTCCGATCCGCAAAATCAGATACCACACCCAGACCAATAATAAATGCAAACAAACCGCCAGCAGCAGTTACTCCCGCGCTAAGTCCGATGACTGCCAGTAGGATCTGCGTCCACATCCAGTTCTTTCCCCTTTCTTGAAATATTTTCAATCAACGTTGTCTGGATATCATTCTCATAGAGACGCATCTCCACCTCCATCGGTGTCGGATCAACCGAGAAACGTTTTCTTCCAAAATGATTGAAAAACGTCAGGATTCCGATCGCCAGGCCGATGCTGTAGGTAAATTCCAAGATAGTAAATCCGTCGGAGGTTGTCCCTGTAAGCTGTTTATAAATCTGCCCAAACATCTTACTGACATCCACATCATTATTGAACGCCATAGTCGAAAATGCTGCTCCAAAGAAACCTATCAGTATCACCAGTGCTGCTTTCATCCAATGCACCGCTTTCCCCGAAGTTTTTCCACTTTCATACGTCACTATAAAATCATTTTCCCCATAATTTTCTATCTGTATCCCCGGATATTCTTTGTGGATACAGGAAATGACTTTTAATATGGACACTGCTTCCCTGTGCTGCCTTTTATCATCTGTCGAGTGAAATCTCAACAATCGCAGTGATTTTATTTTCGCCAGAATATTCGGCTGGATACATTCAATCTGTAAGACATCACCCAGGCAGACATCCGGGTGGTCGACCTCTATATTTCGGTCCGCTTTTATATATACAATTTCCCCCTTCGCCGCCATACTCATATCTTATCCTCTGCCACATTCAGGACAAAAGTTCCTTCACTGATATCATTTCCACCTTTCAGATCATGGAAATAATAAATACATCCTACAAGGATCGCCGTTGCCACCGCCGCCAGCAGCCACATCCTTAATTTTCTTCTGGCATCTTCCATATGCTATCACCCTCCCAGGCAAAACTTTAAGAGTCTCAGCCTCTTTTCGCGTTTAGTATGGCTTATTTTCTGCGGAAATATGCATACAATTTTAGCAGCTATTTTTATGTTTCCCCCGTCACCAGCCTTCGCAGATTCTCCATAATCCTTTTCTCCATGCGCGACACCTGCACCTGGGAAATTCCTAATGCTTCTCCCGCTTCTGTCTGGGTCTTATCCTGAAAATACCTCAGATAAATTAACACCTGTTCTTGTTTTTCCAGTGTCCCCAGAAGTTGCTTCAGCAACATATGATCCAATAATTTTTCTTCTGCTGATTCTTTCTCCGGCAACTTATCAAGCAGCCGGATTTCCTCTCCTTCTTTCTGGAAAATTGGTTTGTGCAGTGATTCCACTTCACCGCCGGCATCCAGTGCCTGTACCAGTTCCTCCGCAGGGACTTCCATCCGGTCCGCAATCTGTGTAATAGTCGGCTCCCGTCCCAATTCTTCCTGTAGCTTTTCTTTACACAAATATGCTCTATACGCCAGTTCTTTTAAAGACCGGCTGACTTTTATCATTCCGTCATCTCTTAAGAAACGTTTGATTTCACCAGTGATCAACGGCACCGCATAGGTTGAAAATCTTACATTATAAGAGAGGTCAAATTTGTCAATTGCTTTTAAAAGTCCGATATTCCCAATCTGAAACAAATCTTCTGCCTCTACACCACGGTTATAAAATCTTCGCACGACACACCATACAAGCCCTGTATTTTCTTCCACAAGCTGTGCTTTTGCTCCTTCATCCCCTTCGTGAGATTTCTGAATCAAAGCAATTGTGTGGTCCATAATTTTCTTCCTTTTCCAATGGTCTTTTGCATCTTCACGATGGTGCCTTTTCCGGGTTCTGATTCCACTTCCATTTCGTCCATAAATGCTTCCATAAAGGAAAATCCCATCCCTGCCCTCTCGATCTCCGGTTTGGTCGTGAATAAAGGTTCCATCGCTTTCTCTACATCCTCGATGCCTTTTCCTTTATCTTCGATTTCCAGATAAAGGGTCTTTTCCTCCGTCCTGCAACGGATATAAATGTTATGTACCTCATTTTCATATCCGTGGATGATCGCATTCGTGACTGCCTCGGACACGGCGGTTTTCACGTCCGCTACTTCCTCCACCGTCGGATTTAATGAAGTCATAAACGCAGCCACTGTCACTCTCGCAAAAGATTCATTTGCAGAGCGACTGTCAAATACCAGTTCCATTTCATTCGTATTCTTCATTTATTTGTCCTCCTCATAAATCTGCATAATCCTCGTTACTCCCGACATTGTCAAAATCTTTTTCATCCTTTCACTGGTGTGCACTGCACACACTTCTCCTCCCAACATATAAATTCTTTTATACCGTCCCATAATGACTCCTATCCCCGAACTGTCCATAAAATTTGTCTCTTCAAAATCAAAGATCACATACCGGATATGATTATGCTCAATCAGGTGATCCGATTCCTTTCGGATCTCTTCCGCGTTATGATGGTCCAGTTCATTGGGGAGAAATATTGTGAGACAATTTTCTTCCACCTGATATTTCAAAAAATCTCCTCCATCCTACTACATGAATTTTTGCAGCCCATTTTTCAGGCTATATAGCAAAAGAAGAGGATACGCTTCTTCGCATATCCTCTTCTTTCGTACTTTTATTATATTCTACTGATAATAACCATCTGTTGTTCCGTCATCGTAATACGTTGTATCATCGTAATACATCGTATCATCCGTATACATCTGAGTATCCGCAGATGTATCTGAATCTGTATCTTCGGATGTATCATCCGTAGATTTACCGTTCTGCTTGTCCAGTGCTTTCTGCGCTGTAGACGCTACTTCTGTATCTTTGTAATCCTGAATCAGTTTCTGATACAACTGGTTCGCCTTATCGGTGTCTCCATTCTCTTCATAGCATTGTGCCAGAAGAAGCATTCCCTGTCCATCATTGTACGTCTCGTCCATCTTCTGGATCTGCTCCAGATCAGAAATCGCTGATTTATAATTTGCTGCACTGTAATACTCGTACGCCTCTGCATATAATGTATTACATACTTCCGGATATACAGCATTCGTAATGGTTTCGAACTGTTCTCTTCCTAAAGTTCCAAGTGCATCGACATCGACTTTTAACAGTTCTTCTGCCATGGCTGAATAGCTCATATCTCCGGTGTTCAAATGAGTCGTCATGTTAATCACGATCTCATAGCTGTCCTTTGTACCGCTGGCAGTTTTCTCACTGTTCTTATCATTCGTCTCGTCACTGCGATAATCTTCCAGTTCTTTCTTCAGTGCACTGATCTGTGACTTCTGCGTCGCAATCTGGTCACTGAATGCCACAGTCTGTTCATTATTCTTATGCTGTCTGGACGATGTGATCGCCGGCATAACCAAAAACCACATGACCGCAACTCCTACCAGAATACCGATACCGATATTGGCAACAGTATGAAGTCCTGAGTTCACAAACAAACGGTTCGTCGTCGGCTGGATGATCGTATCATTTCCCACCGTATAAGTGACTGTATGCTGTTCCCTGGTCTCCTGCTCTTTCGTCTTAAGATTACGTTCTTTTCGTATCTCTGTTAATTCATGCATATAATGCAACGTCGTAGAATCTGTTGTATCCAACTTGTGCGCTGCACGGATTGCCTGTCTTGCCTGAGAATACTGTTCTGTGTGTATATACAAAAGCGCCAGGAGCTGATACGCCTTTACAAACGTCGGATGCTCCGATACCGCTTTCTTCAACTGTATGATCGCCATATCTTCACTATTCTGTGAACAATAGGTCAGTGCCTGGTTATAGCGTTTAACCGCCTGATTGATCTGGTCAAGTTCTGTTGGGTTTTCTCTTACTTTCTGGATATAGTAATTGGCAATATTTTCATGAGACTGAAAATTCTTGCTCAAGATCCACTCTGTCAGTGCCTCCGCAACTTCTCCCCGTCCGTAATACACTAATCCCAGAAGATTTCTTGCCGCTATATTATCTCTGTTATACTGTAAACTCTTCTTCAGTGACGTCATCGCCCCGGACAGGTCCCTGATCGTCGCTTTCTTAAGTCCGTCATTATACCAGTAATTCGACTGATACAATAATTTTGTTGCGTAATCCATATACTTCCCTCATATATTCTTCTACTTCGTCTGTTCGATCATCTCTCTCAGGATATCTGTCATATCTGTCAAATCTTCCTGATAAATCGCATCCTCTATGTCTTCTATCTCCAGACTCGGCTGAAACTTCTTTACTTCTTCTTCAAAATTCAGCATCTTCTATCGCCTCTTTCTTCAAATACTTCTTGATCATACCTACCAGATACAAAGATCCCAGACAGTAGATCATACCATCCTCTCTTCGTTCTTTTTCTGCCGTTTCCAGTGCATCCGAAAGTTCTTTGCAGCAAATAACCTTTGCATCTGTATATTTTATAAATATCTCCGCAAGTTCTTCTGCCGGTACTCTTCTGTCGTCCTTAATCTCAGTGACAATGTAGGTACATGCTTTCAAATTCTCGCACAGATATTCTATCATCTGTTCATATTTTTTATCCGTCACCGCCGAAAATACGATGACCGGTTCTTCTTTTTCTTTTAATAAATGAATACTTTCCACAAATGCACGGATAGCTCCCGGATTGTGGGCTCCATCTATCATCAGATGTTCCGTTATCTGTTCCATCCTGCCGTCCCAGTGGATCGATGCGATCGCATCTGCCCAATTTTCTACAGCACAGGCCTCGTCTCTCAGCAGATATTCTGCTGCTTCTAATGCAAGTTCTGCATTCATCACCTGATAATATCCGCAGAACGGTACTCTGAAGATAACACTTTTATCATAAGCATTACTTCTGGAAAATGCAATATATTTCCGGCCAACTTCCTGGATTTCAAACGCATTTTTCGTGATTTCTCTACAAGGTGCGTGCATTTCTTCTGCTTTTTTCCGAATCACCTCTGAAGCCTTTTTATCACTTCCGTCAAAAAATATCGGAACATTTTCTTTTATGATTCCTGCTTTTTCACCCGCAATCTCTTCAATTGTATTTCCTAAGATTGCCGTGTGATCAAGACTTATGGAAGTAATGATATCCAGCACCGGATGTTCCACACAATTTGTGCAGTCCAGCCTTCCGCCCAGTCCCGTCTCAAGGACAATATACTCTACATCACTTCGGGCAAACGCCAGCATTCCCATTCCAAACAAAAATTCAAAATAAGAGGGATGACCTGATCCCTCTTCTTCCATCCGGCGGGCCACGCTGACCGCTTGATTAAATATTTCTGTAAAGCTTTCGTCACTGATCTGCTCGTTATCCACACGAATCCTCTCATTTAAGCAAACCAGATGCGGAGAAGTAAAGAATCCGGTTCTTTTCCCCTCCTGCATCAGAATTGCCTGGATGTATGCGCATACAGATCCTTTTCCATTGGTTCCGGCCACATGGATGATCTTTTTATCCATGCCCGGATTTCCAAGGCGCTTTAAATATTCTCTTGTGTGATGCAGCGGATGTTTCTTTGTAAATTTGGGAAGTTCTTCGATATATTCTACCGCTCCCTGATAATCAAACATCGTTAACACTCCTATTAATCATCATTCTCCTGATCTACCCAAGATTTCGTCTTATCTGTGCCGGTTCCTTCTTTGCATGTCAGTGTTCCATTATTATAAACATAGTAATCGGAACGGCGGAAAGTCGTATTACTTGATCCCATCTGTCTGACACTGATCACATCTCCGTCTTTCAATGTTGTATCCGACAGATCAATCCTTGTATTATTTAAAAACTTGCTGTCTTGTTTCTCTCCATTGACAAAAACTTTACTCTGCTTTGTAAAGTTCTCCCCGTAGAGACTGTATCCATTGTCCAGCTCCGGCACGATCTTATTTAATGTAACATCCCGGACTCCCATGACCATATGGCCTTTTGTGAATGGCTTTTCTTCTCCATCGTAAACATATTCATTACCATACAGCATATCATACTGCAAAAGTTCCAGATCTGACAGATAACTCTTCGTCTTTCTTCTCTGCTGATGATAATTAAATATTGTGCCGGAATGAATATCCAGACGATCAAATACTTCTGACATAATCTGGTAGGAAGTAATGTTCTTATCTTCTTGCTTCAGTCCGATATTATCCCAGATCACATAGTTTGTGTTGTAAAGATATCTGCTCTTCAAATCTTCTGCGGTTAGGCCCATCGTTGGCAAATGATCTCCGTAAAATACAACAACTGTCGGCTCTCCACGTTTTTCAATTGCTTTGATCAGGTTTCCTGCAAACTGATCCATCTCATAGACCTGGTTCACATAATATTCCCATTTATTTTTCTTAGCTTCGTCTTCAATACCTTCCACACGGATTCTCGGATTGGCAATTACCTGTTCCTCCGGATAATCTCCATGCCCCTGTACACTGACGGTAAAGACAAAATCCTGTCCCTCTGTGGTGTCCATGGCCTCCATGATGTGCTGTACCAGAACAGAATCTTTTGCCCATCCATTCTCTGTTGTCTGTAAGATGTTCATGAACTCCTTACTTGTAAAAGTATCGAACCCTATATTATTAAATACTCTCGCTCTACTATAGAAATTACCACCATTGTTATGAAGTGCATGAGTTCCATATCCCAGTGATGCCAGAGCAGTCGCCGCGCTTTCACTTGTCTGATTCTTAAGGACCGTCTTATATGGATATTCTCCCGGTCCGAAGAATCTCATGCTCATACCAGTCAGTACTTCAAATTCTGTATTAGCTGTTCCTGCACCTACAGACGGTACCTTGAAATATCCCGAAGAATAATTCTTATACATCTCATGCAGGTTCGGGCACGCATCTTTCGATGTAGTAAAGAACTCGGCCTCATCTACATCAAAGTATGACTCTAACTGTACAAAAAGGATATTCGGTCTGGCGCCTTCCGCTCTTCCGGTTTCACTCTTTGTTATCTCACCGTTGTTACTGATTTTGGCAATTGCTTCCTTGCTGTAACCATTAGGCTCCGTAATACCTGTATTGAACACACTTGCCATAAAGCAGTATGGAAGGCCGTAATCTTCATAAGCGAACGCAATATTTCCAAAATAAGTAGACACAATACGTTTGTCAATCGCTACATTCGTGATCGTACTGTAAGCCAGTGCACACACGGCAATTCCAACGACCGCCCACACACGGTGTAATTTTCCTTCATACTGACCACCACGTCTCCACATTGAAATAATCCATACAACAACAGCCACGATTCCCACGCAAAGTACAATCAGCTCAAAAGAATTAAAATAATTATTGATCAGTGACACTGCATCTTTTGCTACTTTCAGATCCTGTGCGTTAAACGGAGTGACACGTTTCATCAACATATATCCATTTGCAACACCCAGAACCATCCACAGGACACTGATCAGGATTCTGGTAAATACCCTTCGCCTGAACAGATACACAATGGAAAATGTAACAAATATCATAAATGCATTATATAAAAATACCAGTGGCGTACCGACCATATATTGCCATGCCGCGATCAGTGAATGTCTGGATATTGCCTCTATTGCAAGGTTGATCAGACATGCAAGCAGTGCATGGAATACGACCGAAAATCGGTTCATGAACTGATATACTGGTTTCATCTTCTTGGCGAACGCACTGTTTTGGCGCTCTTCTAAAATTCTTTTACGTCGTTCTTTTCTGGCTTTGTAATACTCTTTTATGTCTTCTTTTTTTAAATTTTTTAACTTATGAAACGCCCCTTTAATATCAGGCTTCTTTATTTTAAAATGCTTAATATTAATTTTTTTCATATTCTCTCAACTCTCAAGTATACCTCGGAATCTCCTTTTTATAGGAGTCTCCGAGGTTATCTCTTATCTGTTATGCACGGTTTTTCAGTCCGTCAAGTCTCTCTTTTACCTGTTCCAACATCTGTGTATATTTTTCCAGCTTGTCACGTTCTGCCTGAACCTTTGCTTCCGGTGCTTTGCTTACGAATTTCTCGTTGTTCAGCATACCGTTGGCACGTGCGATCTCTTTGTTCAGTTTTTCTTCTTCTTTTGTCAGACGCTCAATCTCCTGCTCAAAGTCGATCAGCTCTTCCAGCGGAAGATATACAGTCGCATCCGGAACCACAATGGATACCGCATCTTCTGCAATACCACTCTTGTCTTTCTGAATCACCAGATTGTTCAGTGCTGCCATATTCTGTGCTGCATGACTCAACATTGCAAGACCTGATCCAAGCTGTTCGTCCTCGCATACAACATAAGCCGTTGCTTTCTTTGAATTCGGAACGTTCATCTCTGCACGAACATTACGGATACCACGGATGATGTTCTTATAATGCTCTACGATATTCTCTGCGATTGGGAAATTCCAGCCTTTTTCATATACCGGCCACTCTGACATCATCAGGGACTCTTCTTCCGGTACTAACTTGCTGTAGATTTCTTCTGTAACGAATGGCATATATGGATGAAGCAGTTTCAGAGATTTCTTCAATACTTCTCTCAATGTCCACAATGCATCGTTTGCACCCTGCGGATCTTCCTCGGCATGGTAAATACGATATTTTGCGATTTCGATATACCAGTCACAGAATTCATCCCACAGGAAGTCATAAATCTTGGAGAGTGCGATACCAAGTTCGAACTTATCCATATTGTCTGTAACATCTTTTACCAGATTATTACATTTAGACATGATCCATCTGTCTGCAGGACGTACCGTAAAGTCTGCCGGTTTCTTCAGCTCTTTATCCCCTAAATTCATCAGGATAAATCTTGACGCATTCCATACTTTATTTGCAAAGTTACGGCTCGCCTCTACTTTTTCATTGTAGAAACGCATATCATTACCAGGTGCATTACCTGTGATCAATGTCATACGAAGTGCATCGGCACCGTACTGGTCGATAATATCCAGTGGATCGATACCATTTCCAAGAGACTTACTCATCTTACGTCCCTGGGAATCTCTTACCAGTCCGTGGATAAATACAGTGTTAAATGGTGCCTTTCCAGTGTGTGCGTATCCTGAGAATACCATACGGATTACCCAGAAGAAAATGATATCGTAACCTGTTACCAACACATCTGTCGGATAGAAGTAATCCAGATCCTCTGTCTGCTCCGGCCAGCCAAGTGTTGAGAATGGCCACAGCGCAGATGAGAACCATGTATCCAGCGTATCTTCGTCCTGTGTGAAGTGCTTGCATCCACATTTCGGGCAAACTTCCGGCATCTCCTTTGCAACTACGATCTCGCCGCAGTCATCACAATAGTAAGCCGGGATTCTGTGACCCCACCAGATCTGTCTTGAAATACACCAGTCACGGATATTCTCTAACCAGTGCAAATAAATCTTGTCAAATCTCTCCGGTACAAACTTAAGTTCTCCTGTCTTGATCGCATTGATCGCCGGTTTTGCCAGCTCTTCCATCTTAACAAACCACTGCTGTTTTACCAATGGTTCTACGGTTGTACCACATCTGTCATGTGTACCTACATTATGAGAATGCGGAACAACTTTTACAAGGTATCCCTGCTCGTCTAATTCTTTTACGATCAGCTTTCTTGCCTCGTAACGGTCCATACCCTCGTATTTTCCACCGTTAGCGTTGATCGTCGCATCATCGTTCATGATGTTGATCTCCGGAAGATCATGACGTTTTCCAACTTCAAAGTCGTTAGGGTCATGTGCCGGTGTGATCTTAACCGCACCTGTTCCAAATTCTTTATCTACATAATAATCTGCAACAATTGGGATCTCACGTCCTACTAATGGAAGTACAACGTTCTTTCCTACGATGTCTTTGTATCTCTCATCATCCGGATGAACTGCAATTGCAGTATCTCCAAGCATTGTCTCCGGTCTTGTTGTAGCAATCTCAAGGTAGTCATCTGTTCCTACGATCGGATATTTGATATGCCAGAAGAATCCGTCCTGCTCTTCATGCTCTACCTCTGCGTCTGAAAGGGATGTCTTACATACCGGACACCAGTTAATGATTCTGGATCCTTTGTAGATAAATCCTTTCTCATGCAGATTGATAAATACCTGAGAAACAGCCTTTGAACAGCCTTCGTCCATTGTGAAACGCTCTCTGTCCCAGTCGCAGGAAACACCCAGTTTCTTTAACTGAGATTCGATCGTGCCTGCGTACTCTTCTTTCCACTGCCAGGTTCTCTCTAAGAATTTCTCACGTCCCAGTTCTTTCTTATCGATACCTTCTTCTTTTAACTGGTTCGTAACCTTAACCTCAGTAGAGATCGCAGCGTGGTCTGTTCCCGGTACCCACAGTGCATTATAGCCCTGCATTCTCTTGTAACGGATAATGATATCCTGAAGAGTGTTGTCCAATGCATGTCCCATATGCAGCTTACCTGTGATGTTCGGCGGCGGCATAACGGTCGTAAATGGTTTCTTACTTCTGTCTACTTCGGCGTGGAAATATTTATTCTCACACCATTTGTCATACAGCTTTTCTTCAATCGCTTTCGGATTGTAAGTTGTCTCAAGATTTTGACTCATACTTTTCTCCTCACAAATTCTCTATTCACAGATTTCTCAACATGTTGCCGGGCGTTCTCCATGAAAAGTAAAATCGCCCTTTAACTCGTAAAGGGCGACTATATCGCGGTACCACCTTTATTCATATAGAATATCTTCTATATCTTATCTTATTCTATAACGTGAACGATTCCGTGATAACCTATCTATTATATATCCATATATCCTTCAGTCACCCAGCTCCAAAGCTACCTTCTGCATGCTGTCTCCTTAAGCGCCTCTCAACCTCCGGGCGTCTCTCTCTGTCAGGTCAGTAATGCATACTCCTCTTTTTCAATGCCTTTAAAAAAATATATTTAAATAAGAAGTCCACTACACGTGAACTAACACATATCATAGCCACGGAAGCCCGATTTGTCAAGCTGTTCAAGGAATTTTCACAAACTCTTAAGGAATAGACCGGACCAGCTTAGATCAGGGCAAAACTCTTCATGATGTAAAGCCACATCGTCAGGGAAAATGCACTGAATAGTGTTGTGAGCATGACAACACTGGATGAAAGCGTGCCTTCATGTCCCATATTCTTTGCCATAACGAAGCAGCTTACTGTTGTTGCAGAACCCAGCATCACTAAGATTGCCACCAGTTCTTCTCTTCTAAATCCCAGTGCCACTGCGATCGGCAGGAAGATTCCGGCATAACCGAACAGTTTGATAAATGTTGCTACCAGTGCCGGTTTCAGTTTGGCAAAGGCTTTCTTAATATCAAAGGTCGCTCCCATCGCCATCAATCCCATCGGAGTTGCCATTGCCGACACATTATCTACCGTCTTTGCGGCAATTCCCATCAACGGCAGTTTCAGCGCCGACCACACCAGACCCACAACGATTCCGATAATGATCGGGTTCTTCGCAATGCCGATCAACGTCTTCTTCAACATTTTCTTGTCCAAACCATTACTCTCCGGCTGGAAGAATGACAGAACCGCTACCGCCATCACATTGTAAAGCGGCACACTTCCGATGATCATAAGAGGTGCCATTCCCGCGTCCCCGTAAATGTTCTGGATAAACGCAATTCCAAGAAGTGCCGCACTGCTACGGTAAGAAGACTGTATAAATTCTCCCCGGATAGTCTTGTCTTTCCAAAGGCATGAGATCAGGGCAGAAATCGTGATGCTGATCAATGTTACCACAAAACAGAACAGCACAAACTTCATATTCCACACTTCGCTGAAATCCACCGTCGCCAGGTCCTTGAATAACAATACCGGTAACGGCACCAGGAATACGAATTTGTTCATCCTGGATGCAAACAGATCGTCGATCCATCCTAATTTATGAAAGAACAGTCCCAGTACCATCAAAAGGAATACCGGGACGGTTGCATTTAAACTAAAAATCAAATTGTCCATTTTCTTTTGAACCTTTCTCTACTTCTCATTCCTACTTTCAACAGTTATATATACTATACTTCTGTCGAAAGCTGCGTCAAGAGTCAGGTCCAAATTAGTCATTAATTTTTTGTTTACCGCAGGTACTTGCGTATCTGCGCATACGCCTGATACAGTTCTTCATACTTCACTCTGCAGTTTGCCGGACTGGTAGATGGCAGGGTGATGATCTCTATGTCTGTCTGCGGGTAACAATATTTTTTATAAAGTGCCGCTGCTTTCGTCCCCGTGGCAAAGATTGCCTGAATATCTGCATGTTCTAAGATCACACGCATATCGTTTGCCTTCGGATTGCGGATACTGCTGTCGTCCGCACCTTTAATCTCGCATCCTGCCAGTACATCCCAGACAGCAATTTTATTACGCTGTGCAAATGCGATTTTCTCTTCAATTGTCTCCGGAAGTGCTTCTCCGCACACATCCGACATCACTTTCCAGAAACGGTTTCTCGGATGTCCGTAGTAGAAGCCGACTTCTCTGGATTTCGGGGACGGCATCGTGCCGAGCATCAATACTCTCGACTCTTTATCATAAATGGGTTCAAACTGATGGGTAATATATTCTGTGTCCATACGCTTTTCTTTCTTCTACAGTAACGTTTCTAATGCCTTGATATCTTCTTCCGTCGTTGCCCAGCTTGTAGCAAAACGGACAACTGTATGTGTGTCATCCAGTTTCTCCCAGAATGAAACTCTTACGTTCCGCTCCAGTTCCTTAAGTTTCTGATTCTCCAATATAATAAAAATCTGATTTGTCGGCGAATCTATATAGAACTTATACCCTTTTTCTGCGAAGATATTCTTTAATTTCTCCGCCAGCATGATTGCATGGCGTCCTGCTTTATAATACAGGTTATCTGTAAAAAGCGTATCAAACTGCAAGCCCAACAGCCGACCTTTTGCCAGTAGCGCACCCTTTTGCTTCACAATTGGGATGAAATGTTTCGGCATATTATTCTTTGTGAAGACAACTGCCTCTCCAAATAAGGCTCCCACTTTCGTTCCTCCGATATAGAAGACATCGCAAAGTCTCGCGATATCCGGCAATGTCACATCTGTCTGAAGGCTCATCAGCCCATATCCAAGTCTTGCTCCATCCATGAATAACGGAATCTGGTATTCTCTGCATATTGCTGAAATGCTTTCCAGTTCTTTCAGACTATATAAGGTTCCGTACTCTGTCGGATGTGAAATGTACACCATTCCCGGGAATACCATATGCTCATGGTTTGCATCCCCGTAAAAGGTCTCCAGATATTTTTTCAGATCTCCACTTCGAATTTTTCCTTCATACTCCGGAAGTGCCAGTACCTTATGTCCTGAATGCTCGATCGCTCCCGCCTCGTGGCTGTTCACATGACCGGTCTCCGCAGACACGACTCCTTCATAGGAACTTAACAGACTGTCGATCACGACCTGGTTCGTCTGTGTCCCGCCCACCAGAAACTGGATCTGTGCTTCCTCACATTCACAGGCCGCTTTAATCTTTTTCTTTGCGCTCTCGCAATATTCATCCATCCCATATCCCGGTGTGCTCACCAGATTGGTCTTCACTAATCTGTCCATAATCTCCGGAAGTGCACCTTCCGCATAATCACATTCAAATGCTAACATAATAATTCCCCCACTATTTTCTAAAATTAAAAATTTCTTTTGTATATCCCGGTTTTCCCGCATGGAGCAGGTAATTCCCAATATAGATCAGAAAAATCCCTACCAGTCCCCATACAATGTCCACACCGACAACTGCTGCCGAAATCTCGGATGCTGTCGTTTCCGCCTCTGCCAGAACCTGTTCCATACCTGTGGCATGCAGCACTGCCTGCATCCCATACAACAAAAATAACGGCACTGCGTTATTTACCGCATGAAACAGCATGTTGCAGAACATGTTGTTCGTCTCAAACATCAGATATCCCATAGCAATACCCAAAATACAGGTCGGGATAAAACGCCAGATACTTCCGTGAAAGATTCCAAACACTACAGATACGATCAGAATGACCGGCCATTTCTTATGGATTCCATTCCACACACTGTTAAAAAACGCTCCTCGAAACAGTACTTCTTCGCAGACCGCCGGCATCAATGACACAATAAAAACAGAAATCAAAAATGGTACACTGGTAAACATCTGCGAAAGTCCGGTTCCTACTTCCGTCATCTCCTGTGGAAAGAAAAATGTCACAATCATCGTGATCATTAACGTAAAAAAATAACACCCAAGCCATAATACCAATGTTCCAAACACTTCTGTCATCTTCGGTTTTCGGAATTGAAAAACAGCTTTTAAATCAGCCCCGGAAAGCGCCGTTGTCCCAAGTCCAAGTGCCAGCAGGATCAGTTCGTTAATCGCCGCCCCGTACAACCCAAACATTCCACTCAGGTAACCACTAATTATAAATACTTCAACCGCAGCGAGGATTATCATGATAATCCCCTGCCACGGTCTTAATAAACGTTTTTCTTTCATACTCTGATTGCTCCTAAAATCTCTCCGATCGGAGCTGCGATCGTAAGCTCCGCGCCGACTTCTTTTGCAGTCGCACTCTTATTGATGACTACCAGATGTTTCCCCCTGAAATAGTCAATAAAACTTGCCGCCGGATACACCACCAGTGATGTTCCACCGATAATCAGTGTATCTGCCTGGCTGATGGCACGGATACTGTTCTGAATCACATTGGAATCCAACCCTTCTTCATACAATACAACATCCGGCTTGATAATGCCTCCACACTCACAGAGGGGTACTCCTTCTGCATTTTTCACATACTGTACATCATAAGACTTTCTGCAACGCTGGCAGTAATTTCTCATAATACTTCCATGAAGCTCGTATACAGTCTTACTTCCTGCCGCCTGATGGAGTCCGTCAATATTCTGTGTTACCACGGCACTTAATTTACCTGCCGCTTCCAACTCAGCCAGTTTCAGATGTGCTTTGTTCGGCTTTGCATCTAAAAATATCATCTTCTCTTTATAGAAATCATAGAATGCCTCCGTATGATTTACAAAGAAACTATGGCTTACCACCTGTTCCGGCGAATACTTATATCTCTGATGATAAATTCCGTCAGCACTTCGAAAGTCCGGGATACCACTCTCCGTAGATACTCCTGCACCTCCAAAAAATACAATCCGCTGACTATCGTCTATGATCTCCTGTAATTTTGCAATCTCTGTCTCATACATTGTATACACCTCCTGCATGCAGTCGTCATCATATCTTCTTATTTGTAGAATGTTATATAGAAAGTCCTCCGGTCACTTTAATCACCTGTCCGGTAATATAGTCTGCCTCAGACACCAGGAACGCAACGGTATCTGCCACCTGTTCCGGCTTTCCGGTACGTCCCACCGGAATCTCGGATGCGATCTTCGTCACAACCTTCTCCGGTACACAGGCTGTCATATCTGTATCGATAAATCCGGGTGCCACCGCATTTACAGTGATTCCTTTTCGCGCCAGCTCTTTCGCAGCGGTCTTCGTCATTCCGATCACACCTGCTTTTGCTGCTGCGTAATTAATCTGTCCGATGTTTCCGTCAGTACCTGAAATAGATGTCATATTTACAATACGTCCCCATCCCTGTGCGATCATCTGTGGAGCAACAAAATGCATCGTATTAAAGTTTCCCTTTAAGTTCGTAGCAATTACTTCGTCAAATTCTTCTTCCGACATCTTTACCAACATACGGTCTCTTGTAATCCCTGCATTATTAACAAGGATATCCAGTCTTCCATATTGTTCTACGATCATTTTAACCATCTCTTCACAGCCCGTATAATCAGCCACATGGCACTGCCAGATCATTGCTTTCCCGCCGGCAGCTTCTATTTTGGTTTTCACCTGTTCTGCTTTTTCTTTTGAATAATGATAGTTGATCACCACCGTCGCTCCCATGGACGCAAGTTTTAATGCGATTGCTTTTCCGATTCCTCTGGATCCACCGGTCACGAGTGCCACTCTGCCTTCTAATACCTGCTCTCTCACTGTCTGTTCTCTCAACTCCATGCTCTGCTCCTTTCCGTACCCTGATCTTTTTCTCTCACTTCTTATTCTACGTTTTTTCAGAATATTTGTCTATATAATCCGTTTCTTTGTGGCTACGTTTTCTTCTGCTTCTATAAAAAAGCCACACACTACTTCCAGGACACTTCCAGCGATGCATCTGGCTTTGTCCGAAATAGTAAAGCAATTCTCCAGTTCTCCGGTTCTCGGATCTATATCTCCGATCTTAAATCCTTTTACCACCGGATATCCTTCTTTGATAAGCCCACGGATGATACCTGAAATCGTTGCATTTACTGGAATAATCCGTCCTACCTCCGTACGCACTTCCATCACAACATCACCCTTTTCTACCACATCTCCGATCTTATTTTTCAAATATACAATGCCTTTTTCCGGCGAACGTAAAACCCTTTCGTTTGTATAACCGCCTATATTTCCCGGGATTCCGGTATCCGCCATTGCAGGTCCCTCGGTGATAATCCGTCCAAGATTATGGCCGCGCATGGTTTCTATTACAATGTCCACATCTTCTCCCGCCGTAAATCCCGGACCAAATCCAATTGTGAGCGGTGCCATATCACAACTTGTCCCCATATTTTTCTTTGCAAGAATTGCATCGATCACGATTTCCGGCTGCAGCACTTTAATACTTGCTCCCACAGGATCCACCAGAATCGGAACACATCGTCTGTCCCAGATATTTTCTATTTCCATCCGCACTTTTCTGGTCATATCCGCTTCCGTTCTGATTACTGCTCCAACCCGGATTCCCGTCACACCCTCAATCTGCATCTTTCCTTCATAGACAGCTTCACAGAAAGACACCTGTCGTCTGATCGCAGCCGGACGCTTTGTCTCAAGCACCAGCACACGGAATCCGCTTCTGTGTAATCTATGTATTGTTCCCGTGGCAATGTCGCCTCCACCGCGTACAATTACCAATTTATCTTTCAACATGTGCACCCTCCTGTAAAGTCGTAAGTCTTCCTCTCATTTCTCCACATTTTTCTAATTCTTTCAGTAATTTATCCCCATCTTCAAAGATATTTATCACATCACACTTATTTAATACAATATAATACTGACGTTCTCCCACACCTTTTTTCGTTCCTTTTTCAGATGTGAGGATCTTCACCATATCTTCCATCGTCATGATCTCGGACCTTTTTTTCCCCAGAAGTGCTTCCACTTCATCCAGACAAAAGCAGACTTCTTCGCAAGTTTTTCCAAGAGTATCAAGTCCCATAACTCCAACCACGATATCGCACTCCGGCAATATCACCGGTTCTCGGTCTCTCGGCACTTTACAAGGAAGCCGTTTGGCACCATCTGCCTCTATCAGCGTAACATCTGCCAGCTCCATGTATCTTTTTAGTTTCTCTTTCGGGAGCATCGACAGCTTATGCTCATTCTCCCTGCGACCTGCCGTTGCATATTTTCCATCTTCCCATCGCTTTTCCATCTCAGAAAGAGTGGTTACATAACTTCCATCCTCCGGAACCCCGATATGCGTTGTTGTTGTCACCAGCGTCCGCATCCCCAGCATCGCATATTGTTCCGCAAACGCCGTCATCAGAGAGGTTTTTCCGCCTCCTCCCACCAGAGAGATGACATGTCCTTTTTCATTTATAAACGGGAACGCATGCAATATATTACTTTCGCTAATATATTTATTTTTTTCACGCTGATATACAGTCAATTTCTTCATATTTCACCACTCTTTTCTACAAATATCTGTGTATTTTTACAAACATTTCTTTTTTATTAGTTCAATCTTTACACAAAAATAAATATTTTATAAAATATACCTATTAGAAAAATTTATCATTTATCTATGGAAGGAGATTCTATTAATATGAAACATAACAACGAATTATCTTCTGCTGCTTATGACTTTTATGCCAAAATGCCGCTTTCACAGGCAATTCCGCTTGGTCTTCAGCATGTGCTTGCCATGTTCGTCGGCAACCTGACACCGCTTTTGATCATTGCAGGAGCTTGTGGAATCAGCGCAGGCAGTGAGTTTGCAGATCTTCAGGTTGAACTTTTACAGAACGCTATGCTGGTGGCTGGTATCGTTACTCTCGTACAGCTCTATGCCATTGGACCTATCGGCGGAAAAGTCCCGATCATCATGGGTACAAGTTCCGGTTTCATCGGTGTATTTAACAGTGTTGCCGCTACCATGGGCGGCGGAGTTGCAGCGTACGGTGCAATCATGGGAGCTTCTATCATCGGTGGTTTATTCGAAGGTGTCCTCGGACTTTTCTTGAAACCACTCCGTAAATTCTTCCCATCCGTTGTCACAGGTACTGTTGTATTATCCATCGGACTGTCTTTAATCTCCGTTGGTATTAATTCTTTCGGTGGTGGAAACAACGCCGCAGATTTTGGTTCTATAGAAAATATGCTGCTGGCACTTTTTGTACTGGCTGTAATCCTGATCTGCAAACACGGACTGAAAAATAATGGTTTTGCAAACTCTTCTGCTATCCTGATCGGTATCATCGCAGGATACATCGTAGCATTCATTATGGGACAGGTTCTTCCTACAACTGCAATCAATGCAGACGGGGTAGAATATACAAAGGCCTGGGTGCTGAACTTCGATAAAGTTGCACAGGCTAGCTGGTTTGCTGTTCCATCCCTGATGCCTGTAAAAATTTCATTTGATGCCCGCGCAATTGTCCCTGTTATGATCATGTTCATCGTAACTGCCGTTGAGACAGTCGGTGATATCTCAGGTGTTATGGAAGGTGGTCTTGGACGCGAGGCAACCGATTCCGAATTATCCGGCGGTGTTATCTGTGACGGTCTCGGATCATCTTTTGCAGCACTCTTCGGAGTCCTTGCAAATACTTCTTTCAGCCAGAATGTAGGTCTTGTAACAATGACAAAAGTCGTTAACCGTTTTGCTCTGGCTACAGGAGCTGTTTTCCTGATCCTCTGTGGTCTGTTCCCGAAACTTGGTGCTCTGGTATCTATCATGCCACAGCCTGTTCTCGGTGGCGCCGCAGTTATGATGTTCTCTTCCATCGTCATCAGTGGTATCCAGCTCATCACCAAAGAGCCTATGACTCCAAGAAACTTAAGTATCGTTTCCGTTGCCCTTGGTGTTGGTTACGGTATGGGTGCTAACAGCACAATTCTTGCAAATGCACCTCAGGCACTCCAGCTGATCTTCGGTGGTTCCGGAATCGTACCTGCTGCATTCTTCGCAATCCTGCTTAACATCATTTTACCAAAGGATGAAAAGCCTGCACCGGTTGAAGCTGCGGACGAAACAGAATCTACAGAAAAATAAATGATTTTCATTTTCCCGGGCATAAATTATGTCCGGGGATTTTTTTATCAGGCAATGCATCAAATTTCTGTGGCCACCTGTTCCAGACGCATCTGATCTTCTGCCGTGTCAATATCCATAAGTTCTCGCACGCTTCCTGCCTGATGAATTCTCACCTGGTCTGCATACTTCTTCAACAGATATCCCCCACCTTTTTTCTCCGGCAGAATATTAAGCTCTTTAAAATACTCCTTCGGAAATATCGCCGGAGTTCCAACTTCTTCCTGATGACCCAGACGCCAGATATATTCCGGCTGTCTTTCAAAATCTTCTGCCAGTAATTTTAATGTCCTTGCTGTAAGCAACGGCTGGTCGGATGGACAAAACATACACCCTCTCAAATCATACTTTTCATTTAGATAGGCAAGCCCCAGACGCACCGTATCATTTCTCCCCGGAAATTCATGCAAAACAACATCAATTCCTTTTGCCTTACATAATGCCTCTACTTCCGGATATCTCGTCACCACCACTCTCGCCGAGAAATCCTTTGTTGCTTCCAGAATCCACTGGATCATCGGTTTCCCACAGAAATCTGCCAGAAGCTTATTACTTCCAAATCGCTTTCCCAATCCGGAAGCCATAATTACACAACCAATCTGCTTTTTCGCAAAAATCTTCTGATACGCCTGTTTACTCTGGCAGATACATGACTCACGATAGCTCTCATATTTTTCCAGAAACTCGCGCGCCTCTTTTGTCAGGACGCTTCCTCCGCCTCCTTTACCGCCGATTACCTTCTCAGTCAATGAAAAGCCCAGTACATGTTCTGCCCGATGGATCATTCCAATCGCCTTGGTGTAACCCATCCCCATCTGAAATGCAGCCTGTCTGAGTGATCCCATCTCATCGATAGCATGCATTAATTTACACGGCCCTTCCCCAAAAAATTTCGTCCCGTCATCATCGTATAAATACACTCGAATGTCAGGTTTCATGATATCTCCTTCTTAATTTTTTCGTTATGTTTTTCAAAACATAACCCATTGTAGCAAAATCTTTTCCTCTTATCAATTATTTATAGCAAAAAACTCTATCGCTTCCTTAAAATCCAACAACCTTAGTCCGTTAACAGATAAAGAAAGCAGTTCAATCCCCCTTAAGTGATTGAACTGCTTTCGTAGTTTTTCTCTTATAATTATTCTGCGTTTTCTTTTGTGTCTTTCTCTGCAAATGCCATCGCCACCTGTTCGGCAGTGATCGGAAGTTCATAAAAACGTTTGCCCGTCGCATTATATACCGCATCCGCAATAGACGGCAACGGTGTATTGATTACAATCTCCCCAATGGATTTTGCACCAAATGGACCGGTTCTCTCATAGCTGCAGTCAAATTCTACCTGGATATGTCCAATATCCGTTCTGGTCGGGATCTTATACTGCATCAGGGAATTCTGTCTCGGATATCCCTTGTCATTGTATGTGATATCTTCCAACAATGCCATTCCGATTCCCTGCAAAATTCCACCTTCCGCCTGGATTCTTGAAAGTGCCGGATTGATTGGCGTTCCGCAGTCAACACAGGCTTTAAAATCAATGACACTCATTTCACCGGTCAACGTGTCAAGTTCAAGTTCCACCGCACCTACCATGTAAGGTGGTGGAGAAAGTGGTGAGTTGTGTGTCTCTGCTGCTGCCAGAATAATCTCATTACCATTCATGGATTTGCGAATAAGTGTCTCCAGATCTACTTCCGCACCGGAATCCGCTGTTACTTTCTTACCGTCAAAGTCAACTTCGGATTCATCGCATTCCAACATCTGCGCACCCAGTTTACAGATCTGGTCTCTTAATTTCAGTGCTGCATTCTCTACTGCTTTTCCTGTAATATAAGTCGTACTTGACGCATAGGAACCAGAATCATATGGCGAAATGTCAGTATCCGCTCCGAATACAATAATGTGGTCTAACGGACACTCCAATACTTCCGCTGCGATCTGCGCCAGAATCGTATCACATCCTGTACCCATATCTGCAGCACCAATCGTCAGTGTATAGAATCCGCCATCCTGTGCCTTTAAATCGGCACTTCCTGTATCCATACTGGTAATACCGGATCCCTGCATCGCCATGCCCATTCCTACGGCACGAACTTTTCCGTTGCCCATATCTCTTACCGGGTATTTGTTCTCCCAGTCAATCATTTTCTTTACTTTGGCAAGACATTTATCCAGAGCACAGCTAGTATTCTCCTGGAAATAGTAAGCCGGCATGATCTCGCCTTCTTTTACGATATTGCGCTCACGCAGTTCAAATGGATCCATATTTAACATATGTGCCAGTTCATTTACTGCTGACTCTACCGCAAATAATCCCTGTGTCGCACCGTAGCCCCTGTAAGCTCCGGCAGACATATGGTTGGTATATACTACATCATTTGAAAAACGGAATGCTTCAGCTTTTCCATATAACGGAATAGACTTATGACCGGATAATCCTACGGTTGTCGGTCCATGCTCACCATATGCGCCTGTATTTGACAGGGTATACATATCGATACCACGGACAATTCCTTCCTTTGTCGCACCCAGTCTTACATGCATCTCCATCTCATGTCTAGGAGAAGATGCTGTCTGAGATTCCTCACGGCTAAAAATAATCTTGGACGGTTTCTTCGTCATCCAGGTTACAAATGCCGGATAAACTTCACTGATGGAAGACTGCTTTGCACCAAACCCTCCTCCGATACGAGGTTTGGTCACCCGGATCATACTCTGTGGAATATGAAGCGCATTTGCAACAATACGTCTGCAGTGGAATACAATCTGCGTAGAACTTACAATATGAAGTCTTCCATAAACATCAATCGTACAGTAGGTTCTGAAAGACTCCATCATCGCCTGCTGACATGCCTTTGTGTGATAAGTGCGGTCAATCACGATATCGCAGTCTGCTAATACCTTTTCGATATCACCGTTGTCACAATATTCGTGCGAGCATAAATTTCTCTTATTGTCTGCTCCCACCGGGCAAAGGCTCTCCCAGTTATCCTCCGGATGTACCAGAATCGGATTATCTTTTGCTGTATGATAGTCCAGAACCGGTTCTAACACTTCATACTCAACCTTGATCATTTTTAATGCTTTGTCAACGCATTTCTCATCAGCACCCGCCACGATTGCAACCGGATCTCCCACAAAACGCACATGACGGTCTAATAAAAGACGGTCTCGCGGACTTGCCTCAAAAGAAGTCTGCCCTGCCTGCGTATAACGGGACGCATCCTGCGGAACATCCTCCCATGTATAAATTGCTTCGATTCCCGGCACTTTCATTGCAATGGTCTTGTTGATTGATTTAATCATTGCATTCGGGTGCGGAGATCTGAGCAATTTAACGATCAGACAATCTTTCGGCGCAATATCATTAACATAGACCGGTTTCCCTGTAAGTAACTGCATAGAGTCTTTTTTTCTTACGGACTGATTTACTATCTTCATCAATTACGCCTCCTCTCCTGTCTGCTCTTTATTCTTCTTCCACTCCAGATAATTTAAAATACCACGGAGTTGTCCCTCATATCCGGAACAACGGCATAAATTTCCTGCCAGATACTCCTTGATCTCATCCTCTGTCGGATATGGATTTTCACGGAACATCGCAATGGCATTCATCACCATCCCCGGATTGCAAAAACCACACTGCTCTGCTCCCTGATCTGCAATAAATCCTACGAATTCTTCGGCTTCTTTCTGAAGTCCTTCCAACGTCTCTACTTTATGTCCTGACGCACGCACTGCCAATACCGCGCACGACAATACCGGAGTATCATCTAAAAAGACTGTGCAAAGTCCACAGTTTGTTGTCTCACATCCGCATTTTACGCTGTAACAGCCCTGCTCTCTTACAAAATCCAAAAGTGTCATATCAGGATCGATGTCGGCATTTACATTCTTACCATTTAATCTTATCTGTACTAACATGTTTCCTCTCCTTTCAGACTCTCTAATACTCGCATGACCAGAACTTTTACAAGATGCGTACGGTACTTTGCACTTCCCCGCATATTGCTCTCAGTCGGTACCTGCTCCGCTGCATATTCCGCAAACTGCCTGATACTTTTCTCTGTCAATCCTTCTTTTAAAATTCCTTTTTCATCAACTACGATCATTGCTTTCGATGGTCTCGCACCTACCGCGATACGATATACCTCCTCATCCCCGGAAACATCTCTGCTGATCGCACATGTCAATGTCGGAAAATCCGTCTTCGCCGGGCGCACGCTCTGATATGCCAGTTTTTCTTTTGATTTCTTTATAATAATGCGCACCAGAATATCGTTGTCATATGGCATCTGTGCAAATTCCTGCATCGATACGATACCGCCCTTGTACAATTCTACATAACTGTCCATCGCAAGGAAAATTGTCAGCACATCGGAAAATCCGAAACGACCGTAAATGCTGCCTCCCACAGTTGCCAGATTTCTGAACTGTACCCCTACGATATGCTTTAAAGCTTCTTTCATAGCTCCGTCTGTATATGTTTCCAAGCTGTCATTCATCTCCAACTGACGCAGAGTCACCATACATCCGATACGATATTCATCATCTGTTTCTTCAATCTGATCCAGTCCCAATTCTGATAAATCAATGACTGTCTGGATATTTTTGTTTCCCATTCTTACCCAGAGCATGCCTCCGATCACCTGTGCCGTCCGTTTCTGGTTCAGCTCCCAGGCTTCTTCGAGACTCGCCGCTTTTACATAATTCTTAATGGTTATCATCCATATTCCTCTCTTTTTTCTCTATCGCACTGTTTCATTCATTGTCATAAAGTAACGCAACCGATTGATTATATCATTTTAAATATCAATCTGCAATCTACATTCCCAATTTTTCTACAATTTCTGCCGCCTTTGGGCTGCCGGCAATTCCGCCGATTCCGGTCTCACGTAAACTGCTATCCATCTTATCACCAACCTCACGCATCGCATCAATGACCTGGTCCACCGGAATCTGACTGGTAATACCCGCCAGTGCCATATCTGCTGCCGTCAGTGCATCCACCGCCCCGATCACATTTCTTTTCACGCAAGGTACTTCTACCAGTCCTCCTACCGGGTCGCATACCAGACCCATCAGATTCTTTAACGCCATTGCACAGGCATGTCCGATCTGTTCATTGTCTCCACCTTTGATATAACAGATTGCACCTGCTGCCATCGCTGCCGCAGAACCGATCTCTGCCTGACATCCGCCGGATGCTCCCGCAATATATGCACGATGCGCGATCACCTGACCAATTCCTGCTGCCACATACATTGCCTCCACCATCTTCTCTTCCGGTACAGATTTTTCTCTTTCATAAGTTACAAGAACCGCAGGCATAACCCCACATGCACCTGCCGTCGGTGCTGCAACAATCCTCTTCATACAGGCGTTGTTACAACCCATCTTCAAGGCTGCGGCCATCACCTTGGACACAAACTCCCCACATAGTGGTTCTTCATTTTCACGGTAAGTATCCATCTGACTTCCTTCTTTTCCCACCAGACCACTGGTGGACACCAGATCTGCCTCGTAAGCATCCACACTGTCTTTCATAGACTGCCACATATACTGCATCTGCTCTAAGGAATCTGTCTCTGCCACTGCACGCTCACTGCAGTCTTCTAACTGGATTGCTTTCCAGAACGGGATTCCTTTTTCTTTACATCTGTCTTTAATCTCTGTTATCGAATGAAATGACATTCCAGATTTCCTCCTTTATTCCGCTTCTATTGCTTCATTGACATCAAAAAATGTTACTTTAATAATTCCATCTAATCTTCGAAGCCACTGGATCGCCATATCAGGAATCACTTCATCTGTCTCAATTACCATCACTGCATAACCGCCACGTTTGTCTCTATACAACTGTAAAGTCGCAATATTTACATTAATCTGCTGTAAGATTGCAGTTACCTGCGCTACATGTCCCGGTTTGTCTTCATTGTGAACGATCAGTGTATTACTCTCTGCATTAAAATTCACATCAATATTATCAATCTGGTTGACCATTATCCGGCCTCCACCGATGGAACATGCCTGGATATTTAATGGATCTGCACCTTCTGCTTCCAGAATCATCTGCACCGTGTTCGGGTGTGCTCCTCTAATCTCTTTCTTCTCGATCTCGAACTGCATTCCCGCATCTTCTGCATGCTGATAGCTCTCCGGGATCCGCATATCATCCGGCTGCATTCCAAGAAGTCCTGCCACCAGTGCCCGATCCGTTCCATGTCCTGCTCCGGTAGCCGCAAATGACCCCGACAAATAAATCTTTGCGTGATCCGGTCTTCTTCCAAACAACTTTCTTCCGATCAGTCCAATACGCACAGCGCCTGCTGTATGGGAGCTTGATGGTCCAACCATGACCGGCCCTAAAATATCAAATATACTTGCCATAAATTCATCCTCTTTTTCTTATTCTTCTCCTGTATTCATACTTTTTCCTGATTTGGCAGCCCAGGAGCATCCGCCTCTTTCTGCTCTCATTATATCGGTAACAAGGATGCTTTACAACGCCTATTTTGCTATTTGTAAATTTGTTGTTTCTATGCTAAAATCGGTTACAGTCTGAAGCAATTTTTGCTTTTAATATTACGAGATCAGGGAGATTATAAATATGAATAAAAAAGAAATACTGGAGATCCGCAAACAGTTTTCTCCACAGAACTGCGCTATCACTCGCATCTGTGGATGCTACGTGGATCACGAAAAAGAGAAAAAAACAGAACTGAAAAAAGCATTTTTATCCCTTCCGGAAGAGGAAGCATTTAAATACTTCGATATTTTCAAACATACCATGTCCGGAACCCTCGGTAAGAACATGATCAATATGGAATTTCCATTAGATCAGGAAGCTCCCGGCGGCACTCAGGAATTCTTACTGAAACTTCGCGACAGCAAATTGCAGGACGATATGCTGATCGAAGAATTCTATGATAAGATCATCGAAAATTATATGTACGATGAAAATTACTATATTATCCTGATCCACGCCGCTTACGATGTTCCGGGGAAATCCTCTGACGGCATGGAGATGTTCGACGCTTCCGATGTTGTATACGAGCATATCCTTTGCAGCATCTGCCCGGTAAATTTATCCAAGGCAGGACTTACATACAACGCAATGACCAACAATATCGAAGACCGCATCCGCGACTGGCTGGTGGAGGCCCCGGTGAAAGGATTCTTATTTCCGGCATTTACAGACCGTGCCAGTGATATCCACAGCCTTCTTTACTATACGAAGAAACCGGAAGATTTGCAGCCGGAATTTATCGAAAATGTTCTTGGCAGCCGCGTACCATTAACAGCCGGCGACCAGAAGACAGGATTTCAGGCTGTCATTAGCGAGACCCTCGGCGAAGAGTGTAATTATGAAGTGGTCCGCAACATTCACGATAATCTGAACGAGATGATCGAAGAGGCCAAAGAATCTCCGGATCCACTGGAACTCTCCAAACCGGATGTCAAACGTCTGTTGCAGCAGAGCGGTGTATCAGAGGAGAAGATGGAAACTTTCGACCAGGAATTTGAAGATATCATGGGCGACCAGAAAACTGTACTGGCAACCAACATCGCCAGCACCAAGACCTTCCAGCTTGAAACAGCGGATGTTATCGTGAAAGTAAAGCCTGACCGTTCCGATCTGGTGGAAACCAGAGAAATCGACGGAAGACGATGCCTGGTGATTCCAATTGATGACCACCTGGAAGTGAACGGAATCGAGATTCATTAAGAACATTATGAAAAAAATTTATTTTTTTGCAAAAAACATTTGCAATGTCTGCCGGACTGTGCTATTATAGTCGTTGTCAGCGGAGATGGCGGAATGGCAGACGCGCTAGATTCAGGTTCTAGTGGGAGTTTTTCCTGTGAGGGTTCAAGTCCCTTTCTCCGCACTTAATATTAGATGCAAGACACCGTAAACTTAAAGGTTTGCGGTGTTTTTCTATATCTCGTCATCTGTCCATTCATGATCACAAACCTCCACATTTTTCTTGTATTTTGTTCATCAATTGCTGAATGATATAGATATACTCCAATAGGCCGACATCCTACAATTCAAAAAACAATTGATATTTACCACCACATAACATATAATACAAATAAGAAGAGCAACCGCCCACAAGTGGTTGACCTCGTTAGAATATGTTATAGAATAACCACTCCTCCACTCAGCCAAAGTTTCGGGGTGGTTTTTCTATGCTTTAAAACATTATCTGATAAACGTAAATACGAACGTCAGTAATGCTAGAATGAACATACCAAAGGCCATTAAGTCTTTAAAATCAAACGGATGTTTATCCATTAGCACCACCCCCATTCTATGTAGAAATAGAGGTCTGCCACCCTGCAACACGATTGCTCTTATACTTTTATATCATGTTTTTATTAAGATTGTAAGTCTTCTAAACTGTCAATCGTTCAACAAATTTCGACATTTAGTATTTTCTACAAACCTATAGAGTCTATTCCTCTAGGATAAAATAAACCAGGTGAAGATATGCATTATAAATATTTTTATAATTCAATACTATCTCAAATTTTTCTATACTTTTCATAGGATCAATCAAGCTAACATTCTCCATAAATTAATTAGTATAAGACTTACTATCGAAATACAAAATTTGGGACTTTTTACTGTGTTATATCGTCAAATAAGAAATACTATATTTACAAAGATAAGTTATTCAAGGATAGAATAGGCCGCTATCCCTCCCTCGTGGTCTTAAATAGATACCATTGCCACCCGGCTGAATAACTTCTCTTTTTAGGCTTTCGTCATACTTCTAGTTTTTACTTATTCCCATATTTGCTCTATGCTATGATAAGTATAACATTTCTAAATAAGATATATCTTATTTCCACAAAAGATTCACAACCTTAAAGACTCATCCGATCTTGAGGGAATACAACTACTCCAGATAAATCCTACTTATACTTTGACAATATAATATATTTAACTGCGGAGCTGTTGGGGTGCTATGTCGGCCGCCTGACAAAAGAAGGGAGGCTGGTGCTATGGTTACATACTCTGATTTATTTACGTTTGTAATTATGCTTTGTGCTGTTATAACCCTTGTTGTAACTCTTTTTAGACACAAAAAATAGTGCCCCCGTCTGGTAAACTAGGCACTATTTTCATATAACTATTTTACTGGCGACCAGGTGTGCACTGACCAACAGCTCCCTTGTTAAGTATATTATATGTCAGCACTTTTTATTTGTCAAACCTATAATTCTCTACAACTCTTTCATCTTCCCGATGATCTCCTCATAGAATTCCTCTATTGTCCCTTTCCGTTTCAGATCTTCCAGGATTACTCCGTCTTTCAACAGAATCAGACGGCTGCAGTGACTCGCCATCTGCGGATCATGGGTGACCATAATGATCGTCTTCTTCATTTTTTCATTGATTTCTTTTAATGCATTGATCACAATCTGACCAGATTTAGAATCAAGATTTCCCGTCGGCTCATCAGCCAGAATCAGATCTGGATTATTAATCAGTGCACGGCAGATTGCCACTCTCTGTTTTTCACCGCCTGAGATCTCATATGGCTGCTTTTTTAGTAAATGATCGACGCCGAACTTCTTTCCGAATTTATGTGCATTGCGGTAGCAGTCTTTTACTTCGGCTTTATCTAATACCATCGGCAACATAATATTCTCTTCCACAGACAAACTGTTTAATAAGTAGAAATCCTGAAATACAAAACCAATTTTTCTTCTCCGGATATCTGCCAGTTCATCACTCCACAATTCAGAGGCATTTCTTCCATAGAAATAAACATTTCCTCTGGTTGGTTTGTCAATCAGTCCCAGAATTTTTAAAAGCGTTGTTTTTCCACAGCCCGACTTTCCCATAATTCCCACAAATTCCTGCTCTTTTATTGTAAAATCAAGCCCTTTTAATACTTTGAGTTCTTTCGCTTTTTGATTTTCCGTCTGAATTATTTTGTAATTTCGAATCAGATGTTCCACCTTTATTACTTCCTGCTTACTCATCTCTTCCCTCCACTTTTCGAATCACAAATCGACTTAGCATCCATGCAAATATAATCTGAACCAGAAGATAAATGCCCCAGATCCACACTGCACTTTTCAGGTACTCTATTCTCACCGTCAAGTCATACATTCTCGCCCGGAACGTTGCCAATGTAAAATATACCGTTACAATCACAGACACTAGAATCGACAGCTTATAGAACAGATAAATTTCTTTTTTCAAAAGTCTGATACGCTCTTTTCTCCGCATTCCCATACATTTCAAAAATTCCGCTCTCGCCTTTTTCTCATCCATCTCTGAAAGAGCCTTGATAACTATCAGAAACATACTGATTAAAAGCATTGTGACAAGTACTGTGACATTTACAATCTGTTTCATTATATGTTCTGTCTCAAGGTCTGTTACCGCCGTCTTTTTCTCATAGAAGCAACTGATCTGCGAATCATAGTGAACCCATGATTTATGCGTTTTATCTAATGTCTCCAGTCCTTTCGCCACCGCATCTACATCAGATTTTTTCACCTTTACAAGTACCAACTCTGTCGGTCCCTGTTCGATCGTCACTCCTTCGATCCTCATATTTTCTTCCGCAATATCCCCGGTGTAAATGTTCGTATATTCCCACGCTTTCTGTGCTTCTTTGAAATAAGAATCAGAAAATACCACCAGATTCTCGAGTTTTCCCTGACAGAAAGTACCAATCAGACTTCCAAATTCTTCCCCTGCAATCTTTCGTTTGGAGTAAGTATCTCTGTGCTTGAGAACATTGTAACTGTCACATGGGAGCCCCACATGCAAAAGCGGTTCTTTTTTGCTGAACCAATCCACCGGCTGTGCTTTCACCGAGCGGTCCTGCTGATGTACCAGATAAACTTTTTCTCCCGCTTTGTCTAATCCCAAAGATTTTTTTGCAGTCCGCCCTGCCAGTTTTGACAGTTCCCGGTACGTCGTTTCGGATATTCCGATCTGCTGCCCCTGCGGGATCATCTGGTGAAGCGCACTCTCCGTCTGCTCCGTCTTATCCGCGTTTGCAATCCGGACCATCGGAAATTTCCGTACTTCCGCTCCATAGTCTGCTTCTATTTTTGCAAACAGGGCATTATCATTTTGATCCGCGATACACACAAAATCATATGGATACAGCACATCCTTATCCTCTGCCACCTGCACCGATACCACCTGAAATGTGAAATAAAAAACTGCACAGATCTGAAGCACCGATAACGCCAGAAGATACCATGCTGTTGTTTTTGACTTGTGGTACATCTGGTTTTTATCCAACATGACATACAGATAATTCTTTTGCTTTCTGGTATACCTCAGATAAACTGCTCCGCCAAACCGAAAGATCAAGAATAATCCCACAAATAAAATCCCTAACAGATAAATTTTTTCGTAATTATAAATCTGTCGATACTCCAGTATACTCCAGATGCAGATTGCAGCGCCAAGAAGAGCCAGTAATTTTGTCCCTTTTCCCGGTGTCTTTTCTCTCGCAATCTCTTTTGCAGACGCAGACACCAGATTGAAATCCGACACGATATCTCTGGTGGCCATAAGCGCGATCAAATATACTACGAATAATGCACCAAGCATTTTTAAATAAGTCTGCCCGGTAATCTGTCCCAGGATAATCTCTTTTCCGATCATTGTCTGAATGATTCTTTTCAGTAAAATGACCAGTCCATTTCCAAGCAACGCCCCTATTACATAAGAACTGATAAATCCCAACAAAATTTCCAACACGATCACAATATACAGTGCCTTTTTTCGGATACCCAGTGTCACAAAAACACTGTAACTCTGCACCCATTTTTTCAGATAGAAGATTAACACAAATGTCATCAGAAATACGGCACAGATTCCCATTGGAATCATTGCATTGAAAAGGATCCGTTCCAGACCTTCTCCATTTAAGAATCCTTCCGCACGATGAATCTTCATCAGCATCTGGTACACGCCCAGTCCCGCAAACGCCAATGCTCCGACCACAATACCGCTGAGCAGAAACAGACTATAATCTTTCCACTCATAACGGAAATTTTTCCAGATCATCTGATAAAATAACCGGGTATACTTCCCTGGGAAATTCAACCGCCGTTTTCGTTCTGTCTTTGCTTCTTTCTCCCTCTTTGCAGTGGCATTCGCTTCCTGCATCGTTGTTTCCCAGACATCAATCATCTTCCCGACGATGAATCCCATAGCACTGACCGCCACAATGATAATGCAATATAAAGAGCCCATCATGTTATCTGAAACATTTGCCATTCCGGCGTCATTAAATTGCACCGCACCATAGCCCACCGCCAGTGCCACGATATCCAGATACCATTTTCTGTGTACGATGACACTGATGATATAACCCACTAATACGGCCTGAAAAATAATCCACAGGATCAGCGGCACTTTCAGTGTCATGATATTTCCATCCCACAGAGACGACATCTCTTCCGATACTCCGGAGACACCCGTTTTCTTTAAATAAAAATACGCTGTGTACAGATTATATCGTTTTCCATTTACGATAAACCACGGAACCTGCACCATCATAATGCAAACCAGCGACGTTATGACCGTCACTATATTTTTCCAGTTTCGTTTTTTCATTTATTAGCCGCCTCCCTCCGCGTCATACTCTATATCATAGATAGAAATACTTGCCACAAAATGTTCCTGATCTTCCTTGCAATTAAAATCACCCTCATATTTTTCCACAATATCCCAGATATTCTGCAGCCCGTATCCGTGCAACGCCGGTTCTTTTTTGCCGGACACCATCTCGCCACTTTCATTCAACGGGCTTGCCACAACACTGTTTTCCACAGAAATGTACAGAAGACTATTTCTCTTGATCATTTTCACATGAATCCATCGTTCCTCATCCGTTATCTTCTCGCAGGCCTCCAACGCATTATCCAAAAGATTGCCAAACAGCGATACGATTTCTCTGTCCGAAAATGGCAGTTTCGTAAATACCTCCGTCTGAATCTGCATGGAAATCCCCTGCTCTTTTGCCTCTTTCTTCTTTTGATTCAAGATCATATCCAGCATTTTATTTCCCGTCCAGATGCTAAAATCCGACTCCAGCACTTCATTGCTTAATTCGTCCAGATATTCATGCAGACCTTCCCAGTCTCTTTCCTGGTCGTATTTCTTCAGTGCCAGCAGATGATTTTTCATATCATGCACAACCTTACGACTCTTCAACATTCTCTGATAGCGGGCTTCTAAGATCTCCACCTTAAGATCCAGGACTTCCTGCTCCTTTTTCCGAATCTGCATCTTATGCTCAGTTTCCTGCGAATCCCACAGCTCCGTCCATTTCCCCATAAAAATCCACAAACCTTCGATGATCAGAAAAGAAAATGCATAAATATAAACCCCTCTGGTCAGATACGTTTCCATCGTCTTTTCGCTGTATGCCAGATCACCGATCACAGATGTCGCAATCATGCCCAGCACCCAGATAGCACCCTGGATCTGTGGAAATTTTTCTCCACGCCAGGACAGATACAGATGTATAAGTTCCACCACCTGTACAGTGACCAGCCCGATCATAACCAGCAAAAATCCTGTTGCAATTGGTCTGGTGTACTCCGCAATCCCCTGTACTCCAGGATAAAAAAATGTATCATAGGTTTCCACATAATCATTGTTTAAAAGAACTTTCAGTAAATACCCGTGTATGGTGTACCGCTTTCCATCGCAGATCATCCAGGGAAAGAAAAACAAGATCTGCAAAAGAATCCCCATCACAATATCTGCTGTCTGTTTTCTGGTTCGTTTTTTCATTTTGCATTTCTCCAATATTCAGTAATTTTCTTTTTCACTTCCTGGATCTGTTCTCTGCTCACCCGGATAATCTCTCCATTTTCCAGATGAATCTCTTCCGAGCGGATACGTGCAATGTGATCCGCATTTACAATCCAGCTTCTCCCCACGCTCACAAACATCGGATGTTTTAACTGTTCCTCCACTTGCCATAACGAAATTCTCTCTTTATAAATGTCATCCTTTGTTACAAATTCCGTATATTTCTGTCCCTTTAACTTCGAAACGCAAATGATATCTTTGTAACATAATTTTTTCTGATCCGTTGCACTTCCGATCCACAGAAAATCTTTCTCTTCCCGCTTTTTCTCTTCTATTAACTGATTTAATACGATTGGCAGACGCTCGTTCATATCCCGTTTCAAAATATACTGATATGCTTCTAACACATAACTGTCCGCCGCAAACTCTGCATAGGCAGTCAGAAAAATCAGACATAGTTCACGATTTCTTTGCTTTAACATCCGCCCAAGTTCCATTCCACTCTTTCCTGGAAGTTCAATGTCCGAGAGTAGCACTTCATAATCTTTTCCACCATCCAGAAAAGATTCCGCATCTTTATACACATCTATCCGCAAATTCTGCGATTCATCCACAGACCGCTTCAAAAGATCCACGATGGCAGTCTGCATTTTTACTTCATCTTCAATCAACGCAAGTTTAAATTCCATGGTAACTTTCCTTCCTGCTTTACCGTTTCTTAAATTATAACATGGGAGGTTTAGAGAAATATATGGCCGGACACGAAATGAAAGAAATAGGGACATGAATCGATGCTTGCACATGCTTTTCTATCATGCTATGATAGTTTTAAATATTCTTAATCAAATATTCTACAAAAGATTCATGCGTTAAATACCCAAGATAATTTTATACTTTAACATTATAATACATTTAACTGTGCAGTCGGGGGACGTGCTCTCATCTGATCTGAGCCTTACAGAAAGGGTGATTATTATGAGTACATATGAAGAATTGCAAATAATAATTTCTACAGCATTATTAATCGTTGCGATTTTGACCTATACACATAATCATCAGAAGTGCCTACGCCACATTCTGATGATTGTATGCAGTCGCCAAGGTCTCGAGCAAGCTCGGACTTTGGCTCGTTGCCAAACAAGAAATAGCCGTCCTGCACTCCGTTAAAGTAAGGACGGCTATTCTTATAGCTTAGTTTAGGGTTATAGGACAAAACGTGTTGATGGCTAATCCCAGCCATCAAACGTTCTATCCACATTATGTAAATCACTC
>CAKRJP010000011.1 GCA_934351835.1 uncultured Lachnospiraceae bacterium
ATTCCATGTCCTGTATATATTGAATCTGCATAGTTTCCTCCCATTATCAAAAAATCTTCTGCACCAATCAGCACCGGCCTTAAGAGGCCATTGCGCTGATTTTCTCTGTTGCTTCAAGATCCAGAGGCTGCGCCTCTTTGACAGAAAGCCAAAACTCTTTCCTTGATGGATGGTCAAACATCTGCTCATCCAGAAGCATCTGCAGTCTGGAACGGATGTATCGGCACCCAAGTTTACTTTCAACTGCTTTGTGCGCCAGATATTTTCTGGTTGATTCATCCACATTCAGACGAACGCTGTACATCTGCTCCAACTGTCTGATCGGAGACATTTTTTTACGGCTTTTCATCATGTACTCAAAATCCTCTTCTGAGAGCATTTTTACTTCTGCAATCTGCTGAATACGTCCGGCAATTTCTCTTCGGACATTTCCATACTGTATCAGATCTTCTTCCGTAAAAATCACCGGTTCGCTCTGTGGTGCCTCTCCTCCCCTTGAAAAACCAACCGGTGACGGTTCGACACTTCGATTCTGCAGAAGTGTTTCAAAACTTCCGCAAAAAACAAAGGAAACTTCGCCACAGTCAATAAACGCTGAGTTTTTCTTCGGATCATCGCTGTTCAAGCTCAGTTCATCGCCATCCATGATCTTCAAAAATTCATTCTGAATCATCTTTGAGAAATCTGTACCACCCGATCCTATTGCCGGTTCAAAAAGTTTGTCAGCCTCATCGACAACAACCAGCAGATGCTCAGGATTTCTCCCTTTTTCCAGTTCTTCCAGGAAAATGTCCTTGATGTGATAGCTTCCTTTCCAACCATCACAAGACAGCTGTGGACCGTTGATGATCTTGATGAAATCGAATTTTCTTTTGAGCGTGCGCCAGATTTCCGTCTTGCCACAGCCCGTCGGACCGGCAAGAATCATGTTCCGCCGACGGTACTGAAGATGATTGTACACCAGAATAGCTGCTGCTCGCCTTGCCTCATCCTGACCATGGACATATTCACCGATGTAATCATAGATAAGCTGCGGTGTCCAGTCAAACGCATTTTCATCGAAAGGCGTTTCCCCGAAAAACGGCTCAAAATCTTCCATAACCTCTTCATCCTGATGCTCCGATGTCTTCAGACTTTTGTACCGAACGCGTTCGGACGCATCAATCAAAGTCGAAAGTATTTCTTTTTGTTCATTATAAGACAACGGTGTCTGGGCCAAAGCTTCTGAAAAAATCTGCCCGGCACATCTTTTGTTCTTCCCCTTCCAGAATGAAGATATTTCTTCTGCCTTCTGGTAACGGTCATGATATTCTTCATCTGTCAGCGCATCATATGTTCCCTGGTGCGCCTGATCAAGGAACTCCTTGGAAGGATTGCCCATATAAGAATCTGCACCTCCACGCATAAGTAATCCTAAATAAGTACTCCAAAACTCTTCTGCTGTATTTCTGTCCATATGAATCCTCCTTCATGTGCTTTCTTCAACTTGTGACTCTATTATAACCACATGAAAAAGTATGATTGTAATCACCATGTCACTCAAAGGAATTCATAACCTCCAGAATGATAGCAGTAGCGTTATCCCTTGCCTCCATCCGATGTACTGCCAACATCAATGCTTCGATTGCTTCATCCACAGACAACAGCATAATTTCTTCCAGTTCTCTCTCCCAGACTGTACTGCTGATACCATCTGTACAAATCAGATATTTATCTCCCGGACAGTACTCCCACTGATAGATGTCTGCTCTCACAGGTTCCTCTTCCTGTTCTGTTCCCAGGAATCCTGTCAGCATCGGATGTAGCCGTCCCGGATAATAGAAAACATGATCTTTTGTCAATTGCACTAAACGTCCGTCTCTCATACGATAGATCCTGGAATCTCCACTGGTCACTCCGTAAATAGCAGACCTGCCAAATTTCATGGCAGCCATTGTTGTCCCTATCTGATTGACCTTATGTTCCTTGCACCAACTGATAAGGTCACTGTTCAGCCCACTGACCATCTGCTGAAGCTGATATTTATATTCTGCCTCTTCCTTTGACGTCCAGTTTTCATTCATCTTTGCCAGAGCACTGGCCACGATCAGTGAAGCTATTTCTCCATCGGGCAGACCTCCGATACCGTCAAAAACTCCCAGCCACCGGCCATCCGTCTGCTCCTCTGATTTCAAGATACTCTTTTCCGCTGCCTCCGGCTGTTCTAACGGTCTGACTCGCGAAAAAAAGCAATAATTATCTTCATTATTTTTTCGTACGTTACCTGCTGTGCTCCTGCACACTGCTCTCAGATTCTTCATATGATTTCTCCCATACCACTGCAAATGTATCCAATGGATCAGACGAAACAATACACATGAGAATAAAAGCTTCATACGGATTAACAGGATAAAGCGCCATCATACCGGCATCTGCCAGCAGGTTGTTAGTTTCTTCCACAAACTCGGTGAAACGCATACCTTCAGGCTCGCTTAATTTCTCCTCATTTACTGCATACACAAGAAAAATCATGGTAATCAGATCAAAACGTTCCATAGTTTTACCGGCAAGCAATCCACTGATTCTCACTCTGCTCAGACGTTTGCTCTTAAATTGCTTCTTCAACGTTGCAAAAGCCTTAAGATTTCCATTGTCCGAGACCGCTACACCAGTGTATAAAATGTTCTCTATCTGGGCAGGATTAATATCTTCACTTCGTATCACCGGGGCAAACTCGTTCGGATAATAATTCATGTAATCGGCTACCGCCTGCTGTACACGAAGATACATTTTTTCAAACATTTCTCTGGATTTCGTCGCTTTTCGATCTGCAATCTGCAAGAACTTCAGATAATGCAGATAAGTCCATAGCTGGTCTTCCATTCCCAGATACATTTTCGGCATCGTCTGAAGTGCCTGCCATCTGTGATCTGCCCTGACAGGTTCTTTTTGTTCCAGATGCTCATAATCCTCCAGCATGCTCATTGCTGTCTGATAGGTCTTGCCCGTATGACGGCAATGCCAGAAAATCACTTCCTTCGGATCATTAAAGTCAAAATCAGATTCCTTCAGTACCAGAGTCAAAAATTTCGTCAGCATTTTATCGTCCATATCCAGTCCAAATCCAATCAGGAAAAGATTCTCCCGCTTAACCGTCTCCGCATTCAGCCACCGGTTGATCTGGCGTTTCAATTCTTTCTTGGGCTTTCCTGCCATACAGTCATTCTTCTTGAATGCCTCCAGCACGAAAGCACCGTAATCCACTTCCGAATAGGCTTCCTTTGTTCCGGATGTCTCATATATATATCGTTTCAGCTGTTCCTTAAACGACACCAGTTCCATTACCTTTGTCAGATACTCGTAAATGGTATCTCCTTCGGCATCTCTGAACTGATCTGACTCGATTGTATCATAGAACTCCTTGATTGCTGTAATCGTGAAGTTATACGCTTTTGCTGATGCTTCATCATCAAACTCCAATATATTATTCATCTGCATCTATTTTCTCCTCTCCGCTCTCGTTTAAATGATTCAAAAACTTGTCAATTCCACTGCGAAAATCACAGGACTCCGGCTTATTTTTGCGGAAACCGCTGCATCCGAGAAAATCCCCATAAGGGCCTGTCTTTTTCAGAAGTTTCTTGCCACACTGCGGACAATATCCATAAGGTGCCCTGCCGACCTTTTCCAGGGCCTTCCTCATCTGAGTTGCCGACTGATACCGATCCTCCGGCTCATAAGCACAGGCTTTCGCAATCACCGCCCGCATTCCTTCAAACGCATGTCTCGGTTGCGGCAATTCGGCCTTTCCGAAAACCCTTTTCTGCATCCGCTCTTCTATATCCATGATATCTGAAAATGGCAGATGAAAGTCATTCGACAGATAATACAGTACCATTCCCAGGGAATAAATATCCGCTCTTTTATCATAAGGCATGAATTTCACCGCTTCCGGTGCCAGGTAAGAACGGGTTCCGACAACAGTCATAGACGAATCTGCCCATTCTCTGGCCAGTCCAAAATCACCAAGCTTAAATTCTCCATCCGCTGATACAAGAATATTGTTCGGTTTAATGTCTCTGTGCAAAATATCATGTTTGTGGCAAACTTCCAGTGCCTTGCAAAGCTCAATTCCCAGCCGTATGATCTCCGTCTCGTCCAATGGTCCTTCTTTGCTTATAAAACTCGCCAAATCCGACAAGTACTCCATCTGAATGTACAGCCTGCAGTAATTCTCCTCAGGCATCTTTTCAATACAGCTGCCTTTGAGCTGTACAATATGTGCCTCGCCCGCCAGGGATTCAAGGATAGAGACTTCATTGACCGCTTTATTAAACAAAATCGAGAAATTTCTCCTGGCCTTCACCGGATCATTATCGTATTCTCGAATCTGTTCTTTCCCCAATTCCCATGAAATGACTTTAAGGGCCGAGAATTCTTCATTCTCCGCCCCTCTGTTCTTCACTAATCGATAAACAGCTCCATAAGCTCCTTCACCGAGCCTCTGATCTATTTCATATCCATGATTCCGCCACTGCATCGGCAATTCCGGGAATGGTTTCTCATGTTTCTCCAACATATGTATCCTCCTTACTTCAGGTTCCGGTGGATGGATCATTTATAAAAATAACCGAATTACTGGTTCTCTTTTCCTGTCACCTGATTATTCCAGTATATCATATGTTTCAAGCTTTATATATCCAGATTTTCCCGTATGAATTTTTCATTTTCGATTTTTGCTTTGGCAGCTTTTTCTTTGGCGATTAACATCTGAGCATCGGTTTCGGAATTGTTGACAGCGCAGTCAACAAGACACCAGATGTCTTCATCAGAAAGATTTGTTTCAAAGCATACTGAGAAGAAAGAGTCATCGAAATTGAGTTCCCGCAATGCATCGACTACTGTTGGTAATTCAAAATCAGGGTATCGACGTTTGAATTCGGCGTACCACTGCTTCTGAATTGGTTCATACATTTCGCGGATTCGTTTGTCATGACGGCATCGGAATGCTCCATGACTTCCTTTTATGATGATTCCAGTGTCTTCTATATTGTTGTATAAATAGACTTCGTGGATGATATCTTCAATTTCGATAGGTAAAGCTATTGTATGAATTGGTTTGCTTGGTTTGATATTTTCGAACATATGATGATTTTCCTTTCTTTTTCTAATTGATTTTGTATCGCTTAAATTAATAACATGCCGGCAATAATAAAAGCAATAATACTCTTTGCTAATGTCCACATATCCCTCTTGACAGCCGCATCCCTTTCCGGGCTGTCATAATTGCCTTTTATTGCCGTGACAATATCTCCCAGTGTGGCCAAAAACAAAAACTTAAGCATTTCATAAATACTGTAAATAAATAACCCACATACAATAATCATTATAAACTCCTTTCCAATCTTGTGCATTACTATATTTATTAACTGATGATGCTATTATAAGGGATTGGGAAAACAGTCTTGTAATGGCGATGGTTCAAAAAATGACTACAACTCCTCTTTCAACTGGAATTGTAGCCATTATAGCCTTTCTGTTATCTTACAGACGTTTATTTATATTTATAGAAACCTTCTCCGAACGCCACACCTTTCTTTCCGGCGTCAATGTATTCTTTCAATCTCTTGGCAATCTTGCCAGGTGTTGTCTCCGGATCATTAGCTTCCGGACTCATCATTACAATATTGTACGCTGTATCCAGACCTACGATATCCAGAATACGGAATGGTCCAAGTGGTGCGCCTGTGGCCAGCATCCATGTAAGGTCAATGGTCTCCGGATCTGCCACATCATTTGCGAACAATGCCTGACCTGCATTCAGGAACGGAACCAGCAGCGAGTTTAAAATATATCCCGGCTGCTCTTTATGTAACTTCAACGGGATCATGCCGATCTGTCCCGCAAATTCTACTACTTCATCATAATACTTCTGGTCAGTTCCACTATGCCCCATGATCTCTGCTGTATTATTCTTCCAGATTTCATTTGCAAAATGCAATGCCAGATATTTTTCCGGTCGTCCGGTATACTGTGCAAAGGTACTTGGGATCATCGTTGATGAATTCGTCACTACCACTGTCTTCTCCGGCAATAACGGCGCCATCTGCTGATAAAATGCAATCTTCGCTTTCGGGTCCTCTGATAAAGATTCAATCACCAGATCTGCGTCAGCCATTGCCTTCGCCATATCCAGTTCATAATTCAGATTCTCATACGCTGCATCTGCCTGCTTCTTTAACTCGTCCACTTTCTCCGGTGTCAGATTCTTAAAATCAGCGATCAGCCCTCTCGGATATAGCTTCGTCTCTGTGCCGATCAAAGGTTCCACAGCTTCCAGGTCTTTCAAATATGTCTCATGCCATCTCGCAAACTTCGGTTTTGCACGATCAATAGAACCTTCACTTCGAAGCCACACCGTCACATCAAATCCCTTGTAAGCAATCTGATATGCAATCTGGCTTCCTAAAACACCGCCGCCAACTACCACAACTTTCTTAAAACCCATATTGTATCCTCCTTCATTTTTAATTCTCTCCGTAAATTTGAATTGATTATACAATACAAGTTTTTAACTTTCAATAGTTACACTTTAAGTTAATTTTTTAATTATTTTTAGTTTTTTAACAATCTTTTTGTCTGATTTTAACTATCCAGAAACTGCAAATATTCATCAAATACATTAAACAACATATCCCCGGATACCACCGGAATCTCCGCCGTAGTCCCCCGAAATGCCACATAACGATACAAATCTTCTACCTTAGTAAGCACCAAAACCGGTATTACGTCATACTGCGGTCCAAACAAAACCTCCAGATACTCGCTGTATTTTCCCGCCTGGGACACTTCCTTCTCCTCTATCTTATCATTCATCTTAAATTCCAAAGAAAATGCATACTTTCCGGTAATCACGAGCACATCTGCATAAATCCGGATCATTTTAGACTTTTTAATCCGAAACTCAAAGGCAATCTCCCAGTTTTCAAACTGTAAGACCTTCTTTACATCTGAAATTTTCTCTCTGACTTCAGAAAGATCCGCAAACAATCTCCTCATTACCTGATAAGAATCCCGAAATGAATGAAACAACCCTCTTGTATCATTCAGATTACGCCCGATTTGCTGACATCCTTTCAACAAAAGCTCAAACCATTCCTCCTCGTCAAGCTCCAGGAACTCTCCCACCAAGCCATAATAACCGCAATAATCACCAAGCCCCCGATGAGGAAAACTCTGCCCGATTAGACCATGCCACTGATACTCCTGGTCCTGATAGCACAGATCATGCATATAAGGTGAGGAATACAGATAGTGATTCACCGTCTTTCTGTCAATATGTAATTGGTGTGCAATCTCCTTCGCCTTGATACCATCACCAGAGGAAATCAAAGAATAAATATCACGTTCGATAATGTCCATAAGACTATTCTCTACTCTTCATCCATCACAACATCATTCACAGCATCATACGCATCTTCCAGAGCATCCAGTGCTTCTGTCAATGTATCGACTTTTTCGTCTGCCCCGATTTCTTCATACTCATCCATCACATCCACCAAAGCATCCTTCACTTCTTGCAAAGAATCAACAATCTCCTGCAATTTATCTGCTCTGTCTCCAAGTGATGTTATATTTACAATTTTACTCATAATTTTATTTCTCCATAATTATTTTTTTATAATTTCGTGTACGCATTCTTCCACAATTTTCAATTATTATTTCCAGTTTTTCCACACATCCGGCTGATATCCAACCGTTGCCTGCTTTCCATTTCGCACGATAGGAGTTTTTATAATCTTCTGGTTTTCCAACATCTTATCAGCTTTCTCATCTTCTGCCAGATATGTAATCAACGCCAGTAAATCTTTATCCTTACAGTCCTGATCGATCAGATTTTCATAACCACCAACTGCCTGACACACAGAATTAAATTCACCTTTGCTTAATCCCTTTTCCTTCATATCCACGAACTGATACTTAATTCCACGTTCCTTAAAGAAACGTTCTGCTTTTTTCGTATCAAAACTCTTTTTTGTTCCAAAAATCTGTATGTTCATATTGATGCTCCTTTCCGCCTATCTATCCTCTCAAATACTCCTGCACCCTTTTTGCATCATGCAATAATGTCACCCGTTGGTTATAATCGCTTTTCTTAAACTCCTGTACTTCTTCTTCGGTCTTAAACCTCAGGATCGACGTATATCTTCGTTTTTGTTCTGATTCGTCTTTTAATAGGATTTTCTGTTCATCACCTTTTCCATCTAATCCGGCAAATACGGAATTAAATATTCCAAGCAATGCCGGAAGTTTAAGTTCTACTCCAAATAATTCTACTATCGTAGCAGCTTCGAATTCCAAATAAATCGGCTTTCCCATCATTTCTTCTATCTCTTCTTTTGTCTTTAACCATTCAAAGCCTCCGTTAATTGAATTTATTACTTCTTTATCTATTACCGGCATTTTATTGATTAAATTTTGATACAACGTTTCTACCAGACACATGGTTTCGAATTTGACATCATCCTGGGGCGGCGAAAAGGATACGCCCAGATATTCTTCTATTTCCAACACCTTTTTCCAAAATACTATACTGCCTTTGTCAAATGGCTTGATCTTCTTTCCATTTGGCTTAATCCCAAGTTCATGGCCTGCCAGATATCCTTTTCCTTCCAGATATGCATTATAAATAGACGTCGATTCTACAATATCCCTTACTGTCTTTGCATAAGTAATATTATATGAAATATTCACTTTTAATGTACCATTTTCTTTATCTAATTGATACTTCAAATACAATGGTGCTTCTTTCTCTGATTCATAAAGTTCAACATGAACGCTTTCATTTGGCACTCTGGAAATCAAAAGTTCTCTTTTATACTTTTCACAGCCTACCATCAATTTAAACGGAGGTTCAAATGGCTGCGGCAACATCCATAATTTTCCGTCTTCGTAATGAATCGGTTTCATCGGATGAAAACTTATTTTATCTATCGAAAATTCTTTTCCGTTCAGTATAATAAATCCATCTTTTTTCAGATTTAGAGGAACCGGTTTTTGCGCATTATAAAAATAGTCCATTAAATCCTCTTTTGAAAAATGATCTCCTAATATTTTCTTTTGCTCCTCGGTTAAATGAAATTCAAAACCGCCAATATTTACAGGCCCTCCCGTACTAGCAATGTTGCAGGTTCCATCTTCTTCTATCTTATATTTGACGCCTTCTGGAAGCTGCATATTCAAATAAGAAATCAATGCTTCCGGCACTGCAATTTCCGTTTGAGGTTTGTCTTTAAATACTCTGTTAAAATCTACAAACATCAGAAATCCCCTTTCGACTGATCCCATACAAGTATTTTGGAAATCAGCATATACTCCACATTCTTTTCTAGCTTCCACGACATTATTTCTTCCGTAAGCCGTTCAAAATCTTCAACCGTCTTTACAATGACATACTTTAAATCTGAATATTCAAATTTTAAAGAAATCGCCGGATTATTTTCCATCGCATTACTTAAATTAATCAATATTCCTGCATTAAAAATATCTTCATCGTAATATGCCTGCTCAAATCCAATGGTTGTAACATCCGGGATATACCGCCATTCACATTCATCTGTAAAACATTTTCGCTGAGATTTTCCCGTATTTCTATTCTTAAATTTTCCTTCATAAGGCTTGTAATACATCATCGTATGCAACAGATAATTCTTAAGTTTCTGTTCTACCTTGGACTCCCTGGCCGGATCCGACTTCAACGCTGCCGAAAAAGCCTGTGAAAAATCTTCACACAACGACGAATTGGGGTTGATATATTGAATCGGCTGAATCCGCTTCTTCATCCCCCACTCTTTCGTAAATGCCACTCCATAATATCCATATCAGGATAAATGCTCTTCCAGACGATGCATATTAATGTCGCAAAAGCATTTCATCGGATAAGCAATCCGTTTAATTCCTTTTATTTTCAAATAACGAATATCTTCTTCACAGTATCTCGGCGAAATCATCCGCGAACGAAGTAACGGCATCAAATATTCATAATCTGTCATAAATGTAAATAAAGTATCCGCCTGAATCTTTGATGGAGTATGCGTATTTTTCTTCTCTTTTGTTGTCTTAACTTTTCCTAATGATATAAACTCTGAATCCAATTTTCTATGTACTCCTCTGTCTCAGATATTTCTATGTATGTTCTACTTCCGGCCAATCCGAAAATCTTCCATTCACGATTGCATGCATGATCCGATCCTTGGCCCCAGGATTTTCCCTGTTAATCTGCTCCATCAGTTGCTTGGCATATTCTCTTTTAGTCGATCCATCCACCGGGCAAGTATTTTTAACCACCTTAATTCCCTGATCAGTGACAAAATTGGCCACACCTTTTTCCGGAACATACATCATCGGACGTATCACGGTCACCCCAGCCTCCGGCAAAACCGTCACCGGGGGAAATGCATAAAATCTCCCCTCATAAATCAATGACATGAGTGCCGTTTCTATAAAATCATCCTTATTATGTGCATAAGCAATCTTATTGATTCCAAGTTCGCCTAACCGCTGATACATCGCACCTTTCCTGAGTTTCGCACATAATGAACAAGGTCTGGCATCTTTATTTTCCTGAAATACAATCTTAGCAATCTCCGTATCTACCTGCTCATATGGAATCTCCAAACTCGCGCAGAAATCCTCAACACCACTGAAATCCATCCCCTCAAATCCTACATTGCATGTAATTGCTGAGAGTTCAAATTTCTTCGGATAAAATCTGTGAAGTAGCTTCATTGCATATAACAATGTCAGAGAATCCTTGCCCCCAGAGACACCGACTGCAATCCTATCGCCCTCTTCAATCATGTGATAATCTTCTATAGCCTGCCTTATTAAACTCAATAATTTCTGTTGCTTCATAGATACCTCCGAGAAATTCAAAATGGTTTTTCCTAAAAAAATAAGTCCTACGACTTATTTTTTATCATGCCCTCATTCTCTGCTCTGTACTTAATCAAACGCAGAAGATACTCTGGCAGCTCTCGTTTCTCCGTCTCCCAGTCCTGAACTGTCCGATAGGGAATCCCATAATAATCACAGAATTCTCTTCGATTCATTCCCATCCGCTCTCTTAATTCTTTTACTTCTTTTCCTCTGCTCATGTTCGCCCTCACCTTTTCTCCTACAGCGCTTTTTACTCCGGCAATTCCCACAATATTTCTAACGGCGCCGCAAATTGGATTTCCATACTCGGAAGTGTTTTTCTTAATATCACCGGCACATTCTGCAATCCTACTGCTGCCAGTTCTTCTTCCAGACGTTTTTTCACCTGCAGTGTTGTATTTTCATCTGGATTTCTTTCTAATAAAATATATTTCAAATTCTCTGGTGTCAATTTCAATGTTGACTTATTCCAAAAGGTCGTATGATGGCCAAACTGTGTGCGAAATGATATTTTAAATTTCTCATTAGTCGGGCTATCTTCCCATTTGTGCTCGTTTAATTCTTCTATAGATGTAAAATATCGTTCTGTATATGGTTTCTCACCGAATGGATTTGTCGTACCCGCATTTCCCGGGTTTTCTTTTGTAATTCGGACACTTATATCCGGATCAAGGAGAATCTTCTCATCCATCACAAAGGAAATCGGTCCATAAGCACTATGCTTGTTTGAAAAAGCACGGATATCGCAATTATCGAAAAAGAGGTCATTATAAATTCCATCCGACTTATCAGAATCATCGGACACCTGTCCTGTCTGATTTGTCTGAAAATGTTCTTCTCCATATTGCCTGGAATAAAACATTTTATTTTTAATGAAGGAAATGGATGTAGAAACACTATTTGCATGATATAATCCATCACACGATGACACCTTAATCCCATGTTCCTCATCCTCCCATACTTTCGCTATTTTTTCACGTTTTAAAATCTCTTGTTTGTTCTCATCCAGGAATTCGTAAATCTCCTCATTATCAATGGTCAGGACTTTCTTAATCACCCGATCTACATTCTCATCCTGCACGCCGGTATAGTTTTTCAAAATTTCTCTGTAAAAATCTCTGACTCTTGAATTTCCTTCATATGCCAGTGTTCCATATACCTGTCCGCACTGGGCAGCAATATCAAGTAACTGCTTTCGCTCCTCCTGGGTCCATTCAACACCCGTATCCAATTCCTGTACAGCAAGATGCGTATGCTTAAAATCTCTATTTTCACTTAATCTCTCTATAAATTCTTCTTTTGTAAGCATAAATATACCTTCTCCTCTGATTCCTTAACTTCTTTTCTGCCTCTTTTATCTGCGCAATTTCTAAGTATATTTCTTCTTCACCAGCCATTTCTGGTCAATACATTTCACCTCTCCATCAAACCGGATATGAAGATGTACGCCACCGGATCTCTGATTGATTTTCTCCACGGTTCCATTTCCAAATTTCGGATGTGTAACGATATCTCCGAGCTTATACTGAACAACCTCATTCTTTTTCTTCTGTGCGGTCTGCAAACGCTGATAAGTATCCCGGATCGGCACCGTCTTATCATGGATTTTATTCTTTAAAGCCTTATCATAATCATGATCCATCAGAGCCTCTCCTGCCTTATAATAAGGCGTCGGGGCTGCGCCAATGAGCGAGCAACAATATTTCCATGCACTTCCATGAGTTCCCGCCTGCCATTTATATTTTTCAGGAATCTGCATATTGTACTGCATATAATGAGCGTACTCATGCTTAAACAAATCCATACGGTCTTCTTTGGATAGCGGATTTTTCACTCCGTATGCAATAAATAGCAGCGAAAAATGAAAATGTTCCTTTTCATGTGCGCTTCTTCTCGTATACGATCCCAAAGAATCCGTATCAAACCCAAAAGTCACCGGTACGCTTGCTCCATTCAAATGATATTTCCGGTCCAGTTCCGCATAAAGATTCCGTATTAAAGCTGTCAAAATCGGGATCTCTTTCTGCAAACGCTGTCGCAGAAATTGGTCCTCTCGGTCATAATATGTCATATTAGTAGTTCCTCTAAAAATACTTCCTACACATTTTTTGTGTAGGAAGTGAGTGTGGTATTTATTGAGTTATTATTCATCGAAGTCTTCAAATTCTTCAAGTTCATCACTTGGTATATGTAGTCCAATCATGTTTTGTTCTTTGATTTTACACTTTTCAAGTAGAGCCTGCCTTTTAGCTTCTTCGTCACTTTCAGCTTCTTCGTCACCTTTAGCTTTTACAGGTTCTTCTGCTAGAACTACCGTGTCATCGTCTTTCAGTATCCAGTTCTTTTCTATATCTTCCGGGATCTGAATACCGTGCTCTCCCAGAAGATCCATCAGCTTTCTGATATCCCGGCGCTCAAGATCAATATTGTATCTTAAAGTATCCATACACTCATAGCAATATAAACATTCATCTATCAATTCATCGCGAGTCATAGCATACGGACCATCCTCTGGTTCATCAAGCGGATCATCAAATGGCTCATCTTCCTCTTCTAAGAAATCATGATTATAAACCTTTTTAGGTTCATACGGTTCTTCCGGCAAACTATCATTATAGGCATCTGCCATATCTGCACCTTCTGCATCTAATATTTCTTCCCAACCCATAGTAAATTCCTCCTCGGTTCTTAAGTACTTTTCATTTGCTGACTTTATTGTATCATATCATAATACCTGTTTGTAATCTATGTGGAATTAAATGTCATTTGCTTCTTTAATTGCACCTCCTTACACCCCTACCCTATCTTATCTACCAGCGTCACATCCGCCGGTAGCCATTCTACCTCTCGCAACTGATTTTTCGTCAGCCACCTTGCATCTTCCGCCTCTTTCAGCACCAGATTTCCTTTTACAACCTCACACCAGAAACAGTCCATAGACAAATGAAATGTCGGATAATCATATTCGATGGTATCGATCAGCTCACCTACAGCAATCTCTGTATCCAACTCCTCCATGATTTCACGCTTCAGAGCCTCCTGTGGGGTCTCGCCTTTTTCTATTTTTCCACCAGGGAATTCCCATCCTCCTTTGAGTTCGCCATATCCACGTTGCGTTGCGAAAATGATCGGCTCGCCATTTTCCTTTACTGCTTTTATCACTGCTGCCACAACTCTTATTGTCTTCATCTTATCTATATCTCCTGTCAAAACTTCGCGACCATTACATTATACGAACTTTTCATCACTGAAAATTCTACGCATAAACAGTCACTATTCATTCACAATATACTGGTAAATGTCTTCTCTCACCGGAGTCTCCAGTTCCCATTCAATCTCCACCGCCGTCTTATCCGTATTCGGCATCACGAACTGCTTCGCATTTCCGGTTGCAATCACACGCCCCAGATAATAGAACTCTTTGGATATCTTATCATCCTTATTCTTTCTCACAAAAAGCTGCACGTCAATGCCGCGCTCTGTTGCTTTCAGGAAATTCTGCACATCTTCTGAATCTATGCTTCTTCCACTTTTAGAAATCGCGATCAAACGGTTCTCTGCTACGAAATGATCTTCGTATTTCGTGGTATCGCTGATATCATCCTGCTTATCGTAGTTAATGAATATCGGAAATGTCCTGGTCTTCTTATCATATTTGTAACCGCCAATATTCAACGGTACTTCATTCCGTTCCCAGTTCAACAGACGACAGGCATCCTCATATGTATATTTCTGGTATAATACCAGATTTGTATCCTGATAATGGTAACTATAGTTGACTTTATATCTCGAAATTCCGAAGTCCAACAGTTCTTCCAGAATCGCACAAAATTCCGGATTCCGCAACATTTTCCCATAAGAATCGGAAATGCCATAATCATCCTGTTCCTTCTTCAAAAATACGCACTGTGCGTAAGTCTTCTTTGCTGAGCTTGTCGGGAATTCATTGGTCATTATATTTATCACATTCTCCATGCAGTGCTCGTCCATCTCACAATGATATTTCTCGGATAAACTCTCCCGCAGATGTCCAATAATTCCATGGCGATACTGCAACGTACGTTTCAATAATTCCAACTCATGAACTCGTTTTCCACTTGCCAGCTTTTTGGAAATGAACTCGATCACTTTTTCTTCGTCTTCTGACAGACGAACTGTATACTCCTTTTCATATTTCACAAGGAATTTGTAATATGAACCCAGACTGTTATTATCAAAAATCCGCAAGACATCCATTTCCCCATACTTATCGAAATCCGCAAGTGCCGGGATATGGCCCAGTTTATTCTTCAGATTCGTATAATTCTCACGGATTAATTTGATATCGCTGAAGTTCGCATTATCAATCGCCTGGAAAATCCGTTTTCTGGAAATCTCATCAAAATGAATCGTGCTGGCGCCCGGAATCACTCTGCCACCTTCCGTAACATAACGGCGGATGTTGTCTTTGTTATAACTGCGATCACCGGACAGCGCAATCGGAATCATAAAGTTATTTCGATAATTTCCGATGAAATCCAACACAACCACATATTCTTTATTCTCAGCCTTTCTGAGTCCCCGGCCAAGCTGTTGGATAAACACAATCGGCGACTCCGTCGGACGAAGCATAATGACCTGATTAATCTCCGGCACGTCCACACCCTCGGAAAATATATCTACAGAAATGATGTAGTCCAAGGCATCTTCGGATTCTTCTCCTGCCAGCCGTTCAATTGCTGCAGCTCTTGCTTCTTCCGAATCACTGCCGCTCAACACCAACGTCCGCCAGCCCTTGTCATTGAATTTCTTTGACAATTCCTTTGCCTCATCAATTCGACTGCAGAAAATCAGTCCCTTTACACGGTCGCCACTGTATCCAAAATATTCCGCCTGCTTCATAACATTATTTACACGCTCTTCGGATGTCAGATAACGGAAATTCTCTACCTTTTCTTCAGAAGATTTCCCCGCATCTGCAATAATATCCAAATCTGTAATTCCAAAATAATGGAACGGACACAACAAATCCTCTTCCATCGCATCCTGCAGACGAATCTCATATGCAATCTGATGATTGAAGATTTCATAAATGTTCCTGCCTTCCAGATTGTCATCTCGTTTATCCGGCGTTGCGGTCATACCGAAAACTCATCTGACATGGCTTACTCTTCCACAATTATTCTTTGTCATATGGCTTTATTATTAGTTTGTTTTTCAACTGCTCCTGAATTTTTTTAACTCTATTTTCAAAAAACAAACTATAATCATCTGCCCAAATCCCAAACGTATTAATTTCAATCAAATGTGAATGCATCGTTTTTTCCAAGTCTTTATTTTCTTTTCTAAATTTGGTCATATATTCAGATGGTGCTTTATCTTTAATTAAATTTTTATTCAAATATCCATCAACAATTGTAATATTAGCAATATGATTAACTAAATCTTCATCAATTAAAGCTTGATTCTTTTTCATATAAGCTTTAGGGAAAAAATGATGATAATTTTTGCTATTAGACTGACTCAACCAGGCATTATCTATAACAACGGATGCTCCATCTACAAAGGACTGTGGATGTTGTGCTGTTAATATACATACCAACCCCTTAACATATGCACTGCTCAATGAAAATATGCCATTTTTCTTTATACTTTCATAACTAATATCAACAGGCTCTAAGTATTTTTCATCAGGATCTTCATTTCTTAATATCGCCCCTATCACATTACTACAATCTGTGGCAAGTTTTCCTTCACTCCCCTCTGTAAATCTTTTAGTAAGAACACATCTCCAAAAATAATCTTGCAATCTCCTAGCATTTTTTCCAGTTGGTTTTGTCTTATTAAAATAAAAATAATATACAATTGGTACCAATAATACATCATATGGAAGAAGCTTTGATACGGGTATTCCGTAATAACTTTTCATATAATCTATGGCAGCATCAAATGCTTTATCTACATCTTCCCATATGTTAATAAATGCCCTTTTATCTAAGCTCAAAATATCTTTTCGTCTACAAGATTTTTTAATACAAAGTGACATTACTTGTAAAACTGTTTGATGCGGAACCGTATTATAATTAACATTTTCCCATTTTTCCAATTGAACATTTCGCTTTTCGAACAAATCAAATTTTAAATCTTCATCATATGTTTTAGCACACATAATTTCAAATACACTAAGGCTTTTTCCTGTTGTGTTTATTCTTGTAAATATTTCTGTTGCAATATCTAGCGGAGCATCTTGCAACTCAATTATGGAAAACGAATATTTATTTATTCTTTCTTTATACTCCGTAATTTTATCGATCATTGCTGGTTTAGACCCAAATCGAGAAAAGATCACAGACATATTTCCCTCAAGTAAATCTTTAAGAGAAATATACTCATCTATTTTTAAATCACCTGAATCCAGAATAACTATAGAATCTTCTTCAGATGCAATAAGATTTATATACATTTTGCTATAATCTGCATTACCTATTGTCACGCCCTTCAAACAAGCATATATACTCGTAATCCTTTGTTGTCCATCCAACACATAATTCACAAAATCATTTGCTGGAGAATCCGGAAGTGCCAATCCGCCAATATTCTTTACTGATCTTAATCGATCTTTAGTTTTCCAAAAAGTAAATGCCCCAATTGGATATCCCTTTACAATACTATCCATAAGTTTTGATGACGCTTCAATAGTCCACACAAAATCTCTCTGAAACTGAGGGACTTTTAATTCCCCTTGTTCAATCTGATATTTTATACTATCTATATCAATTCTATCAGGCTTTGATCTAAGCATACCCTATATTCTCCTTCATTTTCCTTTACTATTTTTTAACAATTTTAAATTGAAAGTTTTCTCCCCCAAAAAACATTTCTTCCTATTACTATCAAATCATAAAACTCCCTACCCCATATAACTATTATATGATTTCTTTTAATAATTCCGACTACTCTAACAAATATTTTCCCACGTGATCAATAATATCTTTTACATCTAATTCGTCAAAATCCATCTTTAGACACCTTTCATCGAACAAACATATACCTAATCGTTACCTCAATAATTGCACGTATCTAATTCATCCAATTTGTTCAAATTATAATAGTCATTTATACTCTGCACTTTCCCCCAATTTATTGGTAACCCAGCTCCAACTCTATATTGTCTATCTGTAATTTCCAACATCTTCAGTAAACATATTTCAGCTTTTAAAGATGGCCTCTTTTTGCCACTACGTCCTGTTGTTTTCTTTATAATATGAAGTTTAATAAATTCCTTTTCAAGATCCTCTGTATATTCCTTTTCATCAAATTTATATCCGACAACACTCCCCTTTTTATCTTTGACTTCATTAGACCATTTCAAATTATCAATTGACAGTTCATCCTCAGTTACCCTATGAAGAAACTGCAAAAAAACATTCATATTTCCATTATTTAAGCAAGCACCCGCAAATATTTTTTTTGGCAAGTCATCAAACGGGTCGCCATCCGCACAACTATTAACATATCTAAATCCCAACTCCGTTAGTTTAAAATCTGCATTTACGAATCCGATACCATATGCAAACGCTTCTATATCAATCCGATAACTATGTGCCCGATTTCTAATATTCTCTGCAAATATTTCCCATGCCTCATCTTCAGAAATAATACCTGCGTTCAGCTGATCCACAAGAGTCTTTTTATTTTTTGTAAAAAAAATTCTATATTCCCCCGAAAGAGTTTTTATCTTCGAACACTCCTTGTGAATCTTATAGGTTGTTCCTACTTTATCATAAAGGGTAAGTACTCCCTTATGAGCCATATACTCAAACCAATATGCTCTCCAAATTCTATTTTTTACTGTCGAACTAGAAACAGAATGTGATAAATAGGCATATATGTCTATTATTTTCTTTCGCTTCAACGCCGCAATCAATTCGGCTGGAATTAGAGATGGCGTAAATGATTCTGATTTTGACTCATCTATCTTTTTTGCCGTATAACAATACTTATATATATCGTCAAACTCACTACTTCCCTCCCGAAAATGAACCCAAATTGTTGAATCTTTAGACACTCCCTCAACTTTTTTGATTTCTCCAGAATGAAAATCCAACGCTCTCACCTCTTTTAAATTGCCTTTAAAAGAAACTTTCCCTGGTGCAATAAGTGATGATTTATATGTATATACACCAATTGGCGCCTTTGCATTCGCCGCATTTATGAAGTTTACAATTTGAGCTGCCGGATTTCGACATGAAAGATAGCTATCTGGCATTACAATAACTGCACCTTGATAACCTTTTGAAATATATGCAAAAGCCTGTCCTAACGCTGTTAATATTCCATGCACAGTTTCATTTGGACGTTTATATTCTAATGCTATTTGTACATCCTTCTTTTTTCCATTTGAAGCGCTAATCCTTCCATCTGGAAATGGCCAATTTTTATCAGGTGAAGCCCCGGCTGTTATTGTCCATTCTCCTGGACGTTTATAGATTTTAAACATCTTTTTTTGCTTTTTATCAAAAATATCTGCCAACTCACTTGCTGCAAATGCAGCTTCAACATCATGATTCATCCGTATCTTCCTCCTGAATTTTCAAATGAAAAATAGTCTCTTCAATCACTTTAATACATTCCTCTGTATTCTTCTTAATGTCATTCCCCCAAAAACGTATCACGGTCCATCCCATAAACAACAACTTCTTGTTAACTTCATCGTCCCTCTCTCTATTTCTAGAAATTTTTTTAATCCAAAACTCACTGTTATTACTCTGTTCAAGGCGAGGTTTAAGCACTTCCCAGTCTTTACCATGAAAAAACTCGCCATCACAAAATATAGCAATTTTATACTTTGTCAAAGCGATATCTGGTTTTCCAGGTAGTTTTTTATAATTTTTCCTATACCGATATCCTTTTTCCCACAATGCCTTACGAAGCAATACTTCAATCTTGGTATCATTAGATTTGATATGTTGCATATTCTTTCTTCGTTGTTCTGGAGTTAGTACATCTGCCATGTCTATTCCTTCTTTTTAAAAGTATTATTCTTAATATAATCCGCAATGGCCGGATTATCTTTCATCATGCCTAATAACATTTGATGATATTTTACAACCCGGTTCTCCATTGAATTAATTCTTCTGGCATCAAATATTTCCACTTCGCCTTGAGCCGGTAAGATTATTCCAATGTTATTTGCATTCATCATCATACTGTACGCCAAAAGCTGAAGTCTATCATCTCGGGAATCACCCTTCATATAATCTTTGTATTTAACATCCAGCACTACTGTTTCTCCACTCTCTTGATCAGTAAGAATTAAATCAGGTTTTATTGAACCTGAAATATATTTTCCAGGATTCACTAACCCCTCTTCTTCCAAAAAAACATCTGTTTTATTATCAAATTTTTCTAATCTAATGCCAGTATTACTCTTACTTCTGTAAGAAGCAATACCATTTTTCTTAAGATACGCTCTCACATATACTTCAAAAAGTTTTTCCATTGATATTGCATATGGTAAAATGTATCCAGTTGTACTAATATCACCATTTGATTCAATCGATATATCATTCAAAATCATTTTTGCCATTGCCATCACTGGTTTATAATAGATGTAACAACCTGAAAACTTTAGTCCATTACATGCCTCACCGTCACACTGAATATCGGATATATGCTTTAATGCATTTGAACAATATGAAATCATACTAGCATAATTATTGTTATCCTTGCTATAATCTTTAAAATACTTAATAATAAACCGCTTTGATTTTTTCAATGCCGCCTTTAAAATTTGATTTTCAATAATATCATCCGAAAATCGTAAATATCGACAATAAAATCTGTCATTTCTACCACGCATAGTATTGACTCTTATGTTTTTTTCAATGACAATTTTTCCCTTAACTTTTCCAGTGAGATTTCCCTCTTCTTTCAGCATTCTTCCCATAAGCGGCTTCCTACATAATAATCTAAGTAATGTAAGAAACACTGTAACTGTAATGATACTATTCTCATCAGAAATTCCATCATCAACTCTTAATGGCTTTTCATTTCCAAAAAAATAGAAAATTTCATTTCGATCAATTGCCTCTATATCTCGTTCCTTATATCTATTGCTGTTTGTTTGAGGAGCCATATAACGGTCAAACTCATCGTCATCTCGTATATAATTCAACAACTCCACAACCTTCACATTGAATCTAGGGATAACTTTTATAAGTAATTCGTTTCCTTCAACATCATACAAGGTTTCATTATCAACTGACTTTATTCTACAAATTCCGACAAAATTTGATGTATATAGTTTATTTCGATAATAATGAATACCAAGATTTACTCTAGATTCACTATATGTAATATAAAGTCTTTCAACGTCTTCACTTCTAATATAATCAGTAAATCCATCCATTCTGGTATTATCAGTTATCATATATATTCGTTTTCCATCTTTAGGTTCTTGCCATCCATTCATATAACCTACTACCACCTATTCTATAAGATCATTAAATATATTCTCAATGTCCTCTCTTTGAGATGTCATATTTATTTTCCCGGCGATACAATTTAGGAATCCGTTAAATCCATTTGTTTCTTCACTAATGTCAAAATTGATAATACCATCTTTATAATACTCCTTTAAGATAGGAATAATCTGATATTCAAACCTCTTCATCAACTTATCTTTACTATCAACAAGGAAATATGTATGGCCAATCTGTACATCTTCTTTTCTATATTCAGAACTTAGATAATTTTCTTCAAAAAGGGTTGCAACATTCTCAAAAAGTTTACATGCTTGAGCATTCAGTTCCAACTGTTGACCACCTTTCTCTGCCTTATATTCCTGAATAACTTTTATATCTGGCAATTGTTCAAAGAAAAGGAATCTTCTCCTAATAGCATAATCTATTCCTCCAATAGACTTATCTGCAGTATTCATCGTTCCAATAATATAAAGATTATCTGGTATACTTATTCGGTTGTTATTATTAACAGAATAAAGGGTTGCAACCGGCTCCGTTCTATACTCAAGTCCATAAATCAATTCACCAAATACTGTCGCAAGATTTGCACGATTGATTTCGTCAATAATCAAGAAAAATTTTGTCTTTTTATGCTTCTTTGCAAGCTCTGCTATATTACCCAAAACTTTATTCACTGTTTCATATAATATTGTATCAGTTCCCGGTTTAGTAGACACCTTGATTCCTCTAATGAAATCTTCATATCCATATGATGGATGGAACTGCACTATATCCCATGCAATTTCCGGCTCGCCTTTTCCCTTGAATAGTTTTGCACAGTATTTATCTTCGGCAGAATAATCAGCAATTTGAAGATCCGCCAATTCCTCATCAGTACAGTTATGTGCCATATATTTTAAAAAAGCTTTTGCCGAATATGTTTTTGATGTTCCAGGCGGTCCTTGAAGTATCATTTGTTTTATTCCAAGAAGTTCCATTGTTTCTTCATACTCTTTATAAATTAAATCGCTCATTTTATTATCCACTCCTTCCAGGATTACTTCCGATCCATCTTCTACCATAATCGCATCTCCAAGATTGCTCCAAAGAATTGTAAGTGCGGCTATTCGTTTTCGAACGATTTCATTAGCCTCTTGATTATATATAGCTTCCTCCTGTTTCCATTCTTTGTCCACTCTACCAATCTTTTTTACACTCTTTGGTTCAATTTTCTTAAAATCGTTTAAGAATAAATCCCATTCATCTTTTATATAATCTAACAATTTCTGTTTATTCCTATCTGCCGAATTACTCTTCAAATAAAGCGTATATCCTTCTATTAAAGCCTGATAGTACTGCCATACTATTCTAAACAATACAAGATTGCCTCCAAACGATTCCCCAAGTCTGTAACCATTTGTATTTTCCCAGCAAGCTGCTTTAACATAATCCTTAGGATGGAATCCACCTGTAAAATGATATTCCAAATTATCCACAAGAATTGTACCACCATTATACAGACATCTTCCATCTGATTTTCCACTTCTACGAATCTTATTATGTTGTATGCTATCAGCAATCAACATAGCCTGGTAAGTGACTCCCCCAACTTCCATTTCACGATAACACACTTTTTTATTAAACAAAATTGTATTTTTTATTTGTTCATCTGTAAGTAGTTTCTGGTCTATTATCCTTCCAACAAGATTCTCTATCGGAATCGAACTACACTTTCTTGTAGAATCTTCACTTATAAATTGCGCCGCTGTCACTCCATATCTATATTCACTAAAACTACTTTTCTGCATATTTTTATCGACAGCTACTTTCTTTTTTATACATGCAGCTTCCAATAAATGAACTGACTCTTCTGCAGTACTGTCAAGTATCCCCTCCGAAATATATTGCTTCAACATCGGAATCAATTGATATCTGATTTTTAATGAAACATTATTTCCACTAAAGTACCCATGTCCAAGGAAATATTTACTTTGATCATATGTACTATGCCGATATTGCACATCAAGATAATTCAACACCAAACTACGCACCTGATCATAATAAACAGCATTTTCTGTTTCTAAATCTTCTGTAATATATTCAATTTCTGATAATATTTCTCTGACATAAAATTTGCTTATGAGATCACTTGAAAGCAGAATCGCACCTGTCTCCGCGGCATTATAAGTCCCTATAATATAAAAATTAGGTGGAATTTCAACTATAATTCCAGAATTCAGACAGAGCTTCTCTTTTTCTCCTTCTAATCCAATTGCATTTACTGCATCACCTATAAGTGTAGATACATCGTTTCGCTGCAAATCATCCATAATAAGAACATATTTAGTTCCTTTACCTTCATTATAATCAACTGCTGCTCTGATAATTGTCTCAAGAAGGACTTTATCTTTGTATTCAAAAAACATCTTACCGGATTCGGTGCCAGCTGTTATTCCACCTACAATATCCTCGTATGTAACACTATTATGGCACGAAATAATCTCTACGTTTACCGTTTGATCTTTGCTTGACGGAAAGCAACTATATTTTCTTTCAACCAACTTTTCCGAAATCTTTTTAGCCAGATACGTTTTCCCTACTCCTGTATTACCAGTAAGTAAAATAGCTTTTTTCTCAAAAAGTGCCTCTATCATTTCATCCAGCAATCTCTTCGTCTTTATTGTCATAAATCATCACCTTAGTCTATCTCATCCATCATTTCCCCAAGTGCTAAAGCTACACGTTTTGCCAACTGAGGTGGTACTGCATTTCCAATCATCTGATATGCATTTCCTTGTGCCCCAATAAAATCAAAGTCATCGTCAAAAGACTGTAACCTGGCAGCTTCCCTTACCGTAATAGTACGACACTGTTTCGAATCGTAGTGGATAAATCGATTACCATCTTTATATAAATGAGCAATAATTGTCGTACTTGGAAGATCTGGTTCTAATACATGATACCTATGAATTGGTGATTTTGATCCAACCTTCTTTTCATACAATTCGCTAATTTTCTTGCTATTATATTCTCGCTTTCCAGACTCAATATCCTCTGCCAAAATTTTGAATGTATCCATATCCCGAAGATTATGATATCTTGGCTTATGCCATGTGATATTTAATTCTGGTACGGCATGTGATTTGCGTTTCTTATGATGTTCTTCATCATAAAACGGCTCACATACCGGAAGATCTCCAATAGCTTCTTTCACAGTTATTTTTTTTGTCACTTTATATTTTGGAAGAATATCTTTATAAAAAGCATTCAACATCCTTTGAGTATTTTTATATTTTCTGTTATCTATACCAACAATGATCATTCTCTCTCGATTCTGTGGCACGCCAAAATCACTTGCATTCACTTTTGTAATTTTTAAATCTTCAATAATATCATACCCTATATCAGCAAACCCCTGTTTAATTAAATCAGTAATTGGCGTTCCATCTGGAGCTGCGCTAAGAATCCCCGGAACATTTTCAAATACAAAAACCTTAGGTCTATACCTATTTACAACACTTAAATAGTGTTCAAAAAGGTAATTTCTATAATCATCTCGCATACCATTTTCATCACGAACCCTTCCAGCAACAGAATATGCCTGACAAGGGGGACCACCAATAATCACATCAATTCCCTGAGCCTTATTTACAAAATAATCAAGCCCTTTTCCACCGCCAAATTTTTCATCATCCCATCCCGCAAAAAGTTCTGTTTCTCTTTGAATATCAAAATGCATAACTCTCTCTGCCGCATCTTTTACTTTCCACTTTGTTTCCAGTCTACGGATAAGTGTATTTACTTGTGGTTTAAGCCATTCTACAGCCGCAACATCTATATATCTGCCAGTCTGAAGGAAGCCATCTTCAAGTCCTCCACAGCCGGCAAATAAATCAATAAACTTATATTTTTTCATTATTACTCTCCATCTTTTAAATAAGGTATTAAAGCCTCAGCCACAACCTGTCCCAGCATCGGAGGGACTGCATTCCCTACCTGTCGATACTGTTCCGATTTGTTACCATAAAAAATAAAATCATCCGGGAAACTTTGTAATCTTGCACTTTCTCTTACAGTTGGTATTCTATTCCATTTATAGTGAAAATGCGATCTATGACCAGTATTTATTGTAAGCGACGGCTTCTTGCTATGATATCTTGTAAGCGCTTCATGATATTTATACATACCTCGATATTCTTCTGGCAATGCTTTATAATTTTTTCCTTCTGGTACTAATGAAATCATACGCTTTGTTTTTTCAATCGGAATACTTCCAATATGATTCTGAACTTTTGCAGATCTTTCTCTCATTTTTTTCTGATAATCATTCTGAGGCTCTGTAACATAATCCTGAAATTCTTCGCCATAAATAATCTCTCCATCTGGCTTCTGCAGAGAAGGAAGATCTCCAATTGCCTCCTCACAAGTTATATAATGCTCCTTATCCACTGTCGGAGATGGGAAAACAAACTCTTTATTATAATCTCTAAGTCCAACAAAAAAAACTCTTTTTCTTCTCTGTGGGAGTCCATAATCCGGTGCATACATCAATTTAGGCACCATTTTATAACCTATCTTAGCAAAATCTTCTACAACACGCTTAGCTCCAATCCCCCCATTAGTTTGTACCATTCCCGGAACATTCTCCAATACTACAACTTGAGGATTAACTCGTTCTGCCAGTTCTACCATTGCAGTGTATAGTGTATTTCTCTTATCATTCATATCTCTTGGCCCTGCAACAGAAAACCCCTGACAAGGAGGTCCACCAACAAGAACATCTAATTTAATACCTTTTTCTTTAAGAAAACTAATAATCACATCAATATTACTATGATCAAACAAATCCAATTTCATTGCCTCTGCCTTACCATGATTTGCCTTAAAAGTTTTAAGAGCTGCATCATCAAAATCAACTCCCAAAACCACATCATATCCGGCATCATAAAAACCTCTTGAAAGGCCTCCAGCTCCTGAAAATAAATCTAATACTTTATATGCCATTATTTCATCCTCGTTTCATTACTTATTATTCAGCACTTTGGCCGCTTTTTACCCATGCATCTAATTCAGAAAACTTAAATTTCCATTGTTTTCCTATTTTATGTGCCGGAATATCTTTGCCTTTTCTAATCCATCCTCGTATTGTAACAGTTTTTACCCCCAGATGTTCTGCAGCATCATCTATGCTCATCCATTTTTCATTCACATTATTATCAATCATCTCTTCACCCAAACCTTTTGATAAATAATTCAATTTTACTTATATATAGTATCATAAATCCATTTTAACTTTCAATTTATTTACTGTTATTTGTTAATATTTGTTTCTGTTTTGTGGTTATCATTACATCCAAATGTCATACTTAAAAACAGATTCCGATATACTGTCAACAATTCAGTAAATCAAAATCTGCTTCATATTTTTAATAGATTTTCTGTCCTCTTAAAATTCTTTAAATATTCTTATCTTATTTTTTAATACTCGATACAATTTTCAAAAGCTTATTAACATCTTCTTCTAAATTTAAAGAATGCATTTTCCGATGACAATTCGGACATAGGGCAACAACATTATCATCAGAGTCTTCTCCTCCATCTGCAAGTCGAATAACGTGATGAGCTTCAAGATACGGTCTTCCCTCATTATCATAAAATGGAGCCAGATTTCCACATAATTGGCACTTTCCATCAGCTCTTAGCTTCGCATATTCACTTACATATTTATTTCTAGTATAAGACTTTGTTACCCGACTTCTTATTTTGTCAGATTGCGAACTTGCTTTTGCTTTCTCACACAATTTTTCGATAGAATAATCTTGATTAAATATTTCATTTAGTGCCTCACAATATATAATAATCATTATATCTCCACTGGTCCTATATCGATATCGGTTATCTAAGAATTTCATTTTTATCGTTTTCGGGAACTCAAATTCTTTTATCATTTTATCAAAGCTTGCCGTAACAGACTCCTTATCACCATATGGCATTGCCGTACATATTACACTGCCATCACGTCTTTTCCATAATGCCCCATGATCAAGCAGTGGCGAATAATACTGTCCTAACTGCTTTGAATGTTCATCATTCTCCAGACGTTTTCTTCCGTAACCTCGAGCCTTTTCTGAAGATCCATTTTCAAGCAGCCTAAGAAAATATGATGCGCTTATCGTTTGAGGCTGTGACCAGACAACCCCAATAATATTAAATTCATTTATAAATCTATAAAATTTATCTTCATTTACGATATATCCAGACCATTTTTTCGCATCTTTTTTAGGTATACGTTCAAACTTCATTTTTCTCACCCCTTGTATACACATTACATGCAATTTTGAACTTCATAAATTTGAATCTCATTTTCCTCTCTTTCGTTCATTTTTAATATAATATTCTCATCATATGTAACTGTACTTTCTAAAAGATTAATCCGAAGATAATCACTGTATTTTTTTATCAACAATATAGCCGAACTTAACGACAATCCATTTTTTATTAAACAAATTACACTCTCATCATCAGTTCCATATTTAATTCTAGAATAAAATTGATTTTCAATCAAATTCAAATCATGAAAAACTTCAACATATTTAATCAACATATTATCAACAAAGTCTTGCTCTTCTTTTATTCGTACAATTGCCAAATTAACTACTTGTGTTCTATTTTTCCCAATAAACTTCGTATACCGTGCAACATTACTTCCTTCCCGCTTAACATCTCCCCATTTTCCAACGTATACCATTACGTTTCTATCTATCTTATATAATTGATGCCAATATCCAACAAACAAACTGATCATTTCCGAATAAGACTTATTCTCTACACGCCACCCAAACATCATTGCATAAAACTTACGTGCCTCCTTATTACTTAAACGGCTCAAACTATCCGTTCCACTTTCCGGCAAATATTTAACAAAAAGCTCATTAATAATCTCCAGCAGTTGGGTCGAATCATTTATTTTCAGATTCTCATATTGATATTTACTTACTTGTTGCTGAATTTCGTTTTCATATTTAAAAACATCAATTTCATTAGCCCCATTCATAATACATGCTTTTCCAAAAGCAGTATTTATATATCTTTCCGTATAATTCTCAACAGCTCCATTTTCATAATTCTCTATAAATTCCGATGCATGACGTAATTCTTCTTTATTATTATTTGTAATTTTTGTTTGACTAAGTAAAACATTTTCCACCTCATCTTGATACTTTTTTTCTACTTTTGCTACATTACACAAAAAATTTTCACAATTTGCATTCCTTGCAAAATATTTCCCAAAAACAAGATAAATTTGTGGTTCCAAACGTTGTAGTGTCCCAGAATTATTATTAAAAATTTCATTAAACCTACACACACGGCCCACAAGGTTTTTAAAAGAATCATGACTTAAATTTGACCTTCCTCGCCTATTATCAAGAATAAACATTCTTTCAGCGGGTAAATTTACACCGGATAATAATGTTGAACTGGTAATTACATATTTAATCGCCTCATTTTCTTTATACAGCTCCTCAATATAAATTCTTATTGCATCTGGCACACTACCGTGATGATATATAATTCCCTTTTGTAAACAGGTTATCAAATTATATTGTGGTTGCAGATACTCCGCAATATTATCACATGCTCTTTGAATTATTTCAGATTTTACCTCTGGTAAAACAGCTGCTAAATCCAACGCAAATTTTTCAATATCTGACGGTTTATTGAGATATATTATATTTTTCTTTGCACTATACTTTTTTACAACGTTCTCTTCAAATCCAAGGTCTTCGTCATTTGATATTGGTAGATATTTATTAAAAAATTGATCATAAAATTTTAATCCTGTATGATTTCTCAAATCATATAAATAATATTTCTCAGATTTTATATATTCACTTACCTTAAAGCCCTCAACATCATAAGTCGTATATCTTATTTTAAGATTTTTACTGTCTGCAAGAAACGGTGTCAAAAACTTAAAAGCTACATTTGGATTTCTTTTTTGTGCAACAATAATTACATCAGCCAATATTCGGCTTCTGGCATTGTCCTCCAATATCTCATGTGCTTCATCTACAATAATACAGTCAAAAGCAAGTGTTGGATCTTTCTTCAAAACCCTTAACAATCGTTCTTGTGTTAAAACAGCAAGACATGATACATCTTTAGAATTATACATTTCTGGATGAACCACAACTTTAGGAAATATTCCCTTGCTAATTTGCTGTATTCTCTTTTTTGTCTGTGCAAGAAGCGCCTTCGTTGATGTCAATACACAAATTTTTCTTCCCTTGTATTCTTTTATCGTTGATAAAATCAATTCAGATTTTCCATATGAAGTTGGCGCACTAATAGAGATCGTATCATTATACTTTTTCTCAAAGAACTTAATTAGTGCGTTCTGTTGTTCACTTCGACAAATATCACCACATATATATTGTTCTGTAAAAGCATCATTCCATTCAGTAAAAAAATTTCTTTGCTCATCATCAATGTAATGCTGTTCAATAAATTTACTGACTGGATAAAGGCCTTTATTAATAGCTATTTCATAAAGAGGCATATAATCTTGCGTTTGATTACAATATTCAACTACTATCCGATATCCCCATTGCTGAACATTTATATCATCCGCATTTGTAAAACAAATTGCAATCGCCAGCAATGTTTCGTATTGTTTTTGATTCAATTTATTTCCAATAATAAATTTGTCATAAAGCTTCGCAAAATCTGTATGTTTAATTTTTGCAATAGTTAAATCATTTTTCATCATTTGCCTCACTTTCCAAGAAATCATAAACAGCATCAAATGTTTCTTTTTGGATTGCCATTATAAGTACTTTTTTAAAAAGATTTTCATTGACAATCCTCGAATGTTTTTTCCCAATCTTTTCTGCTTCCATTGGATCTGAGATAGGATGAAAAAGTGTGGCCGAAAGTACAACATTAAATGAATTGCTTGAATTTTTTTCTTCTACAGCATCATCTGAACATTTTTCCAATAATTTTATCACAGCATCCTTTTGATTATTACTATCACTCATAGTAACTTTTGCAGCATTTAACGCATTTAACCACAAACTTGTATTATAATCATTTAAACGAACTTTCAAATCGTTTTTTGCAGTATTAATCAATCCAGTTGTCGCGGCAGATGCGTCTTTCTGATTCTTTTGAATTTCCCCTGACTTAACCTCCGCAATCCATAATTCATTTGTTTTTTCTTCAAATAGAGCTACATCATACCCTTTTTTAAAGCTACGTTCTTCCATATTAAAAAAAGGTGACGCCGTCGTAAATCTGCCTTCAATCTCCAATATAATATGTACCAGCAATTCACCAATCATACCTTTTTTTCTTTTTTCCGAAGCATTTTTAGCACTTTTATATCGTTTTACAAACTCTTTAGCCGTTTCTTTGTAAGAATAAATTTTTGCCGCTGATTGTGCTTGATCTACCCCATGGCAAACCGCTGACAATCGACTACGAATTTCTTGCTTCAATTCATCTGATAAGTTTTCTACAAAATAGAGTATATAATCCGAATAATCTTCTTTCGTTACGCCTGATATTAAATCCATATATTTTCCTCATATAACATTTTGAAATCATCTGTTCCCAAGTCTTAGGATTTCATTATAAACACCCTATATTATATAAACACACAACTCTCCAAAAACTGTCGCATTTTGTCGATTTTTCTTTCATTTTCTATAAATATCTTCCAGTTTCCCACTAAACTGCCTCATACCTCCGCCGGTAATACTCCATACTCCGGTACTCCAGCACGTCTCTCATTTGCTCCACAAATGCCGGATTTCCCACCACTTCTGCTAGTTCTTCTCTCAGTGCCAACGCATATCCATCCTTCTCTACAAAGAATCCTTTTCCCGATGACTTCAAGAATCGAATCGGCATTGTCTTTGCCTTACTTAAAAGCTGTTTATCCGTCATTTTCTGATAATCTTCATATGTATTTACATTCGGGAAATCTTTCCAATTTGTCCCTGTATTAAAGAACTCTTTCCAACTCTCCAATACCTCTTCATCCGTGACCGCAAGTCTGATGTTTCCATGATTATAAAAGCTATACAAGATCGGCATTTTATACACTTTCTGCATATCCGTGGTCTCTATCGTTGCAATGAATTCTCGCCCTATTCCGTCGTACAACTTACGTTCATCTGCCGATAATTCATCGAGTTCATTTAAGAATTCCAGATACCGCCGGAACGGATTATCTTTCGCATGGCTGATACAATGTTGATAAATCTCATCTTCCATATATGTAAATAGTTCCATTCTGGTCGGTCGTTTTCCGTCCAACAGCTCTTTCACACGGAAATATTCCTGACGGATCTGCTCTTTCATCTTCAATTTTCTTTTGTCCATTTCTTTGAACAGATCGATCAAACGCATATCAAAATCAACGATACAATCTTCCGGATATTCGATGTCTTGATATTCATAAGCCTTTCCGTTTCCGAAAGAACGTTCTCCACTTAATAACAGTGGTGCCTTTCCCGCCTTCTCATAATTTCCGATGAAATCCAATACATTCAGATATTCTTTGCCTTTATAAATGCGTAAGCCACGTCCCAGTTGCTGCAGAAATACGATTGGCGATTCCGTCGGACGCAAGAACATTACCATATCCAATGCAGCAATATCTACGCCTTCATTGAACATATCTACAGAGAAAATTACTTTTATTTCTCCGTTTTTCAATTTCTCTATCGCTTTATTTCGTTCTTCCGCATACTCTCCATTTTCTCCGCTATACACGGACACGGCTGGAATACCTCTCCGGCAAAATTCTTTTGCCATGTCTTCTGCATGTTGTCTGGAACAGCAGAATCCGATTGCCCGTGAAGAACGATATTTCTGATAATATTTGTAAATCAAATCATACCGTCTTTCATTTCCGATATATGCATGATTTAATTCCTGCTCATCGTAATGTCCTTTAACGATTTTCAATCCCGAATAATCTGTCTCGTCGAAAACTCCGTAATAATGAAATGGGACAAGCAGCCCTTTATTGATGGCTTCTTTCAACGAGATCTCATAAGGTACATTATAATCACAGATTTCATAAATGTTTTTCCCGTCCATTCTTTCCGGAGTTGCCGTCAACCCTAACAAAAACTGCGGTTTAAAATAATCTACGATTCTTCTATATTGCTTTGTAACTGCATGATGAAATTCATCAATGATTACATAATCAAAATAATCTTTTGCAAAATATTTTTCATTTAGATATTCTGGTCTTCCAAGTGTTGCGACAGATGCGAAGATTACCGATTTGCCCGTACTCTTTTCTTTCCCGTCAAAAAATCCATAATCCTCGGAATTACGCACATTTTTAAATGAGGCTGCTGCCTGTCTCAATATTTCTTCTCTGTGGGCAACAAATAATACTCGTTTATATTTTGCAGAATCAAATGCTGCAAGATATGTTTTACCAATTCCTGTTGCCGCGTATACCAGCCCCTTTGTTGCGCCTTCCATTCGGCTTTCTTCCAACGCATACAAAGCCTCGATCTGTGCACCCCGAGGCTGAAACAACATTCTAACTTTTTCATTATTTTCTTCCGTAGAATCATACCGCGCCAAATCTTTAGACACCGCCGGCTTCTTCCATGTTTTCGAATACCTTTTCAATTCTTCATCATCTATAATGATCGAATGATTCTCAAATAAATCTTCAAATGTAGCATAGAATAATTCATAGTTCTTTTTATCTTGTTTATCACTGAATTTGTAATTCCATTCTATTCCTGATGTCAAAGCGCTTTTGGATATGTTAGATGATCCGATGTAGATCTCATTGGAAAAATCATAATGAAAGATATAAGATTTTGGGTGAAATGACCGCGACTTTTCGTTATATAAACGCAAATCAACACGATCATCTAGTTCTTTTTTGATTAAATACAACGCTGATGGTTGTGTAATCCCTAAATAATTGCCCGTCAAAATACGGATTTTTACACCGCGTTCCAGAGCTTGCTTCATATCATTTAAAAGCATTCTCACCCCGGATTCCATCAGAAAAGACACAACAATATCTACCTTTGTTGCCTTTTCCATACTCATTTTCAACTGATAATATAAATACCGGCTTCGGTCCCAATCTCCGGTCATTACACTCGTAGATTCAATTTCGTAAGTATCCATTCTTTCCTCAAAATTAGATTGAGCCATTTTTCTTCTCCCCGTCCTGGGCGCACATCAGATGTAAGCCAGAGTTCTTCTATCTTTAGTTCTTCTATATCACGGATCAACTCCGCAAATGTTTCTTCCGTCATATCTGTAAAATATCTGCCGTTTCGTTCTCCCTCAAATGTTCCATATTTAAAAGATGTATAAATAACTCCGTGATTTCGAAGTGCCCGTACCATCTTTCTAATAACATCCTTCAACTCCCGTGACGGAACATGAAGAATGGATGAACAAGCCCAAATACCATCGTACGTATTCATCTCATTCAAATCTTGAAACTGCATATGTTTTACTAATGTTTCTGCATATCGACCTGCAATTACGCACATCGCTACCGAACCATCGACAGCAGTCACTTTATATCCTCTTTCAAGGAAATACTTTGTATCCCGTCCGGAACCACAGCCAAAATCAAGAATCTTTGCCCCCGGTTCTAATTTGTCAAGGAAACGGTTCTGAATCATTCCAAACTCAACATCTGCCGTCTCCTCAGCAAATTTTTCTGCATTTTTATCATAATACGCAAGCGTATAGTTTAATTCTGAATCATTCTTTATATCCACTGCTGCCTCCTTAATCGCTTTATATTCACTTTCACCAGTACCCCAAAATAGAATCACAACTTATTATATTTATCACTCTTCCCTTTCGCTTTTTCCACCGGATACTTCTTATTATTCTCCTTGATTTTTTCCTGAACAATTTCATCCAGATCCAGTCCACATGCATCGGCCATCAGCACACAATAGTTTACAACATCTGCCAGTTCTTCTTTGATTTTATCCTGTTTTCCCTCGTTGGATACATCCGCACCGCTCCATTGAAACACTTCCAGGAGTTCTGCTGCTTCCAGTGAAATAGAGATTGCCAGATCCTTGGGATTATGGAATTGCTTCCAGTCTCTGTCATCTCTGAATTTTAATATCTGTCTGATTGTTTCTTCTGTCATTTTACTTTTCCTCTTCAATATATTTGCTTAAATATTCTCTCAATCCATCATCACACACATATAAATACGTTCCCTTGATTCCTCTGGTCAGTAATACATAGTATACATTTGTTATGTACTCTTTTAGTTCTTCATAGGACGCTGTACGTTTACCATTTTTATCAAAATAACATTCTGATCGGATAATGATCTGATCATTCTCTTTATCATAGCCAATATCTTTTCCCAGAATAACAAATGCATAATTAAGATCATATCCCTGGATAGAATGGATACATCCCACCTCGTCAATTGCTTCTTCCGTGTGAACCCATCCTTCCGTACAATGATTCCACATTCGTTTCACGCCCTGAATCTCAATATCGCGTTTGCTATGATCCTTTTTACTGATCCAAGGCCACGCATAACCTGCTAACATTCTTGAAAGTCCGTTCTCAGCTTCTTTTGTATACATATCTTTCTCAAATTTAGAAAAATCAGTATATAATTTTAAATCATATTTTTCTGAATAATACTTCCTGGCACACTTACCTGAAAGCATACTTTTTACAAAATCAATGTAGTCATTTCCACCCTGCACCCTCATTTGTGTTGCGAGAGTAAAATAAGTCGTCATACGCTTTCCATGAGCCTCTATCTTTTCACTAAACCGGTCCAACTCAATACCCGATGGTCCGACCACCTGCTTATAGTCATAAAACAGCACCGTACAATCTGACTGCTTTAATATCCAGTCAAGCTCATCTGCTTCCGTAGTCATTCCCAATTTTTCACAATTCGCTTTAAATGATCCCATATAGGAAATATTTTTATATTTGTGAAGTCTATGTGCTTCATCCACAAGCAAAATATCATATTTTTTCTTAGTTACATCTGACGGAGATAAAACCTGCGATGGCGTCAATCCATAAACACTCCGAAAGATAGCCTTCATCGTCTTTCTAAGTGAAGTTTGCGGAACTACAAAACCGATTTGTTTATCTTTAAATTCTTCATTGTCTGCCAGATATTTCATAAGATAAACTGCCACAATCGTCTTTCCACTTCCCGGCATTCCGTTAACTACTACCTGGTCCACATTTCCATGTTTTATCTCTTCAAGAATATCCTCTACCGCTTTTCTCTGACTGTCATTCAATTCTTTATAGGGGGAATATTTAAACAGATCTGAATTTTCTATTTCTTCTAATGAATGTTTCACCAAGTTTTCTCTCTGAAGCTTCCGCCAAAGTATTTCAAACTTTTCGTCATATTCTTTTTTCTGATAATACTGCTTGTCCGCTATCCCGGAATTTTTATTCGTAACCTGAAACAATTCATCTGCCACGACATACTGGATTAATTTTGATTCATAATCAAAGGTCACCGATTGATTGAACAGCTTGGAATAAATGAAGTGAACCTTGTCAAAAATCCTTTTTTCTTCATTTGTAGCATGCTGCGTCATTCTGGTTTTTACATGATTGGACTCTCCTATATAAGCCTGCTTTCCATTCTCCAAAATGTATAACATTGGCCAATTATCCAGATATTCCTCGTCACTGTATTCATTGTTCTTAAAATCGCCTTCTATGATTTTGAACATCTTATCTCTCCACCACATTTTCAAATATTTTTCATAAACTTCTTATATATAAATAATACGGCAGTGGATACTTTTATACAAGAAAAAGTGTCTTACAAAAAGAACAACCGATTATCCATCTTCCCTTCCGGCACAAACTCTCGGTTTTTACATATCTTATCGGCATACCCTGTTGTAATCGGGAGTCGCATTTTCTGCGTAGAACCAACATGCAATTGTGATAAATACAGAACTTGCTTTAATATCGTTGGCATTGATATATCTCCACATTTCTTTTCAATCAATAATGGATTTGGAGAGCCTTTTTTATTCTTCATATTTGTCGTAACGAGATATCCTTTGTTGTTATTGTAAATGCAATATCCCATTTCTGGATTTTTTATAACTCCATCTTCAATAATTGCAAGTTTTGAACTTATATTTTTTCGGACTTCGACAATCGTGTAAGATATTCCCTTTGCTCCAAAATACTTTTCATACCATTCATCATTTTCATTGCTGAAGCCGTCCCGATGAATCATGATGTTCTTCGGTCCTTCTCCAAATTTATCTTCATAAGAAAATAACACTTGGTCAAAAATATCCTGTAAAATTCTGGTCTCTATCTTTTCTCCGCGCTGTGCATTCTTCGGTTTATAGAATCCAAGCAATCTTCCGCTTTTATCAAACACTACAGAACATGCCGGATAATGAATTCCTTTTTCTACTGTTGCAACATCCAATCCGACAAAACAGTCAACATTCCCCGACATCTCCTTGATTACCCACGGGATTCCTCCGGTCTTTCCAAGAATACCAAGTACAATATTATGCAAGTAATATTTCGTCTTATTTCCTTCTTTTTTTCCTCTGGCAAATAATTGTGCGGTCTTCATACTGATCATCTGTGACGGTATATTTGCCTCGGCCCAAATTGTTTTAAACGGGTTATATGGTCCGTCCTCATCCATTCCATCCGGCACAATTCCAATCACAATATCGATTCCCTCTACCTTTTTCAATTCCAGAGCCGCTCTCTTATAATCTGTAATATCACCCAGTTCATATTCTTCTTTTATCATCGATTCCATCTGAATATCTAACAGCCCCGTAACAATATACGCATCCTTTTCCCCTTGATACTTTCCATAAGCGGCAAATTCACAAATTTCATTTACCACAGCTTTCATCAGATCAACTGTATTTTTCGGATAAATATAGCCCATTTTTATTTTCGCATCCGGCTTCTGATAGAATCCGTAATTAAACACTTTGAATTCTTCCCCACAACGCAATCTTTTTCCTTGACCACAAGTCAATACAGGGGACTCCACCTTTCCTTTTCGATATCCAAGTTCTTCTACAGTACACATATCTTTTTCAAATTCCAATCCACTAAGTTGATGGATACTCCCGATATCCTGAATAAAATCCTTATCCAACTCTATTCGCGTTATCATATTACGTTTGATATATTTTTCGATTGCTATAGAAAAACGGGGATCTATCTCGCCAACTTTTTCTCTCGTCAAAACTGGCTTCAATGCTTGCGGATAATATGGATAAATCTTTCCGGACTGTAATTTCACCATAACTACTGGTGTCTGATCTGGCAAATCCTCCACCCTGTAGCTTTCCTTCTTTACATCGGTATAATAAGCTTTCAAACTATCCGCAAAATCAATTTTGTCAACGACTGTATAATCACAGATTTCCGTCAATATTCCCGTCTGATTATTCTTTCCCCACTCATTTTTCACTTCCATACCAATGGGATTCAATCCTTGTGTTATGTAATCATACACTGTCTGATTAGAGGAAAAAATACTGGACGTGTCGATCTTCAAATACGCCTTGCCATCTTCAAAAATCATTACAGTAAAATTATATTTTCTTTCCAGACTAATCTGCCGGTTCCCCGAATAAAATGTCTGAAACCCCTGTTCCGTCTGGATCCATCGGCTTGTCACATTACTTCTGCAGGCATACTTATAATATTCCCTCGAATTCTTTTGTATCTTCACCGTCCGGAGCTTCTGAACAATCCAATATCTAATCAACTCCGCATATACTTTTCTATGTTCCGACACATCTAATTCTTGTTTTCCCAGATATGTCAGTCGAAAATTCGCATTCGGAATCTCTCCCGAGATTTTCTCCGTTGTATAAATATAACTGCCATCTTCAAAAACTCCACATGCATTTATATTTCTTATCTTCCATGCTGCACTTCGGATCAGCCGATATTTATTCTCATATAATTCTGATGTATGAAACTCATATACATGCAGTTCAACGCTCTTTACTGGTTCCTTTGAAGCAAATACTTCCATTTTTAATTCTTTGCTCATAAATATCCTCTCTCATTCACTATATACATTGCTTCTCACGCCAATTCCAACTCCAATTCCACAAACAATTCCCCCAGCGTACATGACAGATGCCCTGAATCCTTCTCCGGCATCTCATAGCTTACTAACTTATACTCTGGATTCAGCTCCATTTTTTCAATCAGACATCCTGTGTTCACCGCATCATCCAGTCCGTCATGGAAGTGTCCCTCTGGTTCAATCTCTGCCCTGCCAAGTGCCTCTTCCAAACTAATCTTACGCTCTATTTCGAATCGCTTTTCAAATACTTCCTGATAATCAATCCATCTTTCCTCACGGACAAAATCCTGTATTCTCTCGTCCTGAATTTTCTTTGCTTTGATTTCATGAAGCAGCTGCGCTCTATCAGAATCACTCCATGCATAAACCTTGTATTCACGATCTCCAATCCACTGGATCATATGTAGCAAAGCTTCCTGAATACACGGCGCATTCTTCACATGGCTGTTCCGTATCCCTGTCAAATTCTGAATAAATGGATCAATCACTCCGTGTTCCGGGTGCACATACTGGTTGATTGTCCCGATCCTCTTGAATTCTTCATCCAGAAGAACTGCCCCGATCTGTATCGTCTCATTTGCATATTTATAAGATTTGCTTCGATAATCTTTCGGTACTCTACACATTTCCAAATCTATCACAAGGTAATACATGCGTTTTTCTCCTATATGTTCTTTAAACTCTTCTTACAGATCTTACAAAGTGTCCCTGCCGCCGTCACCAACACTACCTTCGCATATGCGGTATCTCCAATCTTGTCATACACACGACCGGCACTCATGGATTCACCCATCACCGTATAAGAACTATTTGCCACATAGCCAATCTTTCCAAGACCTTCACAGGTCACTTTGATCGCTTCTTTGTCATACTCATTATCCGGTTCCTTCTCCAACTTGAGTTTCATACCTTTTTCCAGAAAATCATTTCCATAATAATACTTTGTTCCTGTCAGTGTGATAAATACTTTTGCCATGGTTCGTTCTCCTTTCTAAGCCATAAAACGTTACCTTCAGTGCATCTCATCCCAATAATCATAGGCATCATCATAACCATCATCATAATTTCCATCGCCAAATTCTTCGCCCCATTCATCCGCGAAATCATCCGGATCATCGTAATCATACACATCGTACGGATCATATTTTGAAGAAGATCCCGATGAACTTCCCCGGGAACTGCTGCCGGAGTAATTGCTGCCAGAATAGCTACTTCCGGAATAACCGCTTCCAGAATGGCCGGAATTATTTGTTGTTATTGTTTTCGCATAAACTTCCTTGCCGTTAACATACACCCATCGCCTACCTTCTACTGAATAAGTCTGATCCGGTTCTTTCTTTACCGTCATGTCATTGGTAAGATTTTTATCACCTATGTAAACAGCAATTGTTTTATCTCCCATCTCTATGTCCATGGAATTTTTATACCAACCTTCACGATTACTTTCTACCAGTCCGACATTACTCATCAGTTCAATAAAAGGTTCAAAGTTCCCGCCTGCTGTATTCGCTGCATAAATAGCATCAATGGAATCGCTATAGTAATCCAACATATAATAGTACGCATAATCTGCACTTTCGTAATCGTCAGTCCCCCAATATTCATCAAAATACTCGTAAGAACATTCTGTGTAAACTACTCTTAAATCTGCGATTCCTGCATCCCGCATCTCATTCTGTAGCTTTTCTGCATACGATTCTATATATTCCTCTGCCTTAATTTTTGAATTTTTCTTATCTTCTTTCTCCTGAAACGCTTCTTGTTCCTGCCTTTCTCTTGCCTTCTGCACATCTAACTCAATAAGCTTAAACATGGTAAATCCAATACCTAAAATCAAAACAGCCAAACCTGCTACTTGTAAAATTTTCTTTTTCATATCTTTTTCCATGTGATAATCTCCTACACTATGCCATATCGACATATATTTTCAATCGTTTCTAATCATCATAATGATTCCAACCACCTAAAATTCCCGGACTGCTGTGTCCTGTCTTGTGCCCACGATTGTCATAATGATTTGCCCCACTTAAGAATCCCGGTCTTGTCTCTCCTGTTTTATTTCCGTGAGTATCGTAATGATTCAATCCGCCCAAAATCTTATTGTAACTTTCCCCGGTTTTATTTCCGTGTGCGTCGTAATTATTCCAACCGCCGAACAGCTTCGGTCTGCTTTCTCCGATCTTGTGACCGCTTGCATCGTAGTGATTAATCTCTCCAAAAAATCCTTTTCTGCTGTATCCTTCTTTTTTACTCATAATGTTCTTCCTCCTTAATCGTTTAAGTAATCATAATAATCGGCCTCGCTGGCAAACAAGATATATTCACCATCTACCAATCCCATGTAACCATCACCAGTGTTAAATCCCTTCATTGTCAGTTCCTCCGTTTCTTAAAAATCGTGATTTTAACTTTCTTTGGGTTCGTTTATCCCTTTGATGGTTCCATCTTAAATGATTAGGTGGGTTATAAAAATCCCTGCTGTTTTTTCTTTTATAACTTTTTCTGGCATTATAAAAAGGACCATGTATCTCTACATGATCCTTCACTATATTTTACACTCATAAATACATTATTTTTCTCCTTATTCCACCTTTAGCATCCCGCCGTTTGCCACAATCTTCAGATTTAATATCTTAAGTACTTCACCAAATTGTATCTGCACATACTCTTCATCCACATCCACCACGACGCCTTCGCCAAACATTTTATGTTTTACGATCACTCCGGCGCCCAGTTTTTCTACAAGCTCCTGATACTTTCCATTTGATGCCTTCTGTGTTTCGTACACATTGGTTTTTCTATAGTAACTATTTCGTTTTCCAAGTTGATTATTCCCTGACATATTTCCAGATACTGCCCCTCCGACGCCTTCATGAAAATCCATATTCTTAACTGGCGTTTTTCCTAACAGTTCAGCAGCAAAGCTTCCCGGCCGGTTCATGGTAAATACCACCAACTGATTCTTCGCTCTGGTGGCTCCTACATAGAACAAACGCCGTTCTTCTTCGTAGGTCTCGATTTCTTCTTTTGGCGCATTCTTTAGGTTTGCCGGAATCTTCTCCGGTAAAATACCATCCACCACATCCATCAGATAGACTGTATCATACTCCAGTCCCTTGCTGGCATGAATGGTAGACAGGATAAACGGGCAATCATAATCCCTCTCTTTTTCCTGCATGATATATTTTAATTCTTCTAATCGTTCAATCAGTCTCTGTGGTGATTCTTCTCTGCTGCCAATAGTTTTCAGCAACTCAATCTTGCTGTCACGGATACCGCTTCGGTTTAGATATTCCTGATATCCCATGAATTTCACAATACGGTTGACTGCTTTGTCTGCAGGATCATTTAACAAATTTCGCAGATGGGATCTTGTGGCTTTGACTTTCCCTGCTATGTAAGCATCCAGATTCCCGTAATTAATTGCCGCATCCAGCACCGTAATATCTTTCTCTTCACTAATCTGTACAATCCGCATGGCATCCTGCTTTTTCAGGAACATTCCGAGCTTATAATATATCTGTAGAAACAATTCTGTGTCTTTTGGATGCATTGCAAATTGGATAACGTTTACAATATCCACCACCGTCCGGTGGGTAAAGAAGGTAAGTTCCTTACTTCGCATCTGATAGGGGATACCTTTTCGTTCAAAGAGATCCACCAGCGGAAGGACACATTCATTATCCCTGTACAACACCGCCGTCTCCGTCGTACAGCCATCGGCGATTTTCGCCAGATAGGAGTACTGGGCCTTCCTGGATTTTAACTTCACTTCTTTGACCATTTCTGCCGCCGGTCTGGTTGCCTTCATATGCTTTTCATGGCGCAGCGTATTCTTCTGGATAAATCGATCTGCTGCTACCACGATATTTGCATTGGAACGGAAATTTTCTTCCATCAGAAGTACTTTCGCCCCCGGATGATGTTTCTCAAATAGCAATAATGCCTCTGGATAAGCCGCCCGGAAACCATAGATACTCTGATCTTCATCTCCAACCATAAAAAGATTCTCTGTTTTTGATGCCAGCAGTGCAATAATGGCATGCTGGATTTTTGAAGTATCCTGAGCCTCATCTACGCAAATGTATGGATACATATTTTGAAAATACTCCAGAAGATCGGGGAATCTCCGGAGCATATTATAGGCGTACAGCATCTGATCATCGTAATCCATCAGGCCCTGCTCTCTTAACTGCCTGCAATATTCCTTATAAATCACGGAGATTTTGATTTCTGCCTCATCCTCTAATTTCTGGATTTCTTTTTCATTTAGCATCATATTTTTAATGTAAGTGATCAGAGTCCTTACATTTTTCAGATCACTCTCTGTGGCATAACTGTGCTCACTTTCCTGATAAATCTGCGCCAGCATCCCTGCTGTGGTCTTCTCATCCTTTACCAGTTCAAAGGGTGCTTTTCCCACTTTTCTTCCGTAATACTGGATGATCTTCGCACAGATTCCATTGATGGTCCGAAATTCCAGTTGATCCGCCAGTTCCTCTCCAAAATAAGAAGCAAAACGTTTCGACATATCTTTCGTCGCTGCCACCGTGTAGGTGACTGTCAATATTTTCTTTGGATCAATTCCTTTACAATAAATCATATAGCCAAGGCGAGTGACCAGAACCGTCGTTTTTCCGGAACCCGGTACTGCCAATAAGAGCACCGGTCCGTCAACACTCTGGACCGCTGCTCTCTGCTGCTCATTTAATCGAATCGAATATTTATCTTTAAATTCCTGCCACTGCATTTATTTCCTCAATTCCTGTTATACGTGAAGATTCTTTTCCATCTCCAACCGCAATTCTTTTCCTCTGAACAATACCAGCCCCACCAGCATGAGCACTGCCATTCCCATGGATATCACAGATGGAAACGTCACTTTCGTAATTCCTACCGCTATACACACAAGAGGCACGATCAGCCCGTACAGAGACGCCATTACGAAATAGACCACATAGTCTTTCGGCTGTTTGTAGTATACTCGTGAAATCAGCACCATCGTAAGCATCACCAGTGCGCTCACCCCCGGAAGTACAAAATCTACCGACCAGCCACGCCAGCCCGTCATACGATCCCAGATCACACATCCTGCTGTCACGATGATCAACTGCCACATAGCATTTTTCAACAGATTATGCCGTTTCAAAAATCCCATGGCAAGTGCCACCCACATGCTGGCAGTCGCTCCGCCCACGAATAAGGACAGCCGGAAATGCCTGTCGATACTAAAATCGATTCCCAGTGCCAGTACCAATGCCAAAACACATAAGAATGTAAAGACTTTGAATATTTTCAGCCCTTTTGCCTCTGTCATAACCTCTTCCGGATAGTCCGGTTTTAAAACATCCACACCGATGGATTGTTCTTTTAAAATCTGAAAGAACGCCTCTTTCACCGGGTCACAGTCGTACCTGGACGTAAAGCCCAGATAAATCTTATCCTTAAAAGAGCACATGCAAAGTTCCACCTTCGGTGTGCTGGTAAACACTCCGAACCGCTGAATGTACGGCTCATACGCCTCCGGCATCTTTACGATTCCCATGTTGGAAAATATTGCCGTTACATCCTTTTCTGCCGTTCTCGCTCCAACGTTGATACAGATATTTTTCAGTTCCAGCGGAGCAAATTTTAATACCGGATGCACCTGCAATGCAAAATAATCGCTCATTCGCTGTTCCATTTTCTCTGTAGTCAGTTCTTCTTTAAAGCATTTCTGAACAGCTTTTAACACCTCTTCAAATTCTTCTTTCCCGTCTTTAAACTGATACCCCGGCTCAATCCAGTTGAAGAAATTCAACATGGTATTGATTGGGAAAAATTGTCTCAAATTCACCGGCACCATCAGGATCACCGGTTTTTCTTCCTGTCTTCTTGTCATGGTACGATGTACTGCACACAGATAGACCGCTGTCAGAAATACCGTCATAGACACGCCGTATTCTTTGGCTTTCACCTTAAGATCTCTGACCGGGATCTCTGCCTCTGTGGTCTGAAGACTTCCAAGTTCCCGCCTACCTTTTCGCAGCTGATGTGCCACAGGTTTTTTCACGCGGCGCAGCTTAACCTTCTGAGAATAGTATTTTTCAAAGCCATCCGACTCCTGGTCAGCCAGACTTTCCGAATACTCGGACAGTACAACATCTTCCAGTCCGTCCTCCTTATGAACCAGATACAGATAATTTTTCACCAGTTCCCTGACAAATTCACTTGCTCCGGTTCCGTCTGTCAACACATGAAAGACTTCAAAATTAATCCTCTTTTTATAATAAGTAACTTCAAATAAAAGGTCACTTTTATCCCGGATATAAAGCTGACTGCAAGGCTCCTTATACTCCTCCCGTACCACCGGCCGCTTGTTGCTTTTCTCCAGATAATGCCAGAACAAACCTTTTCTCATCACCGACAAATAGATCGGATACTTGTCCAGTGTCCGGTTTAAAGCCTGCTGTAAAATATCTTCCTTTACTTCTTCTTTTAATTCACAAAAAAAACGGAATACCCGCGTATCTTTCTTGCTGCTTGCCGCCGGAAACAGTTTCGCCGCATTATCCAGTTTTCTCCAGTGTTTTCCTCTGCTTTGAGGCATGATTTATTCCCCCTTCAGGAACTGATTAATATACGCAAAGCTCTCCTGCACATGCAAGTTTTTAATTCCCAGCGCAAAAAAACCGTGAAGTCCGTCCTTGATCCGGTGTACCTCCACTCTATTACCAGCCCTTTTTAATCTCTCTCCGTATGCTTCTCCCTCATCTCTTAAAGGATCAAATTCCGATGTCAGTATCAGCGTATCCGGCTGATTCGTAAGGTCCTCCTCCAAGATCGGTGCAAAGTAAGGATTCTTTTTGTCTGCCTCACTTCCTGCATATAAATCTATATAATCTCGCATCTTTCCGGCCGTCAGAAGATAATCCTCTCCGTTGGTTCGCACGGAATCAAATGCGGAATGTTCACTGTAATCATTATTCACTGCCGGATAGATCAATATCTGTCTTCTCGGCATGAATTCTCCCTTATCTCTCGCCATCAGAGATAACGCCGCCGCAAGATTACCTCCTGCGCTGTCACCGATCAGGGTAATATCCTCCTGTCGTATATCCGGCTGTGCAAATAATTCTTTTGCCACCTCATAGCAGTCCATCAGGCCGATTGGAAATTTATGCTCCGGTGCCAGTCTGTATTCCACTGCCGCTACCGTCTGTCCCGTGGCCTGTGCCATGCGCGAACACACACGTTCATAATTCTCCACATGCTCTGTCGCCCAGCCTCCACCGTGAAGGAACAGCATGATCTTTCTTCTTTTGATATGATCCTTCGCATGGTAAGATTCCTCATCAGGGAAGAATACTTTGACCGGCACCTCATAACCATCGTTATATACTTTCAGATCCATGGTTTTATAAAATATCTTCATCGGATCCAGTCGTTTCAGATCAGCCAGTCGTCTGGACACTTCTACGTCGATCCCGTCAAAAGATAACGCTTTTAAAATTGCTTTGGTTGTCTCATTGATCGCCATATTTGTTCTTTCCTCATAATCAAATTTTCAGTCATTCTATTATATGTTACCACTATAGTGAAAACCGCACAACCTAAAAAGGCTCGCATCAGCTTTTTAAACGGCAAAAAACGGAAACAAACTCTGATCAAGCTGTTCCCGTTTCTGCCATTCAAATTTTTATATAAAAATTCTCTTATGAAATTCTCGCCAGTATAATTTCTGCCCCTGGTGCCTTAACACTGATTCCATATTTCTTCGGATAATACCTGGTGGAAAATACATATTCTCCATCATTTACAAACACTTCTACCGATGAAATATCTGTAAGTATTCTTAAGTTCTTTACTTCTTCTATTTCTGCATATCGAAGATACCTTCCCGCAGAGACTCCCGATTTCTCCGGATGTTTAAACCGCATCTGAAATCTTCCATCTTTATACTCTAATACCAGTTCATCCGCCAGAACAACTTCAAACTGATTTTTATGTATTCCTTCGATCAAAGTCTCCTGCAACGGATTTCCGATTTCTGCCAGATAGTCCTTTGCATTGATTTCATCATGCTTCTTCTCTTCCAGTTCCCGGATTGGACGCTGACAGATCTTGCCATCTTTTACATAAATCTCTCTCGGAAAAGTAAAACAGTGCTGCCATCCATCTTCAATTGTAAGATTTGTATATTCCTCGCAATCCGGCATTCCCATCCAACTGATATGGATTCTTCTGCCATCTTCTGTCTCAAAACTCTGCGGTGCATAATAGTCAAATCCATAGTCCCACAGCTTATATTCCGAAAGTTTATAGTTTCCAAAGATATCTCCGTCTATCTCAAAGTATCCAGACTGGTAAACATTTCTGTCATCCCATACGCTGCCTTCTAAGCCTTGTACAGAGGTTGAAAGAATTTTCTTCCCGTCTATTTCAAAGTAATCCGGACATTCCCACATATACCCAAACGGCTCTTCGGATTCGATACGGCTTTTGAATCTCCAGTTCATTTTATCTTCTGATTCAAAAATCAGCACCTGACCAACATCTTCTTTTGTTCTGGCACCCTGTACCATATAGTAGGTATCATCTTCTTTCCATACCTTTGGGTCACGCACATGGCAGGTCAGATCCTGTGGGTAATCAGTGTTACGCATCAGCTCCTTTTTATGTTCAAAGTGAACCCCATCTTTGCTGGTCACCAGCACCGTATTTCCTTCGCGACCGTTTGTGATGTAATCATAATCACCATCTTCCAGTTTTACATTTCCGGTATAATACAGGTACATTACGCCATCTTCGATAAATGCCGATCCGGAATAAACTCCGTGACAGTCAAACGGCTGATCCGGATACAGGGCCGTTCCCTGATATTCCCAGTCAATCATATTTTGGCTGATATAGTGCCCCCACATCTTCACGCCGCCTTCTGCGTTAAACGGAGAGTACTGAAAAAATGCATGATACACTCCCCGAAACTGGCAAAGTCCATTCGGATCGTTTAACCAGCCCACCGGAGGCATCAGATGAAGCTTCTCACGAAAACTCTCCTTTGCACCTTTTTCTTTTGCTGCCATATTCTGCTCTGCTGTTTCTACTAATTTCACAAGATCTCTTGTTAACGCATTCATTATTATATAACTCCACTAATTATTACTTCTCTAATATCACTTTTCTAATATTATTTTTCTAGTTTCAAAACAACATCTGATGTTGTAATATTTCCCGGCTCTGCCTTAGCGACATTAGTAAATTCATCTGTATTTGTCAGGATCATCATGGTTGTTGCCGGATGTCCCGCACTCTTAATCTCATTAAGATCTGCCTCGATCAGTACATCACCTTTTTTTACTTTATCGCCATCAGAAACTTTCTTTGTAAACCCTTTTCCTTCCATTTTTACAGTATCGATACCGATGTGGATCAGAAGTTCAGCTCCGGCTTCTGTTGTAATTCCTACTGCATGGCCGGTGTCAAATATGCTTGATATCTCACCATCACACGGTGCCACAAAGATTCCATCTTCCGGCTCTACAGCTACAGTTGTTCCAAGCATCTCAGAAGCAAATGACTCATCTGCCACATCTTTTGTCGGAAGAATCGTACCGTTTACAGTGCTGCACAGTTCTTCCGAATTCTTTGCTGCTTCATCATCGACAGAGTCCATACCGTTATCCATATTTTTTTCTGCATCTACATTTTCTGCAGTCTGCACTGCAGGTTCCACATCTTTATAGATTAAGAAAGAGATTACAAATGCTACACCCACTGCGATCACCATCTCAATCAAATACTGGAGCGGTTGATTCAAACAAAGCAGAATTCCAAAAATACCTGTCACTCCCGTTCCTTTTGCTCCAAGATGTACCAGCGATGCATATAATGCTCCGCATCCTCCACCGATACATCCGGCAACGAATGGTTTGAAGAATCTTAAATTCACACCGAAAATTGCCGGCTCTGTAATTCCCATAAATGCACTGAGTGATGACGGAAGGGCCAGAGATTTAATCTTCTTATTTTTTGATTTCACTCCAACTGCCAGAGCCGCAGCTCCCTGTGCTACGTTTGCTGCGCTGGCAAGCGGAAGCCAGTAAGTCACACCGTATTTAGCAAGCTGACCGATATCAATGGCTGTGTACATCTGATGGATACCCGTAACAACCGTTGGCGCATACAAAGTTCCCATCACCAGACTTCCAAGTCCAAGTGGCAGTGTCAACATCCACTGAATTGCACCAAGGACTGCATTTTCAGCCCATACAAAGACAGGTCCTACAATAGATAATGTCAGATAGCCAGTGACAAATACGCTGACCAGAGGTGTCACAAACAAATCTAAGACCTCCGGCACAATCTTATGTAATTTCTTCTCTAAGACAGATAAGATCCAGACTGCGATGATAACCGGGATGACATGTCCCTGATATCCTACCATGTCAATGTGGAACAATCCGCCAAATACACTCTGTGTCTGCTGTACACCTTCTGTTGCTACGGTGTATGCATTCTGCAGAGACGGGTGGATCATAATCATACCAATTACTGCACCCAGGTACTGGTTCGCACCAAAAGCTTTTGCTGCTGAAAATGCAATCAGGATCTGTAAAAATGTATAAGCAATGTTACTGAACAGATTCGCAAATACATAAATTGAACCCTGTGTATTAATATGTAAAAATCCATTACTGTTCATAAAGTCCAGAGAATTCATGATTCCCATTAAGAATCCGCTGGCTACGATTGCCGGAATGATCGGTACAAAGATGTCTCCCAAAAGCTTGATTGCTCTCATAAACCAGTTCTGCTTCTCGGCTGCTGCTTTCTTCGCCTCATCCTTGGAACTTGCTGTAATACCCGCAATCTTTATAAATTCATCAAACACCTTATTTACCGTTCCTGTTCCCAGAATGATCTGGAGCTGTCCGGATGCCTCAAATACACCCTTTACTCCATCTACATTTTCCAGTTCTTCTTTCTTCACCTTACTGTTGTCTGCAATCACAAGACGAAGTCTTGTTGCACAATGTGCTGCAGATGCTATGTTCTTACTTCCACCGACATCATTTAAAATAGCCTTCGCGGTCTTTTTGTAATCCATGTCTGTCTCCTTCCTTTCTTTTAGCCCATAATGTGTAATCGTTTTCACATTTCTTGATTTTATGATAAGAAAAAAAATGCCATTTGTAAAGATGACATTTTTACTGATATTTCCTATTCATTTTTGTATAAATATACCAAAGACCGGATTTTCCGCCCCAGCCTGGTAAACGTTAAATTTTTATGGCTCCAGTCCCACCAGACGACAACCCAGTTTCATCTCAATCGGCAGATTTTCACCCCGATCTATAGCATCCAGCAGAAGCTCCGCGCCTCTGATCCCACTGGTCATGTAACCAAAATGTATGGTTGGTATCCCACCGGTCACTGCTTTTAACAGCTGATTATCACCAAATCCTGTAATACGGATCTTATCAGATTTTCCACAATCGTGTAATGCCCCTATTGCCCCTGCTGCAATCGTATCTGTAGCGCAAGATATGATATCGATATCACTTTTTTCATGTAAGAGTTTCATAGTTTCTTCATAACCTGATGCTGTACTGAACTGTGCCGTACGTTTGTAATCTTCTTTTAATTCATATCCGGCACTCTTTAAGCCTGCACGGAATCCATCTTCCCTGGCAACTCCTACCGCTTTATCCTCTCTCGTTACGCCAATATAAGCAATTTCCCCTTTACCGGCCTTTGCCACAGCATATCCCATCAACTTTCCGGCACCATAGTCATCATGATAGATACAATTTGCGTACTTTGTATGCTGTCCGATCACCACCACCGGAACCTTAGACTCCTTAAAGAATCTCCTGTGTTCCGCTGTGATCATGGTTCCCACAAGAACAATACCGTCCACCGGATAATTCTCAAACAAACGCATATATTCAATTTCTTTTGCCGGCGTATTGTCCGTTCCTGCCAGAAGCATCTGGTAATTCCTCTCAGACAGAACTTTTTCAATCCCTGCAGTCACACGGCTGATGGATTCGGAATTAATCTTCGGAACAACCACCCCCACCAGAGATGCTTTCTTGGTACGAAGCATCCTTGCCTGCGCCGATGGCTGATAGCCTGTCTCCTCTATCACCTTACGAATCTGTTCTTTCTTCTCTTCACTGATATAACCACCATTCAAATATCTGGACACTGCCGCGCTGGATACTCCCGCCAGCTTTGCAATTTCTTTAATCGTCATGTTATCTAGTCCTTTCAAAAGAGACGAAGTTTAACTCCGCCCCAGTTCCTTTTCTATCGTCTCTATCGTCATTAATTCTTCTTTAGGAAATTATACCATCCGGCACTACAATTGTCAGTATATAATATAAAATGAACAGCTATATGCAGACCGTCCATTGTCGCCCATTGCAAATAGCTGTTCTCTTTTTTATTTATTACGTTTCTTTGTGAATATTATTATTGCTTATCCTAGGCCGTCTCCTCAAACTGTGAATTGTAGAGATCTGCATAGAATCCGCCTTTTGCCAACAGTTCATCATGATTTCCATGCTCCACGATATCTCCGTCTTTCATAACAAGGATCATATCGGCATTTCGGATTGTTGACAGACGATGTGCAATGATGAAACTTGTTCGTCCTTCCATCAACGTATCCATCGCTTTCTGGATCTGCACTTCTGTACGCGTATCTACAGAACTTGTGGCCTCATCAAGGATCAGTATCTTCGGATCTGCAAGGATTGCCCTGGCAATCGTAAGAAGTTGTTTCTGTCCCTGAGATACATTGCTTGCCTCTTCGTTCAATTCCATATCATAACCACCCGGAAGTGTCTGTACAAAACGATGGACTCTGGCTGCTTTTGCTGCTGCCACAACATCCTCATGAGTCGCATCTAATTTACCATAACGAATATTGTCTTCAATACTTCCCTTAAATAACCAGGTGTCCTGAAGTACCATACCAAAAATCTGGCGGATATCTCCACGTTTAAAGTCCCGGATATCGTGTCCATCTACTTTAATGCTTCCACCATTTAACTCATAGAATCTCATCAGCAGTTTGACCATAGTCGTTTTACCTGCACCCGTCGGACCTACGATAGCTATCTTCTGGCCGGGTTCTACTTTGGCACTGAAATCATGAATGATCACATGGTCTGGATTGTAACCAAATTTTACATGGTCAAATTCCACACGACTCTCTAAACTTTCCACCGGAACTACATTTTCCTGCGTCTGTATTTCTTCCTCTTCCTCCAGGAATTCGAAAACTCTCTCTGCTGCCGCTGCCGTTGACTGTAACATATTTGTCACCTGTGCCACCTGCTGGATCGGCTGCGTGAACTGTCTTACATACTGGATAAATGACTGGATATCTCCGACTTCAATGGAGCCTTTGATTGTAAGGTATCCTCCGAAAATTACCACTGCCACATATCCCAGATTTCCTACAAAGGACATAATCGGCATCATAATTCCTGATAAAAACTGAGATTTCCATGCAGACTGATACAACATATCATTGTCTCTGTCAAATGTCTCAATGACATCTTCTTCTTTGTTAAATGCTTTTACAATATTGAGTCCGCCGTAGATTTCTTCTACCTGTCCATTGACGTGTCCTAAGTATTCCTGCTGATTTTTAAAGTATTTCTGAGATCTCTTTACAATCAAAGAAATAAACAGCATAGATACCGGAAGAATCAAAAGTGCGATAATGGTCATCAAAGGACTAATACTCAACATCATCACAAGCACACCAATGATCGTCGTCACCGAAGTAATAAGCTGTGTCGCGCTCTGGTTCAAACTCTGGCTTAATGTATCCACATCATTGGTGATACGTGATAAGATTTCACCATGAGTCATCTTATCAAAATAATTCATCGGCAGACGATCAATTTTCTCTGAGATTTCTTTACGCAGACGATAGGTCAGTTTCTGAGAAATCCCCGTCATAATATACCCCTGAATGAAGGAGAATAACGCGCTCGCAATATAGAGTGCCAGCAGTATTATCATAATATGACCGATCTTGGTGAAATCAATGCCGCTTCCTCCGGACACTTTACTGATCAGTCCATTGTAAATCTCAGTAGTCGCTTTTCCAAGCACCTTCGGTCCTACAATATTAAAAATTGTACTTCCTATTGCAAATATCACAACGAATACCAGTGCTATTTTATACCGGCTTAAATATCCCATTAATTTTCTGATAGTTCCTTTAAAATCTTTGGCCTTTTCGCCCGATCCCATGCCACCTCGCATCGGTCCTCTTCTTCCCGGTCCCGGCATCTTATTCCACCTCCTTAAGTGCATCTTTCAGTTCTTTCTCAGACAACTGAGAAGATGCGATCTGATAATATGCATCGCAGTTTCGTAACAGTTCTTCGTGTGTTCCACGTCCTACGATCTTGCCGTCTTCCAATACCAGGATCTGTTCTGCGTGGAGAATCGTACTGATCCTCTGTGCAACAATGATCACCGTACTGTTACTGGTCTTTGCTTTTAATGCACTTCTGAGCGTTACATCCGTCTTGTAATCCAGTGCCGAGAAACTGTCATCAAATATATATATATCTGGATGTTTTGCAATGGCTCTTGCAATCGACAGACGTTGTTTCTGTCCGCCGGATACGTTGGCTCCACCCTGTGAAATCGGGCTCTTGTATTTTTCCGGTTTCTCGTCAATGAATTCTGTTGCCTGTGCGATCTGTGCAGCTTCTATCATTTCTGCCTCGCTGCCATCTGAATTTCCATATAAAATATTCGAAGCAATATCTCCGGAAAATAAGATTCCTTTCTGTGGAACATATCCCAATTTTGCACGAAGGTCATGCTGTGTGATCTCACGGATATCCATTCCGTCAATCTCAATCTTACCATCGGTTACATCGTAAAATCTCGGAATCAGATTTACCAATGTAGACTTACCACATCCGGTACTTCCGATGATCGCGGTAGTCTGTCCCGGTTTTGCCGTAAAAGTGATATCATCCAGTACATTTTCTTCGGCACCTGGATAACGGAAGGATACATGATCAAATCTCACCTCACCATGTCCACCCTCCGGAAGTTTCTTGCATTCTTTCGCATCGTGGATCAGAGTCTCACTCTTTAATACTTCATCCACACGTTCTGCAGAAACAGCTGCTCTCGGGAGCATAATGGAAATCATACATAACATTAAGAATGCCATAATGATCTGCATTGCATACTGGATAAATGCCATCATATCTCCTACCTGCATGACTCCGTCGTTGACGCTGTGGCTTCCTACCCATACGATCAGAAGTGTCAGTGTATTCATGATCAGCATCATCGCCGGCATCATAAATGTCATGGCACGGTTTACAAACAGATTTGTCTTTGTCAGATCTTTATTTGCCTGATCAAAACGTTTCTCTTCATATTCTTCTGTACTGAATGCACGGATAACCGGAAGTCCCGTTAAAATCTCACGGCTGACTAAGTTTAATCGGTCAACCTGTTTCTGCACAATCTTAAACTTCGGTATAACCACGGTAAACAGGATAATGATTAATAATAAAATTGCCCCAACACCTACACCCAATACCCATGACATATCTGCATTAGTGTGGAAAACTTTCCACAGACCACCCACTGCCATAACTGGTGCGTAAAGTACCATTCGAAGCAACATAACAACCAGAAGCTGTACCTGCTGGATATCATTAGTACTTCTGGTGATCAGAGATGCTGTTGAAAAATGATCAAACTCTGCGTTGGAGAATCCGACAACCTTGTGGAATACATCTCTTCGAAGTCCACGACCGATCGCCGCTCCGACTCTGGAGGCCATCAGACCTACCAGAATGCTTGCAAACATTCCCAGTGCAGCCAATGCCAGCATCTTTCCACCTGTCTTTAAAATGTACTGATAACATCTGGCATCCGTATCTACACCTATCTTCTCATAAAAGGTCTTCACTGCAGAAGATGCTGCCTGCTCCATAATAGAATCTGGCATGTCATCTAATTTATCTTCAATCTGCTCTAATGCTTTGTCTCTTGCAGTGTCATCCATGGCACCAAAGATATCATAAATCGTCATATCATCCACGGCAGCAATCTGTTTGTCGATTTGCTCCTGCATCTGGCTCTCAACCGGCTCCATCGCCTGGGCTTTCATCTGAGACTGCATCTGCTCCTTCATCTGACTCTTCATCTGATCTTCCATCTTCATGGTGGTGTCACTTCCTGAGTCAAATCCAGATACCAGCATCATTGGTTTTTCCAAGCTCTCTGCCAGTTGTTCCATCTGGTCATCATCTTTTTTCACGGATGATTTTAACTGCATTACAATTCCATCATAATCATAGTCACCGGATTTCTTCGATGCTTCCTCATAAGCATCCTTCACCAGTTTCTGGTCATCCGATGACATAAATAACAACAAATGCTCGTAATCTTCTTTGCCGATCACATCCGGCACCTTTTCATCAATACCGCTCAACTGTATTCCCACATTTACAATGTCGGAAGTATAAGTCGGCAGTGACAGATCACAGTATGCCTGCACGATCAGCACACAGAAAATTACAACAATCCAGCCAATATAGGCTTTCATAAATCCAAATAATTTTCTCATGTTTAGTAATTCCTTTCCAGTCTTTTATTCAAACGAAGATGGTGGTGGCGGCATCTTATTCGGCCACGTCTTCTTCATAACTTCACATACATCCATTCCTTCAAATTCTTTCAGATCCATTAGATTATCACGCATCTGAACCAACAGTCTTCGAAACAATAATCGTTCCTCCGTGGAAATCCCCCGATACAGCCGATCTTCCGACAACACCAGATTCTGTTTCAACTTCTCCAGACACTCTCGTCCGGAATCTGTAAGAAAAATGTGCATCCGCCTCTGATCTTTGTCATCTGCTACTTTCTGTACATATCCCATATGCTCCAGTTTCTGGATTGCCACAGTCATCGAAGGTGGGGTAATTCCCATTTTAGACGCCAACTGTCTTCCCGTCAGTCCATCCTTCTTCGACAATATAAACATAATCCCTATCTGTCCCGGTTTTAAACCCATTCTGGATAAGTATTTTTCCGCATGGTATCTGGACAAATTCAATAATTGATGAAACATCATGATATCTTCCATATGTCCGTTTTTTTCCAACTCCTATTCACCTCCTGAACACTATCGAATCCCAAAACGACACTCAATTAGTTAGATATCTAACGGTTATCTTAGTTATTTTGCTTGATTTTGTCAATGTAATTTATATATTTTTTATATTTTTTTGGCTATATTGGCTAAATATAATTAATCAATCTAATTGTATGTGATCACCAGGATTCATAGCAAGCTCAGACTTTGGCTCATTATCTAACAAAATAAGAGCCAGATTATCCATCTGACCCTCTCTTGTTCCTATATTACTTTAATAACATTTTTTACAAGCTTCCATCCCCATAGACACTGCCTGCTCTTTTGTCACCTGTTTGGCATTATCCGGATTCATCCGTCCACAGTTATTAATCCGATGATATTTCGATCCGGTCGCCGAAATCCATACCATATCATTTGTATTATCCTGACTCTGAGATGAAGCAGCCGCAGCAGATACCGCCTGCGATTCCTGCATCTGAGATGACTGTGAGGAATTCTGAGAAGTTTCCATCTGCTTTGATTTGGCAGAACCGGACACTTTCGTTCCGCTGTCATTCTCATCTCCCGGAGTATAGTCATTACATGGATCCTCACTCCACTTCAAAGTATTTCCATCACTTACAACGGTGATCGTTCCCTGCTTATCCGTCCGGTACACCTTGATTTCCATGCTTTCCAGTTTATCCATGGTATCTTTATCCGGATGTCCGTATTTATTATTCACACCGCAACTTATGACTGCATATTCCGGTACGGTCTTCTGCAAAAAGTCCCAGGAGGTCGCCGTTGCTGAACCATGATGTCCCGGAACGAGCACATCACATTCCAGATCTATTCCGGTGTTACACATAGCACTCTCACTGGCGTGTTCCGCATCCCCTGTAAATACAAAACTGTTATCACCATTTTCCAGCTTGATCGCTACGGAATTATTATTGCTGCCCTTTTTGTCAATCGTGGAAGGTGCAAGTATCGTAAATTTTCCGCTTCCGAAAGTAAACGTCTCTCCAACAGCCGGATGCTCCATCTTAAGGTCATCCGCCTTTACTGCTTTAATAAAAGATTTATATAGCTTACTGTCATGTTCATAATCACTGGAAATTACATGCTTAACGTCGAAAGCTTTCAGGCATCCGATCAGTCCCGCCATGTGATCAGCATCATAATGACTGCTGATCAGATAATCTATGCTCTTTACATTCTGCTTCTTCAGATAAGATACCACAAAACTGGACGTCTTACGGTCTCCACCGTCATAAATCATGGTCTTGCCTTCCGACTGCACCAGTATCGAAAGTCCCTGACCGACATCCAGAAAATGTACTGTCATCTCGCCATTTTGAGTCACCATAGTATCTGCCGCTGAAACCGTCTGCATTTCCTGCATGCCAGCTGTTCCTGACAAAAACATACTAATTATTAATAAAAGGCTGAGCCAGCATCTTATTATTCTTTTCTTCATTTGTTCCTACAACCTGTCCTTCTTACAACTTATCCGAATCCAGTACAATCGTAAACGGTCCATCATTCACCAGACTTACTTTCATGTCCGCTCCGAAACTTCCTTTTTCCACAACCGGCACAGATTCTTTACATTTTGCAATGATGTACTCATACATCTCATTTGCCATGTCCGGCGCGCCCGCCTCAATAAAACTCGGACGATTCCCTTTTTTACAATTTGCATACAATGTAAACTGCGAGATCAGCAAAAGTTCTCCACCGACCGCATCTAATGAAAGATTGGTCTTTCCATTTTCATCCTCAAAAATCCTAAGACCGATCATCTTTTTTATCATCTTATCTGCTATTTCTTTTGTATCACTGTCACTGACTCCGATCAGTACCATGAATCCTTTTCCGATCTGACCGATCACTTCCCCATCTACTTCTACTTTGCTTTCTATTACTCTTTGAATTACAAATCTCATATCAGACTTCTATCTCCTTCTTCTTTTTATCCGGCAGCTGTGCCAGTATAATTGCCACAAACATCAATATGCATCCCCATGCTTCTCTGGCAGATAACGTCTCATGCAGAATCACCCAGCCTGCCAGTACTGAAAATGTAGACTCCAGGCTCATGAGAAGGGATGCAATCGTTGGGTTCATGCCTGCCTGTCCAATAATCTGGAAAGTATACCCAACCGCGCATGACAGTACGCCTGCATATAAAATCGGTATCTTTGCCAGCATTATCGCATGAATATCAGGACTTTCCCACAGAAACATGCACGGAAGAGACAGTAATCCACATACCAGAAACTGAATACAGGACATCTTCACACCGTCCACTTTCGGCGAAAAATAGTCAATAACCAGAATATGTATGGAAAATACCAATGCACATGCAAAAACATAGCTATCTCCTCTGCCAATAGAAAATCCTTCTTTAATGCAGAGAAAATAAAGCCCTGTCAATGCCAGCACTACTGCCAGCCAAACCTTCCAGCCGACTTTTTTATGAAAGAAAATCCCAAGCACCGGCACAAAGATTATATAAAAGGCTGTAATAAATCCTGCTTTTCCTGCGGAAGTATACTGAATGCCCATCTGCTGCAGACTGCTTGCTACAAACAGGCAAATTCCACAAAGGATTCCACCGATCAACAGAGTTTTCCCAGAATTTCCAACATCTGTTTCTGTCACACCTTTTTGATCTACTGCTCCTTTTGCAGCCACATTTTCTCCGGCACTCTGTCTTTTTCCCAACAACAAAATACATGGCAGCAGAGCTACTGCCCCGATCAGGCTTCGCACACCGTTAAATGTAAATGGCTGTACATAGTCCATCCCGACGCTCTGGGCAACAAACGCAGTTCCCCAGATGAACGCCGTCAGTATCAGCATAAATGCATTCTTTGGTTTCATATTTTCCCTCTTTCTCTCTTCTTTTCTAACACTTTAACTTATAAAAGTCTATCACAAGATTCGACATCTTTCAACAAAATGGCTCTGCCTTTGGCTCGTCGCCATATAAAAAACGCCACCCACGAAATCTTATATCTCATGGGCAGCGCCTTTATTATCCGTCTACTTCATACAATATATGTATTATTTCTGAACTGTTCTGCGGAAACGCTCCAGCATAGCTCTAGGAGTAGCTGTCTTACGCTCGTATCTTGGGCACTCAACTCCCTCGAATCCAGCAAGGTATTTAGCGATCTTCTTCAGCTCTTCAAGATCGTAACGGCTCATCATAGTGATTGTCTCCATCAGAGGTGATCCACCACCGTGTACACCAGCTACGCACTGTGCAGCCTCGAAAGCGTCACATAATTTATCCTCCATCATACGCATTGTACGATGTGTCTCTTCTGCTGTGTAAGCAGGATTTCTCATGATGTACTTGTTACACAGATCAGCTGTCTCTGGATCGTAGAAGCTTTCCTCTGTTGGAAGAGAAGCACATACACCACCAGTAAGGTCAGCAAGGATCTCATACTCATGATAGATGTTGTGTCCGGCAAGACGACGTCCGGCATTTGTTAAGATCTCATCCGGTACATACTGTCCGCTTGGGAACTGAATTGCACGGTAAGCGGAAGCCTGACCAGCTGCAAATACAAGTTCTGCTGTTCCGATGATATCACAAAGTTTTTCTCTTACGTGAGATGCTCCGGCGATATCGTTAACGTCAGCTACTAATGCTGCCTGAGAAGCGATAACTTCTGAAACGGCTGTCTTACATCCTGTGTAAGAATGACGATGATAGTGAGCGAACATCAGTGCAAGGTATCCTGCATACTGAAGTACGTCTGGCTGATCCATACCATTTAAGAAGATTCTGTCTTCTGGTACGAATACATCATCAAAAATTGTAAGAGACTCAACGTCACCATTCTGGTTGAATGGAGCCTGGATGTGTTTTCTCTTATGATGAACTCCTGGAAGTCCCATTAATTTGATTCCATCCCAGTCAGCTGGTAATGCGAAGCAGATAGCGTAAGCTTCATCGCCAGGGCCCATGAATTTTGTAGGTGTAGCAATGATCTCATCTACGTATGGAGCACATGAGTTACAGATCTTAGCTCCTCTTACGATAGCACCTTTACATGGTTTTCCGTCGATACCGATACCATCAACATTGTTCTCTACTACGTGTAAGAACATATCCGGATCTGGCTGCATATGAGCTCTCTTATATTTAGCGTTACGGCTTCCCTTAACGTCTGTCTGTGCACAGTTACAGATCAGGTCGTACTTCTGGCAATACTCAAGGTATTTGATGAAGTTCTGATAGTAGTGTGTTCCACAGGCTTCGTCACAGTCGTAAGATACAGCTGAAATAGCGTTCAATGCATCAGAACCCATACATCTCTGCATACATCCACCTACGTGATGACATACAAGACGAGTCATTAACTGTTTCTTTAATAAGTCATCTTTTGACTGATGGATATGTGTTGAACGGTTGATTGTCTCTCCTGTGATATGAGAAGTAGCTGTACATACATCAGCGTACTCTGGATCGTTAGCCATTTTGTAGCACTGCTCCATTACCCAGAAACCACCTTTGATCCAGTCTCCTTCACGTTTCAGTTTCTTTCCATCGATGTAGATGTTTGGTTTCATTTTGCTCATTCTTTCAAGATAAGCTTCATAGGTTCCAACTCCCATTTTTCAAATCCTCCTTCTCTTGTTTAAAAAAGTAAATTTTTCCACAGACACTTCTTTGTCTTGAGATTAGTATAGGAGATTTGAGCAGGGTCTGTATATTAAAATTCTACGGTTTTTATCAAATTTTACGGTTTTTTATAGAATTTATACTATCATTTACGGAGAGAAGTTTCAAATGACAGCTCTTTTACACGATTTCTGTCTTTATAATGTTTTGGCGTCTCACCTGTAATTTCTTTGAAAACCCGGCCAAAATATGCCTGCGAACTGTAGGATAAAAAGTTAGCCACTGCCGCTACATCTAACTCTGAATATTTCAGGATATTCTGTGCTGCACCGATTTTCTCACGGTTAATATAATGTACCAGCGTTTCTCCTGTCTTTTCTTTAAAAACTGCTGATACATAGTTCGGGCTTCTTCCTATATAGTCCGCAATATCACCGACAGTAATCTTCTCTTTATAATGTGCCAGCACATACTGTCTGCACTGCTCGATCATGTTATTATTCGATTCGGCCTTCTTCTCATCCCTGACCATCTGGGTGTATCGATTAAATACGCTGCAGATCCATCCGTACATCTGGCTGACCGTCGGTATCTTATCTACCTGTTTCATCATGGTACTTGAAAAATCATAAGCCATCGTGGACGGCACTCCCCCACGGATTGCCGCACGGCTGGCCATAGCGATCGCTGTGATTGCTACATTTCTATAATGAATCAAAATATCCGGAGATGTCCGTTTAAATGTCTGGATAAATCCACGCTCCAGAAATTCATGTACCTTTGCACGATCTCCATTTTCAATCGCTGTGATAAACTCCTGTTCATCATGGAAAGAAGTATGGACAGCCGGCACTCTGTCAAGCTCAATAACGTCCTGGATACGGCTTTCATTTTCATCAAAATGCACCCCATGCTTCACCAGGATATCCTTCTGGTAAACATCCCGGTCAAACAAAATCCGATCTGCAATCTCTAAAAACGCCAGAAGTTTAACCAACATATCGCCACTAAGAATCTCTGTAACAAAATAAGAATTTTCATCTTCTTCAATAATCCCCATCAGATCTCCATTGTTACCTTCCCAGATAATCGGAGCCTTAAAATGCTCTTCATGCATAATCCGCAAAATTTCTTCTTCGCCTTCTTCTGTCAGCTTCTTTTTTTCTGTAAACAGCACATATTTTTCCAGCATATTTAATTCTCCATCCAGATGATAGAGATTAATCTCCGATAAAGTAACAATCCGCTGTAATCTTTCCGATCTGGATTGCTTACGCATGCCACCATCTCCATTTCCATAAATTTATATATAAGAAAAAGTCACTTTGAAAACTTTATTATATCTCTAAAAAACAAAAATGCCACCCGGATTATGGCTGATCCAGATGGTATCTTTGCTACCTTAAAACACGATGAATTATTATGTAGTAAAAACTTTTAAGCTTGTACTGTCTGTATTCTAATCCATCTACAGCCTTTAATTATATCGCAATCCTCTGATTTTTATCGTTTTTCTCAGTTTTGAGAGCTTTTTTCATTTATTTTTGCAAGCCGGTACTCCACACCAGCTCTTTTACCTGCTTTTCATTTCGATATTTTTTCGGTGTTGTCCCGGTAATCTCTTTAAATATCTTACCAAAATATGCCTGAGAATTAAAGGACAAGAAATTCGATATCGTCAGTACATCGTAGTCTGAATATCTGAGCATATCCTTTGCCGCCTCAATTTTTTCACAGTTAATATAATATTTCAGAGAAATCCCCATCTTCTCTTTAAACACCGTGGAAACATAGTTTGGATTTTTTCCCAGATAATCCGCAATCTCATTCACCGTGATCTTCCGTTTATAATGAGTCAGTACATACTGTTTGCACTGCTCCACCAGACTGCTCGATACATCATTTGCCTTTTCATCTATGACCATCTGCGTGTACCGGTTAAACACTCCACAGATCAGCGTATACAATTCACTGACGGTTGTAATGCAATACACCTGTTTCGTCAGCGTATCTGCAAATTTGTACGCCATGGATGCCGGAACACCTCCTCGAATTGCCGCACGGCTCGCCAGCGTGATTCCGGTAATACATACATTCCTGTAATGGGTTACAGAATCATTCGATGTCTTTCTGAATGTCTGTACAAAGCCCTTCTCTAAAAACTCAAATACTTTGTTCTTCTCACCCTTTTCGATCGCTACCAAAAATTCCTGTTCATCGTTAAACGAGTGATACACTTCCGGCAGAAGATCTGCCTCGATGATATCCTCCACAGTGTGTCTTTGTTCATCGTAATTTACATTCGCCTTGATTAGAATATCTTTCTGATAAGTGATACGCTCCAGAAGGATCAGATCCACAATCTCCAGAAATGCCAGCATTTTTACCATCGAACCGCCAGCCATCACAGATGTCAGATAAATAGAACTATCACTCACCTTAATCACCCCAATAAGATCTCCGTTTTTCCTCTCATAGATGATCGGTGCATTTTCAATATTTTCTGTCACGATCGGTGCCAGTTCCCGTCCACATTGTTCCATCATGTCACGATCCTCTGCATACAGAATATACCGCTCTTTAATCTGCAGATTTTCATCTACATGGTAAAGATTAATCTCTGAGACAATCACCAACTGTTGTAATTTTTCTTTTTTTAATTGCATTTCCATACTCTGATTCCCCTGATTTTTCTGCTGGTTCTTCTCAATTTTCTTCTGCTTTTCTCTCCGAATTGTAAATAAATTTCTTCTATGTTAGTATAATAATCACTATGAGATATACGAATAAACCTTCTGACAAACGAATATTTTATCTGGTCGGCGGTCTTCTCATGGCTGTAAGTGAGGTCTGGAAGCAATACACTCTGACTTTCACTCTCGGTCACGGACACTACAACTGGTGGTATTTTCCGTTCCAGCTTTGTAGTATTCCCATGTACTTATGCTTACTGATTCCCTGGATCCGTTCCGACAGACTCCGCAGGACCTGCTTAACTTTTCTGGCAGATTTCGGACTACTGGGTGGGATTTTTGCGTTCTTCGATACCAGTGGGATGCAGTACGACCTGCTGTCGTTGACGGTTCACTCCTATCTCTGGCATATTCTCCTTATTTTTATCGGATTGTATACTGGATTTTCAGGACGTGACCGGTCGCACTTTTCATCAAAACACCAATTGATTTTCTCCGACCATTCTTACACGCCGGATTTTTCTCTCCGTGGATATCTGCACACCACAGGACTTTACCTTATCTGCTGTCTGATTGCCACAGGGTGCAACTATTTGTTCCACCCGTTTGGGAAAATCAATATGTTCTACATCAGCCCACACTACTGGATGAACCAGGTAGTTTTTCGAAACATTACCCATAGCTTCGGGAATCCTGCCGGTATCCTTTCTTATATTGCAGCCACAATAATTGGTGCCGGCATTTTGCACGGAATCTGGTCATTTATTCACAAATAAATTCTATCGAATAAAGTTCGTCGCAACCCGTTCCTCATAGGATGGCTCCGGAACACCGGCTTTCTTTCCTGCTTCAATACATTTGAGAAGCCATGCCATATTGCTTCCCAGGGTACGCATCACCTGCAATCCCTCCTTATCCTGCATTACTTCCTCCGGTGTATTTCCATGTACCTGATTCCAGTACTGGGAAGATACCACCGGCATATTGGAGATTGTAAAATATTTATTCAGTCGATCAAATGCCGCTGTACTTCCGCCACGTCTGCAGGAAACAACGGATGCACCGAGTTTTCCTGCCATCTTACTTCCATGGCTATAGAATAAACGATCTAAGAATGCCAGAAACTGTCCGTTCGGTCCCGCATAATATACCGGTGACCCCAGTACAATCGCGTCAAACTCATCCAGTCTTTCTCCAATCTCATTGACCATATCCTGCTGAATACATGCGTGATTTCTGTCTTCTCTGCGACAGACACCACAACCCACACAACCTGCTGTCGTATGACGGTCAAGTTGAATAATTTCCGTATCGATCCGGTTTCGTTCCAGTGTTACAGCAACTTCTCGGAGTGCTGTATAAGTACAACCTTTTTCATGTGGACTCCCGTTCAACAACAGTACCTTCATATAAATCCTCCTTTTTAGCTTTCCGCATTTTTTTCAAGATAATAAAATGTATAAGTTCCTTTTGCTAATAATACTTCTTTTTCGTTAAAGACTTCAACCTCTACGATGCCAAATTTTTTACCATCTTTTATCATCTTTCCGATTGCAGTCAGTTTTTTCACATTAATCCCGGCCCGGAGATAATGAAAATCACAATTCACCGTTGTCATCGGATTTCCATGGGAACATGTTGCCGCACCTCCGACGGCATCTGCAAGTGTATAAATCAAACCGCCATGAAGTGAATGTACCATATTTTCAAAATAATCCTGTATCTCTACCTCACCTTTTGCGTAACCTTCTCCCAATTCTACAACTTCGATTCCTAAATGATGTGCAAATTTTGATGACAGATTCCGTTTCTGTCTGATCGCTTCGTAATCCATGATATCCGTCCTTCCCACTTTCTTATTGCTATTATCTATAATCATAAGTATTTTATCATATTTTTCAATCATCTACACGGTTTTCCTATATTTATACTCGTGTTATACTGTACTTACCAAAAGAATTCAGAGAGGATTTTATTATGGAAATCATAGAAAAAATTTTACAGACACCGGGATTTATTTATAAGATTGATAATTCCTATTACTATCTTGGCAAATGGATCTGTAAAGAATGTACAGATACTGATGCAACAGACTGCCACTCGATGTATGAGATGTATCAGAATACAGATGAGGAAAATGAACTGGCTCTTTATTTCAATAAGATCCGCACCTACAGTGATTTTGCACTGGACATTCCCCATAATCCTGTCCTGATCAGAAAAAATCTTGAGGATCTGATTACAAAGCTTACCGACGACACGCTAGATAAACTGGCCCTTCAATTAGATCGTGTTCAAAAAGATCACGGAAGATACTCTCTGTAATAAAAATATGGTCCATAAATAACAGAAAGTATCAAATGAAAAAGCCTGAATCCGTGCTGCATCAAGCAGTCCAGATTCAAGCTTTTTTATTATATTTCCACATACGACGGTCAGTTTATCAACCGGTCCATTTATATCGCATGCTATTTATTTTTGTTCGTTATAATCATCCAAAAAATTATACTCCATATCGCCCTTATGATATCCAATGATTGTCTTCAGATTGACATTGTGAATGCTTCTGAAAATATTTTTCTCGATCAATGGGCTCATGGTCCTAAAGTGAGCGATCAATTCTTTCATTTCATCACGTTTCGAACCTCTTCCACCGCCACAAGTCGCACAGTTCTCTGTAAATCTGCATGCACACTGGATAAAGTGAAGTCCATTATAATCTCTCCATGCTTTGATGTCTTCTTCCTTAATCAGATACATCGGACGGATCAGTTCCATTCCCTCAAAGTTCGTGCTGTGAAGTTTCGGCATCATCGTCTCAATCTTTCCACTGTAGAGCATACCCATCAGAACCGTCTCAATCACATCGTCAAAATGATGTCCCAGCGCAATCTTATTACATCCCAGTTCTTTTGCATGAGAATAGAGATATCCTCTTCGCATTCTCGCACAGAGATAACAAGGATTTTTATCAATATCCGCAACTACATCAAAGATGTCACTCTCAAATACCGTCAGAGGAATTCCTAAAATCTTTGCATTGTCCTGGATAATCTTCCAGTTATCTGCATTATATCCCGGATTCATCACCAAAAATACCAGTTCGAAATTATTTCTTCCATGTTTCTTTAATTCCTGGAATAATTTTGCCATCAACATAGAATCCTTTCCACCGGAAATGCATACTGCAATCTTATCTCCATCCTGGATCAGATCATATTCACGAATCGCCTTTGTAAATTTACACCAGACAGATTTTCTGAATTTCTTAATGATACTACGCTCAATATCATGCGTCTTTTCTTTTGCTTCGTCCTCCTGTGACAGATAACGGCTCAGCTGCAATCTCAAAAGTGAGCGATATCCCCCATTAATATTGTAAGCCTCATATCCTGCAGACTCTAACTGTTCCACCGCATCCCTGCTCTTCTCTCCTGTATGGCACAGAAGATATACCGGAAGGTCTGCTGCCAGTCCTTCCTTCTCCAGCAGCGTCTGATACGCTTCTACAGTGAAATCTTCAATTGGAAGATTCATCGCTCCCTCAAAGGTTCCGCGGTTATAGTCCTCTTCCTTTCTCACATCCAGTATCACAATTTTCTTATCTTTTAACTGTTCAAGTTCTTCTATCGTGACTTGATTCATCTTATCCTCCAACTACCACTCTAGTACAGGCAGCTCTCATCCTGACCAAATATATCTTTTTCTTTCTTTTCTTCCTTGCCGCTTCCCAGCTTATACTGCAGTTCCTGGTTCTTAATACTTACACGGGTTCCCGGCTCAATCGATTTCGTAATAAATACGTTACTTCCGATCACGGAATCAGCACCTACAACAGTGTCTCCACCCAGGATAGATGCTCCCGCATAAATCGTCACATTATCCTCGATCGTAGGATGTCTTCTCTTGTTGCGGAGTTTCTGCCCGCCCCTGGTGGACAACGCACCAAGTGTAACGCCCTGATAGATCTTTACATGATTGCCGATCACTGTAGTCTCACCTACAACAATACCGGTGCCGTGATCGATAAAGAAATATTTACCGATCGTTGCTCCCGGATGAATATCAATTCCGGTAATGCTGTGTGCATACTCTGTCATAATACGTGGAATCAGCGGCACAGATAACAGGAATAGTTCATGTGCAATCCTGTTGATTGCAATTGCCTGCAGTCCCGGATAAGCCAGAATCACCTCATCTTTGGAATAAGCTGCCGGATCTCCATCATAAGCCGCCTGTAGATCTGTGTCAATATACTCGCGGATCTCAGGAATCTTTTTGAGGAAAGCAAGGGTGATATCCTGCGCCTCGATCTTATATTCGTCCTCATTCTCCTGCTCTTTTGTTCTGCGGAGCACGATCTCAATCTGTTTTGTCAGATTAAATGCAATATCTTCCAGTAATAATGACAGATTATGATTTACATTGTAAGATTTGTATGCCTGATCTCTGTGATATCCTGGAAATATAATTCTTAACATCTTCTCAATAATGTCGATGATCTTTTCTTTCTGAGGTAGCTGAAATAATTCCTTAGTGTTATCGATATCTCTTCCAAGTTTATAATCTTCCAGTACAGCTGCTACCACAGACTGCATCTCAGCTTCCATTCGCCTGTCTTTGTTTCTATCCATATCCATCTTGATAAACCTCTCTCCCTTTTTGTCTCTCTTTTCTCTCTATTTCAAATTTTATATTCTGAAATTCTCTAATGCTCCTATTATATACCTTACTATAGAAGATAAGCAACAAAAGTTCTGTTATTTTCTGATTCCTGATTTTATCCGACAGAAATACAGTTCAGCGGACAGGCTCCCACACATACCGGGATTCCTGCCTGTTCCCTATTCTTCTTACTATAACTTATGCAGATATCACATTTTGTTGCCTTTTTCCCTTTGTTTGTACGTCTCAATTGTATTGCATACTCAGGACATACTTCCCTGCATCTTCCACATCCGATACACAATGAATCATCGATCAGCACGATGCCTTCCAAATTCCGGCTGATCGCACCTTCCATACATTCAGCCATACAAACCGGACGGACGCACTGCCTGCAGACACTCATATGATATTCCACCGAAATTCCATCGGCTTTTCCACACTCTTTTTCTATGATCTCCATAATCTTCATCTTTGGCGGAAAATTATGTAGATCCTGACAGGCCTGCTGACAGGCTTTACAGCCGATACAATTTTCTTTATGATGTATGATTCTCATCCGTGATCTCCCTTCCTTTCTTCACTTCCACCAGACAAGAATGCTGTGGATTTCCTTTTGCAAGAGGCGTTGGTCTGGCAATCGTCAGTGTATTAACGGATCCTCTGATATCCACACCATCAGAATCCGGCTGATGCCACGCTCCCTGCGGAATACAGATTACTCCTGCCATGATACGCTCCGATACGTGTGCCTGCATTCTCACTTCTCCCCTGTCATTGTAGATCACCACTACATCTGACTCTTTTATCCCCCGCTTTTTGGCATCCAAAGGATTTATCCACATCCGGTGCGGTTCTATCTCCTCCATCCAGGGATTATTGTCATGGATCGAATGGCATCTTCTCTTCGTATGCCATCCAATGAGCTGCAACGGATATTCCCTGATTTTCCTATCTTCCACGCCTTCAAAGGCCGGGATGTATTTCGGAATCGGCGGAATCTCTGTTTCATTATGAAATTTCTCCAGTTTTTTCGAATAAATCTCAATCTTCCCGCTCTCTGTCGGGAACGGATGATTCCTAAAATCTTCCCGCTGTTCTTTAAACGCCACATGAATCTTCGGTTCCCGGTACCGATATCCGCCGTTTGCTGCAAATGTTTCAAACTTCGGCAGTTCCGCTTCCTTTTCCTTCACTCGGTCATAAATCAGACGATTCCATTCCCTGACAGACTGACATCCTTCCGAAAAATCCTCAACACCAAATCTTTTCGCCAGTTCCGATAACCACTCAAATTCAAACTTTGATTCAAATAGTGGCTCTACCACCTGATTTCCGTATAGAAGGAAATCCCCGGTTCCCCACGGGGCAGCCATACTGTCTCCCTCAAACAGGGAAGTTCCCGGAAGAAGCAGATCTGCATATCTGGCACTTGGTGTCATAAAAAGGTCTGATACCACGATAAATTCACATTTTGTTGTATCTTTTAAAATCTGATCTGTCCGGTTAATATCACTGTGCTGATTAACCAGTGAATTTCCCGCCAAATTAAAGATAAATTTAATATCACTATCTAAAGTTTCTTCGCCGCTGATGTGATCTTTTTCTCTCGTCATATTCCGTCCATGCAGTATCGCATCTGTCCACAGAAATACCGGAATACTTCTGTGATATGGATTCTCCGGCATCGGCATCTTCGGCGCCGCATGCTCCCGGATTCCAATCTCACTTCCGGTCCCGCCGCCCTCAATTCCTACATTTCCGGTCAGACACGGAAGCACCATGATACTTCGGGAAGACTGTTCCCCATTTGCCTGTCTCTGCATCGAAAGACCATTAACGATTCCTGCTGGTTTTGCTGTTGCATATTCTCGTGCGAGAGTATAGATTTCATCTGCCGGAATACCCGTAATCTCAGATGCCCACTCCGGTGTCTTTCGAAGACCGTCTATATTTCCCAAAAGATAGTCTTCATAGCTCTCCCCTTCTTCGGCTCCCTCCGGCATATGCTCTCTGTCAAATCCCAGACAATACATGTCCATAAATGCTTTATCATATAGTTCTTCTGTCCAGATTACATATGCCATCGCCGTCGCCAGTGCTCCATCAGTTCCCGGTCGGATTTTCAGCCATTTCGTTCCAAATACCGCTGCCGTATCACTGTACTGCGGATCGATCACCACGATTTTTGTTCCTTTGTTCTTATGATAAATAAGCGTCTCATAAATCCCCGATTCATAACTTGTCACCACAGGGTTGTGTCCCCACAAAATCAGATATTCTGACTTTTTAAATGATAATGTGGAAGAGCCTGTCTTGGAACTTCCGTATGTATAAGGAGCCGCTATGGTGATGCACGCTGAACTGTAGGTATTATAATAATCCAGATATCCTCCGGTCAGGGCAAGCAGACGTTTCGCCATCTCATCTCCCCGGATTCTCGCTGCCACTCCGGAAGAATAATGCACATATCTGGAACCAACACCATATTGTTCTGTAATAGTCTTTAATTTTTCTTCCATTAAATCCAGCGCCTGCTCCCAGGAGATTCTCCTGAACTTTCCTTCTCCACGCTCTCCCACACGGACCATCGGATACCTCAGTCTTCTTGAGCTTAAAAAAGTCTGTCTGTACCCCCTCCCTTTCACACAAGGCCGAATTGTAAGAGCGTCCCTTTCCCTGATACCGGCTTCCAGATGGGTAATGCATCCAGCACTCTCACAAGCAATCAATTCACATTTTCCGCCACAGTTTCCACGGCCGGAAGTCGGGATAGTATGTTTCCTCATTCGTTCGGCTATCCATGTTTTATCCACATATCTGAAATATTGTGGTGGCATTTCCCCACACTGATTGGACTCCATCCTACTGTCAGGGACTTTCACCAACAGACTCCCCTTGTCGTTCCGGCCCTCCCCTTTGTTACATAGCAAGCTATCTAATATTTCTATATTTTCCAATATATATCTTGCATTCTCCGAATATTTTCTTGACACTTTATTCTCTGCGATTTTTCTAAATACACCCGTCAGTAACCCTCGATAATGTTCCTGATAAAACCTGCGTATGGTTTTTCCTTCCGGTTCTGTTACAAAAAGCCATCGCATGAATTCCGTCTCATAACCTATATAATCTGCCGGCATATGCAAATCTACCGGACAGACTCCTTTCTCATAATAGACTTCCTGGACTGCCAGCGTTGTCTGATTCAAAAGCACATCCGTCTCTCCACAGTACGCGGACTCCCAGAGTGGGATATCTACACCGTAACAGGTTCCTTCAAACACCCATGAATATTCTGTTGTCTGCTTCTCCTCCTGCCAAAGCAGTCTGCTGATAAATTCTAAATACTCTCTCTGATCCATATCTTTTACCATATATATGAAAACCAGAGGGGTCAGACTGTCAAAAACAATCTGAATCCTCTGGCCATTATTACTTTAACCTATTGTTATTATATAAGTAGTCGATTCCTGCGGTCAAGCCTTATTCTAAATATAATACATATCAGAACTATATTCTGTTTTTCGCAGATAATCGTTCTCTAAATCCTGCAGTGTAGTACCTTCCAGAATCTCATGTAGCTTTGTATTCACAGGATCTATGATCAGTTCCTGAATACTCATGGAAATCTCTTTGCATTTAATCTTATCCGAAATTTCTTCGTCCTCTAGTTCATACGAACCCTCTAACGCTTTTACAATCTCCAACACCGTAATCTTATCTGCATCTTTATCCAGCAAATATCCACCTTGTGGTCCCTTGATGCTCTTTACGATTCCCGCTCTTCTGAGTGCCGCAAATACCTGTTCCAAATATTGCAGAGAAATATTATTACGCTCAGCAATACTATTTAACGATATCTGTTCTTCTTTTGCGTGAACCGACAGATCCACCAGTGCCCGAAGTCCATATCTGCTTTTCTTTGAAAGTCGCAATCAAACTCCTCCTTACGCTTCCTGGAACAGTGGAGTTGAATAGTATCTGTCACCATTATCCGGAAGCAATGCTACGATTGTCTTGCCTTTATTCTCCGGACGTTTTGCAAGTTCTACAGCTGCTTTCAATGCTGCCCCTGAAGAAATACCTACTAAGATTCCTTCTTTCTTCGCTAACAATTTAGAATATTCAAATGCGTCATCGTTTTCAATCGGAAGAATCTCATCGTATACTTTTGTATTCAGTACATCCGGTACAAATCCGGCTCCGATTCCCTGGATCTTATGAGCTCCGCCTTTACCTGTTGATAATACAGGCGATGTTGCAGGCTCTACTGCTACAATTTTAACATCAGCATTCTGCTCTTTCAGGTATTCACCAACGCCTGTCAGTGTTCCACCTGTTCCAACACCGGCTACGAAGTAATCTACTTTTCCGTCTGTATCAGCCCAGATCTCAGGACCTGTAGTTGCTTTGTGAATTGCAGGGTTTGCAGGGTTTACAAACTGTCCAGGGATAAAACTGTCTTTAATCTCTGCTGCTAATTCATCAGCCTTTGCGATTGCTCCTTTCATTCCTTTTGCACCTTCTGTCAGAACAATCTCTGCTCCATATGCCTTTAAAATATTTCTTCTCTCAACACTCATTGTCTCCGGCATTGTAAGAATAATCTTATATCCTTTGGCTGCTGCGATTGCTGCAAGACCAATTCCTGTATTTCCTGAAGTAGGCTCGATGATTGTTGATCCTTCTTTCAAAATTCCTTTTGCTTCAGCATCTTCGATCATTGCTTTTGCAATTCTGTCTTTTACACTTCCCGCAGGGTTAAAGTACTCAAGTTTTACTAAAACTTTTGCCTCCAATCCTAATTCTTTCTCTACATTTGCAACCTCTACTAAAGGTGTCTTTCCAATCAATCCAAGTGTTCCTGTATAAATATTAGCCATCTTTCCTACCTCCTAGTTTTCCTACATGTTTGGTATGTTTCTTTCGATGGTGTTATCATATACCAACAAAACATATTTGTCAACTATGTTTTGTTGGTTTTTATATTATTTTTTTATCAGGTCTGCCAATGTATAACTGTCCACATACTGATTGATCACATTCCAGAGTCCTTCCCAGAATCCAACTGTCGAACACTCTTTATAACGCTCACATTGATTCTCCTCGTCCTCAATGCAGGCAATTGGTGCCAGACTACCTTCCGAAATTCGAAGGATATCACCTACTTTATACCATTCCGGTTCATGTGCCAGACGATAGCCACCGTTATTTCCCCTATAACTCTTTACATAACCAGCTCTTGTAAGAAGCGGCATAATCTGCTCCATATATTTTACTGTCAGCATCTGTCTATCTGCCACATCTTTTAAGCGAATGTATCCGCCATCGTCATGTTGGGCAAGATCTACCATAATACGAAGCGCATAGCGCCCTTTTGTTGATATTCTCATAATTTTACCTCATCATCACCTATCCCATATCATTTCTATCGGATAAATCTTTCTTATGGTTCAGTATACCATACCAAAAACCTACTAAACAAGTATGTTATAATTTTTCCTGCAAATATTCTCCATGAAAGCTACAGTTAATTTCCTGCATATGAAACGGGAGCTTTTACTCCACAGTATCTAGCTGTATCCCAAAAAGCCCCCGTCTCTGGTATGTATATGTATATCTGTCACCTATTATACTTATCTGTCCTGTTCATCTCTGCGTCTGATGTAAGCTTCGATCAGATCAACCGTTCCCTCAATACCAAGCTTACTGCTGTTAATACACAGATCATATCCTCTGGAATCGCCCCACTTAGTCTCACAGAATCTATTGTGATAAGACTTACGCTTCTTATCCACCTGTACCATGCTATCCTTGGCATCCTTCTTAGAATATCCATACTCGTCCATCAGCCTCTTACGTTTAGCCTTCTCATCGCCGAGGATAAAGATTGAAGTCTTGCAGTCCATATCACGTAAGATCCACTCTGCACAGCGTCCGACGATTACGAAAGATTCGCCTTCCTCTGCACGCTTTTTCATGTAATCAAACTGCCATTCTGCCACGATATCTTCCATAGAATTGCTATATCCATTCACTCTTCTGCTGAAAATATACCGACTCGGGTGCTCGTCATAATCGCTGAATTCCTTCACATCAATCTGCATCTCCTCTGCAATCTCATCCAGAAGATTGTGATCATAAAACTTGAGTCCCAGTCTGTCAGCCAACATCTTGCCGATCACATGTCCGCCACTTCCATATTCTCTTCCGATCGTTACAATGCACTGCTTCTTCATATACAAGTCCTCCCTCCGCATTTCTACTCTCTGTAGAAAATATACACTACAATCCGTTCTCATTTATATATTTATTATACAACATTTTTTTATTTTTTCAAACCTTTCTGTGCATTTTCCACAAGTTTTAATATTTTTTTAACAATATATAAGTTCTGCAAAGATCCCATACTTTTCTTGCAATCAGACATATTATTATGTTAGGATATACTCATAGAAAGTAGTAGAAAGGGGTTATTTATGAGCTACATTAAACATCGTTCTGAAGAATCTGTTGAAGATTATCTGGAAACTATACTGGTTCTAAGTAAACGCCTTCCTCAGGTTCGTTCTATCGACATCGCCAATGAAATGTCATTTTCAAAGCCCAGCGTAAGTGTTGCTATGAAAAATCTTAGAAACAGCGAATGTATTACCATGTCACGGGAAGGATATATTCATTTAACCGAGAAAGGACAGCAGATTGCCGAATCCGTCTATGAAAGGCACACTCTTTTATCTGACTGGCTGATTCACCTTGGCGTAGAGCCGGAAATTGCCAAAGCAGATGCATGCAAGATGGAGCACGATATCAGCCCGGAGAGTTTTAAGGCAATCAAGGACTATGTAAAGAATACTTTATAAGATTCTTGCAAAGCAGAAAGAAAAGCCTGCCATATTCTGGCAAGCTTTTTTATCTGTTTATCAACTATTCATTTCTGATTGCTGCTAACGGGCTTAACTGCATGGCTCGTTTTGCCGGGAAATATCCTGCCAATACACCTACCATGATAGCAAATCCCATAGACAACAGGCACAGCCATATTGGTATATAGGAAATATCTCCCTCATAACCTAACACGGCACCATGTCCTGTCAATACATTAATGACTGCCGACAGAATAAAACTCAGGATATTTCCAACGACTCCACCGATCACTCCTATTCCCGCTGCTTCCATAAGAAACATCATCCGGATATCTTTCAGGCTACATCCCAAAACTTTAATCACACCAATTTCTTTTGTTCTCTCATAGATAGACATCATCATGGTATTTGCGATTCCAATTGCCGCTACGAACAGCGAGATTGCACCGATTCCTCCAAGTACTGCCTGGATCATTGCAAATTCTTTTTTCATACTGTTCAAGTATTCTACATTTGTTTCTACGTTATAACCCATCTGACGGATAGTCTCTGCCACTGCGTCTACATTATTGATGTCATCCACATTTACCTTTGCAGATGTATAGTAAAAATCTTTGTACGGTTTTCCTGCTTTATTTGTAGGCTGACCCGGAATCACTCTGCCTGAAAAGTCTTTTTTCAATACCTGTCTCAATACATCCAGATCACAATATGCATAGTAATAAAAAGAGTTATAATCCTCCGGTCCGCCTTCTACCACACCGCTGGCCTGCACTACATGTTTCTGCACGCTCACCGGTGTCTGTGTTGTTCCGCCATCAGTTCCACTTCCAGAATCTCCCGTAACTCCGGACTGTGTGCCAAATCCATCTGTAGACTGGCTCTGACTATATGCATCCTGATCTAATATTAAAAACATCGGGTCTTTTTCCAGATTGATGTCCGGCAGTTCCCCAGTTTCATAGTAACCTTTTCCGGTTCCCTTTTCCATGAACATGGTTATAATACCATTTCCATAAACAAACTCCAGCGGTCCTCCCTGTGCCGGTAATTTGCCGCCGTCCGTCATTTTAATCCCCAACGCTTCCAGGGCATCGTGGGGCATCGCCTCGATCGATACATATTGTTCATATTTCCCTTTTAATAAAATCCCCGTCATTTCATACTGCGGATATGCAGATTTTACATGTTCCAGCTCTCCGAGCTGCTTTACCAGATTATCATCTATATATTTATTTGAATCTTGAGAATCTCCATCTGAGGCATAAGAAATCATTGAGTCTCCTACCTGCGCTCCTGTAACACTGATACTGGTAAGACCGCCCGACTGCCCCACCTCGTCATATAAAGATTTCTGCATTCCTAGTCCCAGAGAAATCATTACCACAATAGATGTGGTTCCTATCACCACTCCCAGGACTGTCAGAAATGTACGGAGTTTTCGTCGTTTTAAATTATTGCTGCTCATCCTCAGAAGGTCGATCCAGTTCATCCAACAAAGCCTCCTCTTCTTTTTCTAATTTCTTTTTCTTATTCTTCTTTGTAATCATAACTGCTGCCACAACGACTGCTATGATCACCAGGATAATCACTGCCGGGATCACCGGAAAGCCTCCGGATACTTCCTCTTCCGATGCTGCCATATCCACAGCACTGTCATCCATCGCCTCAGTCACTTCCAGCTGAAGGTCTTTTTTCGTTTCTTTTATTTTTCCGGATTCATCTTCGTAACTCAGTGTCATCGTAACTTTCGCCGGTCCGTTTGTCGCTTTTTTCCCTTTGACCATAGCATCAATGGACGCTGTTGCTCCTGACTCTACATTTCCTACAAAAACTTCTTCTTTTTCGATAGAAGTGCCTTCAAATACAGCTTTTACATTATATAATTTAATCCGTCCCAGATTGTAAAGGCTGCACATGATATCTGCTTCGTTCCCAACTTCTACCGTTTCCGGACTGATCTGAAACTCGCTCAGTTCAAACCTTGCATCCTGCTTGACCGGAATGGACAGATTAGAAGTCCCTTCTACCTGCGCATTGTTTGCATCTTCATATTTCATAGACAAAGTCATACTGTAAGGCTTCTGTAACAAATCTGATTTTGCATTTAATCTGATTGAAATATCCGCAGTGCCTCCTGCACTGATTCCATCCAGATAAACAGAATCCGAACCGGAAGTCGGAAGAAATGCCGGAGCACTCGTCTGAGAATCTTCCCCCTCCGTCGGTGCCGTCAGCTCAAATAACATATTCTGTACACTGGAGGTCTTTGAAGTATTTTTCAGATGTACAGTCAATGTGAAATCCTGACCCGCATGGACTTCTGCCGGATCCGTAGTAAATCCAGTAACAATGACCCTTGGAACAGATCCTGACGATGAACTTCCGGAATCTCCTCCTGCGTAAGATACATCTCCGTTACTTACTCCTCCGTCACCTGCATAAGCTTCCACTCCGGGATCCTGCTGTGATCCAGTATTCTGTTGCTTATTTGTATCAGCTTTTTTCTCCTCCGGTTTCGCTGTTGTATTAATATAAAATTTGCTTAACTCTTCTTCTGTTCCATCACCGGATACCGTAAACATCAGTGTATATCTGTCGGTCGGCACATCCTCCCGCTGTTTAAACTTAAAAGCTACTTCTCTGGAATGTCCCGCAGGCAGTGTCCCGATATTTTTACTGTAATCCTGTTCCTCTGTCTCGAATGGCCAGCTCTTCGAATCATCGCCGAGCTGTGGCGTAACGACCACATTTTCCACTTCATCCTTCGTATTGTTCGTAACTACCAGTTTCCACTCTTTCGATTCACCCGCCTTAAATGTCGGCACTTTATTGTCTTTTGATTTAACGGTAAATGCCTGTGCTGTCTTTGCATTTCCCTCATCTTCATCCGCTGCTTTACTCTGCATCGGCGGAAGTGCTCCCGCCACAAGCATCAGTGTTAATATAGCAAGCACGCACCGTTTTACATGCATCTTTCCTTTACTCATATTCCTTCTCCTCTCCATCTTTTCTTTCTTGATTTTTATTCTGACATTCTTCTCTGTGGTCTTCTATTTTAGTGATTTTTCCATCCCGAATATGGAATACCCGATCCGCATAAGTCGCCAGATGGTTATCATGTGTGACCATGACCAATGTTTTTCCCTGATTTCTCACCACATCCTGCATCAGCCGCATTACATCCTCCGATGTGTGGGAATCAAGATTCCCCGTGGGTTCATCGGCAAATATAATCTTGGGATTGGTCACCAACGCTCTTGCCACCCCGACTCTCTGCTGCTGTCCCCCGGACATCTGATTTGGAAAATGCATTTTATGCTTCGTCAGTTTTACAAGATCCAACATCTGATCTGCCTTTTTCATCCTGACCTCACGCTTTACTCCCCGGAAACTCAACGGAAGGGCTACATTTTCCACAGCATTCATGGTCCCAAGAAGCTGAAATGCCTGAAAGATAAATCCTACGTTGTCCCGGCGAAATCTGACCAGCTGATCCTCATTTAACTTTTCAATATGCTGACCTGCCACGATGATTTCACCGCGGGTCGGTTTTTCCAGCCCCGCCAGCATATTTAAAAGTGTCGATTTCCCGGAACCCGAGGTACCTACAATAGCGCAGAACTCACCTTTGTAAATGTTAAAGTCAACTCCGTTCAATGCACGTACATATTCATCGCCCACCCGGTAAAGTTTATACAAGTTATTAACTTCAATTACCTTCTCCATAAGTTCCTCCTCATTCATGGTTACAGAATAACACAAAAAAAGAAAGACTTCCCTTAAACTTTATGAAGTCTTTCTTAAGATTTATCCCCGCAAATGTTTTGTTTGCAGGGATATTTGTCACTAACATGTTGCTAATTCTATTAATTTACACCTAATACTTTATAGTCTTTGTCTTCTACTGCTTTTGTCAACACATCATCAGCAACCTCATTGCTCAGTGTCACAACTGCAGTTCCTGCCTCATGGCTTACTTCTGCGCTGTCTACTCCGTCCAGTGCCTCCAGTGCTTTCTTTACTGCTGCCTCACAGTGTCCACACATCATTCCTTCAATTTTCATTGTCTTTGTCATCGTAGTTACCTCCTCTACCTTATTGATTTGTTGTTTTATTTTCTTATCTTTTCCCGCATCATACATACGGAAAAGGTTAAGTCTTAATGCATTTGTCACTACACAGAAACTTGACAAACTCATAGCAGCTGCCCCGAACATCGGGTTTAACTGCCAGCCGAATAATGGGATCCACACACCTGCTGCCAACGGAATTCCAATAATGTTATAGAAGAATGCCCAGAATAAATTCTCATGGATGTTCTTCAAAGTTGCCCGGCTCAACCGGATTGCTGCCGGAACATCACTCAGTCTGCTCTTCATTAATACCACATCTGCAGCATCAATTGCAATATCTGTTCCGGCTCCAATGGCAATTCCCATATCTGCTCTGGTAAGTGCCGGTGCATCGTTGATACCATCTCCTACCATTGTAACCTTTCCTTTTTTCTTTAAATTTCGAATAATGGCTTCTTTTCCATCTGGAAGCACTCCTGCAATGACTTCATCCACACCGGCCTGTACTCCGATAGCCCTGGCTGTACGCTCATTATCTCCCGTCAGCATTACAACATGGATGCCCATATTCTGCAGTTCTTTTATCGCCTGTGGACTATCCTCTTTAATCACATCTGCCACAGCAATAATACCTATCAGCTTCTCATTTTTTGCAAAAAACAACGGCGTCTTGCCTTCTTCCGCCATCTTCTCAGCTGTATCTTTTAACTGTTCAGATACACTTACCTTTGTTGTGATAAATTTATAATTTCCCCCACAAATTTCCTGATCATCGTAATCTGCACTCAGACCATTTCCCGGAAGTGCTTTAAAATCTGATACCGCACCTGCTACAATCTGATACTCTTTTGCATAATCTATAATCGCTCTTGCCAGCGGATGTTCACTTTTTAATTCCAGTGCATATGCAAGTTCCAGTAATTCATTCTCACTGATTCCCTCTGCCGGGATAATATCTGTTACTTTCGGTTCTCCACTGGTGATCGTTCCAGTCTTATCCAAAGCAACAATTTGTGTCTTCCCTGTCTCTTCCAGAGAAACAGCCGTCTTAAACATGATGCCATTTTTCGCACCCATACCATTGCCGACCATGATTGCTACCGGTGTTGCAAGTCCAAGTGCACACGGGCAACTGATTACCAGTACAGAAATTGCTCTTGCCAATGCAAATCCAATATCTTTGCCCGCCAGTAACCATATAATCAATGTAATAACAGCAATGGTAATAACCGTCGGTACAAATACACCGGATACTTTATCTGCCACCTTGGCAATCGGCGCTTTAGTTGAAGCTGCATCGCTGACCATCTGAATGATCTGTGACAATGTAGTGTCCTCACCGACTCTGGATGCCTGACATCTGATAAAGCCGGATTGATTAACTGTAGCTGCAGATACTGTGTCCCCTGTTGTCTTATCTACCGGAATACTCTCTCCGGTCAATGCCGATTCATTTACTGCACTATTTCCTTCTAAAACGATACCATCCACGGGTATGTTCTCTCCGGGACGTACTACAAAAATATCCCCTTTGTTCACCTGATCGATAGCTACTTCCTGTTCCACTCCGTCCACCTCGATGATGGCAGTCTTCGGTGCCAGTTTCATCAGACTCTTTAAGGCGTCTGTTGTTTTTCCTTTAGATCTTGCCTCCAGCATTTTCCCTACCGTGATCAGTGTCAGGATCATTGCTGCGGATTCGAAATAAAACTCATGCATGTAATGCATCACACCGTCCATATCTCCATGTGCCTGCGCTCCAGTCATGGCAAACAGTGCATATGTGCTATAGACAAATGCCGCACTTGATCCCAGTGCCACCAAAGTATCCATGTTCGGTGCACGGTGGATCAATCCTTTAAATCCACTGATGAAGAATTTCTGGTTGATCACCATAATAATCACTGTGAGTAACAGCTGTAAAAGTCCCATAGCCACATGGTTATCTGCGAAGAATGCCGGGAGTGGCCAGCCCCACATCATATGTCCCATGGAAAAATACATGAGTACCAGTAAAAATCCTACGGAAGACAGTAATCGTTTTTTCAGAAGTGGTGTTTCTCTGTCCTTTAGCATCTCTTCTTCCGCACCGGCCAAAGTTGTCTTACCAGTATCCTTACTGCCTTTCTCCGATGCCCCATAGCCGGCATCTGTTACTGCCTTAATGATCGCCTCTGATGCAGCACTTCCTTCCACACCCATGGAATTTGTCAGCAGGCTGACGGAGCAGGTCGTCACTCCCGGGACCGCAGATACAGCTTTTTCCACACGGGCACTGCAGGCAGCACAACTCATACCCGTTACAATATATTGCTTCATGCTTCTCTTCCTTTCTATGTCTGGTATTTCATTATTCCTATTATTTCATCAACTTCTGCAAAGTTACTACCAGTTCATCAACAGTTTCATCCTTGCCATCCCGGATATCCTGTGCCACACAGGTTTTTATATGATTTGAAAGTAAAACTTTATTAAAACTATTCAAAGCCGCAGTGATTGCCGACACCTGAACCAGAATATCGGTACAATAAGCATTCTTCTCCACCATACCTTTCACGCCCCTGACCTGTCCTTCAATCCGGCTCAGGCGGTTGATCAGATCCTTATATTCCTTATCTGTACGTTCTTTCGTCTTATGTTCACAGCAGCACTTCTTTTCTTCCATGTTCTGTCTCCCTCTTTCTTTTTTCTGGCGCTTATTATATACCCCTGTAGGGTATTTGTAAAGTGCTATATTGATAAAAATCAAATCAATACTGGATTTTTATTTTCATTCCATATATAGTTAATATTATGATATTTTACAGAGTGATAAAAGGAGTTGGATAAATTATGAAACGAGTAGGATATATGGGAACAGAAGGAAGCTTCTCTGAGATGGCAGCCAAAGAAATTGCTGATATGATGTTGTTCGGCAACGCCAGACTAGTCCCTATGACCAATGCAAAAAATGTTTTAAATGCATTACTTGAGGATGAGATTTCTTACGGTGTCGTTGCCATCCGCAATACAACCACAGGGGCTGTCTCTGAATTTATAGAAGCATTCGGCGACACTTCTTATGAGGTACAGGGAATGTGCACACTGCCGATCCACCACTGTCTGTTTAAAAAATCCGGAGTAGACACAGACACACTTACTACTGTTGCCTCACATCCACAGGCACTGACTCAAACACAAGAAAAAAGGCGAAAAAATTATCCTGATTTGACCGAACAGGAGGTCGATGATACTGCGTTAGCCGCACAAATGCTGGCAGAAGGTAATCTTTCTGACACGACAGCCGTCATCTGCAGTAAGAATGCCGGAGAAAAATGGAATCTGGAACTGATGGAAGAGAATATCGAAGACTCCGACGATAACCAGACGATCTTCTGGATGGTGACAGTTTAATTGTTTTTATAGCTCGCAATATTCTGACAATTATTTGTTTTTTTAATTATTTTCAATTTTTATATTGACATAAGCATATCTGTGTGTTATATTAGACTCAACAAAAGAGATAAGACATAAGGAGGACGAACCACCAAAAACAATAAGTTTTAATCTCAAAAAATTATAAAAGGAGGACGGACCACCAGACAGTTAAACATTATCTCATAATAAAAAGAAAGGTTGAGGTACAGTCCAATGTACACAGAGAATGAGTAAGAGCCCTTCATCGAATATTATTAATCCGGTGAAGGGCTCTTACATTGTCTTTTTTACTCTCTTTATCACATACTAGCGTCTTCTTTTTGTCTATGTCAACGAATCTTTGTCAAAACTGTAAGGCAATAATTCCCTGATATTAGTCTCCATCTCTTCCATTCCGTTTGTCAGGATGATCGGTGTCTCCGGCAATAACAGCTCTCCCAATACCTGTCTGCACGCTCCGCAAGGGGTTGTCAGTTTATCAGCCTTGGTCACTATTGCCATTGCTTCAATATCTTCTTTTCGATATCCCTTCGAGTATGCTGCAAATATCGCACTCCGCTCTGCGCAATTACTCAATCCATAAGACGCATTTTCAATGTTTGCTCCTGCAACATATGTGCCATCTTTCATCATCAGGCACGCACCTACCCGAAACTTTGAATACGGTACATAGGCATTCTCCGATGCTTCAAATGCTTTTTGTACTAATTCCCAATACTCTTTCTTCATACTGCTACCTCCTTTGCATACTTAACGGAAGTTCCAATCCATGCTCTTCTAATAATTTCTGATTCGTCAGTATCTCCCCGACCTTTCCGTCAGCAACTACCGCTCCCTGATCCATCAAAATCACACGGTCACAGATATCGTAAATCATATCCAGATCATGGGACGCAATTAGTTTCGTCTGTGGAAGTTCATTTAAAATATGGATCAGATTTCTTCGGTTCTTCGGATCCAGCGCAATTGTCGGCTCATCCATCAGAATCACCTCCGGCTGCATCGACAAAATCGTTGCAATGGATGCCATCTTCTTCTCACCACCGGATAATTTATATATCTGCTTTTCAGCTAAATGCTCAATCCGCATACACTTCAAAGCATCTTCTACACGTCTTCTCACCTCAGATTCCGGCAAATTGTAATTTCTCGGACCAAACGCTATGTCCTCAGAAACTGTCGACATAAAAAGCTGATTCTCCGAATCCTGGAACACATATCCTAATTCTTCCCTGATCTTTACAAGATTCTCGTTTGTAACGCTAATTCCTCTCACCCGTATATCTCCGGTATAATTTTCATTTAATCCCACCAGAAGTTTCAACAAGCTAGATTTCCCCACACCATTTGCTCCGATCAGCCCGACGCTCTCTCCGGCCTCAATCTGAAATGTCACCTGTTTTAATATCTGTATATTTTTATCATAAGCAAAATTTACCCGCTTAAGCTCTATGCATATATCACTCATATTTTATCCCGCTTTTTCTTTAATGATAATCACTATGATGCCCGCGGATCATTTCACCTTTCGCCTTTCCGCAATGACATCATATAAAAAATAGTAACACAACCATCCAGATTAATAAATATCCACAATCTTTCATTTGAAAAGATTCCACTTTCGCATACTGAAAATCACCTCGATAACCACGAAGGATCATACTCTCATAGACCTCATTTGCCCGATCGATACTCCGTAATAAAAGCTGCCCGGAAAGAGATCCCCACACTTTAAAATGGACGCCTTTTTGTCTCGGTGCCCGGAGTGCGTATGCCTGTGTTATGGCATTTGCTTCTCGAAGCAACACCGTAATATAACGATAAGTCAGTAAAATCTGTGTGACAATAATCCTTGGAATACGCAGCATCCGCAATGCGTAACATATTTTTTCAATAGATGTAGATGCAATCAGTGCATACGCCGCAAACACGCTGTATATTCCTTTTAAAATCAGCGTAATCATCGAAACCATTCCCGTTGTGATCATAAAATTTCCAGTCAGCATATATGACTGTCTGTCAAAAACAGGATTGAAAATTCCCACCATGCAGACCAGTGGGAGAATCAATCGTAATCGTCTCACACTATCTAAAAAAGAAATTTCTCCCAATATATAAATTACAATCAGATAGATTCCCATACGCAGCGTCCCTGAAACATCATATTTAGAATGCGAAACGGTCACAGCTATAAAAACAACTGTGACCAATAATTTTGCCAATGGATGAATCTGATTTAACCAGATTTTTCTCGTTGCCATCTCATCCATATGATGTATCTCGTATAATGCGGTTCTTAATCTGCTCATTCTGCCTTCACTTTTTTCTTTCTCATATATTTTATCAGATAGCACACTCCTGCGCACACCAGTAATACCAGAATTGTTCCAAAGATTCCTGAAAAGCTGGTTCCTGCTGCCGACTCAGAGCCTTTAAATCCATAATCCGGCAGGATGGATGTCATCGACTGAATCTTCTCCGCGATCTGGTACGCAGCTCCGGTCCCTGCACTTAACTCCGTAGAACCTGTCATCTTCTGGATCGACCATTCCAGTCCATCCGGGTGGCTCGATGCAAACAATGAAAGGGCTCCGCCAATGATAACCGCCATCATTCCAAGCACAGTCACTGTCTTTCCTGCCGAAAAAATTCCGTTTCCCTTTTCTCTTTCGTTTGTATTATTCTGGAGAAGCTGTGGTCTCGCCTGGTACACAAAACATAATACCGCCGCCGTAATCAAGCCTTCCACCAGACCGATGGCAAGATGTATTGGCTGCATAGTTCCCACAAATGCAGTGAACGGTAATTCTGAAACTCCTGAAAGGAATGTCTCTACACTTACGCTGAACGCCCCCATCTGCAGTGTCAGCACAGAACCAAGGATTGATGCTGCGATGATTTTCTTTCTTGATAATCCCTTTTTCATCATCGGGTGCCAGATCAGATAGTAACCAATAAAGCATCCGTAAAACGCCATGTTCCATATATTACATCCCAGTGCCAGAAGTCCTCCGTCCGCAAATAGCAGACACTGGATCAACAAAACTCCTATCATTGTGATAAACGCTGCATATGGACCGAGCAGCGCGGCAAGAAGCATACCTCCACAGAGATGTCCACTGGATCCGGTTCCCGGAATCGTGAAATTAATCATCTGCGTTGCAAATACAAATGCTCCCATTACCCCCATCATCGGAACTTCTTTCATATCATAATCTGTATGTATTTTTTTCACCGAATATCCGGCCGCCACTCCCGAACAAGCGTACATCGTTGCCGCCACGGAAGGAACGATCAGTGCATCTGCCATATGCATAAGTAAAATCCTCCTCTTTTCCATCTGTCTTCAGAAAATAAAAACAAGATGGTAAATTACATTGACTATAATTTACCATCCTGAAAATTTTTTCACAAGCCCCCTTGGGGGATATGTATTATGTTCAAGAATCTAATAATAGATTTCCCGAATTTGCATAATTAATTAATCCAATGTCAGATCACCGGGTTTTACCCATCCAATCTTTTTAAGTCCCATGTTGATCAGCGGACAGATTACAGCCGGAAGTACAATTGATACTAAGATCAGTCCAATCCAGTCCATAGATGTGATCGCTGCTTTTGTCCCCTCTGCAATGTCATTGACCCATCCGGTATAAACTCCGATCTGACCGACCAGTCCACAAGTTCCCATTCCGGAAGATACCGGTGCTCCATTCATCTGCAAATGAAACAGACAAGTTGCAATCGGTCCTGTGATTGCTGATGTTACAATCGGTGCAATCCAGATTCTCGGATTTTTTACAATATTTCCCATCTGAAGCATAGATGTACCGATTCCCTGAGAAATGATTCCACTCCAACGGTTCTCCGGGAAAGACATCACCGCAAATCCTACCATCTGTGCACAACATCCAGCCACAGCCGCTCCACCTGCCAGTCCGGTCAGTCCCAGTGCCGCACAGATTGCTGCAGAGGAAATCGGAAGTGTCAGCGCGATTCCCACAATTACAGATACCAGAATTCCCATTAAGAACGGCTGTAACTCTGTTGCCGCCATAACCAGTGTACCAACAGTCATGGCTGCTTTTCCAAGGGCCGGTGCCCACCATGCAGACAATCCGATTCCTACACCGATAGTCACTAACGGCGTCACCAGAATGTCAATCTTTGTCTCTTTTGATATAGCTTTTCCAACTTCTGCTGCCAGAATTGCCACAAACAATACGGCTAACGGGCCGCCTGCGCCGCCCAGGGCATTTGCGGAAAATCCAACGGTAATCAGCGAAAATAATACTAATGGTGGACAGTGCAATGCATATCCGATCGCCACCGCCATCGCCGGTCCGCTCATTGCCGATGCCAGACCTCCGACCGTATAGTCAATGCCATTTATTGTCGCCACGGTATTAGTCAAAAATCCAATGTGAAACTGCGTTCCCAATGTGTTAATAATCGTTCCAATCAGCAGGGAACAGAAAAGTCCCTGTGCCATAGCGCCAAGTGCATCAATACCATATCGCTTGATGGATATCTCAATATCCTTGCGCTTTAAAAATGCTTTTACTTTCTCCATTTTTCTCTCTCCCTTTATGTCTTGTCACATAACTTTACATGTATTCTTACATATATTACTCTTAATTTACAAAATATGCAAGAAAAGATGGAGACCGGTTTTATCTCCACCAATCTCCATCTGTCTTAAATCTTTATATTTACTTTTAAATAGCATCTTATGATAATAACTCTCTGACCATCTCTGCGGTAAATTCTACCTTAGAAATGTGATCTACTTCGATCTGATACAATGCATTTGCTGCAATATGTTCTGCTGCCTGCTCCAGATCACGGATTCCGGAAGTGTCGGAATACTGCTCAATCACTTCGTCAAGAGCCTCATCTGTCAGTACGCATTCCTCTTCACGCATTCCCATGTGCTTTAATACTTTTGGAAGTGCAAACTTAGAGAAGATTACTTTCTTCTCTTCTGCTGTATAATCCGGAATATCAATCACTGCGAAACGTGACATCAGCGGTGCGCTGATCTGGTCTTTATCATTTGCTGTAGCAATCGGATAAACACCAACTGTCGGGATCATACATTCCATATAGTTATCTGTAAATCCGAGATTATCCAACAATGTCAGAAGTACATCTGCCGGATTGCCATTTCCTTTTCCTGCTGCCGCCTTATCAAGCTCGTTGATAATAAATACCAGGTTGGACTCTCCTGCCATAGAGAATGCATCCATAATAATTCCCGGTTTTGCGTTAGCATAAATACGGGAACTTCCCGTAAGCTGTTCAGGATCATTGATAGAACTCATATCCAGAGTTGTCCAAGGTAATTTTAAAATTCTCGCAACAGCGTAAGCAATCTGAGACTTACCGGTTCCTGCCGGTCCCACTAACAAAAGACCATATGCCGGAAGTGTATGGGTACGATTAATCTGGATGATCGTCTCGATGATTCTCTGCTTTACGCGTTCCATTCCATATAATTCTTCATCCAGGATTCTTCTCGCCTCATCCGGATCAATGGCTTCAAAATAATTACTCTTCCACTGTACATTCATCATAATGGAAAGTGCACGCTGCGCATGGCGTCTCTCCTCCGGTGACACTTCATGTGAACGGGCAACTGCAAGGTTTCTTCTCGCCCAAAGTCTAATGTTATCCGGAAGTGTTCTTCCTGCACAGTTCATAAAATCAGTGATACTCTGTAAGCTGGTCAGCTTCATCTCATCGCCAACTTCTTCCTGATCCTCATCCGGCAGTTCCTCATCCGGCGCATCGCTGGACAGCAGTCTGTCAATCATAAACTGAAGGAATCCATCTTCCGCAGACAGCTTCGTGCCTCCTCCGCATGCAATCTCTCTGATCTTATAGACAGCATATCCGCTCTCTAAATTCTTTCCTGATAATCTGACACTGATGTGGTTCTCCCCCAGCCATTTTAACAGACTGACAAAACGAGCATCGATCTGCAAAATGTCTGCGTTGTAAGTCCCATCCTCTTCTTTAAACTCAAACGCCGTCTTCTTGATCGGGTTAATAAACATTCCACAGGAATGGTGCGCCCACTCACGCTCTTTATTATCCAAAATTAAAATCGGCTGTTCCGGCGACATCTCTCTTGCATTAGAACGAAATGTCGTATATGTACATTCTGAAATCTTCTGTTCGTCTGGTGTATTATTAAAATCAAATACTGGCATCGCAAGTACTCCTTTATCCTTAAAATTCGCTATGTCTATGATACACGAATCCGAAATGTATTGCAAACGTTTATTGACACCTCTACTACTTTGTAATACAATATAGTTACAAAGATACCTTGTATTACAAAGTAGTGTCGGGAGGTGTTCAAAACGGATAATAATACACAATTATTTAAAGGTACATTAGAGGGTTGTATTCTGGGGATCTTATCCAAAGAAGAGACCTATGGCTACGAAATTATTTTGAAATTACAAGAATATGGTTTTGAAGAAATCAAAGAGGGCACCTTATATCCGCTTTTGCTCCGTTTAGAGAAGAAAGGACTGCTCACGGCGGTATTTAAGCCCAGTCCTCTGGGACCCAAGAGAAAATATTACACCCTGACGGCAGAAGGAGAACAGGAACTGACTGCCTTCAAACGCCAGTGGAAACAACTGCGACATTCTGTTGACCAGATTTTAAAGGAGGTATGAGCATGAGTTTACTTTATAATAATTATCAGCGTTTAACACAGGAAAATGTAGATAACTACCATAAGATTTCCACCAGAAACCGTAATTCTCTACAGAAAATGATGACGTACCTCTCTTCCTTTTCAGTTTCTAAATTTGACCTGGAGATTTTAAAGAAAGATCTGATCGGCATGTGCCAGGAAGCGGATTCTGAGGGCAAAACTATCGAAGAATATATGGGCGTGCCGGAAAAGGACTTTTGCGATGATCTTGCAAGAGAATGCCACCAATCCACAATTTTTGAATCCTTTACCTTGATCATCCGCACTATTACAGGAACTTTATTTTTATTCTACGCTGTAGAATTTTTGTTCCTCGGCTTTTCCAATAACTTTGGAATCAGTCCTTCCCTGATCATCATCACTATTGTATTTCCGGTTGCAGACTATATCGGAGCCAAGCTTTTAAACCGCAAAAGTTACCTTCCACCAGAGAAAAAGAAGAAATTTAAAGCAGCCTTTGCCGGAGGAATATTCCTGGTATATATGCTTTTTTTCACTTCAACATCTATGCCAATATACTTCTATGGACATGGACGTCTCGTATTTTTCGTACTGCTGGGGCTTACGTTAATTGTATTCCTTGGGACAAACTACTATTGGGACTGCAAGTCAAAAGGGTATCAGTGGGAATAGGACAATTCTTATATAGACAAAATGATGGTGGTTTTGTGAAGCCACCATCACTATATTTTACATTTTTTCGGACGTATCTCATCACAAACTCTACATTAAGCTTCATCTGGTAGTTACTACCGCACAATACTTTTTTGAACTTTTTTACAAATTTTTCTGCAACAGAAGTTTTTTTGATGTATTCTATGAAAGAGACCTGTCATCAGACCGGGCTTACTTATGAGACTTTAAAATTCTATTGCAATAATTCATAAGGAGGACGAATAATATGAATTCTATTGACGTTGAAGAAGATCAATTTGCCTATCGCTATGACACACAGCTTCTGATCGACAGACGAGACGAAGATCTGGATGAGGATGACATTGCAGATTACATTTCCGAACATTTTGAAGGCAACAGCCTAATCGCAGCCGGAGATGAAGATCTGGTAAAGATTCATTTTCATACGAATGAACCTTGGAAGATCTTAGAATACTGCAATTCCATCGGTGAGATTTACGACATCGTTGTGGAAGATATGATCCGGCAGTCAAATGGCCAGCAGGGATAATGTAATTGACTTAAATATGATTAATACAATATAATATACACAAATCAAATAAACGAAAATAATGCCAGATTTTGCACTGGCTGTACAAAAGATAAAAAAAGAATACAGGGAATATCCCTACAAAGTAATGCTTTTCAGGGATGTTCTATATGTCATCTCTGTTTTTATAAATATTTTTAATGAAGGGAGAGATAACATATGAACATACCGAATTTTCATGGATGATCCGATGACTTAAAACAAAAGTACTTTATGAAAGGAGAAGGATCAGACATGGGCAAAAACAAGAAAAAAATTACTAATCTACAAGAATTTAATGCAGCTTTTTTGAAATGTATCGAAGATTTCCGCTTACTAGATGACGATTTTATGAGTAAAGTGTTTGAAGATCCAAAGTGTGCCGAAGTACTCTTACAAATTATTCTCGAGCGGACCGATTTAAAAGTTCAAGACGTTCGGATACAATATTCTCTAAAAAACTTGCAGGGACGCTCCGCTCGCTTAGATATCTTTGCTATAGACTCTGCCGGAAAAATATACGACATTGAAATCCAACGAAATGACAAAGGCGCCAGCGAAAAAAGAGCCAGATATAACAGCAGTTTGTTAGATAGTAATATCACTGAACCGGGAGATGAATTTGAAGATCTGCCAGAAACCTATGTCATCTTCATTACCGAAAATGATGTATTAAAAAGCAATCTTCCGATTTATCATATCGATCGTACAATCCGTGAAAACCAAAAATCTTTTAATGATGAAGCGCATATCATATATGTAAATTCACAGATTATTAATGAAACAGAACTTGGAAAATTGATGCATGATTTTCGATGCAAAGATGCAAAAGATATGTATAATCCTATATTAGCAAAACGAGTAAGCTATTTTAAAGAGGACAAGGAAGGGGTGGCGATTATGTGCAAAGAATTAGAAAATTTGCAAAATAAAATCCGTGAGCAGGCACGTGCGGAAGGTCTTGCGGAAGGTCTTGCGGAAGGTCGCGCAACGGGACACGCGGAAGGTCGTACAGAAGGTCGTCTTACATCAATTTTAGAATGTATACAAAATGGTTCTATCGATGATGCCAAAAGATTATTAAAAGCAACCGATGAGGAAATTGCAAAAGCTGAAAAACTATTACTTGATGCAAAATAGACTATACCTATAGTGCGCTTGGACAAAGTTCCAAGCGTACTTTTATTTTTTAAATTATTTTTCTGCATAAAATATGCCATTTATATCATGCAGATATATTAGTTTCACAGCAAATTAATAGCAACTACCTATTATCTATGAATATATATAGTTAAAAAGCATAATACAGATAAATCCTTAAAAAGCCAAAGAAAAAAGCATCGCAAATGCGATGCTTTTCAAACAGGGGATGAGAGAATCGAACCCTGTGGGAAATCCTCATAATCCCTGTAAAATAAGCATTTCTTCGATTGAGTTTTGACTACATTTGACTACATTTTGACAACATGGATGGTAAAAAACAAGAAAGGAGAAATCGTTCAGCATGGTATCATCTTTTTCATGCGTCACTTCATATCTCCTCTAAAATACATTATCGTCTGGATAGTGCATCATAATATCTTCCACATTACAATCCAATATATTACACAGCTTATCAATCGTATTCACTTCAACATTCTGATTATGTCTTAACCTGTTCAGTTGAGAACGATTCATATGATAATGCGTATACAAATCATATTGTGAAATGCCTTTGGCTTTCATTGTCTCCCATAATTTATCGTATTTAATCATCTCACGAATTTTCCGCTTTCTTTCATAATTCCTTGCTATGTAATTATTATTAGCGTAAAATAGCGTTTATGATAGTGTTCGTATACGAACACTTATTTGAGAGGTGTCGTATGAAAAAGCGTTATATTATTATGGGAATATTGATATGTATTATTGCTTTTCTGGGATATTTACAATACGGACGTGAAGAACAAGCTGTTAACACTATGGTCAGCACTTCTGATACTTTTTATAAACAAGAGTTTGATGTCATTGCTAATAAGCTGTTTAACTTAGACAAAGAAAAATATGCAGAAGAACTCATTGAAAAGGCAGTTGAGAATAAATATAGAAATGTTCGCTTTTCTTATGATATTACAGGTTATCCGAACGAAATAGTTATATCTGTTTATTCCAATGAGTGGAGTTATGAGCATAATCAACGTATGTATCAGATTATATATTCATCAGATAATGACGGTAATAATGTTAAAAACAATGCTGATAAATTTAAGATTCAAATATACGAAAAATGATTTAGATTTTCATATGACTTACTTATCGTTTAATGATACAATAGTTACAGAAAATTGAATTTTATTGAAAAGAGGGTATATAGATGAATTTTATAGATAAGGCTTTATCAGAGATTACCAATGGTGAAGACTTTGTTCAAGCAATGGCAGATATTTATGAACATGCAGAAGTCCGAAAAGAGTTCGGAAATTTGCCATCTTGGATTCAAAATATTATAACAGTCATTGATTATGACACAGAATTAGCCATGAATGGTTTAGACTTTAAATCTTATAAGAATGTTATTGAAGCTCTCACTGATATGGGATTGATTGAAGAAGCAAAAGTACTAACCGCTTTTGAAAATGACTCTTCACAAGAAAATACAGATATTTACTATTATAATCTTGCTCTAAATAATGATTATGAATCTTTTTGGGATAAAGTATACTCGTATGCTGACCAAAATATAAAGAGATAAATTCACACTTGTAAAGTAAGGATACAGTACGATGAAAAATAACATCAAAAGAAAAGATAATATTAAATCTGTAACATTAGTAATAGATGCATATGACGATAGGAAATTGGAAATTCCACTTGAGGTGTGGCAAGTTGATGTTATCTGTAGAATGCTTGGTTTAAGCGTAGATACAGCTAACTTAGACACTTATAGTATGCGAAGTAAAGAGCAAGTAGATGAGGATATGAAAATGTATTATCACATCTTAAGAAATTTACATAATAAAGAGTAGGATAATATAACAGCAGGGGGAATATAATATTGAAAATTATTCCGCAAAATACAGAAAATCTCTTATGGAACAAATTATATAATGAATATAAATTCACACCCAAGATACACGGACAATTTGAATGGATAAAAATCCCCATTGAGAATAAGACGTATCACAAAGACACTCCTTGGTCAGATGAACAGGAGCATCTAATTAATTCTTTTTTGGAAGAGTTGGTAAGTGATAAAATGTATGCTTTTGATTGGCAACATGACTGTTTTACATTTTCCCCAAAAGAATATATCCCTTGTGATTATGAATATTATGACACTAACAGAAAATGTACTGTTTATTTTCCTACCTACTATCCGAATGGGGATTATCATTTATTTTTTGATTCTGACTGGAAATATGGAATATTTGGAAATCCTTGGAAAAAAGAAATTATTGTAATGGGGAAAAATCTAATAGAAAAATTTGAAAGCAATAAAACGAATTTAAATATCAATTGATTTTTATAAGTTCATTCTAAATAATGTTTGAATGCTGATATCCTACTGAATATTTCCATGTTTTCATTTTATAAATAAGATTTTCGTCATCTAGTGATGTCAAGGAACAAGGCGAAGCCGATACGCCGTCAGGGCAGTCCTTGACAGAACGGACGGTAT
>CAKRJP010000012.1 GCA_934351835.1 uncultured Lachnospiraceae bacterium
TTTGGATCATCCATATTCTCAGGGCTGATATTCATCTGATCAAAATAGATCTCTGTTAATATCTCCATAACACTCATATCTCCACCAATATGTCCTGCCTTGCCTGACATGATGATATCCATGACATCTTCTCTTAATTCATAGGCCAATGCTTTTAAATTATCCATATTCGCCATCCTCCCTGTCATATTTATAATATGTACATGTTCTTATTTTCTTTTAAAGAGACGTCCCACTTTATCACGCATTACCGGGTTCTCCTTAATAGCATCAACGGTTACGGCGATCAGCACAACTCCACCGGTAACAACTGTCTCCCAGTAAGAAGATACACGAAGAAGTGTAATAGATACAGATACTGTCTGCTGCAACAGACCACCGATTACAGTACCGACAACTCCACCGATACCACCAAGCATTGATGTACCACCAAGTACAGATGCTGCGATTGTCGGGTTAACCCAGTTCTCACCGATTGTTGCCTGGAAGGATGCAAGTTTACATGCCATCATAGTTCCTGCAAAGGATGCCAGAAGTCCACTGAGCATATATACAATTACTTCTACTCTTTCTGTTTTGATACCAACGATTTTCGCACAGTTTCTATTTCCACCAAGTGCAAATACGTGACGTCCGAATTTGGTATATTTCAGCATCATGGCAAGTATAAAACAAATCAACGCCATAATAATAACGATTGTCGGAAGGAATCCGCCAAGGACTCCGTTGGCTACAAACTGTGCGCTCTCAGGAATTCCTACGATCGGAGTACCTTTTGTAACGATGTAAACGATACCTTTGTAAATCTCGGCAGTTGCCAGAGTTACGATAAAAGGTGTCAGTTTTAAATAAGCAATGAACAATCCGTTTACCAGGCCAAGTCCCAGTCCGATCAAACTTGATACGATGATGGCGATCGTCGGATTCACGCCGTGATTAACCATCAGAATAGCTGCGGTCATCGCTGATACAGAACCAACTGCCGCTACTGAAAGGTCGATACCTCCGGTCAGAAGAACCAACGTCTGTCCGAAAGCAACAATGATAACGAACGCTGCCTGTCTTGTTAATGTACTTATGTTATATGCTGTAAAGAAGTTTCCTGTCAAAAGGTGCACTCCTAATCCTGCAAGAATCGTTACGATCAATACCATTCCTGCCGTTGATCTGAAAAATGTTGATACTTTTTTCATAATATATTACCTCCTACTTAAATGCCAACTGAAGAACATCTTCTTCTGATACAAGATCTACATCATCGATAAATCCTTTGATCTTACCCTGATGCATTACCATGATACGATCGCCTAATGCCAGTACTTCTTCCATCTCCGAAGAAATAACTACTACAGCCACACCGTTATCTGCCAGTTCTCTGACAAGTGCATGGATCTCCGCTTTCGCATTAACGTCAATTCCTCGCGTCGGCTCATCCATAATAAGCATCTTGATTCCCTTTGCCATCCAGCGTGCTACGATAACTTTCTGCTGGTTACCACCGGACAGATTCTTAATCAGAGCATCCCGTCCTGCGGTCTTAATATGGAATCTTTCGATATATTTATCAGTGACTTCCGCCGCTTTTTTGTAATCAATCAATCCATTCTTTTTCAATTGATCATAAGATGGTAATACAAGGTTCTCCATAACTGACATACCAGGAGTAATACCATCGTGTCGTCTCTCTTCTGATATATATCCCATGCCAAGTTTGATTGCTGCTCTTGGGTCTGTGATATCTACCTCTTTTCCCTCAACAAACATCTGTCCGCCAGGTTCCGGACGTGTGATTCCAAATACTGTCTTGAAAACTTCTGTTCTTCCGGCTCCAACCAGACCGGAAACCGCAAGGATCTCACCTTTTCTTACGTTAAAGCTGATATCCTCAAACTCTTCTGCTCTTGTCAGATGTTTGGCTTCAAAAAATACATCTCCCGTAATCTCACGGATAACATGCTGGGATTCTGTTACTTTCTTTCCAGCCATGTTGGTTACGATTTCTTCTTTTGTAATATCTTTAATCTCTGTTACTTTTACTAATTTACCATCTCGCATGATTGTTGCACGGTCCGCCTGACTCATAACCTCATCCAGATGGTGCGTAATAAAGATCATTGCTGTTCCTGATTTTTTCAGTCTCTGCATAGACGCAAATAATGAATCAGCTTCTTTGTTTGTTAATACAGCAGTAGGCTCATCCAGGATCAGCACTCTCGGTGAATATGCCAGTGCTCTCGCAATAGATACCAGCTGTTGGTACGCTGCTGATAAATGTTTTACCTGCTGTGTAACGTCTATTTCCACATCAAGAAGTTTCAGCAATTCTGCCGCTTCTTTTTCTGCTTGTTTCCAATTTATCTTCACTCCGTTGGCACGTTCGTTGCCAAGGAATATATTTTCTGCAATCGATGCTTCCGGGATCAGGTTTAATTCCTGCGGAACGATTACAATATGATGAGCCTGTGCCTCTTTTGGCGATGAGATCTTAATTGGCTGTCCGTCCATATAGATCTGACCCTCATCCATGATATACTGCCCTACCAGGCAGTTCATTAATGTACTTTTACCTGCTCCATTCTCTCCAAGGAGCGCATGAATCTCTCCCGGCTTAATACTAAGATCTACCTTATCCAGAGCCCTTGTTCCAGGGAATATCTTAGTAACGCCTTTCATTTCAACTACGAATTCGCTCAACTTATTCACTTCCTTACTATCTTATTTCCATCAAGTGCTACTTATTTTCGTTCATTTTAATTACTTTCCTATTAAAAATTCCACGTGACTATGCGCACATAATCACGTGGAATTCTTTTTACCTTCTACTCAGCCAGTCTAACACGTGGTGTCATTCCATCAGTATTCTATTAACCTAGAAATCTTACTGAGCATCAGCGAATAACATATCAATGTATTTCTGAGCATCTTTCTGATATGCTAATGAAGATCCTACGTCTGTAACTTCTTCAGATGGTTTCTCTCCGTCGATACATTTAACAGCTTCATAGATAGCTTTGTATCCCATGTCATAACAGTTCTGGATACATGCTACATATAATGTTCCATCTTCAAGATAATTTAATGTACGAAGGTCATGATCCATACCACCGATAACGATGTCACCAGATTTTCCAGCATCTGCTACAGCCTGGCAAGCACCTACAGGGTTAGACATGTTGTTACATAAGATACCACCAAGATCCGGATAAGCCTGTAACCAAGCTTCTGTGATTGTGATAGCATTCTCTACCATGTCGTCATCTCTCTGCTCATCAACAACTTCTACATCATATTTCTCTGCTTCATCTTTGAATGCCTGTAATCTTGACTCATGAGAAGTAGCTCCGATTGTTCCTGATAAGAAAGCAACCTGTTTCTTTCCGTCTTTTTCCATCTTCTCATATACAGCATCAGCGATTGCAGCTCCATCACCGTAGTTATCATTGTTTCCTACGAAGAACTCTCTTCCTGAATCCGGAAGGTCTGCAGATGCGAATAATCCGACTTTCTTTCCTGCTGAAATTGCTTCTTTAATTGCTGGCTCTGTTAATGATTCCTGGTTAACATCAACAAGAATCATATCCCAATCCTGTCCTGCTGCTGTCTCAATAGAGTTAACCTGATCCTGAGCGTCTGCCTGAACCGGTGCATACCACTCATAATCGATTGTAACGCCTTTGTCTTTGAAATCTTCTACAGCTGCTTTTACACCAACTTCGATAGCGTCATACCAAGCATGTACTAACTTATATGTACAGTAAATCTTATATTCATCTTTCTTTGGCTCGTAACTTGTGTCATAATCTTTGTCTGCAAGATCTGCAGCGTTTGCAACTGATTCTTCGTCGCCTGCTTTTTTGTCTGAGCTTGCTGTCTTTGTGCTCTCATCTGATGAAGAGCTGCTTCCGCTGTTTCCACAGCCTACCATTGTGGCTACCATTGCACTTACTAATAATAAACTAACAATTTTCTTTTTCATAATATTTTCTTTTCTCCTTTCAACTAAAAACCTTTGCTCTCTTAAGCTGTTCAGCTTTTGTAGAAACGTGTCCTCCTTTCTTTCGTATTTTTCAGCCGCTTTTTGGAATTCTTTCAGGAAATTTTTTAAATTTGAAACTAAATTTTTTATAGGTTCATTTTTAATTAATTTCACAATCTTTTGTTCGTTTTGTAGCAACTTGACTAAAATATAACAGAATTCCTTGTGTTTTTTGACTTTATGACTAATTTATACCACCTTTACATCTTACTGTCAACCTAAATTTGAATAAAAAATTAGTGGTTTTACTAAATTAATTTTAGCAAAACCACTTAACCCTTGATAAATCGGGCTTTATATCATTTTTTTCACACTGTTATTTATTACCAGTTTAGGATTTATTTTATATTTAAGCGTCGTGGTCAGGCTGTGTTCCAGGCACTTCATCAGCAATTCTACCACTAATTCACCCATTTCCTCACCCGGGAGCTGTATCGTTGTCATACTCGGTTCCACAAATGAACAGATTCTTCGGTTATCAAATCCTACAAACGAGACCTCGTCCGGTATCCGAATTCCCTTTTCTTTAAAAACCCGCAGAGCACGACATGCCAGAAGATCGTTATCTGCCATAAATACTGTCGGTAGTTTTTCAGCTTGTTCCAGATATTTTTCAATATCTGCACCTGTCTCGCTCTCTCTGTATCCCACATTCATAATATATTCTTCGCATATCGGGAGACCTTTTTTTGTCATTAGTCTGCAGTATGCATCGTATCTTTCATCAAAGCACTGGATCGGCACTTTGCTTTTTATATACCCTATTTCCCGGTGTCCCATCTCATAGAGGTAATCAAATTCCTGCTTAATCCCCAGGTAATTATCAATTGTCACTGTGTTTACATCTGAATCAATAAACGGATTATCCAGATACACGCATGGCACATCCAATTTTGAAAACATCTCGATATCTTCATGGTACATTTCAACCCCATAAACGATATATCCGGCACATTTAAAATTCTCCAGAGCCATATAGCGGTCCGTCAGCGATGTATTTCTATCAAGATACATAATATTCATCGTATAATTATTCTTCTCGATTGCTTTCGTAATACTCTCGGACATATAATTAAACACCGGATACTCTTCTATGATCGTGCCTCCGCACTTATAAATGATAAACCCGATATCCCCTTTATTAAGCCCTCCGTCTTTGAGTAAATATTCACAGTCTAATTCTATAATCTTATCTATGATCTCCTGTCGTTTCTTTACTCCAACGCCGGGACGATTATTCAAAACCAGCGACACTGTCGCCGGTGATACACCCAACTCTCTCGCAATATCTTTTGCTTTATATTTCATCCATAACTCCTTCTCAACTCACTCTTTAGCTACTATAAACTCTTCCTACAAATTCTTATCCGGAAGCTTGTTCACTTTCAGATTATCCGACATCTCCTTCAACCTTGCGTAAGAATCTGCCTCCATCTTCTGCATAACCCCCACATAGATTGCATCCAGCATTGCCTGCTCTGCAACCCTTCGCGCAATAATCTCTTTGTCCACGGTCGAATCTGTTGTCACATTGTACAGTACGATATCCGAATATTTTGTAAGTTCTGATTTTCCTGCCTTTGTGATACAGATTGTTGTGGCCCCCTGCTCTTTTGCAATACGCATGGCTTCCACCACCTGCTTGCTTCTTCCACTGTGCGAGATCGCAATCGCCACGTCACCTTCCTGCATATTATATGCATTCACCACCTGCACATCCGAATCACTGTCTGCATAACTCTCATATCCGATGCGGCGAAATCTCAGGCACATATATCTGCACGGGAACATAGCATCACCTATTGCAAAAAAACAAACCTTTTTAGAATGTGCGATTGCCTCACATGCACTTTCATATTCTTCTATAGAGGCAACTTCCAGTGTCTTTCTTAAATTTAAAATATTCAGTTCAAAAACACTCTCTACGATCTCTCCCATCCCATGCGCCTGTCCGTTATCTGTCCAGCCAGCTTTTTCAACGGGGTGATTCAGTTGCCTTTTCAACACCTGCTTAAGTTCCGCATAACCGGATACTCCGACACTTTTGCAAAAACGTACGATGGTAGCCTCTCCACATTCACAGCACTTTGACAACTTCTGTAGAGACATCTGCGTAACTTCTCTGGGTGCTGACAACAGGAATTCTGCCACCCTCTTCTCTGCTGATGTAAGACTTGGAAGCAAAAATTTTGTAGTTGCAAGAATATTCCTTATGTTCTCACCTTTTTGCATTGGCATTCTCCAGTTCAATTTATTTAAGTATTTACTAAATATAATTTAGCATTTTTGTCCTTTTTTATTATGGCACAATTATGCTCCGATTTCAATCTTATTTTTTTGGAGCACAATTGTGCTGTTTGGAGTTCTGTTTTAGCACTTTGCACAGTTTTAGATGAATTTCACTCCGATTTTATTGGATACTTTTCAATATTGATACTCCACTTTTTCAGTTGTACAATTGGAGTATCAAATAACACAAAACATTCTTCAGAAAGGACTTGTATATTATGAAACGTTCATTCCGAGCAACTCTTATTGATGCAATCAATAACCACGCCGAAGATTATCCAAATATGGTAGTTCTGAATGCAGACTCTGCCAGAGCACTTAAGTTAACCGAATTTTCTGCCGAATATCCTGACCGGATGTTTGGTGTTGGCATCAGTGAAGCCGATCTGGTCAGCACTGCTGCCGGAATGGCTACCACAGGGCTTATCCCTATCGTTGTTGGTTTTTCAATGTTCGTATCCGAGAAACCATTTGAGCAGATCCGTCAGGCGATCGCTTATCCTAATTTAAATGTAAAAATCGTTGCGACTCACGCCGGTTTATGTGTAGGACAAGACGGAGCGACCCACCAGGCACTGGAAGATATCGCTGTTATGCGTACACTTCCTAACTTTAAAGTTTTCGTTGCTTCGGATGTTACAGAGACCAAAGCAGCAGTTACAGCAATGCTCGAGCATGATGGTCCTGCTTATCTCCGTCTCGGACGTGATCTCGCCGAAGACATTTTCGAAGGAAGTAAGACATTTGTACCGGGCGGCGCCGATGTTCTGACAGAAGGCGACGATGTAACGATCGCTGCCTGCGGTCTTATGGTAGAGCAGGCATTATTAGCTGCTTCCGCTTTAAAGAAAGATGGTATCAATGCCACTGTAATCAATGCTTACTCTATTAAACCACTTCCGGAAGAGCTGTTAGTTGCTCAGGCCAAGAAGACCGGTGCTTTTGTAACAGCCGAAGACCACTCTATCATCGGAGGACTTGGAGGCGCTGTCTGCGAATACCTGTCACAGACTCACCCGGTTCCGGTCATCCGCATCGGAGTTCCTGATCACTTCGGAGAATCCGGTACTCAGGATGAACTGTATAAGAAATATGGTTTAACTTCCGACGATATCGTAGCAGCAGCCAAAAAAGCAGTCAGCATGAAAGCGTAGGTGAACATCATGTCAAGAAATATAGAAGAATTAAAAAAACAGGCAAATACTATTCGTAAAGATATTCTGGAAATGATTTATAACATTCAGTCAGGTCACTTGGGAGGATCTTTCTCCGAGGTAGAAGTTTTAACAGCTCTTTACTTTGACGAGATGAACTACGATCCAAAAGATCCAAAGAAACCGGACCGTGACAGATTTATTTTATCAAAAGGTCATACTGCACCGGCACTTTATGCCACACTTGCAAATGCCGGCTTTTTCCCAAAAGAAAAACTAATGACTTCTTTCCGCCGCGTAAACTCTATGTTACAGGGACATCCGGATATGAAGAAGACTCCCGGTGTTGAAATGACCAGCGGTTCTCTCGGTATTGGTTTATCCGCAGCCAACGGAATGGCTCTCGGAAACCGACATCAGGGAATTGATTCCCGTGTATATTGCATGATCGGCGACGGTGAGATCAACGAAGGTCAGATCTGGGAAGCAGCAGCCACTGCATCTCATTATCACCTCGATAATCTGGTTGCTTTTATCGATGTCAACGGTCTGCAAAACGATGCAGAAACTAAGAAAGTTAAAGATATGCTGGACATCGCAAAAAAATGGGATGCATTCGGCTGGAACGTGATTGAGATCAATGGTCACGATTTCAACGAGATTTTCGAAGCGTTGGATGCAGCCCGCGCATGCAAAGGCCGCCCGACAGCGATTGTATCTCACACAGTAAAAGGCAAGGGCGTATCTTTTATGGAAAATGTTGTTGCTTTCCACGGAAAAACACCTACTAAAGAAGAATACGAAAATGGTATGAAAGAACTGAACGAAGCGTTATAATCATAACAAGGAGGTATATATGAATTTTGGTCTTAATCTGTCATTCGCCGTTAAACGGTGGTTAAAGCCTGAGCATCTGGCAAAAATGTGTAAAGAAGATTTTCGTGTATCTCATGTACAATTCACCTGGGATCTTATTGATCCATGGTGGCCGGAAGAAAAGCGAAAAATGATGGCAAAACGATATCGTGATGCATTTTCCGCTTACGGTATTTCCATCGATGCTACTTTTGGCGGAGTTGCTTCTTATTCTTATCCGCAGCTTCTGTCACCTTATCCTGAACAGCAGGAAATCTCCGTTGAATTTTTCAAACGGGCTATTGATCTGACATTGGAACTAGGCGCCGACATCATGGGAACTCCTGTTGGAGGCATGGACTATAATGATGCCAGAGATCCAAAAAAGCGCAAAGAGTTATACCAGTCAATGTTAACTCATTTACGCACACTGGCCGACTACGGAAAACAACAAGGCTTAAAGGAAATACATATAGAGGCAACACCTTTGATCACCGAATTTCCTCACAGTCCTTCTGTTGCAGTCCAGATGATGAAAGATTTAGAGGGAAGCGCGATTCCGATCAAATTGCTGATTGACTGGGGACATGCTTTATACCAGCCGTTACTCCAGGATGAAGCAGATATTAATCTGTGGTTTAAAACCTGCGCACCTTATATCGGATCCATCCATCTGCAGCAAACCGATGGATTATTAGATCGGCACTGGGACTTCACGCGGGAAGGAATTGTAACTCCGGATCTCATCAAAAAGGCTACTGCCGACGCAGGTCTCGATGATATTCCGCAGTATCTGGAAGTTGTTACTATATTTGAAGTTCCTGACGAAGAAGTCTATGATGGAATGAAAAAGACCATGGATTACCTTCATGCAGAATTAGATTAAAGGAGACATTTATATGAGTACACCAGTTTTTATTGGATGTGACATCGGTACTTCCGGCACAAAAGCTGTTGCCACCGATGTGAACGGGCAGATCCTTGCACAGTCCTCCAAAACATATGGTATTATCCAGCTCCACAACAACTGGGCAGAGCAGGAACCGGATGTATGGCTGAATGCAGCCTGTGATACCATTAAAGCCGTGATTGCAGACCTCCCTTCCAGCCAGGACATTAAGAGCATCTGCATCAGTGCTCTGTACGGAGGCACCGGTGCTATGTGCGACGAAAATATGGATTCCGTCAGACCGGCGTTGATCTGGATGGATCGTCGTGCGGAAGCAGAAGGTAAAGCTTTAGCCGATTCTATCGGCGAAGACAGGATTTTCGAAGTATCCGGAAATGGTATCGATTCTTATTTCGGCTACACAAAACTTGTATGGGTGAAAGAACACGAACCTGAGAACTGGAAAAAAATAAAACATATTATTCCGATCCACAGTTATATCATTTACAAAATGACCGGACAACTGACAGTTGATTATTGTTCTGCCGGAAATGTCGGCGGAATCTATGATTACAACACACACTCCTGGTCCAAAGAGATGTGCGAGAAGATGGAGATTCCTTATGATGCACTCCCGATGGTTTTTTACAATCCCAGTGACATCATTGGCGAACTGAACCAGGAATACCAGGAGCGTCTCGGTCTGGATCATCCGATACCGATGTGTGCCGGAACCGTGGACTGTATTGCTTCCATGCTCAGTGCAGGTATCACCAATCTCGGTGACAACGCCGCCGTTCTTGGTACTTCTCTGAACTGGGGGTACATACACAACAAAAAGCCGGACAATGCCAATCTGGTCTCTATGCCTTATTGTATTGACCCGACCCACATCAGTTATACTTATGGCGGAGCTTCCACTTCCGGAGCGCTTCCAAGATGGTTCGTCAACAACTTCCTTGGGAACGACAGCGCTGCCGAATATGATGAACTCGAAGAACTCATTCGAACCCAGAAGATCGGGCCTGGTTCTGACGGTCTGATCGCGCTTCCATACTTCATGGGCGAACGCACACCGATTTGGGATGAAAAAGCCACCGGCGTTTTATTCGGACTTACCCTTTCTCACACTAAGGGACATATTTACCGTGCACTTTTAGAGGCGGTTGCTTACTCTTTATGTCATATCATGGAATCCATGAGTGATCCGGATGTGCAGATCAATAAGATTGTATTAGTCGGCGGAGGTGCCAAGTCTGCAATCTGGAAACAGATTTTTGCAGATGTTACAGGTCTTCCTATTTATACACCTGTACAGGAGATTGAAGCCCCACTCGGAGATGCTTACATGGCAGCGTTAGGTTCCGGTGAGATTGCGGATTTTGAGAAAATGGAATCATGGATCACAATGAATCCACCGATCGAGCCCGACAAAGAAGCTCATGAAACTTATAAGAAATATTACAAACTCTACAAAGAGTTGTACCCTTCACTCAAAGAGATCATGTCAAGACGTGCAGACATGCTCAACAATAAATAAACTCAAAAAGGAGAATGTTATCATGAAAGTAGATTTTAGCAAAGTTGTAGAATTAAACCACCGCATGCTTCCAAGAGAAGAACCTTTTAACCTTCAGACATGGTTATATGATGTAAACTTCCTCGGCGAAAGAGGAGAACCGCACAGTCCCGGAACATGGTATGTATCAGGTGATGTAAACTTCTCTACACACTGCGGTACTCACGTAGAATTTCCGCTTCACCACGTAGAAGGCGGCGCAGATGCCTGCTCATTCCCATTAGATCATCTCATGTGTGAATGCCAGGTAATCGAAGTTCCGGGAAAAATCGGACATCCAAAACCGGGCGATATGGCAGGATATATCACTCTGGAAGATGTTAAGAAATACGACGACAAGATCAAAGAAGGAGATATCATCTTCTTCCACACAGGCTTTGACAAAAACTGGCGTACAGATGACTGGGAAGCATTCCCTTATCTTACAACAGAGGCAGCTAAATATCTCGTAGAAGAGAAAAAAGTATTTGGTCTTGGAACAGACGCAACTTCTATCGAAGATCTGAACCTTCCGGATCAGCCAAACCACAATCTTGCCCTTGGACACGGATGCTGTATGATCGAGTCTTTGACAAACCTTGACAAGATCGAAGGCGGAAGAGCACTTGTAATCATGCTTCCACTGAGAATTCCTGGAATCGAGGCTTGCCCTTGCCGCATCATCGCAATCAACGAAGGCGGTATTACCGAGTAATTGAATTACTGTATTAATAAAGAAAAGACTTCTCTCCCGAAGTCTTTTCTTTATTATATCTATATCCACATGTTTCATCTTTTCATGTCTGCATTTTTGTTCAGCATTCTTCGATCAGCCGGCGAAGCGGGGTTTTCATAAACTCATCATACGACAGTCCTTTTTCCCCCAGGTCGCGACATTTCGCTTCTGTCATTCCTTTCTTCCTGTCCCCATGATAGTCCGAACCTCCTGAGATAAAGCGAACCCGATCCGTATATCGTTCTCTGATCTCGGCCTCGATCTGCTTTGGAGTCAGTGTTCCCCCATAACTGGTCTTATTGTACGGGTAAGCCCCTTCTATTCCGTCAAGGCCCGCCTCGATCAGTCTGTCGATATATTCTGTCCTGTTTCCTTTTTCGCCGGACAGACAGGCAGCTTCTTCAATCAAATAAGGATGTGCGAGAACTGCAATTCCTCCGCTCTCTTTGATCAACCGGATTATATCTTCCGCCTCCGGTTTCTCACGTTTGATCTGGAACGATGGTGTATTTTTCACCATCAATTTTGCTTTGCTCCAGTCCTCTGCATAACCCTTATCTGCCATATATTCAAAAATCATCTTCTTCTGTACTTCTTCCCGGCTGATATTTCTCCCTTTATATGTACAGATTGCTTCCATCGACACAGGCATCCCCTGTTCCGTCAGTTTTTCGCACAAAAGACTGTATCCTTTTATCTTACTCTCTACAGTCTTCTGCTCCTGAGCAGCAAAGCCTGGATGGGAAAAATCGCACCCAAGACCAACTACATGAACATCCTCGATCTCTGTATTGCAGGAGAATTCTATGCCCGGTATGATACTGATACCTCTTTCTCTGCCGTACTCTTTCAGCGGAACCGCTCCGTCTTCGGTCGCCACGGCAGACAACGGCGTAATATCATGGTCAGTAATAGCGAGGACTTTAAGCCCTCGCTCTACTGCATGCTCTATTAACTCTTCATAAGTATCAGCTCCATCTGAACGATTCGTATGCGTATGCAGATCACATTCATATGGTGCTCTCATATATTATCTCTCCTGATCATATTTTACAAAAGCATCTACCTTAGGCTGTGATGAGCATCCCGGTACAAATTCATTTGTAAGGAATGTCTCTGTCATCAGTTCTCTTTCCTTGCTTCCTGTTGTAAATGCACCCATACATGCGATATTAGCATCATTGCTGAGACGTGCCCGCTGTGCAGAGTATACATCAGATAACAGTGCTGCATAAGCTCCTTTTACTTTATTTGCCGCAATAGAAACTCCAAGTCCTGTACCGCACAAAAGAATTCCTCTGTCATACTCACCAGCTGCTACAGCTTCTCCAACCTTAATTGCTACGTTCGCATAAATCGGATCCTCACTTCCGAAATCCGTGCACTCTCCAAGGCCTTTACTCTCAATAAATTTGATCAGATCCTGCTTCTCTTTCTCTGCATTAGGGTCGCAACCAATTGCTATTTTCATCTCTTTTTTCCTCCTGTTTTTGTGTATTTCAGATAGTTTAATTTTACCATTTTGAGGGAAATCTGTCTATGGTTCACTATCCCAAATCTACGGAAATACATTCAGGAGATTGTATACGGTCACCAGGATTTTCGGATAACTCGGACTCCCCTTCGTCGTCTGACAAAAAGGAGATTGCCGCCCAAAACCAGGCAACAACCCCCTCTTATTAGCTTTTATTAAATTATGTAAGAACTTAAGCCGCTTTCTTTTCTGCTGCCTGTTTCTTAAATGTCTGAATACCTTCAACAACCAGGATAATAGCAAGGATTGCCATTGCTGCTGCGAAGAGTAACTGGAACCAGTCTCCCCAGAGAGCCTGTCCTGCTCCGATCATGATGATCTTAGCTTTTACAGTAAGCACTAAGCTGCAAAGTGTAGCTGCAAGCATGAATACCATTGGGAAGTAGAACATCTTGTTGTTCTTTCCTGCCTGTCCAAGCCATGCTGCAACAGCCATAAGCGCGATACCTGCAAGTAACTGGTTGGCTGCTCCGAACAATCCCCAGATCTGGCTGAGTGACAGTCCACCCAGGATACATCCGATGATTACCAGTGAAAGAGTACCAACAAGTGGATGTGCAAGGAATTTACGAGCTCCCTTAGCATCTTTCCATGTCTTTTCATCTTCTCTTAAGAATAACTCTGAGAATAAGAAACGTCCAAGACGTGTTCCTGTATCCAGTGATGTGAGCGCGAATACAGATACTGCTAATGTTAATAATGCATAAATTGTGTTATATACGTGTGATCCCTCTGTAGAGAACATTGTAGCGATACCTGCTGCAAATGCTGCCGGAGGACCGCCAAACTCTCCACCTGTGTATTTATCAAATACCATACCTACAGCGATCAAAGCTACGATACCAAGTGCAGACTCGATCAACATAGAACCATATGCAATCGGTTTTGCATTCTTCTCGTTATCAAGCTGTTTCGAAGATGTACCTGTAGAGATCAAGCTGTGGAATCCTGAACAAGCTCCACATGCTACTGTGATGAACAGTGCCGGGAACAGCGTTCCGATCGGTGTTGTCCATCCTGTAAATGCAGGAATGCTGAAAGTTGCATTTCCGTTAAATCCACAAACAAAGATACCGATCAGAGCCAGTGCCATCATACCATAAAGCAAGAAACTTGAAAGGTAATCACGTGGCTGTAACAGGATCCATACCGGAACTAATGATGCGATAGCGATATAAGCTCCGATGAATACGATCCACTCTGTACGTGTCATTACGAAACCAAAGTTAAGACCGATTACGACGATTGCTACGATACCGATGATACCACCGATTGTTGCAGGTAATGTCTTAACTCCAAGACGGTTTGTAATATATCCATAAATGATTGCAAGTACGATGAACAGTAATGAAATCATAGCTGTTGTCTGGTTACCTGTCGGTCCTCCAGTCACACCAAAACCTGCGTCACTCATGAATGTACCCGCTACTACGTTTACGAAAGATGCGATAACGAGGATTAATACTAACAGAGCGAAAATAGTAAATAACTTCTGAGCTCTACGTCCCATAGAATCTCTGATGATCTCTCCTACTGATTTACCTTTATGACGGATAGATGCGAATAATGAACCATAATCCTGAAGTCCTCCGAAGAAGATACCTCCGATGATACACCATAAAAATACCGGTACCCATCCAAATACTGCTGCCTGAATTGGTCCGTTAATTGGACCGGCACCTGCGATTGATGAAAAATGATGTCCCATCAGAACTGCAGGTTTTGCCGCAACATAATCAACTCCATCTTCCATCTCGATCGCTGGTGTTGACTTTTTAGGATCTACTCCCCACTGTTTTGCAAGCCATGAACCATAACCAACATAACCGATCAGAAGCAAGATGATTGCAACTACAATAATTAATATAGCTGTCATGTTCCTCTCTCCTTTTCCTTAATATAGAATCTTAAAGTATATTGTTAAAGATTTTCTTCAGGTCCTGTCCCTGTCTGTTACAGAACTTTTCCCCTGTCGAAACATCCACAACAATCAAATGATAGTGGCTGAACCCCTGGAGGCTCATGCGGTAATTTTTATAATGCTTCAATGATCTCGTTGCTTTCTGTGCAGCTTCCTCCACACGGTCCGCAATGACGATCAATGTCACATCCGTATTACGATGGTGTACATGCGGTTTCACTCTGGAAGTTCCTTTCTCCCATGCAGCTTCGTCCAGTTCTCTGAGCAATCCCTCACTCAACTCCTCTACAGATGCAAAGAATACATATTCATTAGACTCTGCCTCGCCGATCGTTGCACCTTTCACCAGAAAATACGCATCATCGTGAGAATGAAAAGCAGCCTCTGCCACAAATGGCTCTTCCGGCGATTCCATATCCACATCGTAATAAGCCTGGTAAGAACGGAGCGCACGCTCCAATACTTCCTCTCTCAACATACTTTCCAATACCTCTCTGGCACTTTTCCGCGTTAAACTTCTACGCAGATCAGTAATTCTTAAATTTCTCTTAACTATTTGTAAAAAATATAATAGCACAACTTTTTTAAGAATGCAACAAAAACAGAGCATACTCTGTAATTTTTTAGAGTATACTCTGTTTTGTTACTTTATTATCAATTAATATCCAAATCTTCTCGCCCAAAACACCCTGTTAATAGGCATTTTTATTGATAAATCCCTTGAAAAATGTCAGGAATATGATCTTAATATCTAAGCCCAGTGTCCAGTTCTCAATATAATAAAGATCACACTCAATACGTTTGCGGATAGATGTATCCCCCCGGTAGCCATTCACCTGCGCCCACCCGGTAAGTCCCGGTCTGACCTGATGCTTGATCATATATCGTGGAATCTCTTCCTTAAACTTCTCAACAAACTGTGGACGTTCCGGTCTTGGTCCTACCAGACTCATATCCCCTTTCAGGATATTGAACAGCTGGGGCAGTTCATCAATACTGGTCTTTCGCATAAACTTACCAATCTTCGTAACTCTCGGATCATCCTTAACTGTCCAGCCCTTCTTCTCATCAGACTCTTTCTGTACGATCATCGAACGGAACTTGTACATATAAAACGGCTTATTCTTCAGACCAATTCTCTCCTGCTTAAAGATCAGTGGTCCGGGATCTGTGATCTTCATAATGATCGAAACCGTCAGCATCACCGGTGAGAATAAAATAATCGCAACAATTGCGCCAAAGATATCCATCGACCTCTTCATAAAACGATTCAGCCAGTTTGTAAGAGGAACGTGACGGATATTGATCACCGGAAGTCCCTGAATATCTTCCGTATATGGTTTTGTCGGGATAATATTATTATAGTCAGGAATAAACTTTGTATGAACGCCGGATTTCTCGCACAGATTTACAACTTTTCCGAGTTTTGGATACTCCTGTAACCCCAGTGTAATAACGATCTCATCCAGCCGGTTCTCCGGAAGGATAATCTCAAGATCATCCAGCCAGCCGATTACTTTGATATCTTTATACTCAAATCCTATCTCAACATTATCATCAAGGATTCCCCGGATCTGATATCCCCACTCAGGGTTCAGCTTGATTCGGTCTATATATTCTTCTGCCGCATTACTGTAACCCACCAGTAAAATCTGTTTCAGATTGTAACCTTTCTTGCGGATCTTACGCAAAATCATACGGATGATATTTCTCTCGAGAACCTCTCCGCATACATCCAAAACGCCAAACACAAACAACATCCTACGGGAGATATCTGTCTGTCTGATCATGTACAAAACCATGATCAAGACCATAACACCAATCAGATTGGCCTGCAATATACGCCAGGCTTCCAGTCTTCTTCCCAGCACCCGCTTCGGTACATATAATTTAAAAATATAGTATAACAGCAAAAAACCAGGTACTATAAGAAGCAGCCACTTCATATAATCCTGTAATGACAAATACCATATATCCAGTTCAAATATACCACTTCGGAATCTGATATACCATGCCATTGCATACGCTATGATAATCACAATTCCATCCAGCACGACCTGTATCTGATTCAAAAACTTTTGATTTTCTTTAATCATATCGTTCTTCCTTTTAATTATTATAAATAAACAGGACAAACTACCTGACGGTATCCGCTGCCCTCTATCCGTACCATCATACAACATTTTACGGTATCGGACAAGACAAAACGCCAATTTCAGACCCTGTTTGGTCATACTTTTCGCACAATTTTCACAATTTAAGGCAGTGACCGTTCATGGTCACTGCCTCTGGTTAGGTTTCTATAAAGTTCTCTTGAAAGCTTATTATTTTACCGCCTCAAATGCTGCATCTAATGCTGCGATCAGATCTTCGGCTTTTTCAATACCGATGGAGAGACGGATTGTATTTGGTTTGATTCCCTGATCTAACAGTTCTTCTTCCGTGCACTGGCTATGTGTAGTTGTTGCCGGATGAATTACCAGTGACTTCACATCAGCTACATTTGCCAACAGTGAGAAAATTGACAGGTTATCGATAAATTTCTGTGCTGTCTCAGCATCTCCTTTAATCTCGAATGTAAAGATTGATCCACCACCGTTTGGAAGATATTTCTTGTACAGCTCATGTGTTGACTCACTGGCCAGTGATGGATGATGTACAGCCTCTACCTGTGGATGATTTGCAAGGTAATCTACAATCTTAAGCGCATTGCTTACGTGACGCTCTACACGGAGTGACAATGTCTCTAATCCCTGTAAGAATAAGAATGCATGGAATGGTGAAAGTGTTGCACCTGTATCTCTTAAGATGATTGCACGAATGTATGTAACAAACGCTGCAGGACCTGCTGCTTCCGCAAATGATACTCCATGGTAGCTCGGGTTTGGCTCAGAGATCCAAGGATATCTTCCGGATGCTTTCCAGTCGAAGTGTCCTCCGTCAATGATCACTCCGCCGACTGCTGTTCCGTGTCCACCGATGAATTTTGTTGCTGAGTGTACAACGATGTCTGCACCGTACTCAATCGGGCGGATCAGATAAGGTGTTGCAAAAGTTGAATCAACTACTAACGGAAGTCCGTGTTTGTGAGCAATCTCTGCGATTTTTTCAAGATCTGCTACGTTAGAGTTTGGATTTCCAAGTGTCTCAACGAAGATTGCTTTTGTATTCTCCTGGATAGCAGCTTCAAATGCTCCCTCTTCCTCCGGATCAACGAACGTTGTTGTTACGTTATTGTTCAGCGGAAATGTATGTGCCAGGTAGTTGTATGTTCCACCATAAATTGTCTTAGCTGCTACGATATGATCTCCGGCTTTTGTCAATGCCTGGAATGTATAACTGATCGCTGCTGCTCCGGACGCTACTGCCAATGCTCCGGATCCACCTTCCAGCGCTGCGATTCTCTGCTCGAATACATCTTCTGTCGGGTTTGTCAGTCTTCCGTAAATGTTACCTGCATCACGGAGTCCAAATCTGTCTGCCGCATGCTGTGAGTTATGGAATACATAAGAAGAAGTTGCATAAATCGGAACCGCTCTTGCGTCTGTTGCCGGATCAGCGTTCTCCTGTCCTACGTGTACCTGCTTTGTTTCAAATCCCCAGTTTTTTGAATCTTTAATATCTGCCATTTTCATTTCCTCCATTTTCTTGTTTATTCTGTGTGCTTATTTGTTTGCTTTGTTTTATCTTGTGTAATCATACTAACATGATAGGTATAGTTTGTCTAATATGCAAAAAAAATAGCCAGTTATAGTTTTAATTTATAACTGACTATTTTATATTTTATGTTTTCGCAGAAATTTCTCAAGCACTCGCATCAGATCTGCAGATACTTACGGATTAATTCTATGTATAATTTTCCCATCTCACTGAGCATGGTATTCTTCCGCACTATATAACCGATCTCCATAACACTGTTTGGATTCTGGGCATCGTCCTGAAACGGTACCGCAATGTAATCATCCCCGTTCAGTTCTTCACAAATAATCCCCGAGCACAAGGTATATCCGTTCAGCCCCACCATCAGATTCAGCATCGTCGCCCGGTCATTGGCCTTGATCACCTGAGAATATTCATTCGTCGATAAAATCTCCTCCGCAAAGTAGAACGAACCATTGTCTCCCTGCTCAAATGCCAGACACGGGTATCCTTCCAGCTGTTCGAAGCTGATAGATTTTTCTTTTGCCAGCGGATGATTCTTCCATATGTATACATACGCCTGGCAGTCTATCAGATGATGAAATGTAAGTCCTGCGGATTTCATCATCTTCTCCAGTGCTTTCCTGTTAAAATCACACAGATATAAAACTCCAATCTCGCTGCGCATAGTGCTTACATCACTCAAAACCTCCGCAGTTCTGGTCTCGCGGATCGCAAATTCATACTTTGACATATCAAATTTCTTTGCCATATCCACGAATGCTTTCACCGCAAAGGAATAATGTTGCGTAGATACTCCGAATTTTTTCTTATAGCCTCCGCCTTTTCCGTATTTTTCCATGACGCTCTCATACTGACTATATATCTGTCTTGCATACATCAGGAATTCCATTCCGTCATTGGTAAGCGTCACTCCACGCCCGCTACGGTAAAGCAATGTCACTCCCAACTCTTTTTCCAGTTCTTTCACCGCACTGGTCAGCGACGGCTGAGATACATATAACTGTTCTGCCGCTTTATTCATAGATTTTGTTTCTGCAATCGTTATAATATAGTTCAATTGTGTCAAAGTCATAATTTAAGTCTCTCCTTTTGCAGTCCCTTCGGAAGTAATCTGTTATTTTCTTATCTCTACCAGATAGTAGTATCGTAATATCATTTTTCTGAATACTCTACTCTTAGTGTACCATATTGTAACCATATGGTCATAAAAACAATGCAGAGTATGTCTTTCATATGGCAGCAATTCTTTTCCTCCGAATCTCACTTTCTGGATAAGTTCTACCGTCCGCATATATTCTCTTCTGGTGATTCCCGGAAATTCTTCCGCAACCCGTTCCCACAATTCCTTCGGATGTGCATAATCTCCAAATATATTATTTCCGGCAAGCATTCGCTCAATAGAAGTTAGATGTTCTTCAACAAACGCTTCCGAATCCATCTCTTTTTCATTTTTATTTTGATGTCTGAGCCTTAAGTAACGTTGAAGTTCCAGAATTAAATACAATATAAGCAAAATATAACAGATTACCAGAAGAACTGCCCCTGCCCTTTCCAGTTGTCCCCCCAGAGTTTTCTGCTCTTTCTTCTGCCCATTCTTGCGCTGCTGTTTGCTCTCATTTCCATCGGATTTTGTCTCCGGTCCCTGATCCTTCTGTGTGGAATTTACTTTATAAGAAGGTTTTCCGGATACGATTTGATCCGTATAATTCTCCACATACATTCCCGGTGTCACTTCTTCCGGAAGCCATCCAACCCCCGGCATATACACTTCCACCCACGCATGTGCATTCTTCGTAGTCAGATCTATGGATGTTTCTTTATTTTCTGTCATCATCTGCGCCTCTTCAGCTGTCAGATGATAGCCTTCTACATAGCGGGCCGGATATCCTGCTGTCCGGTACGCAAGAACTGCCGCCGTTGCGTAAGATACTGCATTTCCTTCTTTATATTCTGTCAGAAACCATTTGACCAGATTTTTGTTTTTCGGTACATTCTGTGGATTCTCTGCATAAACAGTTTCATCACGAAGGATTTTTCGGATCCGTCCGGTAAGGTCACCTAAGTTCATGTCCTCATCTTCATTTTCCGGGAAAAATGTCTCTTTGACTAAATCTTTCATATCTTCCGGTACTTCTGTATAATTCTCCGCTACAAAGGAATGATATATCGCTTCTGCATCACGGTACTGTTTCTGTTCCTCCTTCGCCACATTATCAAGCCACCCTGCAGCAATCTCTGTGTCCAGCGTTGGATCCTGACCTGTGATCCGGAAATAATAAGAAGATGTTCCCAGCAATCTTCTTGACTGTATCTGCCAGTCTTTCACCGTTTTTCCCTCGGTCTTCGTCCACCCGGTCGCAGACACCGGAAGATACAAATATTTTCGGCAAGCTCCTACATTCTCCACTTCCACCTGCGTATATTCCGGATCTATCCCCACTACATCCGCCGTAATCTTCTCGTATGCGGCATATTGTTTTACCGGCTCAAACTGTTCGTTTTTCAGCCAACGCAAAATCCCTTCATTGTCTCCCTGATAATCCTGTACCGGCAACGTTGCCCAATGGTCACCCAGATACTCTCCTCCTACAAATCCTCTCAGATACAATTCCTGTGGTGTATCCATTTTTACTTTAAGAGTCACTTCACTGCCGGACAAAAGTCCGGATTCTTCTCGAAAATCCCCTCTCGGCAGAGTATCTTTGCCATACCTGATTTCCTCCAGGCACTCTGCCACCTGTTGTTTGAACCGTTCTATGCTTCCAAGGCTTTTATAACCTTCGCTCATCGCCAACAGACTCAATCCCAGTGCAAGGATTCCAGTCAACGTCAGATAGCCCCGGATTCCAAACCGTCTTCCGGCTGTCGTATAAGTTACGTTCATCCATATAATGCCGATTATCAAAAACATTACAGACCACATAGACTGTGTTCTTCCCAGCACAAAGTTTATAAACATTGCTACCAAAATCAGAAAAACCGGCCCCGAAAAATGTCGTTGTCCGATCTGTGTCACCAAAAAGGCCGCCAGTGGGATCGCAATCACTCCCCATAAGCAGACCGCACCTGTCTGTGCCGAACTTCTTGTTGCGAAACAGATCATATCCGTTCCAAACCTAAGATTCCACAACGTGATAAATTTGTTCAAAAGATCCAGGAACCCCTGTGTGCTGAGCGGACTCGTCAGCGCAAATGCCACCACGCCCACAATATACAGCCGGTTTTTCTCCGTAATATTCCGAACAACTATCACAACTACTCCGACCACGAATGCAGCCAACAGACAGAATATTGAATCACTGACCGGTCTGCAGGACAAAAGAATCCCAGCCAGTAAAAATATTGCCAGCAAAATTTCCCGTACTCTGTTCATCGTATTCTTTTGTTCAACTTCCTGCAGAACGCTTACTTTGCTTCTGTCTGTTTTCATAGTATCTTTTCCTCTGTTCTCAAATCTATATCCCCATTAAATCACTATATTATGTGACTTTTCCACATAATTATCTACTTCTATCGGAACAACTGAATATTCCTGAGTATCTGCGTATTCACTCGCATTTCCCTGCCGGATATGAATAATCGTCAGATCCATCTTACCCGCAAGCTGTTTCACTGCATCTTCATCATAATTTGGTGTAATATATATCATCTTCGTGAATTTTCCCGCCAGATTACTTCTCATAAAATAGTACAGGCTGTCTCCACTGTTCTTCTCTTTCGTAATCGGTCTGCACAACAGATTAATCTCCATCTTTTCCCGCGATTCAATAGAATCCACCGGAATCGACTGGCATTCTCCGTCAATCACTCGGACTACATTATGTTCCAGGTTCAGTTTCAGCATATGATAGCTCAGTGACATTGTCACTGCCAGAACCGCATCATTACAGCGATCAGGCACCGGTTTTCCATCTAGTTTCTTTGTCAGATCACACAAAAACACCGTATTGTAATTTGATGGATATCCAGACTCACGCACGATCAGTCCTTCTGTTTTCCCTGATAATTTCCAGTGGATACTTCTTAGCGGATCACCTTCTGCATAATCACGCAAACCGGAAACTTCGCTCAGATCCTGTCCCTTCTTCAGCGAATCATACATATCTCCCGGGACCTCTGTCTCCGGATGTCTCACCAGGTGCGTATTTATCTTAAGTGCCGGTGGATATACCAGCGTCCGCAGCTCAACTTCTTCTTTTTTTCTCCGACAGAATAGTCCTGTCAAATCATAATATGTCGTCTGCACTACTTTAAGCTGTACATCTCCGCACGTTTCAAATTGCAACGGATATAAAAAAATCTGTTCTTTCTTTTCTGTCGGTTGCAATTCTATCGTCCGCGTAAATTTGTCACTGAAAAGTATATTCTCCATCTGCATATGTAAGTGAATTGCTCCCATTGGCAATCTGCTTGCTCGTTTCAACTTAATTTCAAGAACCATTTCCTGTCCGATCCGACAGCTTTTCCGCACATTGTATGTGATCCGGATCTTTCGCATTGCTCCCAGCTGGACCAGTCCGCATATAACCGGGACCAGTATTAAACCAAGCATCAGCGCCACTGCACTCCGGTTATTTGCCACAATATACATAATGACAGACATGATTAATATGACACCATACCATATTCGATGTTTTCGCATACATTTTTACCTTCTGCCCAAAGATGGTGCTTTCACTTTCTTTAATGTTTCATCCAACACTACTTTTGCAGTAATCCCTTCTACTTTTGCCTGTGGCTTCATCAGAAGACGGTGTTCGCAAACATCTTTAAAGACCGCCTGCACGTCCTCCGGGATCACATAATCGCGCTCTCTAAGAACTGCTCTTGCTCTGGAAAGCTGTGTCAGAGCATTGGCTCCTCGAGGGCTGACTCCAAGTTCCACCATCGGATATTCTCTGGTCGCCATACAAAGATCAGTAATGTAATACAGAATATCATCTGTAATATTTACAGAATACAGATACCCCTGGATTTCTCTTATGTCATCTGTACTCATTCTCGTTCTCACAAAATCAAGATCTCCAATTCCGTGACGGTTCTTCAGAATATCAACCTGGCTGTCCCGCTCCGGATATCCGATACTCAGGCGCACCATAAAACGGTCTAACTGCGACTCCGGAAGCGCCTGGGTTCCTGCCATTCCATAATGGTTCTGTGTCGCAATACAGACAAACGGTTTCGGCAGCATATGTGTGATACCATCTACTGTCACACTACCTTCCTCCATAACCTCCAAAAGAGCAGATTGCGTTTTTGGCGAAGTACGGTTGATCTCATCTCCCAGAAGCAGCTGACAATCTGCTGCTCCCGGTTTATACTCCAGTTCTCCTGTCTTTTTATTGTAAATACTGAATCCAATGATGTCCGATGGCATCGTATCCGGCGTAAACTGTACACGCTTATAAGAAAGTCCAAGCGCCCTTGAGAATCCAAGTGCCAGTGTCGTTTTTCCGACTCCCGGCGCATCTTCCAGAAGCACATGACCACCGGCATAGATTGTCATCAGCACCTTCTCGATGATGTCATCTTTTCCGATAAATACTTTCTTAATCTCCTGTATGACCTGTTCCGATTGTTCTATAATCATAACTTTCTCCTCTTTTATGTATTTGATACCAAAATCCGTTTTTCATTCCTGACCTGCATTCGTGCCGTTTCCATTTTCAGCCGAAGTATTTCCGGTCTGTGAAGACTCTCCTGCGTCGGAAGTATTTCCGGTCTGCGAAGGCTCTCCTGCTTCGGAAGTATTTTCCGACTCTGATTTATCTCCTGCTCTCGAAGTATTTTCCGACTCTGATTTGTCTTCTGAACGCTTTTCGATCTCCAATGCCTCTTCAGCTTCTTTCAAAGTCGTATGTCTTTCCTTTGCACCATCTGATATAGAATCCAGGATTTCTTCTGCAACATCTTTTCCTATGCCGGATACTTTCATCAGCGCTTCTAAATATGCCTGATAGATATTATCTCCGTTTGCCCGGCTGTCCGGCACAAGAATCTTGAATCCTGTCGGTCGTTCAGTCATTGAAAATGCTCCGATAGACGGCGGGATTACACTCTGCAGTGTCAAACTTGTCATTCCCGAACATCCATCAAAAGCTCCCGCACCAATACTTGTTACCGATGATGATAATGTCACTGCCGGAAGGCTCTTACATCCGTGGAATGCATTTGCTCCAATCTCACTTAAGCTGACATATTTGCCGAGATTCCAGCTTGCTGAATAGGTAAGTGACGTACAGCCTTCATAGACTCCTTCACCCAGACGTTTCAATCCCGCAAATGCCGCTGCAGTTCCACCGGTTCTGTTCAGTTTTGGACAGTCTTTGAAACACCACTTCGGATATTCTTCAAGAGCTCCGTAAATACTTACCGTCGTCAGATTATCACAACCCATGAAGCAGCCTTCACCGATGCTCTTTACGCTCGCCGGAATACTCGGTCCCTTCATAGAATCACATTCAGCAAAAGCATACGCCCCTATTGACTGCAGTCCTTTATATGTCGATGTCAAAAATACCGTCAACTTACTGCAATCAGCAAAAGCACGGTCTTCTATTTTAAGCAGTTTCGTTTTTGCACTTGTTAATACTGCCACATCCGGCAGGTTCAAACATCCTGCAAAGCTTTCTTCTCCTATATTTTCTATGACACCTCCTATCACCAGACTTCCACTTGCCGATAAACCGGTACAGTTTTTAAACGCCCTTGTTCCAATTCGTCTGGTAAAAAGGAACTCTTCTTCTGAAGTATAAGTAGCTCCAAGACGAACTGATTCTATTCCGGTACAGTTCATGAAAGTTTCGTCACCCCAATCGGTGATCTGTCCTCTCAGGTCAACTTTTTTCAAGCCGTTGCAACCCTTAAAACATCGGTCTCCCAGCGAAAGATTTGTGCCCCTTGCAATATACAATTCTGTAACTTTCTGACATCCGGAAAAAGCATCAGCTTCAATCCGTATCGTATCTTCCGGAACCAGATACTCACCTTCCAGACTTCCCGATGCCTTTTTCAGGATTCTGCCTTCATCTGTTATCTCGAATAATACGCCTTTGACGACTTCCTGCTTTTCATTAATCTCGGAAATAATCTCCTGCGCCGTTCCATCTCCGTAAGTTTTCTCCAGTTGGTCTTTATACGTTTTCTGATAATCTGATACACACTCTTCCGGGACCCACACATGAATAAATTTCGGCAGCTCATCTCCAAAAATCTTTTCTCCCATCTGCGGAATGTCCTTGCCATTCAAAATTAAAATGGATATATTCTCGCATCCCTCAAAGCAGTAATCCGGAAGACTCTTCAAACTTTCCGGCAACCGGACAGTTGTCAGTTCTGTACAGCCCGCAAATGCCCGTTCGCCCATCAATATCAGGTTTGTAATATCGCTGAGTTCCATTTCTTCTAATGCTGTACACTGCCCAAAAGCCTGTACTCCAATAATCTTCAACGCCTGTTTTTGCTGTTCTGACATACTCACCGACTTCAACGTACTACATCCATAAAAGCAATATCTGCTGATACCACTAATGGTTCCGTTCAATTTGACGTTCTGTAGACTCGTACAGTTTTCAAAGCAGGATTCACCCATCTCCTGTAAAGACTCCGGCAATTCAAGATCCGAGATATTCAGACAATTTGCAAATGCAAGATCCCCAATACGCCGTACATCATCCATATTTGTTACAGTTGTCAGCAGATTGCATCCATAGAATGCACGATCTTCGATTTCCCTGCATCCCTTAATGTCCACCGATTTCAACCATACGGCGCCTTCGCACATCCCTTCACTGATCGTTTCCAGAGAACCCGGAAGCATTAACTTTGTCATTCCCCGACACCCCTTAAATGCATATGCACCGATGGTCGTCAGATTCGTACATTCACTAAAATCGACTGTTCCAAATCTAAAAGCTCCTTCGAAACAAGATTCTCCGATTTCAACCAGACTCTCCGGTGATATTATTACGATTCCGGTTATTTTTGAGCATTTTCGGAATGCTTTCTCATAAAGCCTCACTGTATTAGCTTTTACATTAACAACACCATCATATGTTGTCGGAACACACAGTAATGTATATTCTCCCGATCTGTTTACACCATACAGCACATCATCCTCATAAAGATAATCCGCAAAAGCTTTTCCTTTTTCAAATACTTCTGCATCTTCGGTAATTCCCGTTGAGGACATCTTACTCAGCACATCACTCTCATCCACTACACTGCGCAGTGCTGTCGCATCTGAAAATACATCTTCCGGAACCTCCTTCAGTGAATCTGCAAGCCACAAAATCTCCAGTTTATCACAGCCTGCAAATGCATCTTCACTGATACTGGTTGTCCCTTCTTTCAACCGGAATGTTGCCTTATCTGTCTGGTACATCTGAACCAACCGATATTTATCGCCCCCGGTCTTTATGTATTTTGCGCCATCTTCAAAGATGACATTTCCTTCATCTTCCTGCAAAATCTTTTCGACAATACCCTTTCCATATATAGGATCAAGCACTTCGCTCCATTTTTTCAGGTATTCTTTATAATCAGCCGCAGATACAACAATCTTTATATTCGGTACTCCCGCCTTCTTTTTCGGACTGCCGAATACCTGACCAGATATTTCAATGCCAGGTCCTAACAGTTCAATCCTTACGATATTGCCCGGTATACTCAGGCTATTATCTGCAAATCTTCTGACATTTCTGCCGACCCGGACATCTGTTAATTTATCGCATCCTGCAAATGCATATGCACCTATTTCCGTCACTGCATCCGGGATCCGGTACACTCCGGCAGTTTTCTGATTCACCCCGAGCAATACACTCCGGTCATCCTTATCACACAGAATGTCATTTTCTTCTACATATACATAAGGATCATAAGTCTCTTTTGACGTTGTAAATGTAATCTGGTTACTTTCTGCGCCAAAAGCAAAATAATAACCTTTGCGCACCGCATCCCCTTCTGAGTCCGGCACCTGTATAGTCCCTTTAAATCCAGTCTCTCCCTGTACTTTTGGTATTCGCTTGCTCTCCATTGTCACAACCGCATCTTTGGAAAGTCCCTGAAAGCAGCCTTCCGCAAATGTCGTTACCATGTCAGGAATTGTAACTTCTTTTCTTCCGGGCGGAACAGAAAGTAATGTCTTTCCGTCCGCTGAATATAAAATACCATCTACAATTTTATATTCCAGATACTTAATATTTTTATCGCCGGCATTCGCATATTCATAATCTTTTAAAGCAGGAAGACACGCCGTGATACTCTTTGCATCTATCGTATCCACACTCTGTGGAATTTTTATAGCTGTAATCTTAGAAGCCGCTGTTTTATCCATCGCAGCTTCTTTCATCGCAATCTTCGTTACGCCCATCGGGACATCCAGCACTTCTGTCTGCCCGCCGACATAGCCTTCCAGAGTCTGATCACCTTTATAATTAAGAATATTTTCGCTTGTATTATCTCCGGTGGTTTCTCTTCGGATTTTATAGCCTTCAGGCACTTTTTCTATAATATTCACTACGTTTCTGGATGAAATCTTTTCCTTTTCCCATTCACTCACTGAGTAATATATATATGATTGTTCATCCAAAAGAGCCTGCCTGCTTATACCCCTGAATCCTGTCAGTATCGTACTTAAATAGCCATCCGCAGTTTCCTGTATACCGACAATATTCGATCGGCTGTCTTCCAGTCCGTTTCGAAGATTTGCCAAAATTGATGCATCTCCGAGATATGCGATCATCTGGTGGTGAGGGTCTGACAGATTGATCAGATCTCCCTGTACCGGATATGTCGAATCTGACCGAATCGTCTTCTTCAGACTACTGAGAACATCTGATCCATACAGTTCCCCTATTCCATTTCCCGGGAAAGTGCTGCTATAATATCCATTCGGATCTCTATCCGTCAGAGCTTCATAATACATATTCACATATTGCTTCGCCACCTGATAAGCCACCCTTATTGACATACCTTTGTAAGAGAAGATTGCAAACTGCTGTCCTAGCATAGTAGCAGACAACGATACCTGATAGCCTTCACTTCCACCGTAAGATAACTCTTTCGTGATCTGCTTTCCTGTTTTGTCAAGAAATGTTGCTGTCACGACTGCATCTGAAGCCTGATAGTCTTCACCTCTCGTATAATGATCTTTGGTGAACACTGCACTCAAACCAGTCAACTGCCCATACTGCGTCATGACCGGATCTTTCGGTTTCAACTGTGTATCTTCCCAGGTTGGTTCTGTCGTTCCGCCATTATTACCATCGTCGCCGTTATTTCCATTGCCACCGTTGCCGCCATTTCCGCCATTTCCGTTGTCACTATTCGTTCCGTTTCCGGAAGCACCGTTACCGTTTGATCCGCCGTTCACAGTCGTTCCATTATTACCCGGAGTCACTCCTGTTGCATTGTTACCGCCGGTATTCACAAAAGCAATTCCATTCTGGTTCATTCCCTCATTTGCATTGCCATCCGACAATCCCAGATTTGGCATATTATCGATAATCCCGGTATCTCCGAACAGATTGTCATTTGCCAGTTTCACCGACTGCATATCATCTGTTCCGGAACTGTTATCACTATTGCGATCCGCATCTGCCAGATCCGTCTCTCCGCCATCACCGGCCACATATTCATAATTATCTGTATCATCCGTACTTTCAAACCACCGGTAATCCTGTGGTTCAAAAACAGAGTCTAACCCCGATGCATTTATAATAGTCGCAGCCCCCACTGCCATCACAGCGGCTCCCGTTACCGTTTTTTTATTAATCCAGTTCTTTATCCATTTGTATTTCATACTATTCACACATCTCCTTAACGAAGGAAACACTCTCCGACTACTTTTCGTATCTCATCAAAATCAACCGGTTTGTTAATATGTCCATTCATACCCACCTCCAGAGAATGTCTCTGGTCTTCTAAGAATGCATTGGCTGACATCGCAAATATCGGCAGATCCGCATCCGGCCTATCCATCTGGCGGATCACCGCTGTTGCTTCCCATCCGTTCATCTCCGGCATCTGGATATCCATAAATATCAAATCATATGTACCTGATGCACTCGCCGCAAACATTTCTACTGCTTCACGTCCATCACATGCACGCTCTATATATGCTCCCTGCATCTTTAAAATCTCCATCGCAATCTCAGCATTGATATCATTGTCTTCTGCCATCAGGATCCGCATACCTTCTAACGAGAATTCTTCCACAGCCTTTCTTCTCACCTCATCATTTCCTGCGTTCACTGACACCATAACATTTGTATTCTCAGTCTCCTCCATGCTCTCTGCAACCGGAAGTGCCAGATATACCGAAAATTCTGTACCTTTTCCTTCTTCACTGTCCACCAGGATCTGTCCGTTCATCATCTTGACAATATTATCTGCAATCGCCATTCCAAGACCGCTTCCCCCGTAATTACGTGCTGTGGAAGCATCTTCCTGCTCAAACGGCCTGAATATCTTATCGATAAAATCAGCTCTGATACCTTTTCCGGTGTCACGGACACATATCATAAAATGCAGTACACCATCTATAACATCCATCTGACGGAAGGTAACACTTACAGTTCCTCCCGGCTGTGTAAATTTATTTGCATTGGAAATGAAGTTGACGATCACCTGACTGAGACGCATCTCATCTCCGATCACATAATGTTCCTTAAAGTCCTGCATATCCAACTGCCAGTGAACGCCTTTTGCTTCCACGCTCTCACGGAACATAATATCTAACTTCTCTCCCAGTTTAAACAGATCAAATGGCACTGTTTCCAGTTCCATCTTACCGCTCTCAATTCGTGACATATCCAGGATATCATTGATCAGCTGCAATAAAAATTGCGACAACTTCTCCGTCCGCTGAAGATCTTTTTCTACCTGTGCGGCATTTCCAAGATGAGCTTTTGCAAGATTCAGCATACCTAAAATACCATTCATCGGTGTTCTGATCTCATGGGACATCTTTGATAAGAAGTCCGTCTTTTCCTGACTCTGCTTTCTGGCAATTTCTAATTCATCCGCCAACTGCTGACGTTCCTGATATTCATCTGTGGCATCCCGGAATACTACAAAATATCCCTCCTCTGTTCTGTCCGTTTCAATCAGAATACGTGCCACCCTCGTATTTGTTGTACCTTTCTTTTTATAAAAAATCTCTGTCAAAAACCGATCCTGCTGATCCCAGTCTTTTAATTCTGTCAGGAAAGTTCTGGCTGTCTTACGGTCTACCAGTTCTTTTAAAATCTCCAGATCTCCGTCAATCTCATTTGCTGTCAATCCTGTCAGGCGTTTGAAGTTCTCACTCACAAACAGCACACTCAGATCAGATTTATTCAAATATAAATATCCATTCTCTCCATATTCCGAAAAGATCTGATAAAAATGCCGTTCTTCTTTTATATCCAGAATCATCTTTTTTGTCTTTCTTTTTTCATTTTGATATTTGCAAAAGAAATAAATCGCAACTACAATCACTGCCAAAAGCAGCCACAATATCGGTTCTCTGTTCTCTACATATCTCAGCATATCTTTTACCCGCTCTTTTCCTCTTTCATCTGATAAATACGAAAAAGGACACGCCTCCTGGCGTGCCTTTTATATCCAGTTGGTTATTCAATTTTAGTATACATTATCCAAACATAATCAACAACAACAACATTTCAACAAATTTGTATTACTATATTGATTTTTATTGAGGTTATATGACTACGGGCGACCCATATACCAGATAATCTTTCCTTTAATATCCGATTCTTTCACTGTCCCAATCTCTCTGGAATCCCTTGACACTTCTCTGTTATCTCCTAATACAAAATACTCCTTGTCTTCTACCGTCAACGGGTATGTGATCTCGTCTGATTTTGCTTCTGTCTTTCCAAGCGCTTCTTTCGTTGCTATCTTTTCGCCGTTTACATAGATATTTCCATTCTGCAGATTCACTGTATCCCCGGGAACTGCAATGATCCTCTTGACATATTCTTCCCTGTCCGGTCGTTTGATCGCAACGATATCTCCCTGCTTGTACTCAACCGAATGCCTTTTATATACTACGATATCTTTATCATGCAGTGTCGGATACATAGACTCACCACTCACTGTTGCAATTCCCATCAATATATAAAAGACAACGCCCACCACTATGATCACTGCCAGAAGCTGCAACGCTACGATCAGACGTTGAATCCTGGTCTCTTTCCTTTTCTGTCGCTTTATCTCCGGATCTACATCTTCCAGCACTTTTCTTTTAATTGCATCCATGTCCATAAAAAGCACCTCTCTTCTGCTCATTATCTTCTTTATTATACTCTCTCTTTTCTATGAAATAAAGAAATAAATATAGAGCCACAAGCCCGGGCTCTGACTCATCGTCATATAAAAAGCGGCAACAACAGGTTTTCATTCCTGCTGCTGCCACCTTCTACATGGGGTATATTCCGTGACGGGATTATGCCTCCGTCTTATTTTGTTTTACTCGATCCTCTTCTCTGGAATCTTCTGCATATAAATCTGATAACTGATCTTCTAACTCTTTCTGTTCATCTCTCAGATTACTGCGTCTTACCGCAAAGACAACGATCACAACGATCAGTATAATCAATGCAAGAAGGTCCCACCAGCAAAAGCCCAGTCTTGTATGTTCTAAAATATATGACATATCATTTCCTCCTTACCTTTATGCTTCCTGTCCGTTTTCTATCTGTGTCTCTGCCTGCTCTTCCCGGATTTCCTGAATTTTCTTATCCAGTTCCTCCTCAAAATCTTTTTCACGCTGTTTCTGATTGCTATGATGTACCAGTATCATGATCAGCAGTACAATTGCTACGACCAGTGCCGGTATATCCCACGAATGCATTCCAAGATTATGTACAAATTCGAAATATCTCATATGTCTGCCTCCTTCTTACTTATTCTTACGGTTTTTTAATTAGCTTCTTGTTCTCTGGAAGTTGGAAGACCTCTCTTTGCGAGTTCTGTATCCAGTTCTTCTCTGAGTTCAAAGTTCTTTTTCTGCCGTTTCTTCATGTTATGTGTAAAGAATCCATACAGGATTGCTGTGATTAACATGATTAAGAAATGGAGGATGCAGCAATCGTGGTCATCCAGTTTCTGATTTTCCAATGGTACGTCTCCATCGTCAGAATCAAATACCTCTTGTACATCTGCCGCAAAGTTTCTAACTGCATTTGCTGTTGCCTGCGGTACGTTTGTAACTGTGTCAACTACCTGGTTGATCACACCCGGGTTTGAAGGCGTCTGCGGATTATTCTGTGGTATTACAGGTATCGCTGTGAATCTTGCCGTAAAGGTCATCTCGCCTGTAATATCATAACCGGTTGTCGGTCTCTGCGGTGACCAGTTAAGACTTGACTGATCATATCCTGCATTTGCTCTTGCTCCTGCAATCTGGAAGAATGAGAGATGTCCGACACCATTTACTGCCGGTTCATTATTTTCATCAAATAATGTTACCACTGCATGGTCATGTGTCACGGTTCCGTTTACTGCCTCAAATCTTACTACTACCTGATATCGATCCGGAATATTATCTGGCTGATCCGGATTTGTCGGATCTGTTCCGATCGTATCTTTGTAGTAAATAAATGTTACTGTTGCGTCTTCATTTTCAATAGTTACTGTCTTGGTTGACGGATATGCAACGTATCCTTCCACGGCTTCTGCCTCCAGGATCTTGCTGGTTCCCGGTTTCAGATTCTCAATATCGTAATCCTCAGGAAGTGCCACATCTCCTTCTTCTCCATCTGCAAATACATGCTCTACGTGGATATCATATACTTCTTCCACATCTACAGGTACTTCCGGTGTCTCTGGGATCTCACCCTCACCCTTGGCAACTGCTGCATTTGTGATGGTATTTCCGCGGTCTTCTTTCACAACCGTGTACTCTGCTGTGATTGTTGCCGTCTTGCCAGGTGCCAGTGTATCTAATGTTACGTTAGCTCCATTGATCGTGCCCTTAGCGTCTTCAACCTTTGTGATTGTTGCAGCTCCTGCTGCCTTCATCTGATCTTCTACCAGAACATTGTTCTGCGTTGTATTACCTGTATTCTCTACAGTGATCTCGTATGTAACGGTATCGCCGATCTGATATTCAGCCTTTTCGCCAACGACTTTCTTGGTAATGCTAAGTTCCGGATTCTTCTGATCTGTAGGATCTTCCGTCTTTCCAGGTTTTACGTCCGGTGTCGGTTTGTCCGGATCCGGTGTTGTTCCTGTTGCTGTTGCCACATTGACAACTGTCTTTCCAAGGTCAGATTCTTTTACAGTGTAGCTTGCCTTAAACGTTACTTCATCGTTCGGTTTGAATTTGCCTTCGATCTTGAATGCCTTATCACCTGTATTACCTGTCAGTTTATCAGATACTGTCACATCTGTTAATGTTAAGTTACCTGTGTTCTTAGCGGTAATCTCATAAGTGATCTTCTCACCGAGTGCATAACTCTTACCGTTTGCCGGTTTACTTGTTGTTTTCTTGGTTACTGTAATCTGTGGATTACTTTCATCTGTTGTAACTGTCTTCTCACCTTCGCCCTTAACATCTTTTCCTGTCGGATCTTTACCTTCTGCTGTTGCAAGGTTTCTGATCTTGCCTGCGATGATGTCTTTTTCAGTTACAGTGTATGTTGTTTCTTTTGTTACTGTCTTGCCCGGTTTGATATCATCAAGTGTCCATTCAGCTTTTGTCAGAGGGTCGTTCAGTTTTACTCCGCTGATTGTTACATTTCCATTATTTGTTACGGTAATGGTGTATTTAATCTTCTCGCCGAGTTTTACTTCACCGGTCTTATCCGCCGTCTTAATGACTGTTAAGTTCGGATTTGGTGTATCTACCGGATCTTCCTTTTCACCAGGTATTACCGGTGTCTCAGGTTTCTTCGGATCCGGATTCTCTGCCTTGCCGGTTACGTTGTTGACAACTTTTTCTTCTAATACATCTGCTTCTGTTACTGTGTATCTTGCTTCAAATGTCTTTGTATCACCAGGTGTGAGTGTCTTGATCGTCCATGCATTATCTCCGGCATTGCCTGTGAGTGCATCTTCGATCTTCACATTTGTAAGTGTCAGGTTACCATCATTGGTTACTTTGATCTCGTACTTGATGGTCTCACCAAGTTTGTAAATATGGTCTTCTGTCACACCCTTCGTTGTCTTTGTGATGGTCATGTGTGGGTTGGATTTATCGAATTTATCAACTGTATCAGTTCCTTTATATTCTTTATCCACACCACTGAAGGTTGCTTTTACATTATTTGTAAATGTACCATTTACGATATCTGCTTCTGTCACTATGTAAGTAGCTTTTGCAGTAATCTCTTTTCCAGGTTTTACATTTGCAAATGTTGTCTCGTCAAGTGTTACACCATCCTGCTCTTCGAGAGTGATCGTCTTGGCTTCATCATAAATGTTCTTTACAGTGATTGTAAATTCAATAACGTCGCCGACTTTGTATGTCTTGTCTGTGTCATGTGTCTTGTTCACTACCAGTGAAGGTGTAACCGGATTCTCCGGTGTTCCGTCTGTGACTGTTAATAATCCGGTGTTTACAGTTACATTGTAGTTAGATTTCTTAGCTGTGTATTCGTTCTCGCCTTCTGCAGCCCATGTCATCTCGTAGTTGTTCACGGATGTTCCTACATATGTCTGTGAACCTGTCACCTCAAATCCATAGGTCTCACCTGCTACGATTCCATCTACGCGTCCAGAAGCTGTCAATGCTTTATTATTGAATACTCTTGTTGCTGAATCTGTTGTAATGGTTACGGTCTTCGGTGTGATCTGGTAAACCTTATCCACGGTTCCGCTGTAGTTGCCTTTACCTGTGATTGTTACTGTGATCTCACCTGTTACGTTTGTAAAGTCGTCTTTGTCATTGTAACTTACTTCGTAATCTTTTCCTTCTTCCAGCTTGTTTCCATCTTTGTCTTTTACGACCGGTGTCCACTTGTGCTCTTTGCCATCATATGGCACATCGGAAGGATCATTGATTGTAATGCCCTTGTAATTCGGGTCTGGTTTATCCGGATTCTCCGGATCTGGTTTCGGTACGATAGACTGTGCTGTAACTTTCAGTGTTCCAACACTCTTGCTGATCGTATAGTTACTTTCTTTTGCAGTTCCGTCCCATGTCAGTGTATAGGTATTATCGCTCTCACCGACTTCTGTCTGGCTTCCGGTTGTCTCAAATGTTGCTGTCTCATTGTTGACAAATCCGCTGATCGTTCCGGCTGCTGTTAATGCGTTTCCGTCATAGACTTTATTTGCCTTCGGTGTCGTAATGGTCAGTGCTGCCGGTGTAACTTCTACTTCTGCCGTGCTTGACTTGTCAATCTTCAGCTTATCTGTTACATCTTTTCCGCTGGCATTTACAATGACCAGTTCATCTACCTTCGCTGTTTCTTTTGATACATCTGTCAGACTCGTATTGGATTTTGCAGTCTTTACACTGTATCCCTTTGGAAGTCCTTTGACTGTTACGGTTGCTCCGTGTGGGTTTCCGTCATAAGTATGTGTTCCACCGGTGACTACTGCCACAATACTGTCTGTTGTCTCTGTAACTACCAGTTTTCCAAGTGTCTCACTCTTTAACTTGTAGTTATTTTCACTGGCTTTGTCATTCCAGGTCATCTCATAGGTATTGTCGCTTTCGCCTACTTCTGTCTGGCTTCCGGTTGTTCTAAAGCTGTATCCATCCTTCTTTAATACATTTTCAACTTTGTAACCAACAGCTGTCAATGGCTCTCCATCGTATGTTTTGCTGTCTCCGTCAGTTGTTACTGTATATTCTCTTGGAAGGATCTGATAACTCTTTGTTGCACTTCCTGTGTAGTTGCCTTTTCCTGTAATGGTTACTTCGATGGCTCCTGTTACGTTGGTGTAATCTGTCTTGCTGTAGCTTACTTCGTAGTCAGTTCCCTCTGTGAGAGTCTTGCCATCTTTATCTTTTACGACCGGTGTCCACTTATGTGCTTCTCCATCGTATGGTACATCGGAAGGATCATTGATCGTAATGCCCTTGTAACTTGGATCCGGCTTGTCCGGATTCTCCGGATCTGTTCCCGGTACGATAGACTGTGCTGTAACTTTCAGTGTTCCAACACTCTTGCTGATTGTATAGTTACTTTCTTTTGCAGTTCCGTCCCATGTCAGTGTATAGGTATTATCGCTCTCACCGACTTCTGTCTGACTTCCGGTTGTCACAAATGTGGCTGTCTCATTATTGACAAATCCGCTGATCGTTCCGGCTTTGGTCAATGCGTTTCCGTCATAGACTCTGCTCGCATCTGGTGTTGTAATCGTCAGTGTTGCCGGTGTAACTTCTACTTCTGCTGTACTTGACTTATCAATATTCAGCTTAGCTGTTACATCTTCGCCATTTGCATTTACAATGACCAGTTCATCTACTTTTGCCGTAGCTTTTGATACATCTGTCAGACTTGTATTGGATTTTGCGGTCTTAACGCTGTATCCCTTTGGAAGTCCTGTTACCGTTACGGTTGCTCCGTGTGGGTTTCCGTCATAAGTATGTGTTCCACCGGTGACTACTGCCACAATACTGTCTGTTGTCTCTGTAACTACCAGTTTTCCAAGTGCCTCACTCTTTAACTTGTAGTTATTTTCACTGGCTTTGTCATTCCAGGTCATCTCGTAGGTATTGTCGCTTTCGCCTACTTCTGTCTGGCTTCCGGTTGTCTTAAAGCTGTATCCGTCCTTCTCTAATACATTTTCAACTTTGTAACCAGCGGCTGTCAATGGCTCTCCATTGTATGTTTTGCTGTCTCCATCAGTTTCTACTGTATATTCTCTTGGAAGGATCTGATAATTCTTTGTTACACTTCCTGTATAGTTGCCTTTTCCTGTAATGGTTACTTTGATAACACCTGTTACATTTGTAAAGTCATCTTTGTCATAACTTACAGTGTAATCGGTTCCCTCTGTCAGGACTTTGTCGGATGCATCTGTGACTATCGGTGTCCATTTCTGCACCTGTCCGTTGTATGGTACATCGGAAGGGTCATTGATCTGGATACCTTTATAACTTGGATCTGGATTTTCCGGATCCGGTCCCGGTACGATAGCCTGCTCTGTAACTTTCAATGTTCCAAATTCGATTGTTACATCGTAGTTAGATTCCTTTGCATTTCCATCCCAGTTCACGGTAAATGCATTATCGCTCTCGCCGACTTCTGTCTGGCTTCCGGTAAATGTATATCCCGCGCTCTCTCCTTCAGCAAATCCACTTTCTGTTGCCAGTGGTGTAGTTCCATTTACAAGGGCTGTTCCATTGTAAACTCTGTCAAGATCAGCACTCTTTAATGTTACTTTTGCCTTTTCGATCACAAGTTCGCCGTTCTCTGTATTTACAGTAAACTCACTGCTTACATCATTTCCAGCGGCATCTTTTACAACAGGTGTTCCTGTAATATTGTTCGTATAAGTTCCGGCATCTTTCTTTGTCGGGTCTTCTGTGGTCAGACCTTCTACGGTATAGGTTTCTCCGTCAACTGTAAATGTGGTTGTCTTCAAACCTGCAGCGCTGTGATCTTTTCCATCATATGGTACCTTGTCACTGTTTGCCTCTACCGTGATCTCATACTTCGCCTCACGATTTGTAATCGTCAGAGTACCTTCTTTTGTTATGATCGTGTAGTTATCCGGATTTGTATTACTCTTTAATTCATAAGTAAATGTATTATCGCTGCTTCCAACGACTTTCTGGCTTCCGGTCACATCATAGGTTGCGCCTTCGCCCTTTGCAAATCCATCGCCACTCTCTGTAACGTTTTTATTCGTAAGTGCTTTACCATTGTAAGCTCTGCTGTCTGTTGCAGATGTCATGGTAACGGTACGTTTTTCAACCTTTACATAACCATCTGTCACTTCAAATTTAACATTTGTGAAGTTTGCGTTCTCATTCTTGAAATTCTTCGCATCCAGTCCCATCTCGGTCTCGCCGGCATTGGTTCTTTTTGCAAGAGCTGTTCCTTCAAATGTGAAATCGCTGTCCTGGTATAATGGATTACTGATATTTGTTACCACATATCCTGAAGCCTTCTTCTCTGTTCCATCGTACTTATCTTCCGTATGGTTTCCGGTGATCTTAACTACTACTTCCGAAGTTACCGGTGTCACTTCCAGAGTTCCTTCTTCTGTTGTAATCTCGTAGTTATCTTTATTGGTTCCTTCATCTAATGTATAAGTAAATGTATTATCTTTTTTACCTACATTAGTGATCGTTCCGGTTACATTACAGCTTGCACCTTCATCCTTGACAAATCCATCTCCACCTACTGTGATCGTATCATTTGTAAGGGCTTCTCCGGTGTATGGTCTGCTTGATGTTCCACTGGTCAGTGTCACGTTTCTCTTTTCAATGGTTAACGTTCCGTCTACCACTACGAATTTAACTTTACTGAACTGATTACTTGTATTCTTGAAATCACTGGCTTTCAGCTTCATCTTATAGGTTCCGGCGTCGGTTCCTTTTGCCTCTGCCTTGCCACTGAATGTAAAGTCATTTGCTGTATATAACGGATTGCTGCTTGTCACGGTGTAGTCTGTGACTGTCTGCTCTGTTCCATTATATTTTACGGTCTTATTATTTCCGGTGATTGTTACAACAACTTCTTTATCATCTGCTGTTACAGTAAGTTTTCCTTCTGCCTTTGTTATATTGTAGTTGTTCTCACTGGTTCCCTCATTCAAGGTATATGTAAATTTGTTGTCACTGGTTCCGACTGTCGTCTGGCTTCCGGTTACATCATAGGATGCACCTTCACCCTCAACAAATCCGTCACCGCTCACTGTCACTCCATTGTTTGTAAGAGCTTTTCCATCGTATGGTTTGCTGTCATTAGCACTTGTAAGTGTCACATCTCTCTTTGTAATCGTCAGAGATCCGTCTTCAACTTTAAATTCTACATTTGTAAAGTTCTTACTTACATTTGCAAAATCAGAAGCTTTCAGATTCATCGGATAAGTTCCTGCATCGGTTCCTTTTGCCTCTGCCTTGCCGCTAAATGTAAAGTCATTCGCTGTATATAATGAGTTGCTGATTTCTTTTACATCATAACCGGTTACGCTCTGCTCTTTGCCGGTATATTTCTGGCTATCCGTTTTTCCTTTAATGGTTACGGTTACCTTAGCTGTTACCGGTATTACTTCTAACGTTCCGTTGGCAGTTGTAATATTGTAGTTTCCTGCGTCTGTTCCTTCATTTAATGTATAACTAAATGTATTCTCAGTCGTTCCTACATTTGTGATGGTTCCGGTTACATTGTAGCTTGCGCCCTGGCCGTTTACAAATCCGTCACCGCCTACTGTGACATTCTTATTTGTAAGAGCATTTCCATCGTATGGTTTGCTGTCATCGGCACTTGTAAGTGTTACGTTTCTCTTTGTAATCTCCAGAGATCCATCTGTTACTACGAATCTTACATTTGCAAAGTTCTTGCTGTTATTGGCAAAGCTTGCAGCTGTAAGTCCCATCGGGTAAGTTCCGACATTGGTTCCTTTTGCTTTTGCCAAAACACCGTCTTTCAATCCAACATTTTCAGAAGTATACAAAGCGTTGCTGATGCTTACTACCTTATAATCTGTAACATTCTGCTCTGTTCCATTGTAAGGCTTGCTGTCTGTATTTCCCTGGATAGTTACTACAACTTCATCAGTTACCGGTGTTACTTCGAGTTCACCAGGCACGGTTGTAATATTGTAGTTCTTTTCATTTGTTCCATCCTTCAATTTGTAAGTAAATTCGTTATTTACTTTACCTACATTGGTGATTGTTCCGGTCACATCGTAAGTTGCACCTTCACCTTTTACAAATCCGTCACCACTCACTGTGACATTCTCATTCGTAAGGGCCGATCCAGTATAATGTCTGCTTGCTGATCCACTGGTCAGAGTTACATCTCTCTTTGTAATTTCAAGAGTTCCGTCTGTAACTACAAAAGTTACTTTTTTGAAGTTCTTATTGTTGTTTACAAAGTCTGACGCTTTCAGTCCCATCGGATAAGTTCCGACATCGGTTCCTTTTGCTTTTGCAGTTCCTTTAAATGAGAAGTCTTTTTCAGAATATGTCTTGCTGTCGATGGATACCGTGTAGTCTGTTACAGTCTGTTCTTCTCCACTGTATTTCTCTGACTTCTTATTTCCTGTAATTGTTACTACGACTTCGCTCTCGTCTGCCTTTACTGTCAGTTTTCCCGGAACCTGAGTGATATTGTAATTATCTTTATTCGTTCCTTCATTCAGTTCGTATGTAAATGTGTTGTCGCTGGTTCCCTCATCTGTCTGACTTCCGGTCACATGGTATGTTGCACCTTCGCCTTTTGCAAATTCGTCACCACTCACTGTGACATTCTCATTTGTAAGAGCATTTCCATCGTAAACTTTCTCGTCACTTGCTGAGGTCAGTGTCACGTCTCTCTTTGCAATATCAAGCTGTCCATCGATTACTACGAATTTTACATTAGTAAAGTTCGTATTGGCATTCGCAAAATCGGATGCTTTCAGTCCCATCGGATAGTTTCCTGCATTGGTTCCTTTTACTTCTGCAGTGCCACTGAATGCAAAATCTGTATTTTTATATAACGTATTATTAATAGATACATCATATCCACGGACTGTCTGTTCGCTTCCGTTATATTTTCCTCCGCCGGTATGACCTGTAATTGTTACAACTACTTCCTTCGTTACCGGTGTTACTTCTAACGTTCCTTCTTTTTTTGTGATCGTGTAGTTGTCCGGGTTTACTCCCTTTTTCAGCGTATAAGAGAATGTATTCTTGCTCGTTCCAACATCTGTCTGGCTTCCGGTTACAGCATAGGTTGCTTCCTCATCCTCTGCAAATCCGTCTCCACCTACAGTAACTTTGCTGTTTGTAAGAGCATTTCCATCGTATGGTTTGCTGTCATCGGCACTTGTAAGTGTCACGGTTCTCTTATTGATTGTAACTACAGCACTTGCTTTTAATTCTGTCTTCTTTCCGCCAACAGTAACTTCCTGTTTTACCAGCACTGTATATTTACCGGCATTCACAAAGCTTGGTTTTTCTGTTGTCCAGTTCACTCCATTATCTTTTGAATAGTAAACCGTTCCATACTTTACATTACTTGTGGCATCCTGAACATACTTGTCATCCAATGTGCCCTTGGTAAATCCAGTTTCATTTGTGATTGTATGTGGTCTGCCATCGTATGTGACATTTTCACCTTTTGCGTTGATACCAACCCATAATGCATCTAAGGTATATGTATCATTCTTATAAATATAAGTTACTTTTTCTCCTGCACTTCTGACGGTTGCACCGCCTCCTCCACTATTGGAACGATCTTTATCAAACCATCCCACGAATGCGTATCCGTCTGCAACCGGCTCATCTGATGTTACAGTGAATTTATCTCCTTTTGCATATTTAACCTTTTCAACATATTTTTGAGCTCCACCCTGAGAAAGTCCGTTCGACTCTAAATAAGAAGATACATCAGCATTCCATTGTGCACCTTTTAATACAAGATTGTAGCCAACCTTTCCTGGTTTTTCTTTCCATTTTGCTGTTAAAGTCACATTCTTTTCAGGCATCTCAAAGTGTTCATTCGCCTGATATGTCTTTGAATCATCTTCTGAATATGTCCATCCTTCAAAGGTATATCCTGGTTTTTCCGGTACACTGTTTGTAACATATACTGTATTCCCGACCTGATAATACTCTGTATTCTGCGCCTTATCCCATGTACCACCATCCAGTTCATATGTCACATTATATCCGGCAACATATTTCGCATAGAAAGTTACGTTCTCTCTCATTGTGTATGGGAAAGTTATCGGAGAACCGCTTAAGCTTTCATTATCATACCAACCGGAAAATGTATATTTCACTCCATTTACAGTTTTTTCTGTTGGATAGTTTCCTTGTGGAGAAGTCTCTTCTCCTTCCCGGTAAGTATCTCCCTCTTTCCATACATATCCGACTGTATTTGCATCCTGCACTTTGTAAGTTGCTGTATAGAAATTTTTCACTTTGATTTCTACGGTACAATCCACATGCTTATCAGGATTTGAAGAATTATTCTTTGAGATCTTATATGGATGAAGGATAATCGCTTCAACATCATCTTTTGTAATAGTCTGTCCCGGATACTTATTTGCTATTTCAGATTGATAATTATTAAAAATAGTATCCCAGTCATTGCTCTCTCTGGAAAGTTCAAAACCACCGGAAACTGCCGTTCCATTTTCTGACGGCCAGCTTATCACGCGGCTGTCTACATTATCAAAACTGTTTTTATTGTTCACCCAGGTTGCATTGGTTGTTGTGATTGTTCCGGTCCCCAGACTCGGTCCCCATGCTGTACTTGCATTAGAATCCGGATCTGATGTCGGACTGATCAGGTAATAAAACAATGCATTATCCGTAGACTTTGTTGCGGACTCAACCGTAATCTCTTTTGTCGCACTTACTGTTGTCTGACTTTCATCATAGCCGGTTGCTCTAACCGTAACCATTGCTTTTCCTGGTTTGTATGTTGTGACCTTACCGTTTGCATCTACGCTAAGCACACTTGTATCGGAAGACTCCCAAGTATATGTAGCTACTGCATCTGTTGGTTCAACAGATGCACTTAGCTGAAGATCTTCAAAGGCCTTTACTGTACTGTCTCCGGAAATTTTAACCTTTGTTAATCTCTCAAGTGTTCCTACATAAACCGTCCATGTTTCTGTTTTTTCTACCCAGTTACTTGACTCGCTATTCCGAGCCCAATATTTATATGTGATTGTAGCCACACCACTTGCAACACCTTTTACGGTTCCCTGATTTTTACTTCCCGTAACGGTTGCCACATTTGAATCACTGCTCGTCCAACTAATTGGATATTTACTTTCGGTTCCTGTTAAAGTAATCGTCTTACCAATCTCAACGTTCTCAATCTCATCCGTGCTTTGAGCAACTGCCATTGTGCTATTTTTTGCCCGCGCCTTTACCTTCGCCGAGTCTCCCTCGTCATCAGCATCATCAGATTTCTTGTCATCACTCTTCTTCTGATCTTTCTTAGAAGATGTACTGGTTTCTTCCTTATTATAAGTGATGTTAAAAGTTCTCTCAGATGTGATGTTCGTCACTTCGTATGTATAGACACTTCCATTCACAGCTTTTGGCTGGATCTCTGTGCCATTCTGATCTGCTACTTTGGCAACTTTGTAGGAGTCTTTTACTGTAATTTCAAAGTTAAATGTCTCCCCTTCTTTTACAGTCTTTACATACTGGTTATTTCCATCGTATGTAACTTCTGATTTATTGCCATCTGTACCCCAGGCTGTAATCTGTCCACCATCTGTCTCTGGTTTCTGGATCTTAACATCCACAGTCTTCTCCTGAGTCGTTTCTGGCTGTTCCTCGGCTGCTCCTGTCTGATCTGCTGCCTGCTGTGTATTATCAGCAGTGACTTTCTGCTGTACATCGGCAGTCTGCCCTGCGTCAGTCGATGGTACTTCCTGTACCTGTACTGCCTGATCCCCCTGGCTCTGGTCCTGCTGATCTGCAGTATCTACCGTAGTTTCCTGTGTCTGAGTTTCTTCCTCAACACCGGCTGTCTGCTGACTGTTCTCGCTTTCACTCGCGCTCATCTGCGTACCAAGCTGATATAAAGCATTGGAACTAACAAGTGCTACTGCAAGAATCAGAGCAAGCCAACGTCTCCCATTCTTCTTCATATACAATGTACCTCCTTAATTTTAGCTATATATAAAGTTTTGCTTATTGTTTCTCCTATATATTAAGACGGTCCATTTCGACAAAATGGTCCACTTTTTTTATATTTTTTTTCGAATCTTCTCATTTTATGCTATACTAAGAATACTTGGAGATTCAGGCAGACGTGAAATATATATAGAAGATTTTATCAAGAGGTGATTTATCATGAAGAAATTCAACACTTTTAAGCTTGTACAATTGACAATCTTAATTATTCTGACACTATTTAGTTTCTATTTGCTGATGCAGCCGGATATAAAGCAATACATCTTTTCTTCCACTCCTGCCACCATACTTTTTATTATGGTATGGATTGTGCTGTTAGTGAATTTTATTTTCCTTTTAATTGATTTTAATCTTATTTCATCAATAAAGCTTAATTACCATAACCTGTACGATGTTGCATATGCGGACCAGTTATCCGGAATTCCGAATCGTTTCAGTTGCGACACTATTATCGAGAAATATTACGACAACTTGTTACCAGAAGACATTGGTTGCGTCATGATCGATCTGACCAACCTTCCCGAAGTCAATTCACTTTATAACCATACTGTAGGTAACAAGTTGTTGAAAGACTTTTCAAGTATTCTCTCAACAGCTGCAGTTTCTTTGTGTTTTGTCGGAAGAAATGGCGGTAATAAGTTCCTTGCCATTTTTGAAAACTGTACCGGCGAAAAGATCCAGACATTCCTTGACCGGATTGAAGACCGCGTGTCCCAACACAACCAGGCACCGGATTCTATTTCTATAGAATACCAGATCGGAACCGCTTTAAACAGCGAAGAACATCTTGATCAGATTACCCGATTAATTTCTCTGGCAAATAATCGTATTGCCGAAACAACGGATTCGGAAAGGGGTTAATTGTATGGAACTGGATTATGACTATCTGGCTAAACTGGTGCGAAAAACCCAGGCTGGGGACAGTGATGCTTTTGCCGAATTATATACTGCTACCTACCAGTCGCAGTACCGTTTTGCTTATCAATATGTAAAAGATCCTTACCTTGCACAAGATATTCTGCAAGAGGTGTATATTCTCGTTCTGAGGAATATACACACACTGAAGAATCCAAGACTTTTTGTCTCCTGGCTTCATCAGATTAATTTCCGCATCTGTTTTGACACCAGTCAAAAGAAACACCGACATGAGGAGGAACTACTGAACGCCACATCAAACCAGCAGTTTGCAGAAAATGTAATTTTCGGAAGTTCTACGGACCCTGAAAAACGTATCTTGAAAAAGGATACTCAGGAACAGGTCAAAAATGTCATTCTCTCGCTCCCGGCCCATTTTGCACAGCCAATCATCATGCGTTATTACAACAACATGAGTCTTGATGATATTGCAGATGCTATGGATTGTAGCAGGAGCACCGTTAAACGAAGACTTCAAAAAGCCCGGAAACTTTTAGAACAAAAACTTGGAGCTGAAAAAGGAGGGATTCATTTTGACTAAACATACTACAACTGACCAAAATCCTAACCATTTATCCTTAAATGATACAGAGATTCCTACCTTAGATGCGCAGACAGCCAATCAGCTTCTGAACAATGTCTTTACAGCCTGTGATATAACGCCTAGTGTCATCCCGGTAGAGACGTTGGAAGCCTGGGGGAATTATAAGAAACCGTCCTTTAACCTCGGACGTCTTATTGCTTATATATTTACAATACTACTGGTACTTCTTCCGCTGATGTTTTTCAAACCAACGATCATCGCGGAACGTATAAATGTAAATTCTACATCGGATGCAGTTTATGATATTCATCTCAAAACCATGCTCCCTGTCAGTAGTGTGACCGCCGAACTTAACGGGGCTCCGATTGCGTTATCCAAAGCAAATTCCCGTAAATATATTGCCAAAATAACGGAAAATGGTTCTATGACTATTAACGTCACATCATTTAACGGGCAAACTGCTACCCGCACATACAAAGTAACTCACCTGGATACTGAGAAACCGGAACTGATCAAATCTTATTCACAGGATGGGCTTGTCTATCTGGAACTTTTAGACGCATATTCAGGAATCAACTATGACAACATCTCGGGACTGACGCCGGAATCTTACGACACATCCACAGGAACAATTGTTTTTAAGATCCCGGATGCGCCGGCAACTGTCACAATCCCGGACAATGCAGGAAATGAATTAACTTTACTTCTTTCTCCTGTAAATTAAATAAATTTTTAAGGAGGATACCGTCATGAAGAGGAAGACAACATTTGCCTGTATTATCATCATGCTGACGTGTGTCCTCCTTTCTGCATGTAGTTCGAATTCTTCGTCCTCACAGTCAGATCATTCGGGTGATCCCAGAGACTCTACCCCGAAAGTTCTGACTCCGACCGCCGATGGTACAACCGTTTATCAGAATGATGTTGCCTCCATCGATGCATCCCACCCGGATCAGGGTTATGTAATGGTTAGCTACAGTGGTCCCTGTGAAAAAGTCAAACTGCAGATTACCGGTCCGGATCAGAACCATTATACCTACCTGATCTCTGACCGCGGAAATTATAATGCTTTTCCGCTAACCGCCGGGGACGGAAGTTACTCGGTCCAGGTTCTGGAAAATGTCGGGGGCGATTCCTATGTGGTTTCTCTTGAACAAACGATTGATGTACAGTTGGAAAATGAATTTCTTCCATTCTTATATCCAAATCAGTATGTTTATTTCACTTCTGATTCCGCTACCGTAGCAAAGGGCAGCGAACTTGCGAAAGATACCTGGACGGATCTGGAGGTTGTACAGAATATTTATAATTATGTCACGGAAAACATTACTTATGATACTGAAAAGGCAGAGAATGTTTCCTACGGTTATGTCCCTAATGTGGACGAAACATTATCTTCCGGAACAGGGATCTGTTTTGACTATGCGGCAATCATGACCGCTATGCTGCGATCTCAGAATATCCCTACCAAACTGGAAGTCGGCTATTCCGGAGATGCCTATCACGCCTGGATCAGCACTTACATAGATGACAAGGGCTGGGTCGACAACATTATTGAATTCGATGGTGATTCATGGCAGATCATGGATCCGACGCTGGCCGCCAGCAATGATAAGAAAGCTGTGAAAAAGTATGTCGGCGACGGAAGTAACTATGTTGTAAAATATTCTTATTAAATAGCACTTGAGTTTTTGAAAGGAGCAATTATGTCAGAAAAATCTATCAAACCTCTTTCGAATGTCGAGACCGCAGCGTTCTGTTCCCAGATGGCAATGATCTTGCGTTCCGGGATTTCCTCCATCGAAGGAGTATCCATTATGTTAGAAGATTCTTCCGATGCACAGGAGAAAGATCTGCTGACTTCTATAAATGAGACTTTACTGAATACCGGTTCGTTTTATCTGGCACTTGAGGACACGCATGTATTTCCGGATTACATGATCCACATGGTCGAACTTGGAGAACAGGCAGGTAAATTAGACAATGTCATGGAGTCTCTTGCAAACTATTATGAAAAAGAGGCCTCTATAAGTCAGACTGTTAAAAATGCTGTTACCTATCCGTTTTTAATGATCGTGATGATGATCCTGGTAATTTTAGTGCTGATCACGAAGGTTATGCCCGTATTTAATCAGGTATTCCAACAACTTGGAAGTGAAATGACCGGAATGTCTCTGGCTATTCTCCAAATGGGCGAATATCTGAACGCTCATGCCATTGTGTTTATCACTATTCTGATAGTACTGGTGGCATTATTTTTCTATCTGTTCAAGACAAATAGCGGTCATGCAGTTTTACGCACCTGTTTCAAACACATTCACGGGATCAAAAATCTATCTGATCAGATCTCTTCCCGTCGTTTTGCCAGCGGTATGGCTCTGACTCTCAGCAGTGGACTGACACCGCAGGAGTGCCTCCGTCTCACCTGTAACCTGGTAGATGACCCAGAGTTTTCTTCACGTCTTATTAAATGTGAAGAATCCGTCTCCGAAGGTAATGACCTGTGCGAAACGCTGCTGAACAACCAGATTTTTTCAGGACTTTACGCCAAGATGGCTTCCATCGGTTCCAGAACCGGTGTCCTTGACGAAGTTATGGAAAAGATTGCTGCTCAGTACGAAGAAGATATCGATGCACGTTTATCCGGACTGATTGCTGCCATCGAGCCTACTTTAGTCATTATTTTATCTGTGATCGTTGGTATTATCCTTCTATCTGTGATGCTGCCACTGATCAGTATTATGGCAGGGTTATAAAATTCACCGGATAAAGATTTTCAAAGAGGAGTTTATTATGTCTCACCGCTTTATAAACAAACCACAAACTTCATATTTGAGAAATATACTGATTTCCGTTCTTTTGTTTGCATGTATTTTTGCTGTTTTCTGGTCAGGAGTCTCTTCTATGCAGAAAAAAGTTGACAGTGAGGGCATACAGACTCTGCAAAATGCGGTCACACGGAGTATCACACGCTGCTATGCCGAGGAAGGAAGTTACCCGGAAAGTCTGGATTATCTCAAAGAGCATTATGGTCTCTATTACGACGAAAGCAAATATTTTATTGACTATCAGCCTCTCGGCGCAAATATTATACCGGACGTTACGATCATCCAGAAGGGAGGCGGAAATTCATGAAATTCCGACGTTCTGACAAGCACGCCATAGACCTGATTTTTCCGCTGGCAGTTCTATTTGTATTTGCATCTTCTTCTCTGCTGGTATTGATTTTGTCTGCGCACATTTACGCCAGTCAGACCGATCATGCAAAATCTAACTACCAGAGTTATACACCACTGGCATATATTACGGAAAAAGTACGGCAGAATGATACTGCAGGCAGCATTTCCATCCAAAACCTGAACGGTACAACCTGCCTTGCATTAAAAGGAACTTCTGATGAGATTTCCTACACGACTTATTTGTATGTTTCAAACGGATGGCTAAAAGAACTTCTCATCCGTGACGATACAAAGGCCTCTTTGTCTGCCGGAAAAAATATTATTGAAGCAAAAGATCTTATGATCAAGGAGTTAGGGCCACAGGTTTATCAGATTACAGTAACCGCAGAGGACGGTACTTCTGATTCCAGGATTCTGACAGAAAGGAGCGGCCAATGAAACATTCATCTAACAATCGCTCCGGTTTATTTCTTCTGGAAATCGTGATCGCGATTTTATTTTTCGCAATCGTCAGCGCCGTCTGCCTTCGTGCTTTTGCAAAATCGCACACACTTAGCCAGCAAGCCTCTGATACCAATCATGCCATTTCCAATATGGAAAATGTCGCAGAGCTTTTAAAGTCCGTAGATCCGGAAGATCTGAAAAATCATGACAAAATTACCACAACCTTGCAGACAGTTTATCCGGAATTATCCACACAATACCGGATATGGGACATTTATTTTGACTCTGACTGGGAAGCCTGCAATATTGATGATGCTGTCTATCAAATCACAGCAACGGATAAGACGGATATTTTCACTGATACCGTCTCAGATACTTCAACAACAAATCCGGACAACGGACAGTCTGTCCGGACTTACAAACTGACCGCCAGGAACGCATCCGACGGATCAGAGATCGAACAGCTCACTTTGAAATTGCACGCAAAGGAATAATATAAAAGGATATTACTTATGAATCATTCTAAGAAGAATAATTTTCCACTTACAAACATCGGATCTGTCACATTGATGATGATCTTCATCGTCCTGTGCATGGTATCATTTGCGGCACTTTCGCTGTCAACTGCAGCGTCTGACTACCAGGCCGCCAAGAAGTCTGCAAAACATGTAAAGGAATATTATCAGGCCTCTAATGAAGCCGAAGAAACACTTGCCTCTATTGCCGACACACTGGAGACTGCATATCAGTCCTCGAGTAGCACAGACACTTATCTTGAACAGGTACGGGCAGTCTATACCGAGGGAGCAACTCCTTCCCCGGGGGGCTCATCTACTTCATCAGATGTTTCTGCTCTTACTTTAGAAGACAGAGACAACGGACTCATCATTTCTTACCGCGTAGCTCTGAACAAGAAACAGGCACTTGCTGTCTCAGTACTGGTCCAGTATGAAGATTCTCTCTACAGAATCACTTCCTGGAAAGTAGTCAACACCACTGAGTGGAAGGGCGACAATTCTGTAAAATTAATTGGCGAATAAAGGAGATTTTTCTATGAACATAAATACTATAAACTTACTTCAAACGGCAGTAGATTCTCACGCATCAGACATCTTTATCATAGCCGGACGTCCGGTTTCCATGCGCCTGAACGGAGTGATCCAAACAGAAAACGGCGAACGTCTGATGCCGGATGACACTCACGCCATCATTGATCAGATTTATCAGATGGCCGGCAATCGAAATATGTATACACTGGAAGATACAGGCGACGATGATTTTTCTTTTGCTATCCCGGGACTTTCCCGTTTCAGGGTCAGTGCCTACAAACAGCGCGGAACTTTGTCCGCAGTCATCCGTATTATTTCTTTTGTTCTTCCGAATTATAAAGAACTGGGGATTTCAGAACGGATCATTGATTTCGCTAATTTTTCCAAGGGGCTGGTCCTGGTCACAGGTCCTGCCGGCAGTGGTAAATCCACTTCCCTCGCCTGTATTATCGACCATATTAACAAGACTTATGACAAACATATTATTACACTGGAAGACCCTCTGGAATTCTTACATCGCCACAACAAGAGTATTGTCAGCCAACGTGAGATTAATGTTGACACAGAAAGTTATGTCACCGCTCTCCGCGCCTCTCTCCGCCAGAGCCCTGATGTTATCCTGTTAGGTGAAATGAGAGACTATGAGACTATGCAGGTAGCCATGACTGCTGCTGAAACCGGACATCTGATTTTCTCGACACTGCATACTATCGGTGCTGCCAACACTATCGACCGTATCATCGATGTATTTCCACCGAACCAGCAACGTCAGATTGCCGTACAGTTATCCATGGTACTGCAGGCAGTTGTATCCCAACAGCTTGTGCCAACGGTAGACGGGCGCATGGTTCCTGCTTTCGAGATCATGACGGTTACCCCTGCCATTCGCAATATGATCAGGGACAACAAGATTCCACAGATTGACGGACTGATCTACTCTTCTGCAAATGACGAGCTGATATCTATGGATGCCAGTTTGCTGAAACTATATAAAGATCAGATTATTTCAAAGGATACCGCACTTGCTTACGCATCCAATCCAGAGATGATGAAGCGGAGACTGTAAAATAGAATCGTTTTAGGAAAATTTAACCCCCTCAAATTCGAGGGGGTTAAATAAAATAAACTTATAAAACTGTTTCTTTCGTCAAAAGCACGCAGGCTTCTGTATGCACCGTATGCGGGAACTGATCCACCGCCCGCACCTTCCTAAGCTCATATCCATTCGCCCGCAGATACTTCACATCTCGTGCCAGTGTCGCACTGTCACAGCTGACGTACACAATCTTCTCCGGCTGCATATCCACCATCGTCTGAAGCAGTGACTCCTCACAGCCTTTCCGCGGCGGATCTACCACAATCACATCTGCATGTGCCGTCTCGCCGTTATGTTCTCTCTGATATCTGTCATAATATTCCGGCAGGACTTCTTCTGCCTTTCCAACATAAAACTCAGCATTCTCAATCCTATTGATCTTCGCATTGTTCTTTGCATCTTCAATTGCCTGCGGTACAATCTCCACACCGTATACCTGCTTTGCTTTCTGTGCAAGGAATAAAGAAATAGTTCCGATTCCACAATAGAGGTCCCACACAGTTTCCTGCCCGGTAAGACCGGCATATTCCAGTGCCTGCCCGTATAATCTCTCTGTCTGCACCGGATTGACCTGATAGAATGACAACGGCGAGATCTGATACTGCACATCGCCAATGCTGTCTGTGATATACGTCTTCCCCCACAACAGACGAATCTCATTTCCCATGATAACATTCGTCTTTTCTTTGTTAATGCTGAATGTGATACTGGTCATGCCCGGGATTTCACACAGTGAATCTATAATCACCTGTGCATGCGGCAGTTTTGTTCCATTGATCACCAGACATACCATAATCTCATGGCTGGTAAATCCATAACGAAGCAACACATGGCGCACCAGCCCGGTATGTTTCTCCTCATCGTAGGCACTGACCTTACATTTCTTCATATAATCCAGGATCTTCTCCAGAATCTCCTGATTTACCGGAATCCCCAGTGCACAATCTGTATTCGGGATAATGCTGTGGGTGCGTCCCGCATAAAATCCGGCGATAATATTACCTTCTTTATCTGTTCCGATCGGGAATTGTGCTTTATTTCTATAATGGAACGGTTCCTCCATTCCTATGATCGGTTCCGTAATCTGCTCCAGTAATTCTTCCGGAACTTCACCGATGCGAAGCAGATTCCCCTTTACTTTATTCTCTTTAAATACAAGCTGTCTTCCATAATCCATCTCCTGGATCTGGCAGCCTCCACAGCGTCTTGCCATCGGACAGGCCGGCTCTTTTACTCGGTACTCAGACGCTTCGATAACGTTCATCAGCCTTGCATAGCCATAATTTTTCTTGGCTTTCATTACTTTAGCTTCTACCACATCTCCGATAATCGCATCTTTGATAAACAAGGTGTAGCCATCTACCTTTCCAATACCCTCACCACTAACGCCGATATCTTCAATTTTCACTGTAACAAGATCATTTTTTTTAAACATCGTCATGCTTAGATACTCGTCTTTCTGATATTTGACTCGAATAAACGGTTATATCCTAACCAGTCATTGCTCTTTTTCTCTTTAAATAACTCTGTCAGAGTCTGCAGTCTTGCATCTGCACAGTCGGCAAAATTAAGAGCAAATGCCTCTGCAAGTGCAGGTTTCTTCGGCGAACCGTATTCTAACTCTCCGTGATGTGCCACGATACAGTGCTTTAATTCACTGGCAAGTTTAGTCGGAAAATCCGGAATCGTGCGGATTGCATCATCCATCATCTCTACGCCGATTACGATATGACCAAGCAACTGTCCATCATCAGTATAATCATTGGTCGGGAATGCAGACAATTCTTTTGTCTTTCCAATATCATGGCAGATTGCTGCTGCATATAATAAATCTTTATTCAAGATCGGATATGCTCCCACCATGTACTCGCAGAATTTCACAACACTAAGGGTATGTTCTAAAAGACCTCCGGCAAATCCATGATGTACAGTCTTCGCCGCAGAATGAGCCTTAAATACCTTGATGAATGTCTCATCATTTACGAAATAATACTCCACTGCCTGACGCAGATACTCATTATCAATCTGCTTGATATATCCAAGTAACTGTGCATACATGGACTCTGGATTCTTATCTGTCGTCGGCATATAATCTGCTGCCACATATTCTTCTTCATGGGCCTTTCTGATCTGCTTGATATTGATCTGCAAATTATTGTTATAAGTAATGACCTCTCCATATACCTCGATAAAATCCATCTCATCATAATCTGCGATTCCACCGGAATTCGGATCCCATACTTTTCCGTCCAGTGTTCCGGTCTTATCCTGGAGAATCAGATTATCATATGGCTTTCCATTTCTCGTCTCTGCAGAACGTCTGCTCTTACATAAATAAATATTTCTAATCGTCTCTCCGTCACATAATGTATTAATGTATCTCATTTTACTAATTGCTCCTCTATCTTTTATTTTTCACCCGTGGTCACAGTAAATTCTACATCCACATAGCCATTATTTCCCTGTCTTTTTCCTGAAAGTTTTACCTTTGCACCGGCTTTCAGTTCCATAAGTGCCGAATGATATGCTGCCACATTCTCCACAGACTTACTGTTAAATTTTGTAATGATATCTCCGGCCTGAATACCCGCTGCCATCGCAGGGGAATCGGTATCTACTTCTTTGACATAAACACCTTTTGGAATTCCCTGACCTTCAATCTCAGACGTAACATCTACGCCGTAGATTCCAATGTACGGAATCGTCTCGCCGTTTGACAGCTGTTCTATAATATCCTTCAGATCTGTAATTCCATATGCAGTCACCAGATTCATACTTGACTGTTCTGAAATATCCTGGTCTATAATACCCACAACTTCACCGTTTATATTTATAATAATGCCGCTTCCATTATCAGCGCTGGCTATATCTGTACAGATCAGACGGTATTTGCCATCTGCTTTGTTAATCACATTTCTGTTTGACGCCACAGTACCAAATCCCATAGCGTCTGTATATCCAAACGGACTTCCCAGCACGATCACCGGATCGCCCTTTGCCACTCCGGCAGTACTTCCCAGAGTCGCTGTCTTAATCTGCGACCATGTTGTATCATGGATCTTCTGACGATCCACCGCATAAATTCCAAGTCCCAGAGTCGCTTCCTGCTTCTTAAGCGATGCTTCAGCACTGTTTCCATCTGCAAATGTCACTTCCAGGCTCTTCACATCCTCCGACACATCCGTCTTGCCGAGAATCAAAAGCTCCTTTCCATTATCAGCGACGATCACTCCCGAAGTAACATTCTTCGTATCGTAAGTTTCCTTCATCCACTCCTGTTCGTTGGAAATACCTGTAATCTCCACGACAGATTTTGCCGCCTCATCGCCGACTTTCGTCAATGAATTCTGAAGCTGTCTGTAACTTTCTTCATCCAGATCCTCCATCTGCACCTGAACAGCCTGCGCCTCTTCGGTATCTGAAGATTCGGTATCTGCTTCATCTTTCGGAATCTCTACTTTTGTCGTATTCTTCCCTATCTGCTTCTCGACCAGCGGTTTTGCCGCACAAAAACCAACACTTGCGATCACACCAAACACAAGCCCCAGTCCTGCTATTCTGACAATATCTTTCCTCGCCTTTTTCTTATCGTTCACTTCGTCTTTTATCGTTTCCTGCATAAAAGAGTATTCGTCTCTTGGATCTTCATGCTCTGCCATAGACACATTTTCTCCTTTTTAAGAATATGCGTTTACTAATCTTCTTTATTATACTCTACCGCGGCAACTGTGCCAACAGCAAATGTTCAATATTTATCCTTTTATTTACAGGTCAAATAAGGTAGAATAGAGCCAGGTGAATGCTATGAATAAGAAAACAATTACAAAACTAGAATATGACAAAATTATTAATTTACTGATAGATCAGGCCACTTCTTTCAGTGGAAAGGAGCGCTGCAGACGACTCAAACCAAAGACTGATATCTCAGTCATCGAGACACTCCAGGAAGAGACTGCGGCAGCCTTTACCCGCATTGTCAAGAAGGGGCGTTTATCATGCAGCGGATGCAATCCGGTCAATGACTCTTTAAAACGACTGGAGATCGGTTCCACTCTTGGGGCCGGTGAACTTTTACGCATCTGCAAACTGATCGAGACCGCCGGCCGTGCAAAAGCTTATGGCAGACGCGACAACAACGACTCAGATACAGACTGTCTGGATCCATATTTTGAGCAGTTAGAACCACTTTCTCTGCTATCTACAGAAATCCGCAGATGTATTATTTCCGATGACGAGATCAGTGATGATGCAAGCCCTACACTTCGTCAGATCAGACGCTCCATGGGACAGATCAACGACAAGGTACACTCGACATTGTCAAGTCTTGTCAATGGCTCCCTGCGCACGTACCTGCAGGATGCCATCATCACGATGCGCGGAGACCGCTATTGTCTCCCGGTCAAAGCTGAATACAGAAGTCAGGTCAACGGTCTGATCCACGACCAGTCTTCTACCGGTTCGACCCTTTTCATCGAGCCGATGGCTGTCGTAAAACTGAATAACGACTTAAAAGAACTTTATGCAAAAGAACAGGAAGAGATTCAGGTAATCCTCGCCCGCTTAAGTTCTGATGTTGCAGACTATGTTAATACCATCCGTACGGACTACACCGTACTGTCCGAGCTGGATTTCATTTTTGCCAGAGGTAATCTCGCACTGGATATGAATGCTTCCAAACCAATCTTTAACACAGAGGGACGCATCCATATCCGCGAGGGACGTCATCCATTGATCGACAAACATAAAGTTGTACCGATCACAGTGACACTGGGCGATACCTTTGATCTTTTGATCGTCACCGGACCAAATACCGGTGGTAAGACCGTTTCATTAAAGACTGTGGGATTATTTACCCTGATGGGCCAGGCAGGTCTTCACATTCCGGCACTGGACCGTTCAGAACTGGCTGTATTTAATAATGTATTTGCAGATATCGGCGATGAACAGAGCATTGAGCAAAGTCTCAGTACCTTCTCTTCCCATATGACAAATATTGTCTCATTTTTAAAGGATGTTGACGAGAAATCTCTTGTCCTATTCGATGAGCTGGGTGCCGGTACAGATCCAACGGAAGGGGCAGCACTTGCAACTTCGATCCTGAATCATTTACATGAACGTGGAATTCGCACCATGGCCACCACTCATTACAGCGAACTTAAGGTTTATGCGCTGTCCACACCGGGTGTTGAGAATGCCTGCTGCGAATTTGATGTTGCGACTCTCCGTCCGACCTACCATCTGCTGATCGGTATTCCAGGCAAGAGTAACGCTTTTGCGATCGCAGGCAAGATTGGTCTGCCGGATTATATCATCGATGAAGCCAAAAGCCGCTTGAGCGAACAGGACGAATCTTTCGAAGATCTCCTGACAGATCTCGAGACCAGCAAACGCACACTCCAGAAAGAGCAGGAAGAGATCGCAGCTTACAAACGTGAACTGGAGAAATTAAAATCTGAAGCCAAACAAAAGCACGAAAAATTAGAAGCTCAGAAAGAACGTATTTTACGTGAGGCCAATGAACAGGCTCACTCTATTTTGGCAGATGCCAAGGCAACCGCCGACGAAACGATGCGCAATTTCCATAAATTTGGGAAAAATGGTATCGATTCTGCCGCTATGGAACGTGAGCGTGAACGTCTGCGCAAGAAGATGAACACCACTGAAAAGGGTATGCAGCGCAAGGTTGAGAAACCTGCAAAGCAGCACAAGGCATCGGATTTTCATCTTGGAGACTCTGTCAAGGTCCTCAGTATGAACTTAAACGGTATTGTCAATTCACTTCCTGACGCCCGTGGCAATGTGACCGTACAGATGGGGATTCTCCGATCTCAGATCAACATTTCCGATTTGGAGATTATTGAAGAGAAACCGGCTTACGCCGCACAGAAAACACAAAAAACCGGCAAAGGTAAGGTAAAAATGAGCAAATCTCTTTCCGTCAGCCCTGAGATTAATCTGCTTGGCAAGACAGTGGACGAAGCTGTCGCTGAACTTGATAAATATCTGGATGACGCCTATCTGGCACACTTGACTTCCGTCCGTGTCGTGCACGGAAAAGGTACCGGAGCACTCAGAACCGGTATCCATAATTATCTGCGCCGCCAGAAAAAGCATGTAAAATCATTCCGACTGGGAGCATTCGGCGAAGGAGATGCCGGTGTAACGATTGTCGAATTAAAATAATCTTTTGATGGATATAGGAGGGATCGATTCCCATGATTAATAAACAGAAAATATTGATCGTAGATGACGACGAAAATATCGCAGAACTCATTTCGCTCTATCTTGCCAAAGAATGCTTTGATACCAAGATGGTACACGATGGGGAATCTGCATTGGTTGCCTACGACACCTATCAGCCGGACCTGATACTTCTGGATCTGATGCTTCCTGGCATCGACGGCTATCAGGTCTGTCGCGAGATACGCACCCGCTCTAACGTTCCGATCATTATGCTGTCTGCCAAAGGCGAAGTTTTTGACAAAGTACTTGGATTAGAGCTCGGAGCCGATGACTACATTATGAAACCATTTGATTCCAAAGAAATGGTGGCCAGAGTAAAGGCAGTCCTTCGCCGCTACCAGGCGATTCCGAAGCAACCTGTACAAAGCGAGCCTTCCGGCAAATATGTGGAGTATCCGGGGCTTTTAATCAACCTGACCAACTATTCTGTCTCTGTAGATGGGAACACGGTAGAGATGCCGCCAAAGGAATTAGAACTATTATATTTCCTGGCTTCTTCTCCTAATCAGGTGTTTACAAGAGAGCAGCTTCTGGATCAGATCTGGGGCTATGAATACATCGGAGATACCCGAACGGTGGACGTTCACATCAAACGCATCCGCGAAAAATTAAAAGAACATAAAGGCTGGAGCCTCGGCACCGTATGGGGCATCGGTTACAAATTTGAAGTGAAATAGAAAAAAGATGAAAAGCACTTTATATTTAAAATTTATTATTATTTATATCATTTTTGGATTTTTAAGTATTTTTACCATAGCTACGCTGACTACCGGACTGACCAATGATTTCCTGAAAAAGGATACAACATCGTCCATGTATCAGGATGCAACTTTAGTCGCAAATAATTACCTGTCGAAATACTATTCCGACGAGATTACGACTTCCGCCGTACAACTGCAGCTTTCCGGTATCAGCACACAGTTCCATGCATCTGTCTGGTTTGTGGATAAAGATGGGAAGATGATCACTTCTGCATGCGCAGATACTTACCCTCAGGTTCCAAACGAGATTAAGAATTTTAATCCGGCAGAGACCGGCGGTGACCAATACCTGACAGGTACTTACCACGGTTATTTTGAAGATGATGTTATCACCATAATCACACCGGTAGTATATGGTTATTCCCCAAAGGGCTACCTGTTGATCCACAAGTATGAAGCTGACCTTGCAAATACCCAGAGTATTTACACCGAAGTTGCTTATATCACTCTGGTGGTCATATATCTTCTGTCATTTTCAATTCTGGTAGGTGTGCATTATCTGGTCTACCGACCACTCCGCAAGATCACCGAAGCCGCCACTCAGTATGCCTCCGGTAATCTGGACTACGAGATTCCGGTAAATACCCAGGACGAGATTGGCTATCTTTCGGCGTCACTCAATTACATGTCCTCCCAGTTGCGGGACATGGAGGATTACCAGAAGAAATTTGTTGCCAATGTTTCCCATGACTTTCGCTCCCCTCTGACTTCAATCAAGGGATACGTGGAGGCCATGGCAGACGGTACTATTCCACCGGAATTATATTCCAAGTATTTGAATATTATTTTATTTGAAACCGAACGTCTGACCGACCTGACGCAGGATCTTCTGACATTAAATGAATTTGATACCAAGAATTTACTTTTGAACCGGGAGAATTTTGACATCCACGAGATGATCAAGAATGTTGCCTCTACCTTTGAGGGCACATGTGTGCAGAAAAAGATATCAATTGAGCTTCTTTTTGCCACCAAACAGCTGATAGTCTATGCCGACAAACGAAAGATCCAGCAAGTGCTCTACAATCTTCTGGATAATGCAATCAAATTCAGCGACCCGGATTCTACGATCACCATCGAGACCACCACCCGTGGTGACAAGGTTTACACCTCTGTTAAGGACTATGGTATCGGAATCCCAAGAAATGCCCTGAATAAGATCTGGGAACGTTTTTACAAGACAGATCTGTCCAGAGGAAAAGATAAAAAAGGTACCGGTCTGGGACTTGCCATCGTCAAGGAAGCTATCCAGGCACATGGGGAAAATATCAATGTTATCAGCACAGAAGGTGTTGGAACAGAGTTTATTTTCTCATTGCCAAAGAGATAAGCGGGACAGATTTCCGTCCCGCTTATTTTAATACATCATCTTCTGGATTTCTTTATTGTTATAATTATCTTTTGTTACCCATGTATATCCTGTATTTACATTCGCTTCATTTGCCATTCCAAGAGCTGCTCTCGCAGTTGCGATCACAGAGGCATATCCCATACCAAATGGATTCTGTAATACAACACCGTCCACTACACTATCTTCTAACGCGGTCTTCACCGTATCATTCACATCAAAGCCCATGATTGTAAGCTTATCTGTGTCTTTTTCATTTCTCTCAAGTCCATTTAATGCTAACTCCATAGACTCGCTGTTCGTTGCATAAATTCCTTTTACATTCGGATGTTTTGCCAGAATGTAATCTACAACCTCGTCTTCTGTAATATCCGAAGCCTGCAGCAGATTTTCATCAGCTACGGTATCCTCTTTCTTTTCCTGATCTTCCGCAGAAACCACTTCTTCATCCACATCCGTATCTGTATCATTAGAATTTACAACTTCTTTTCCGTCCAGCTTATATTTGCCGGCATTTACTTCATCGGCTATTTTCTGCTGCATTTTTTCAAGCTGATCCATCGCGTAAGTATCCACAACTGATACTTCTGGATATTTTGCTTTCAACTCATCTGAAAATGCATTCGTTCTGCTCAGTGCTGCCAGTGACTTAGAATCGTGTGCAAATACAATGATTTCTCCACTCTGCTCCATGTTCTCTGCCATCTTATCCGCAACTTCTGTTGCTGCCGCCACATTGTCTGTCGCAACCGTCGACATTACGCCGTCATAGTCTGTACCTGAGTCATAAACAACCACCGGAATATCACTTTCTGTCGCCAGATCAAACTGCACTTCACATGCCTTTAAATCCGCTACCGAAATCGCAAGTGCCGCCGGATATCTTGACAACTCTTCATCCAGAATGTTGACCTGCTCATCTACATCATCCGGATCAGCCGGCGCATTGAATGTAACTTTTACCTTTTTCTTCCCTTCGTATCCAAGTTCGGCGTTCAAATCTTTTGCCGCCTGATCTACACCCTTCTGTAATTCTTTCCAATATGCATCATCGCTTCTCTTACCTATAACAGAAAGATATGCTCCTTCCTCAAGTTTCAGTCCATATACATTGTTATAGGCTGTTGGCTCTATCAAATCCAGTTTGCTCTGGTATTCCGGTTCCTTTACCTGCGCTCTTGAAGATTCCTCCTCCGGGGTACTCTCCGAACCTGAATTTTTATATAACACACAGGCTCCTACGATCAGTACCATGCAAACCAGAACCGCAATAATACTTCCCTTCTTCTTCATAATATTCAGCTCCTTTATCTACACTAATCACGTCAATCCACGTCAATCTACATTACTATACACCAAAAATGTGAATATTTGTAGAAATTTTTCTTAAATTTTACGACTCCCTGATGTTTTTCGAAATAATTTTCCATGTGACTGAATTTTACTTGTTTCGCCGTTCTCCTGTGCTATCATTAAGTCGCCAGTGATAAGGACAAGTATTTATACATATTTCAGGGGAGGTATCACGTATGGGTAGCAATGCACTAGAACAGTTAAAACAAGAGACAAAGGATGATGCAAAACTCTATGGATGCATCAGAGATCTTTACGAACAGGGGGTCCCGTTTTCAGAATTAAAAGCGCTGATCCCGGATATCCGCAGAACAAGAGAGCAGTTACAGTTTAAACGTATGCTGGAAAATAATAATCAGGTACTTCTCTCCATGTTCGGCAAAGAGATGTCCTTTTTATTAGATGCCAAAGAACGCCGACAAGAAGAAGAATTCAAAAAACTGGACCAGCTCATCCGCCAGCAGCAATCCTTTCGGAAAGCAGCCGCAGAGAACGGTCCAGTCAAAAGATTACGCAGATTATTCCTGCCTGGTTAGATTTGCAAACTTTGTATACTGACCAAGCCAAGCAAGATTAACGGTCCCTACCGGACCGTTTCTTTGTTTTGCAACAATTACTTCTGCCTGATTCTTAAATTCACTGTCTTTATTATAATATTCATCTCGATAAATAAACATTACCACGTCGGCATCCTGCTCGATAGCTCCGGATTCTCGAAGGTCTGAAAGCATCGGACGTTTATCCGGTCTGCTCTCCACTGCACGGCTGAGCTGTGAAAGTGCTACTACCGGCACATTCAGTTCCCTGGCAAGAGCCTTTAAAGAACGTGAAATATCTGAGATTTCCTGTTGTCTTGATTCAGATCTTCCCCCGACACTTCCGGACATCAACTGTAAGTAGTCGATCATGATCACATCCAGACCATATTCCAATTTATACTTTCTACACTTGGAACGAAGTTCTGATACAGAAATACTCGGCGTATCGTCTATGATCATTTTTGATTTTCCGATAATTCCGGCACCTTCGATTAACTTTTCCCAGTCAGAATCCTTCATATTACCGGTTCTGAGCGCCTGTGCATCTACTTGTGATTCCAAAGAAAACAATCGGTTTACCAACTGTTCCTTTGACATCTCAAGACTAAATATTGCCACGCAACGGTCTTTTCGGAACGCCATATACTGCGCAATGTTCAGTACAAACGCCGTCTTACCCATAGATGGTCTTGCCGCCACCAGTATCAGATCCGACGGTTGGAACCCGGACAGTTTATAATCAAGATCCGTAAATCCAGTTGGAATACCTGTAACGGTCCCCTTACTTTTGGATGCCTTCTCAATCTTATCCAGCGCATTCAGCACCACCTGCCGGATTGGCACAAACTCACCACTGTCTCTCGACTGTAACAGATTAAAGACTGATTTCTCAGTTTTATCCAGCACGACCTCCAGAGGTTCATTACCCGCATAGCACATGTTGGCAATTTCTTCATTCAATTTGATCATCTTACGCATCACGGCTTTATCAGCCACGATCTTCGCATAATGCTCCGCATTCACAGAGGTTGGAACTGCATTTATCAGATCTCTTACAAATTCCAGACTTGCAATCTCCGGCGGTACTTCTTTTTCTTTCAGGCGCTCCTGTAGCGTAACCAGATCCACCGGTTTCCCTTCGTTAAAAAGTTCTACCATCGAATCAAAGATTACTCCATAGGCATTCTGATAAAAGTCCTCCCCGCTGATGATCTCGGATGCTTTTGTAATTGCATCCCGGTCCATCATCATCGCACCGACAACTGCCTGCTCTGCTTCTATACTGTGCGGCATTACTCTTTTGATAAGAGCCTCTTCCATGCTGCTATCTCCTTTTTAAGCTTCTTCTGTCACAACAACTTTTAATTCAGCAGTTACTTTTGTGTGGAGTTTTACAGGCACCGCAAATGTTCCCAGTGCTTTGATAGGCTCTTTTAACTGTACTTTCTTCTTATCTACAGTCAGGTTCATCTGTTTCTTTACTTCTTCCGCAATTTCCTTGGAAGATACAGAACCAAAGGCTTTTCCACCTTCTCCGGTCTTGATCGCAACCTTGATCTGTCCGGCTTCTACCTGCTTTTTCAGTTCCAGGGCAGCTTCGTACTGCTCTTTTGCTATCTTATCATCATTTGCTTTCTTTAATTTTAAATCATTCATGTTCTGGCTGTTTGCCTCGATACCTTTTTTCTTTTTCAAGATAAAGTTTCTTGCATAACCATCACTTACTTCTACAATCTCACCTTTTTTCCCAAGAGACTTCACGTCTTCTGTCAATATTACTTTCATCCTAAATGTCTCCTCCTTTTATCATCTCATCGATCACCTCTTTCAGGCAGGCAACCGCTTCCTTCATATTTGTATGATTAAACTGTGCTCCTGACGCATTCAGATGGCCTCCGCCTCCCAAACGTTCCATGATCACCTGAACATTGATCTCATCAATAGATCTTGCACTGACATAAATCTTGTCATTGTACTCTGTCAATACGAAAGATGCCTTGATCTCGTTGATATCCAGCAGCTCATTGGCAGCCTGTGCACCGATGATCGTCGGGCTCTCAATATGCAGATTCTCACCAACTGCGATTGCAAAAATCTCACGATATACTTCCGCACTGCTGATAATCTCAGCCTTTGCACGGTAAGATGCCATATCATCCCGGAACATCTTGCGGACCAGTGTCAGATCTGCGCCACATCTTCGAAGAAATGCTGCAGCTTCAAATGTACGTACACCCGTCCGGTTCACAAAATTGTTCGTATCAATCATAATTCCCGCATAGAGACTACTGGCCTCCAATTTCGGGATCTTAATATCATCTACCATATACTGCAAAATCTCAGATACCATCTCACATGCAGACGAAGCATATGGCTCGATATAAGATAACAGTGCATTATCAATGTTATCACTGCTCTGTCTGTGGTGGTCTAATACCACGATCGTCTTCGTCTTCTTTAACAGTTCTTCACATTCTGTCATTTGCGGACGGTTTGTATCCACAACAACTACCAGTGAATTAGGTCCGGCCATAGAAATCGCTTCTGATGATTTCAAAAACATATCTTCCGGATAATCAGCACTCGCCTGAAAGCTCTCATAAAGTGGGCGGAGCGATGCTGACACTTCATTGATCACAATATAGGCTCTCTTTCCAAGAGATGCTGCCGCACGATAAATACCAATACCTGCTCCCAACGCATCCACATCCGTCAGCTTATGCCCCATAACAAACACATCATCTTTAACGGTAATAAACTCTTTTAATGCTTCCGCTTTGACTCTCGCCTTTACCCTTGTATTCTTTGAAGTCTGTTCACGCTTACCTCCATAATACGTAATTCCATGGCAATCCTTAATAACTGCCTGATCCCCACCTCTTGCCAGGGCAAGATCAATAGCGACACGGGCATAGTTATAGCTCTGAGCATAAGAATTATTGCTAAGTCCCAGACCGATACTTAAAGTTACCGGGATATCATTTCCGATGTTTACAGATTTTACATCATCCAGTAGTGAGAATTTATCTTCCTCCAACAGCTTATAGAACTGTTTCTGAACAACGATAAAATACTTATCATTCTCCAACCGTTTTACGATACCGTCTACTTTCGAAATATACTGGTTAATTCTTCGGTCTACCAGTGCCCACAGCAGAGACTGTCTCACTTCTTCTACCGTATCAATAACTTCATCATAATTATCAATATAGATCAGTCCTGCGATCAGACGCTGTTCTTCATTTTCTTTGATATATTTATTTAACTCTGTAACATCTTGCAGATAAACGGCAATAAAATACTGCTTTTCTTCCGGAATCTGTATCAGTTCCTCGGTACCTCTGAACCCTTCCACTGATAATCTGGTCAGGATTGCTCGATATTCACGGTTCTGATAATACACTTCCATCTCAACGTTCTCATCTTCGTTTTTTGGGAAAATACTTTCATTTAATTCCGGCATATACTGACCAATATGAAGGTTCTCACTTTCCTCTATTTCCAGTATCTGTTCAAACCGGTCATTCATCCAGACTACTTTTCCATCATCCAACAACATAGCGTACGGAACTTCCAGTTCCTTAAGAAGTGTATTCTGTACAATACCATACTGTGCTGCAAATGCCACCAGTTCCTGCATCAGAGATGATTTACAATAAATATACAGGAGCGTGCTTCCCAAAATATAAATAACCACAAATACCAGCATGACCGCCGCTGCTTTCCGGTCGATCACCAGAACCCATGCATTTAATGCAACCAACAAAAAAGCCATGATAATCGGCCACTGCATATAGACTTTTAGTCTGCCTTTTAGTTGAATATCTTCATTCATACTTCAACACCTCAATGCTTATCAGCAATTCATCCGATCAACTCTTATCCATTGTAGCCGTTTGGATTCTGGGACTGCCATCTCCATGAATCCTGACACATCTCATCAAGTCCACGCTCTGCCTTCCAGCCAAGTACTCGTTCAGCTTTTGACGGATCTGCATAACATATCGCAACATCTCCGGCACGTCTTGGTTTGATCTCATAAGGAAGATCTCTTCCGCAGGCCTTCGAAAATGCCTTTACCATGTCTAATACGGAATAGCCTTTACCAGTTCCAAGATTGATCACATCCAGACCCGGATTTGTCAGGATATAATTTACTGCTTTTACATGTCCGATTGCCAGATCCACTACGTGAATATAATCACGGACACCTGTGCCATCCGGTGTATCATAATCATCGCCAAATACGCCAAGCTTTTCTCTTTTTCCAACAGCAACCTGTGCAATATATGGCATCAGATTGTTCGGGATTCCCTTCGGATCTTCACCGATTCGTCCGCTCTCATGTGCTCCCACCGGGTTAAAATAACGAAGCAGGATCACATTCCACTCAGGATTTGCTTTCTGAAAATCTGTCATGATCTGTTCCATCATAGATTTCGTCCAGCCATAAGGATTGGTACACTGTCCCTTCGGGCATTCTTCCGTGATCGGCATCACTTCTACGTCTCCGTACACTGTTGCCGAAGAACTGAATACAATATTCTTCACTCCGACTCTGTCCATCACACGGAGCAGTGTCAGTGTTCCTGTAATATTATTATGATAATATTCTAAAGGTTTCTGCACAGATTCACCAACAGCCTTTAACGCCGCACAGTGAATGACTGCATCTACTTTTTCTTCCCCAAGCATCTTCTCCAACGCTGCTTCATCCAGCACATCACCCTCATAAAAAGCAACTGTCTTCCCTGTCAGTTCTTCTACTCGTCTGATTGATTCTCTGGAAGAATTACACAGGTTATCGTAAACCACCACTTCATGTCCTTCTTTTAATAATTCTACCGCAGTATGACTGCCAATATAACCAGCTCCACCTGTGATCAATACTTTTGCCATTGTAAGCCTCCTATTCTTCCCACAAATGTTCGGGATATCTTCCTTCTTCTTTCATATGTCGGATTGCCGCCACGACTACCGGCTTATCTTCTTTATATGTAACTCCATACCATTTATCTTTTGATGTCAGCACAGACACCGTCGCTCTGTCAGCCTCCAAAAGATCATTAACAACCGATGGCAGGAAATACTCACATTTCATCGGGTTCTCCTCAAGTCCCTGATTTAAAAATGCAGGGAATCCATCTTTGATCTCATCCAGAATACTTCTGGTAAATCCCCACATATTCATAGAAACAACCGTCTCCGGATGCAGGAATGTCCAAGTTGATCCGTCATCTTCTGTATATGCGATTCCACCCTCATATTTCTCAATCCGCGTACGCTCATTAATATCTACCAGTTCGCCCTTCTCATTCATCTGGCAAACGCCACGGGCAACATGACCATTATCTGTCACCGTATTGCCGAGATGATAACCTACCATGGTATAACGATATTTCTCATCATCCCGGTGTGTGGACAAATAATCGTAAATCAGCCTGAAACTCTCCGGTCCGTAATAATCATCTGCATTAATAACTGCAAATGGTCCGTTCACCTGATCAATACAACTGAGTACCGCATGAGCAGTTCCCCACGGTTTTACACGACCTTCCGGCACGCTGTAGCCTTCCGGAAGATTGGTAAGTTCCTGAAACGCATAAGAAACTTCCATATATTTTGCAATACGGTCGCCTACTGCCTCTTTAAAATTCTGTTCATTTTCCTTCTTTATAATAAATATCACTTTTTCAAATCCGGCTCTCTTCGCATCATACATTGAGAAGTCCATGATGATATGTCCATCTTCATCTACCGGGTCGATCTGTTTGAGTCCCCCGTATCTGCTTCCCATACCAGCTGCCATAATCACTAATACTGGTTTTTCCATATTCTTTCCCCTTTCAAAAAAATGTCCACTTAGACTAAGCATATTCTAATCCAAAAACACGGATTCTGCAAGTCTTCTGGCACGTTCTAACTATTAAGTTTCTTTGAAGTTTAACTGCTTCGGCAAAAGATCTTTCAGTCCTCCATACGCAGCTTCGCTGACAAGCTCCGTCAGCCGTTCAATCGGCAAAGGCATCTCCTCTCTGATCCAGCGCATATACGCCGATAAAATACCTGACACGAAATAATCTGTATAAATCCGGAATTCTAATTCCGGAAAATCAAAATACTCTCGGTAATCATTGATCAGTATCGTCACAAAAAGTTCTTTTAAACGGTCAAAGAAATAATCATATTTCTGATTCAACGCAATAATCCGAAACACTTCAATATTTTCTTTCACAACTTGATTCAGTGTATCAAATAAAATCTGTACATTGATCGGCTGTCCATCTACGCACTGTAATTTTAATCTTTGTACCAGTTCATTAATCTTGTCCTGTGCAAAATCTTTGATAATATCGTCCACCGCATCGTAATGCAGATAAAACGTCTTGCGGTCAATATTTGCCTTTCTTGCAATCTCCGCAATGGTAATCTTTTGTTTTCCGTCCTTCATTAAAAGATCAAAATATGCTTCTCGGATAGATTTCTTCGTTTTTTCCACTCTACGATCCATATATAGTCCTCGTTTCATTAGATTTTGTTGAATATTCCGCATCCATACATAAGCTGGCAATTGGCATTAACAGTTACATTTAATATAATGCCCATATGTAGAAAAATCAACATTAGAGATTTTTCAATTTTATTTTTGAAAACGAAAGGAGAACCTTATGATAAATTACGAAATCCTGGTAGATATGTCCTTAGACATTGATATAGAATATGCAAAATCTGCGAATATCCATTACATTCCAATGGAATATATGATCGGTGAGGAATCCCACCACTGCACGGAACCGGAGAGCAGTGAGATGATGCACAACTACTATGAGAAACTGCGGGGCAAAGTGCCGACCCGCACCAGCCAGATTTCTCCGTACCATTATGTAGAGGCTTTTGAACCATTTGTCAAAGAAAGTCGCCCGTTCCTCTATATTTCCTTATCCAGCGGTCTCAGCAATACTTATGAATCCGCACAAATGGCTGTTCAGATGTTATCTGAAGACTATGATAATGTGCAGATTGAACTGATCGACAGCCTCGGTGCTACCGGCGGTATGGGACTTTTAGTCGAATCTGCATGCAAAAACCGAGACGCCGGCATGAACTTAAACGAAAATGCAGACTGGCTCCGCACCCACGCTTCTAACATTAACTACTGGTTTAAAGTGGAAGATCTGATGTATCTGATGCGTGGCGGCCGTGTTTCTGCTGCCACTGCCGTTGTGGGAACAGCACTCAACATCAAACCTATCCTCACCATCCGCGCCAATGGGAAACTTGACACCGTTGCCAAGAAACGTGGCGACCGTCAGGCCATGCGCTATATCTTAGAACAGTTTGACAGAAATTTTGATCCATCCCTCGGGAATTCGGTCTACATCTGCTGCGCCGACTGCTTAAAAGAAGCCGAACAGTTAAAAGCAGATGTTTTGAAGAAACAGCCGGATCTTGATGTACATATCACCATGCTCAGTCCGATCATCGGTGCCCACACAGGCCCGGATATGTTAGCACTTATTTATTACGGAACTGACCGTGAATAAGATAACACATCGATTATTCCAGGATTTCCCTGTGGTACTCTGTTCCATCCAGGGATTTCCAGGTGAAAATATTCTGTTCCAATGTCATATAACCATGAGCACTATTTTCCTTCGGAATAGAAACAGATCCCGGATTCAGATATAAATTCTTCTCTCCAAACGGTGTCCAGGCCGGAATATGCGTATGCCCATGTAACAGAACATCTCCCGGCTGAAGCGGTGGGAGTTTCTCCATATTGTAGTTATGTCCATGGGTCACATATATCAATCGATTTTCCAGCGGGATTATCGCATAATCTGCCAGTATCGGGAATTCCAACACCATCTGATCCACCTCTGTATCACAATTTCCACGCACACAGAAAATCTTATCTTTTCTGGCATTCAACATCTCGATTACCTTTTTCGGTGCATACTCTTTCGGCAGATCATTTCTTGGCCCATGATATAACACATCGCCCAAAACCAGCAGTCTCTCTGCCCCTTCTCTGTCAAATGCTTCCAACATCTGTTCACAGTAATATGCCGAACCGTGAATATCCGACGCAATCATTAATTTCATTTCTCATATCCTCCCTTTTATCTATGCATAATGGTAATATTTTCTCTGCTTGACAAAGAACGTAACGGTCACGCACAATGTCAACAGCTCTGCTATGAATACGGAACACCAGATTCCATTGATCCCTAATATCATCGGTAAAAGTAACAACACTGACATCTGGAACACCAGTGTCCTAAGGAACGAAATAACTGCCGAAAGCAGCCCGTTGTTCAATGCCGTAAAGAACGATGAACCATAGATATTGAATCCATTTACCAGGAAAGTCAGGCAAAAAATCTGGAATCCATGCTTTGTCAATTCAAATAATTCCTGATCATAACCCACGAAAATTTTTGCCAACGACCCCGCGATAAGCTGCGCCAGCACAAGCAACCAGATTCCCCAGCCTCCAATCAGTTTCAGGCTCTTCTTAAACAAGTTTTGAAGTTCTGCGTGATTACCGGCTCCGTAATGGTAGCTGACAATTGGTGCACTTCCTATTGCATATCCTAAAAATGTAGAGATAAAAATAAAGTTTACATACATGATTGTTCCGTATGCAGCAACTCCATTTTCCCCGACAAATTTCATTAACTGAACATTATACAATGAATTCACAATGGAACTGGACAGATTCGTCATCAGTTCCGAAGAACCATTGGTGCATGTTCTAAGTAAAATATGCCCGTCAAAATGTGTCTTTCCTAATTTTAGTAAACTGTCATTCTTCCTTACAAAATAGAAAATCGGCAAAAGTCCGCCTACACACTCGCCGCATACTGTTGCCAATGCAGCTCCTGCAAGTCCGAAACCAAGCACTGCTATAAACAGATAATCCAGCACCATATTTGTGACCCCGGCACCAATAATGACGGCCAGCCCTAACTTCGGTTTCTCCGCCGTTACAAAAAAGCTCTGAAATACATTCTGCAACATAAAAGCGGTCATAGAAACAAAACTGATTCTTCCATACAGCACACAGTTGTCAAGAAGTTCGCCGGAAGCTCCCAATGCACTGCACACCGGACGTATCAATGCCATTCCGAGAACCGATAATATAAGACCTCCTATCACCGTCACATAAACGATCAGCGAGAAATATTCATTCGCCTTCTGTTTCCTTCCCTCTCCCAGGGTCGTGGCCACAATCGCGCTCCCCCCGGTTCCCATCATAAATCCCAGGGCTGAAACTCCCATAATGATCGGCATACTTAAATTTATCGCCGCAAATGCGCTTTTCCCGACATAATTCGACACGAACAATCCGTCCACAACACCGTAAATTGATGTAAATACCATCATCACAATAGACGGAAATACAAATCGCAGTAATTTCTTATAAGTAAAATGTTCTGATAACTGTATCTTCATAAATATCTTCTAACTCCTGACTATAACTTTGTTACCTGGTCTTTCAAAAGTGATACATGTCTCTCAGATAATTCCAGAAACTTCTTCCGTTCTTCCTCCGAAAAACTATTCATCACTTCATTTTCGAATTGAATGACCGGGTAGATCTTTTCTTCCATTAATTTTCTTCCGGATTCTGTCAGATGGATATGCATACTTCTTCCTTTTCCCTGCACCCGTAACAAATAGCCCTGCTCTTCCATCTTATGTATAGAAGAATTAACTGTCTGCTTCGGCAGGCAGGAAGTCCTGCAGATGTCTCTCTGCAGACATCCATCACCCATCTCGCAGATTCCATATAAGATGTCAAATGCGCTCTCGGACAAACTCAATTTATTTGCCATATCGCGATAGACATCATCTAACTCTTTATAAATTCGATTAAATGTAATAAGCTCCTGGCTCATACATCCTTTCATTTGCTCACGCATATACACTCTCCCTTTAAGTCCGATTTCGTACTTATATTTTAGTCCGATTTCGTACTCATGTCAAGTTATTTTCCTATTTTTCTTATTCTTGTAAATACACTGTCAAAATTTCTTTAATCATTTTTCTCTTTCTTCAGACATTTTCTTGTAATTTCAGTTACACCCAGGCTTGACTCTACAATAATTGTAGGGTTTACTATATACAGCAGAATTATTTATTTGTTATCAAAGGAGTTATTTGTAATGGAACGGAATCTTACATCAGGAAGTATATTTAAGAACATTGTTTATTTTTCTCTTCCTTATTTTTTATCTTATTTTTTGCAGACCTTGTATGGATTAGCAGACTTGTTTATCATCGGGCAGTTTGAAGGGGTTGCCAGTACAACGGCAGTTTCTATCGGCAGCCAGGTCATGCACATGATTACTGTCATGCTGGTCGGCCTCGCCATGGGAACTACTGTATGTATCGGGCAGGCAGTGGGAGCCCGTGATAAGAAACGTAGCTCTTCTGTAATTGGAAATACCATCACTTTATTTATGATCGTGGCAGTTGCGCTTGCCGCAATCCTTTTGTTGCTTGCAAAACCAATCGTTACGGTTATGTCTACCCCAACGGAGGCTGTGTCCGGAACTATTACCTATTTGACGATCTGTTTCATCGGAATCCCTTTTATTACTGCATACAATGTAATCAGTTCTATTTTCCGCGGACTTGGTGACTCTAAAAGTCCGATGTATTTTATCGCCGTTGCCTGCATATGCAACATTGGATTGGATTACCTTTTTATCGGAGTGCTGCACCTCGGTCCTGCCGGTGCCGCTCTGGGTACCACTTTATCCCAAACATTGAGTGTAATTCTGGCACTTATCACCATTGTCAAAAAAGATACGGGGATATCTCTTCGGAAAAATGATTTGAAACCATCACCGATTGTCATGGGACAAGTGTTAAAAATTGGTATCCCGGTAGCCTTACAGGATGGATTTATACAGATTGCATTTATCGTTATCACCATTATCGCAAACCGGCGCGGACTTAACGTTGCTGCCGCTGTAGGAATCGTTGAGAAAATTATCAGTTTTGTGTTCCTGGTTCCTTCTTCCATGCTGTCTACCGTGTCCGCTTTGGGTGCCCAAAATGTCGGTGCCGGAAAACATGACCGCGCTGTAAAGACGCTTTTGTATGCTATTGGTATTACCGTCACCTATGGATTCATCGTTGCAATTACAATCCAGTTTATTGCCGAACCAGTCGTTGGACTGTTCACTGCTGACAAAACGGTTATCCAAATGGGAACACAATACATTCACGGCTACATCTGGGACTGCATTTTTGCAGGAATCCATTTTAGTTTCAGCGGATACTTTTGTGCCTATGGAAAATCCGGGATCTCGTTCTTACATAACTGTGCTTCCATTCTTTGCGTCAGAATCCCAGGGGTATACCTTACTTCAAAACTATTTCCGGAAACACTATTTCCAATGGGACTTGCAACCGTCGGTGGTTCAATATTATCAGTGGCTATCTGCCTGATCGCATTTGCGATTCTCCGGAATAAAAATATTATTCCAAAATCCAATGCATCGTCAACCAGATCAAACAATTAGTACATGATAGAATTTTCCAATAATGGAAATATTTCGTAAGGAGACTTTTATGGAAGATATGAAATTATTTCAAATCGGTGAGGTGGCTAAGATGTTCCAGGTCAGTGTCGGAACGCTGCGCCACTACGAACAGGTCGGACTTTTAAGCCCGGAATATACAGATTCCCAGACAGGTTACCGCTACTACAGTATCCGACAGTTTGAGGTGTTAAATACCATCCGATATCTCCGTGTCCTGGACATGCCGCTAAATCAGATTGCTGATTTTCTGCATAACCGTGACATTCAGGTAATTGAAGACAAACTACAGAAACAAAAAGAACTGATACGGAAAAAGCAACAGGAATTAAAAGCCGTTGAGCAGAAGATCAACCACCGCCTGCAATCCATCAAAGATGCCACTGCTGCACCGCTTAATGAAATCCGAATCATTCAGGCTCCTGCCGCTCGCATCGTCTGGATCCGGGACTCCCTCAAACCAACCTCATATCTGGACTTGGAATATTCTATCCGCAAACTCACCGGCGACCAGTCGGAATCCATCGTTTTCCTTGGAAAAGTCGGCGTTGGAATTTCAAAAGAGCAACTGGAGCAAAAACATTTTGATCGCTACGACTGTGCATTCCTTGTGCTGGATGAAGAGGATATTTATCAGGGAACTGTGGACGAACTTCCAGAAAGTAAATGCGTATCTGTATATTTTCGCGGAAGTCATACAGAAGCAGCCGGTTATTACCAGGAACTACTCCACTATATTCGGGAACATAATTTTGAAATTACCGGGACTTCCCGCGAAATCACATTAATCGACAATGGGCTCACCAATGACCCCAAGAAATTTGTCACGGAAATTCGGATACCGATTGTGTGACTCTGTACCAATCACTTGATTCTGTATCGGTCACGCAATTCTATATCGATTGTGTCATACTTGGTTGACAAGAGATATATTTTAAGATATTATATCAGACTGTAGGGAATGAAGTTCTCCCTTGGGAAACCTAAACTGCTTATTATGCTGATGACTTCTACGATTATTTTAGTCGCAGGAAGCATCAGCTTTTTTGCGTCTAATCGACTGATAAAGGAGGAAAATTATGTTATCATCACTGTCATTTGTATTTTTACTGGGACTTTCCATGGGTGCCGTCTGCCAGAAACTAAAACTTCCGCGAATTATCGGAATGCTGCTCACCGGAATCATTCTCGGACCTTTTGTCCTCAATCTACTGGATCCGTCACTACTGTCCATCTCTGCTGATCTACGAAAAATCGCCCTGATCATTATTCTTTTAAAGGCGGGCCTCTCCCTGGATCTGAGCGATCTTAAGAAAGTCGGCAGACCTGCCATCATGCTTTCCTTTGTCCCGGCATCCTGTGAAATTCTGGGCTACCTTTTATTTGCCCCGAAAATCTTAGGCGTCACTCGCATCGAGGCGGCAGTCATGGGAGCTGTCCTGGGTGCTGTATCACCGGCTGTTGTCGTACCACGAATGGTGAATCTGATGGAAAATAAATACGGAACCGAAAAAAGCATCCCGCAAATGATCCTTGCAGGCGCCTCTTGTGATGATATCTTCGTCATTGTATTATTTACTACATTTTTAAGTATGGCACAGGGCGGAACCGCCAGTGCCATGGATTTTGTAAACATTCCGATTTCTATTGTCCTTGGAATTTTACTCGGTGCCATCGTTGGCTATGGGCTGTATCGTTTCTTCGAAACCGCCTACGCCAGAGAACATTATGTCCGAAACAGCATGAAAGTGATCATTATCATGGGATTTTCCTTCCTGTTGGTATCTATTGAAACCTGGCTAGAAGGCAAAGTTTCTGTATCAGGACTACTGGCTGTAGTCAGCATGGCATGCGTATTAAAAGCTAAGAGCACAGAGTCTGTGTCCAGACGTTTGTCCGAGAAATTCGGAAAACTCTGGCTCGCCGCCGAAGTTGTCTTATTCGTACTCGTCGGTGCTGCTGTTGACATCCGTTACACTCTGACCGCCGGTCTGGCCGCAGTTCTTATGATCTTTGTGGCTTTACTCTTCCGTGCATTTGGCGTGTGCTTATGTACTTTGAAAACAAACCTCACCACAAAAGAACGTATCTTCTGCGTCATCGCTTACCTGCCCAAAGCCACGGTACAGGCAGCCATCGGTTCCGTTCCCCTGGCCGCCGGACTGTCCTGTGGAAAAATTGTCCTGTCTGTAGCGGTCATGGCAATTATCATTACTGCACCGTTAGGGGCATTTGGAATTGATTCACTTTATAAAAAATGTCTGGAGAAAGAATAAGTCTCATTTATTCTAATCGCCTGCTCTCCGGTTGACTCTTTTCTCGATTCTCTGATAAACCTTCTTCATAGTCATTCCCTGAATGACTGTCGTAAAGAATACAATTGCGTAAGTACCTCCCAGAATGATATGGTAAACATCAGCCGATACCATATCCTGGGTACTCATTGCCAGTGCAATGCTCAGTCCCCCTCGCAGCCCGCCGTATGTTAGGAGCGTAATAAAACTGAGTTTGTCATAATTATTTGGCAATTTCCCTGCAAAAAGTGTAGAGAGTCCGACACTTGAAAATCGTCCGATAATATTAAATAAAATCGCAAAGCAGGAAATCAAAAGAATTTCCGGCATCTGCAGAATATGTACAAAAGCCAGTCCCATAATCACATATAAAATAGAATTTAATAAATTATCCAAAATCTCCCAGAATGTATCAAACTCCTGCAAATCCATAGATTTTCCCATCTGTTCCCTGCGATTGCGAATTGCAGAAAATAGTATTCCACATACAACAGATGCAATCGCACCAGAAAAATCAAAATACTCACATAACAGATATGCAGTGGAAACGGCCAGGAGACTTACAAAAATCCTTCTGCTACTTTCTTCTGTCAGAATAAATATTGGGAAACAGATCGCAGTTACCACAATTGCAACCATTATTGCTCCAAACAATTCCTTCCCCATTATCGCCAGAAAACTTCCACTTTTCTCCATCGTTACCATCCCGGAAAAGCATACAAATAACGCCACACCAACACCATCATTAAAAAGGGATTCTCCTTCCATGATAAAACTGATATCCTTCGGGAGATTGAATTTCTTCAAAATACTGGTAGCCGCAATCGGATCCGTAGGTGCTGTGATACTTCCAAACATCAGACATACCGGGAACGAAAACGACAATCCCAGAAGTGAAGCCCCTGCATAAAATAAAAGCCCATAGAAAACAGCTCCCAAAAGAGTCGCCATAATGGACAGTAATGTCACCGGCCGTGCCTGCTTTTTAAAGTCCAGCAATCTCATATGGCAAGAACCGGCAAACAACATAAAACACAAAATACCGTCCATCAAAATTGCTTCAAGGTTAAATACCTGCAGCTTTTCAAGCAGAACATTTACAGAAGTATTCGTCGATATCGAGACAACCGCCAATATGCCAGCTCCGATAATAATGGAAAATAACATTAACGAGATCTCATAAGGGATCTTTGTAACTTTTTCATTGAAAAATCCCAATAATACGATCAAAAAAAGTAACACTACTACCTGTGGTAAAAATTCATGCATAATCCATCCCTCACTTAAATCAACTGACTGCGCAACTGTTCTAACAAGCCCTGGCAACTGATGGAAATATCACGCCAGGTCTCCTTGAAATTCCCCGTATACCACGGATCGGCAACATCATAACTATTACCGATATATTCTGTCATCTTATGGATTTTGCCCTCCGGATCGCCACCGGCAATACGTTTCATATTGCGGATATTGTTATCATCCATACCGATCAGAAGATCATATTTGTCATAATCTTCAGCAGTCATCTGCACAGCCCTCTTTCCCTCACAGGAGATTCCATGCAACGCCATCTCTTCTCTGGCTGGTGGGTACACCGGATTACCGACACCACGCCAAATTTCCTCCGAACTGGTGGCCGCCGAAGCAATATGAAACTGATCCTCGATCCCTGCTTTCTTTACTAAATCTTTCATAACAAATTCCGCCATCGGCGAACGGCAAATATTGCCGTGGCAGATGAAAAGTATTTTTATCATGTTCTTATATCTCCTTAAATCGTCGTATTTCCTTATATTTAAAGGCTTTTTACAACTTTCATTTTTCTTGTAGTTTCTATATCTTTTTATAAATTCTCATGTTTTGGCAGTCAAAAGTTGTAAAATAAGTTGTAAAACCACCTCTATTTTACAACTTTACAACTTGCCGATTGCAGACTTCTTTCATTTCTTTTTGAATATCATCAAAGTCCAAGTGCGTGTATGTATTCAGCGTGACACCTATATCTGAATGTCCCATAATCTTCTGTAATGTTTTAGGGTTCATTCCCGACTTTGCCATATTAGAACAAAAAGTATGTCGGCAAACATGAGGTGTGATTTTAGGTAATTCTTGTTTATATATTTTATTATACTTCTCGCAAATATGCTGAAAATATTTTTCCCAATGCAAAGCAACCATTGGCATATCATTTTTATCTAAATACAGGAAACCGCTTTTACCGTCTATCACAGGTTCTGATTTTAACTTTTTACGATTTTGAATAATCTTATGAAAACACGCTTTTACTTCATCAGTCATAGGCACAAGCCTTGTACCGCTGTCTGTCTTTGTGTCCTCAATGATATATTCCATGTTTCGCTTACGTTGCAACTGATGGTTGACATTGATAACACCTTTTTCTAAATCAATATCAGAAATCGTCAGTCCAACAAATTCAGAAATCCGAAGTCCTGTCTTAAATAGAATGTAAATTCCCTCATAATACTTACTAAAGTGCCTGTCCTGCTTCACAAACTCAAGAAAAGCTCTCTCCTGCTTTCTTGTAATCGCTTCTCTTGTTACGCTGTCATTGACAACTACCGTTGCAAGCTGAAATTCAAAAGGATTTTTTCGTATCAAATCATCATCAACAGCCATTTGAAATGATGGTCTTACAACACCACGGATAGAGTGAATACTGCTATACCCTCTACCGTCTGCCTGTAATTTAATGAGCCAGCCTTTTGCGTCTGATAGTTTTACCTTGTCAATTCGTTTCTTTCCAAAGGCTTCTTTGGCAATGATATTGATAACAAATTTATAGTTTGCTTCTGTATTATGCCTTACACCTGTTTTCTGTGAAATATATTTTTTCACAAGTTCCAAGACTGTCATATCTCCACCCGAAGAAACAATATCATCTTCTAAATCCTTGTGTATCTGTTTCTCTTTATCCCGTAAAGGAATATCGTCTTTTGCTCCCTGTGGAACAGTATCAGTTTTTACCAGTTTCCAACTATACACATATTTCACATTTCCAGCATTATCTACATACTTATACATATATCTTCCGTCTTTACGTTGACTCTCCCCATTGCGTAAAACACGGTTTTTATTGTCCCGTCTTTTCTCGCTCATTTTCGCTCCTTTCCACTTCTGGAAGAGTCCCGATATGACTTGTTCTCATCATAACATATGCCAGCTCCTTTTTCACTAGATTGCGTCCAATTTATCAATGACCTGTTCAAACTGTCGGCGTTTAATCTGTATGCGATTACCATTCATAATGAGCCAGCCAGCATCCTTGTTTTCCTCTGCTAATCGTCTTAACTTATTTTCTCCGATACGGAAATATTTTGACGCTTCTTCAATGGTAAGCGTGTATTTTTCCCATACGGGAATATCCCGTGCATTACTCATAAAACACCCCCTCGCTTTCGATTACGTCTGCTATACCCGTACACATCTGCTTCACAAGCATTTCCTGCTTTTCAGAGAGGTGGGTACATTCATCAATCGTTTTCATATATTCTGAGCCTGTCAGTCTGTCAATTTCCTCTATCATCACAATGGACGACATCACCTGTCTTTTCAGCCATTGCAGAGTACGCTCCATGTTGACAGGTATGGGGTTCATTTCAAAAGGTAAACTGTCATGGGAAATGAATATCTCCCACAACGGATAGTCAGGAAATTCCACGAAATTAGTAATGAGATAAAACACCAGCCCATGAGGGTTATAGGTCAATAACAATTCCTCAACTGCCTGTACTGCCTTTTTGTCACGCAGACGAATTTCAAAACGGTTGATGATATCCGTATGTTTCTTTTTCGTCGCCTGTTCCTTTTGCTTTTCATACAAGCAGAAATATTTTGTACTTGCCTTTGAACCGATATAAAGTGTGCTTGCTAAATCACATTTTTTTCTGCTTAGTTTACCGCCTTGCACATTTTCATAGTTTTTACACCGACATTCCGCACCACCACTTTTATATTTTTCAGACAAGACGGGAATATCCAGCAGACCGCACATATCGTTGATTGCCAAATCAAAACGTCGGATAACACCGCCACAGTCAAGACAACGATTTAAGAATGAATACCAATCCCTGCTCTGTGCCTGTAAGACATATTCCATGTTGCGTGAGCCTGCTCCTTTTAATTCCAAGAATACGCCCACGTGTTCATCATCAGAAGCCATGACCTTGATTTCCCCGTAAGCGTAATGCTCCTTATAGCCATAATACCCATAGTCATAGTGGATAAAATAGTCTGCTTTTATGCCAAGCACCTTTCGGATAATTTCCAATGCGTCAGTCGTTGGAAAACGGACAGACAGATAATCAACAAGCAGATAAAAAGGCTTATCACAGACATAGTAATTCAGACAACGCAGAATAATATTTTGTGTTTCCTTGCTGGCATTGGCTTTTCCATTCTCAAAACGATTGATACTATATCTTGATACATGGGTAAGACTTGCAAGTTCTCTTTGTGAAAGACCGCTGGCAAGACGTTTGTTCTTCATTTCAAGTGCAAATTCTAAATTGTCCATTGTATTCCTCCAATCCCACAATAGCCTTGAAATACCTGTAAACTGCCTTTCAAAAAGTGTGATATGCACCATCTTCTTAAAACTCCTTATTATTTCGTACAGCTTTGGGGTTGTATGGTTTTGACTTGTCTTTTGTAAAATAGTGCCCCCCTGTTAGATAACGGGGGCACAGATAAGGCTCGCAAGCTCGCCAGCAGACAAAGCATTTCTTCCCCTTGACACAAATTGTCATGGCGGTAAGCCTAAAAGGCTTCCGCCACCGTGTCAGAAATACTTTGTCAGCCAGTTCTGTTTTTGCCATTTCCAACAAGTTCCATTTCAACCAATATTTATATCTACGGGTTTAATTAGATGTATATTTCTTTTTAAATATTTTTGTATTTCATTCTATTGTGCTTATTTATTTGCAAGAACATAGTAATTCTTATATGCTTATTTGTCAATATCTTTTTTTATCTTTACAAATTATATTAAGCATGATAGACTTACAGCAATGAAGATATAACGAGATATGGAGGGTTATGCAATGAAAATAAGCCATTTAGGAAATAATATACAAACCATAAGAAAATTTAGAGGAATGAAACAACAGGAGCTTGCGGACAAAATCGGTATCAATATGCAGAGCCTTTCCAAGATTGAAAGAGGATTAAATTATCCTGCTTATGAAACACTGGAAAAGATAATGGAAGTGTTAGACGTAACCCCAAATGAATTGTTGTCGGGAGAATGGAAGTATGTCAATCAATCGGAAAAAGAAGTCTGTAAGTTTTTAAAATCCGAAGAACGTCTAAATACAGAATTGAAGCATGGACACTATGATAACTTCTTTGACAGCGAGGAAGAATGGCAGGAATATGAAGTAAAAAAGCTACGGGAATATATTACCGACTACATTAACCGAAAGGACATCGAAGCGTCTGATCTTTATCCCATCAAAGAATTTATTCAACATTTGAAATTTCAAAAATTGTTAAATCGCTATGATGATTTATACAGTATGGATATGTTTGGAGAAAGCATAGAGGGACATAAGTATAAGACACCTTATCAAGCCGTGAAAATGATAAATCCAAACTCAAAAGAGGATATGGAACTGTTGTCAAAATTACCATGGGTAACAGGTAAATTTGATGATGACAAGTAATATTTCCCCCTCTTGCCATAAGATACAGAAAAGAAAAAGCCCAATCAAGAGTGCAAAGCACCACCTATGGTGGCAAAGCTCTTGACAGGGCTTTTTATTTTCTGTGGTGAGTAATCAAGAGGACGAAAGAACAGGTATGCTTTATTCTTGACATTATAATGTCATGTTTTATATGATGAATGAAAGGAAGTGAAAAACTATGCAGGAAAGCAGATTATTTAAAATTGTTTATTACTTAATTGAAAAAGGAAAATCAACAGCTCCAGAATTAGCCCAAAAATTTGAAGTATCAGTAAGAACAATTTATCGAGATATTGACGTTATTAGCAGTGCAGGTATTCCTATTTATGCTACACAAGGGAAAAACGGTGGAATTATCATTGATGAAAATTTCACCTTAGACAGGTCAATACTATCATCAAAAGAAAAAGAGCAGATATTAAGTGGTTTGCAGGCATTATTTGTCGCAAATAGCAATAATACAAATGAATTATTAACAAAATTAGGAGCACTTTTCCATATGAAAACAACGAACTGGATTGAAGTTGATTTTTCGGATTGGATACAAGGACAACCTGCACAAAACATTTTTAATGATATTAAAACTGCCATTTTGGATAAGTATATTATTTCTTTTGAATATTGTAGCAATAGAGAACACACTGTTTTCCGTTATATACAACCTCTAAAACTCATTTTTAAAAGTAAATCGTGGTATGTGTATGGATTTTGTATGCTTAGAAAAGACTACCGACTTTTTAAGCTCACAAGAATTGAACATCTTAACATTACAGAAGAACATTTCACACCACCCGATACTATTCCTTCGGTCGAGACATCTATAAAACAAGAAAACCTTATTACTGTAACTTTGAAGTTTGACAAGAAAATGGCATTTCGTATATATGATGAATTTCCACGGGACAGTATCATAGAACAAAATGATTTTTTATTTGTAACAACCTTATTACCAAACAGCAATATACTTTACTCATATATTCTTTCTTTTGGCGAATATGTAGAAATCATAGAACCACAAGAAATAAGGAAGAATATTCAATCTCAACTAAAAAAAATCCAAGAAAAATATCAAACATGACAGAGGTCGTCAAGTTATGTTTTGTATAATCTTCTTACCCAAGATAAGGAGAAGTAAATATGAAACATGAATGGAAAAAACACGAAAAGGATTTATACGGAGTAAAACAATCTCCACGCATAGTAGATATTCCTATGCAACAATTTATTATGATTAAGGGAAAAGGAAACCCGAACGACAAAGAATTTTCAGATAAAGTATCCGCTTTATATTCATTGGCTTATGGCATCAAAATGATGTATAAAAATACTAATTCTACCAATGAAATTAGCGATTATACAGTATATCCATTAGAGGCAATTTGGAACGATATAGGCGATACCCAGCAGTTAGATAAGAACCAGTTAGAATACACAATTATGATACGTCAGCCCGATGTTATTACAAAAGACATCGTTTTCAACGCATTAGAACGATTGAAAATCAAAAAGCCAAACAGTCTATATGAACAAATATTTTTCGACACAATGCAGGACGCAAAAAGTATAGAAGTTCTACATATAGGTGCATATGACGACGAACCTATATCTTTTCAAAAGATGAATCTACTTGCTGGAGAAAATGGTTTGGTTCGTTCTACCAATTACCATAGGGAAATTTACTTGAATAATGCTAATCGTGTTCTTAAAAGTAAGTTAAAAACAATTTTGCGTTATTGTGTCGAGTAACAACAAATATATAAATAAATCAAAGCGTCTTTCTTGAAAAAAGAATATTTTTGTCATGTCAATGCTCGTACAATATGTTATTTTGTATGGGCTTTTTTAATACTCACTTTTTCGTATTTCTAAAAGATATAGGCAGTATTTCTGTTTATATCTTTCAGCATATGCGGAGATAAGATTATGAACACATCTTCTTTCGAGCATATCGTTAGAATACAGTTTAATGCTTTGATGATGACTGTTATCAAATGCACAGTAAAAAGCAGAAACAGACAGTTCGCAAGACGTTCCAAGCATGAAATTTTATTCTGTGAATTATCAGATACGAAAAATCTTGAATGTGGAACTACTGATAAATATTCTTGTGATTACATTTCTTTTGAAGTCCTGAATTTCACAATGCAAATATCAAATGAGAAACTGGCTGTTGCTTTATATAAATTATCGAGTAAAGAGCGTGATGTAATTTTATTACACTATTTTCAAAACATAAGCGATCAAGAAATCGCAGAATTATATCATGTATCACGTTCTGCTGTTTATCGCAGAAGAAGTAACGGATTGAAGAAATTAAAGGTACTATTGAAAAAAAGGAATTGACCAATGAGAAAAGAATATGGCTATCCCACACTAGAAAAAATATATAAAGCGTCTGCCGGAAACGAAACTGCCATAAGAGAGATTTTAAAGTTTTATGACGCTTATATCTGTAAATTATGCTTGCGTCCATTTTACCACTCTGAAAGTGGTAAAATCACTATGCAGGTTGATGAAGAATTAAAAGGTCAAATTCATACAGAAATGATAAAAGCAATCTTGAAATTTGAAATCAGAGTGAAGTAAGCACAATCGACAAATTAAAAAATGGGGGATACACGGTATTGTGCTATCTCCCATTCCAGTCATATCGGAACACTTTTTCAAAAGTTGTAAAATCGTTGTAATGCACTCTCCTATTGTGAGGAAAACCGCATAAAATAAGGAGATTTAAGCAAAAGAGAAACTCCTGCCGTGGCAAATAAATAGTACTTTTATCATTGTTGCATAACCTCGCATTTCTTAGTTTTTCTTGGTATTTAGGGCTTTGTAAGCCTTTGTAAATTTTTGCTTCCTGGCATAACCTGGTTTATTTTCGCATAATATCGTCAGCAAAAGGTGTAAAAATGGGTTACAAATCAACTGTATAACACATCACATTTTTATCCGAATACTTGCTTTAACAACTCCACAATATCCTCATTTTTCAGCCCATATCTTTTCAATGAATTTTGATCAAATGGTTCCTGCTCCAACAAGTCAATAAAGCTATGTATATCGGCATCTACTGCTGTCGGCAATTCTTCTACTTTTTCAAGCATAAGTTCCGAGGCAATACGCAAAACATCTTTTTTATGCTTCTTTATGTCACTGGAATCCACTTTTTCGCCTAAATCTTTTCGTTTTTGCAAATCAAGATACGCTTTTGCTTTAAAAAGAATGATATATTCCGGTCTTAAAACAGAAAGGCCCTTTCTCACTTCTTTCCCATTGAGAAGTGCCTTATAGTAATCATCATTCAAAAGAATCGCTGACAAACTGGAGACTTCATCATCAATATGAATTGGAGTAATTCCTTTTGCATTTTTTAATTTAAAATCACTTCTACAAAACAATTCAATCATTTTCGGAAAGTTATCGTCTTCTGGCTTATCAAATCTATAAAATTGAGGATTGCTATCGTTTTTCGCTTTGTTTCTATATTTTCCATCAACGATAAACTTCCAAAATTTTTCTCCAAACTCCGGAGTTAATGCTTCAACA
>CAKRJP010000013.1 GCA_934351835.1 uncultured Lachnospiraceae bacterium
CCCCAGGCGGCGAACAGGCCGATATAGATAAAGCTGCGCAGATAGGAAAACAGCATCGGGTAGAAGCTGCCCCTGCCTATAATTCGGAAGCAATATGCCAGTATCACGGCAAGCACAGCGATGCCGCTTATTATGATAGTATTCTTTTTCTGTTCGGTCATAAACAGCCCCCATTTCGCCTTCATTCGTTTTTACTTACCCTTGGGTATACCTTCTCAAATTAGATTGTAGTATAAATCCGTCTGTTTCTCAACTGCTTCTTACGAGGCTTTGCATGAATCGTCACAGCCGTGATTAAACGCTGACCGCCGACAAGCGGTCTTTTTTATTCCTTTTCATAGATTACCTTGAGTGCTGCGTAAAGATTTCTGCCCTCGTCCTCCGTAAGCGTGATGCCCTTGCCGCATCGTTCGTGGTTCAGATGCCACTCTCGAATGACCAGCTTGGCGGTATTTCCGTTCCACGAAATGAAGTTGGCTTCCTTGGTGCAGCCCTTGCCGTTCTCTCCGAGGACGGCGAGGGGCTTGGTGATCGTGCTTGTAATGTCTTTCATTTTCATACCTCCGTAATTCAAGTATTGAAGAAGTTAAAAAGTCGGGATAGTAATGGAAGGGATTATCTTTCCCAGTCATTCCTGCCCTCTCCGGTTCCGTCTGTTCCTGCGCCTTAGCATTCTCCATATGCTTTTCCTTATCAAACTGCACATTCATAGCCAGATTATCCAGCTTATCAATAGATGCATCCAAATGAATACAGCTATCAATTACACACCATCATCTATATTCAATCGCTGCTTTATTTCTTTTAATAATTTTTCAGGTTCCTCCGTCCTCATTCTTTTGGCAAGCTCAATCATAATTTCCTGTTCTTCTTTGCTCATTTGTTCAAACATGTCCGCCATCTCTTTTTCTCTCGGTGTCAGTCGCATATACATTTCTTGTTCCTCCGATTTTAAGCTCATACAATATCGTATCGACAGAAACATCTTAACGGTTATCCATCTTCTGTGCAAACATCGGTATATGATGTAAAAAATGGGCAATTCCAATCGGAACTACCCATTTATTATTAAAAATATGCGATTTTTCTTGCTCTGCACAAATTTCTGCATCAAATGATGTAAGTTTGATGTAAATCACTGTTTTATATGGTTTTGACCAAATGAAGTACGTCCCGTCTATTTGGTGAAACGGTACATCCATACATCATCTTAATAGAGCTTTGCACCTGCTGGAATGTGGTTATCAACCATGATCAGATGCAGTTCTTCATCCTCTGAGTCTTTCAGATTATTTACTGCTGATAATAACATACCGCAAGACTCAATTCCCATCATCTTTCTTGGTGGAAGGTTTGTGATGGCGATCAGTGTTTTACCAACCAGTTCTTCCGGCTCGTAATAAGCGTGAATACCGCTTAAAATCGTACGATCTGTGCCTGTTCCATCATCAAGAGTGAACTGAAGGAGTTTCTTTGACTTTGGTACTGCAACACACTCTTTAACCTTTACAGCTCTGAAATCTGACTTGCTGAATGTATCAAAATCAACTTCTTCCTCAAATAAAGGCTCTACCTTTACTTTGGAGAAGTCGATAACTTCTTCTTTCTCCGGTGCTGCTGTGGAAGTGCTGTTTTCTGACTTCGCAGATTTCTTGTCAGCGTCCAGGGACTTCATCGTCGGGAATAATAATACGTCTCTGATTGCCTGCGCATTTGTAAGCAACATTACAAGTCTGTCGATTCCGTATCCGATTCCACCTGTTGGCGGCATACCGATCTCCAATGCATTCAGGAAGTCTTCGTCTGTGTGGTTTGCTTCCTCATCACCTGCTGCGAACGCTTCTTCCTGTGCTGCGAAACGTTCTCTCTGATCGATCGGGTCGTTCAGCTCTGAGTATGCATTACACATCTCACGTCCGTAGATATATAACTCGAAACGCTCTACTAACTCCGGATTCTCTGGTTTCTTCTTTGTCAGTGGCGAAATCTCGATCGGATGATCTGTTACAAATGTTGGCTGAATCATCTTATCTTCACAGAACTCATCAAAGAACAGGTTGATGATATCACCTTTCTTATGACGCTCTTCAAATTCTACATGATGTTCTTCTGCTAACGCTTTTGCTTCTTCATCAGTCTCTACTTCTGTAAAATCAATTCCTGTATATTTCTTTACAGCTTCGATCATAGTGATTCTCTCAAATGGTTTTGACATATCAATCACTGTTCCATCATAGCTGATCACTGCGCTTCCGCATACTTTCTCTGCAAGGTAACGGAACATGCTCTCTGTCAGTTCCATCATTCCCTCGTAGTCAGTGTATGCCTGGTATAATTCCATCAATGTAAACTCTGGATTGTGACGTGTATCTACACCCTCGTTACGGAATACTCTTCCGATCTCATATACTCTCTCGAGTCCTCCGACGATCAGTCTCTTCAAATATAACTCAAGAGAAATACGAAGTTTTACATCTTCATTCAGTGCATTGTAGTGAGTCTCAAATGGTCTTGCGGCAGCTCCACCGGCGTTGCTTACCAACATCGGTGTCTCTACTTCCATAAATCCACGTCCATCTAAGAAGTTACGGATCTCTTTGATGATCTGTGAACGTTTGATAAATGTCTCTTTTGACTCTGGGTTCATGATCAAATCTACATATCTCTGACGATATCTGAGGTCTGTGTTTGTCATGCCGTGGAATTTCTCCGGAAGGATCTGAAGACTCTTTGTAAGTAATGTCATCTCTTCCGCATGAATAGAAATCTCACCTGTTTTTGTTCTGAAAGCGTAACCTTTCACACCAAAGATATCACCGATATCAGACTTCTTAAAATCTGCATAAGAATCTGTTCCGATCACATCTCTTGCAACATAAACCTGAATGCTTCCCTGCAGATCCTGAATGTTACAGAATGATGCTTTACCCATTACACGCTTGAACATCATACGACCTGCAATGCTTACCTGGATCGGGCTTGCATCCATGATCTCTCTGCGCTCATTGTAATCATCATTAATTGCCTGTTTTGCTTCCTGCTCATCCATTCCCTCTGTATTTACAGCGGCTCTTCCTGCGAGGAGCTCTGCCTCATGGGCATTATATAATTCTTTCACTTCTAATGAGTGATGTGTCTGATCAAATTTTGTAATCTGGAAAGGGTCTTTGCCTGCTTCCTGGAGATTTGCCAGTTTCTCACGGCGAACCTTTCTTAACTGATTGATATCCTGTTCCTGCTGTGGCTTCTTCTGTTCTGCCATCGTATTTTCTCCTTTCTCAGATCTCTTTTTATTAAGAGCGGCTGATATGAAGTACTTCGTACTCCATGATTCCTGCCTGTGTTTCTACTTCAATCTTGTCTCCGACTTTACATCCCATCAAAGCCTGACCTACCGGTGATTCATTAGAAATCTTTCCTTCCAGACTGTTAGCCTCTGTAGAACCTACAATCTTGAACTCGATCTCCTCATCAAATGTAATATCAAATACTTTTACAGTACATCCTACATTGATCTTATCAAAATCCACCTCATCCTCAACAACAACTTCTGCATTCTTTAAAATTGCCTCTAACTCTTCAATACGGGCCTCGATGTCTCTCTGCTCGTCTTTTGCTGCATCATACTCTGCGTTCTCTGATAAATCGCCCTGCTCTCTGGCCTCTTTGATCTTGCCTGCGATTTCTTTACGTTTTACGACTTTTAAGTTTTCCAGTTCATCCTCAAGAGCCTTTAATCCTGCATAAGTCAATAATTTCTTCTTTGCTTCCATGAATAATCAGTTCCCTTCTTATACTTTATTGTTCCTATAATCAATCATGTCTCTTTCTTTTTAAATGAACTCCTTTTCGCGGGCAATCGCCAAGATCATCCTGTGACCTTGGCGATTATCTTTACGCAAATAAAGAGACTTTCACAATTTCATTATTATACATAAATCCAAGATTTATGTCAATAAATTTCTTCGTAATCCGTACTACTTTTCGCTGCCTTATTTTCCTGTAATTTCCAATGGTTTCTGACTATATTTGTCCGTTATATCCGCTGGTTTAGCAGTTCTTCCAATTCCTCATAAGACTCCACCCGGTTTATATCGTCCCGAAGTTTCGCCGAGCCTTCCATTCCTTTCGTGTACCACGCCACATGTTTCCGCATCTCCCGGATTCCCAGGTAGTCTCCTTTAAATTCAATCTGTAATCTGGCATGGCGTAACATCGTCTGTTTGATTTCCTGTCTTGTCGGTCTCGCCGGAAGTACTCCTGTTCTTTCATACTCTACCAATTCGTGGAAGATCCATGGATTTCCCTGAGCACCACGGCCGATCATCACGCCGTCACAGCCTGTCTCTTTCCGGATTGCAATAGCACGCTCTCCGGAAGTCACATCGCCGTTTCCAATAACAGGAATGGATACGGCTTCTTTTACCTGGCGGATGATATCCCAGTCTGCTTTGCCGGAATAATACTGTTCTCTGGTTCTTCCATGTACCGCAACTGCGGACGCTCCGGCCTCCTCTATTACTTTTGCAATCTCCACCGCATTGATACAGGTGTCGTCAAAACCTTTCCGGATCTTTACTGTCACCGGTTTCTCGATGGCTTTCACCGTCTGTGACACAATCTCATAAACCAGTTTCGGGTTCTTCATCAGTGCCGATCCTTCTCCGTTTCTGACAACTTTCGGCACCGGACATCCCATATTAATATCCAGGATCTGAAATGGGAGTTCCTCAATTCTTTTTGCCTGCTCACTGATAATTTCCGGATCTGAACCAAATAACTGCAGCGACACCGGGTACTCCTGTGGATGTATTGCAAGCAGTGCCTTTGTATTTTTGTTCTTGTATTGCAGCGCCTTCGCACTCACCATCTCCATACATAAAAGCCCCGCTCCCTGTTCTTTACACAGGAGCCGGAACGGAAGATCCGTAACTCCGGCCATCGGAGCGAGGATATATGGATTGTCTAATTCTACATTTCCAATCTTCATATTTTACCACTATCTGTTATGCTTATCTTCTTTTACTGTTTTTATCGTAAATAATCTTTAACCCTTTTAAAGTCAGCTGCGGATCATAGATATCAATGCAGTCTGTCTCTTTTGAAATAATATTCCCCAGTCCTCCGGTCGCTACAACTTTGATGTTCTTATATCCGGATTCCTTTTTAATCTTATTGACAATATACTCAGCCTGTCCGATCTGTCCAAATACGATTCCTGCCTGCATACTGGATACGGTTTCTTTCGCCATGACGGATGCCGGCTTCTTAATCTCTACTTCCGGAAGCATCGCCGCCATATTCCAGAGTGCCTGAGCCGAAGTACGGATACCCGGTGCAATGACCGCTCCTTCAAATGTGCCCTCCGGTCCCACGATATCGTATGTAGTTGCAGTTCCAAAATCAATAACAATCACCGGTCCTCCGTACAATGTATAGGCCGCCACTGCATCCACAATACGGTCCGCACCTACCTGCTTCGGATTCTCTGTCACCACCCGAATGCCTGTCTTAATTCCTGCAGACACAACCATCGGTTTGATTCCAAAATATTTTACAAATGCACTTCCCAGAGAATGCATTACTTCCGGCACTACCGATGCCACTATCACAGCATCAATATCCGATACACTCACTTCCTGCAGTTCAATCAGCTCTCTGAGTGTGATCGCATACTCATCTGACGTTCTGGAACGTTTCGTTGTCATACGAAAAGTCCCCAAAAATTTTTCTCCATTAAATATGCCCATGGTAATATTTGTATTACCGATATCCATTACTAATAGCATAATGTTTGCCCTTTCTTCTCTCTCTTTATTATTCCTGTTCTTCTCCCAGGAAAAATACTCTGTAATACATCTGCAGTGCTTCTAATAAATCTCTCTTTTCTCTCTGCAGCTCTTTAATCTTCAACTGACTTCCGATATCGTCAAACATCGGATCAAATTCCTCCGATGTTACTTCAAAACATAACTCTCCGTTTTCTTCAAACACCAGGGTCAAAATCCCCCCTACATCATGCACATACAATACACACATAATCTTCAATTCATCTTTCACCTGTCCCGGAAGCTGGTCAAAATCCGGATTCAGGTAATATTTTTCTTCATAAGAATTCGCGCCACACAGCACTACTTTTTCATCATACATATCCATATACTCCTCTTACAGATACCTCGCCTGCATACACCTCTTTTTCTTCTCCACCCGGAAGACGCACAATAAGTTCTCCGGATTCGTTAATCCCAAGCGCTCTCGCCTCATACTCATGTCCCGGTTCTAACACTCTTACTTTCTCACCGCGGTTTAACAGCAGTTCGTTATAACGATCGATCACTCCTGTCAGATCCTGTGTCTGCATAAATATCTCATAGTATTTTTCAAAGCTTTCCATTACTGCCGCCACAAGTGGGGCCCGCCGGATATTACAGCCTTTTTCTATCTTTAAAGATGTCGCTACATCCTTGATCTCTTCATCAAAGGACTCTTGATTTACATTGATTCCGACACCGATCACCACATAATTAATGTATCCGATTTCTGCACTCATCTCCGTCAGAATGCCACAGGTTTTCTTGCCACTCAAAATGATATCATTCGGCCATTTGATTCCTGGTTTCAGACCTGTAATTTTCTCGATGCCTTCTTCTACTGCCAAGGCCATCACCAACGTCAGTTCCGAAGCCTTACCCGGAAATATCTCCGGATGGAGCAGCAACGTCATATAAATACTGCTGCCGGATGGTGATTCCCATGCCCGTCCTCGTCTTCCTTTTCCCGCGATCTGACGGTCCGCTACAAACAGCGTTCCATGATCCATCTTATCCCCGACATCACCAAGTTCTTTTGCCCTGGTGTTCGTGGAATCCGTCTCATCGTAATAGACGACTTTTTTGCCGGCCCATTTTGTTGTTATCTGACTCTCAATCTCTGCCTTTGACAATACATCTGAACTGTCTATAAGGCGGTAGCCCTTATTGCGCACCGCCTCAATCTCATATCCTTCTTTTTTTAACTGCTCTATCACCTTCCAGACGGCAGTGCGTGATACCTGAAACTGCTCACACAACTGCTGACCGGAAATGAAATCCTGACTCGTCTTTAATAAACGTAGTATCTCTGTCTTCATGACACATTCCTTACTTTTCTTCTTTTTCCGCAATCTCTGTCACAGATTTTACCAGACCTGCAATCCCCTGGATCTCCGAAGGAATAATAATCTTTGTAGCTTTTCCGTCTGCTGCCTTCGCAAATGCTTCCAGACTCTTCATTGTCAGTACAGCTTCATCTGCACCTGCGTCTTTCAGGAAGCGGATACCATCTGCATTCGCCTGCTGTACCTTTAAGATTGCCTCTGCCTCACCTTCTGCCTCGCGGATCATTGCCTCTTTCTGAGCCTCTGCCTTCAGGATCGCTGCCTGTTTCTCAGCCTCAGCATCCAGGATTGCAGATTCTTTATGACCTTCAGCCACAAGAATCGTAGACTTCTTCTCACCTTCGGCACGAAGAATCGCCTCACGTCTCTCACGCTCAGCCTTCATCTGTTTCTCCATGGCATCCTGGATCGCTGCCGGAGGAATAATGTTCTTAAGCTCTACACGGTTTACCTTGATTCCCCAAGGATCTGTTGCCACATCAAGAGATGCTCGCATCTTTGTATTGATCGTCTCTCTGGATGTCAGTGTCTGATCCAGTTCCAGATCTCCGATGATATTACGGAGTGTTGTAGCCGTCAGATTCTCAATCGCCATAATCGGATTGGCAACACCATAACAGAACATCTTCGGATCTGTAATCTGATAAAATACAACCGTATCGATTCTCATTGTTACGTTATCTTTCGTGATCACCGGCTGTGGTGCAAAATCTACCACCTGCTCTTTCAGATCAACTCTTCTTGCTACACGGTCAATGATCGGCACTTTAAAATGAAGACCTGTTCCCCATGTTGCCTGATATGCACCTAACCGTTCAATAACCAGAGCCTGTGCCTGACGCACGATCTTCACGCAAGAAAATAATATTGCTAAAATAATAATGATTAAAAGTAACCAAAAAATTCCACCTAACATTAACATATCAACTTCTCCTTTTTTGTTTATATTACTATATTTTTTCTGATAAATAAAGAAATTATTTATGTCTTCGCTGTCTGCTCACTTCAAACATCAAAACTGTCGCCGCAACTGCCGCATTTAAAGACTCTACCTGACCTGCCATCGGTATCTTGATATAAGAGTCTGCCAGATCCGCTGTCTCTTTCATGAGTCCATTTCCCTCGTTTCCTATGAGAAATGCACACCCTTTTGTATAATCCGGTTCATCATAGTCCACACTGTCCTCTAAATGCGCCGCATAGACACTGATATCTTTCTCTTTTAACTTATTTATAGCCAGATGCAGATCATCTACATATACAAACGGCACTCTGTAAATCGCACCCATCGTTGAGCGGATCGTCTTCGGATTGTAAATATCCACACACTCTTTATCCAAAATAATACCTGTGACTCCGGCCGCCTCCGCTGTCCGGAAAATTGTTCCCAGATTTCCGGGATCCTGCAAATGCTCCAGCACGATCATATGTGCTGCACCTTCTTTCGATATTCCCATAATCTGTTTCAGCGTATGCTCTTTTCGATGTACTACACACAAGATTCCCTGTGGCGATTTCGTGTCTGAAATGTGTGCATACACCATATCTGCCAACAGTTCCGGTTTTATGCCACTGCCCTTCAAGACTTCCTCAACCACATCCCGTTCTTTCTTATAAAAAGATTCCGACACGTACACTTCTCTCAGTTCCTCAATCGGTACTTCCTTAAACATGCGGATGCCTTCTACTACATATACGTTGTCCGCATCTCTTGCTTTTTTCTTTTTGATCAGATTTACTAATCCTTTCACCCGTGCATTTGATGTACTGGTTATCATAACATTTCTCCCTGCATACATTTCTTTAAATCTTTTCCAATGCTTTATTTGATCCTATCAGGATCATCAGCATACCTTCTTCTAATGTCTTTCCCGGATCAGGACTTACTTCAAATTCTCCATTCCGTTTGATTCCCACAACACTGACATCATAGTTCTTTCTGACATCCAGGTCCAGCAGCGTCTTGCCGACCCATTTTTGTGGAACCGCTGTCTCTATCATACTATATTCGTCCGATAACGCAATCCAGTCTGCAAAATTTTTCGATACCATGCTTCGTGCGATACGCATGCCCATTTCCCGCTCCGGGAATATCACCACGTCTGCCCCGACTTTTTTTAGTACTTTCTCATGAAGGTCATTCCTTGCCTTCGCGATCACATATGGCACTCCGATTTCCTTCGATACCATGGTCGCCAGAATACTTGCCTCCATTCCTGACACAGCCACAACGACTCCATCCAGATTCCTGGCTCCCATTGCCTCTATCACTTCCGGGTCCCCGACATCCGCAGCCATGGCAAAGGATACTTTATCCGCAACTTCCTCCACTCTGTCCATATCTTCGTCTACCGCCACAACCTCACATCCCAGTTTTTGCAATGTAACAGCCACGCTCATTCCAAAACTGCCCAGGCCAAATACCGCAAATTGTTTTTTCATTTTCTCTTACCTCTCTCTTTTTATCCAACAGTAATACGTTCTTTTGGAAGCTTTCTCAGGCGCTCCCTGGAATCTTTTCTTCCTGCAAACAACAATGCCAGGGTAAGTGGACCTACTCGCCCTATGTACATAAGTACCATCAGGATACACTGGCTGGACCTGCATAATATCGGTGTCAGGTTTGCTGTCAGCCCCACGGTAGCGATCGCAGATGTTGATTCATATAAGATATCCAGAAACGGAATAGAATCCGGCTCCAGTATCAAAATACCAATTGTTCCCACAAACAGTGTCAAAAAAGAAATCATTACAACCACAAATCCTGTACGCACATTTTCTACTTCTATCCTTCGTCCAAAGCATTCTATATCTTTTCCGCCCCGGATCATCGTAATACAGCTCAGAACCAGCATTGCCACCGTTGCAGTCTTTACTCCACCGGCAGTACCTCCCTGAGATCCTCCGATAAACATCAGGATACAGCAGATAAATTTAGACTCCTCATGCATCCCCTTCTGAGAAAATGTGGAGAATCCCGCTGTTCTCGTTGTCACCGACTGGAAAAAAGAGGATAATAACTTTTCTCCCAAAGGCATATTCCCAATCGTATTTCCATTATGATATTCCATGGCAAAAATCAATATCGTTCCTGCAAGTAATAAAAATGCCGTACTTATGATTACAATCTTAGAATGTAATGTCAGTCTCGTAAACCACCAGTGTCTCGGGACTTCTTTGTGACAGATATGTTTTACATTTTCAACCACATCGTACCAGACTGCAAAACCCAGTCCTCCGAGAATGATCAAAGCTGCCGTTGTAAAATTGATCAACGGGTTCCCCACATAATATTCCAGACTGTTCGTTCCCAATATATCGATCCCTGCGTTACAAAAGGCAGAGATCGCATGGAAAATTGCATATGCCACTCCTTTTACCCATCCATATCTCGGAACAAATTCTAACGCATAAAAAAAGGCGCCGACTCCTTCTACCCAAAAAGTTCCAATAATGACCTTCCGGATCATTCCAACGATCCCACCAAGTTTATCGGCACTGTAACTTTCCTGGATAACAATTCTTTCTCTCACAGTTATTTTCTTTCTCAACAGCAAAAAGAATAATGTCATACAGGCGACAACTCCAAGTCCGCCAATCTGGATCAATACCATCAGTATCAGTTTCCCCACAATTGTAAACTGCGTTGCAGGCGTTATCGTCATCAGTCCGGTCACACAGATTGCCGATACAGAAGTAAACAGTGCATCTACAAATTGTATTGGTTCCTTATTGCTGACCGGCAGCCATAAAAGAACAGCTCCTGCCAAAATCACTCCCAGAAATCCTATTGCAAGAATCTGCATGGTATTCCATCTGGTCCTCAATCGTTTATCTTGATTTTTTTCTTTCATTTTCCTCACTCAATCTATTAACCATCTTTCTGATTTATCCCATTATAGTCTTCTTACCCGTCCTTTGCAACCAGAGATTTCACCATTTCCAGATCTCTCACAATCCGCTGATTCCCCTTGAAAATGGGGCATTTCAATGGTAGTATTGTATTGGTTTTTAAAATTCATACTATTGAGGTATAAAGGAGATTTTACATGAAACATTATGACGTTATTATTGTCGGAGCAGGTCCCGGTGGAATCTTTTCAGCCTATGAATTGATGAAAAAAGGATCTGACCTTAAGGTAGCTGTCTTCGAATCAGGGCACGCCTTAAATAAACGCCACTGCCCGATCGATGGAAATAAAGTAAAAAGCTGTATTAACTGCAAGAGTTGTTCTATCATGAGCGGTTTTGGCGGTGCCGGTGCATTTTCAGATGGGAAATATAATATCACCAATGATTTCGGTGGTACATTATATGAATATATCGGCAAAAAAGAAGCCATTGATCTGATGAACTATGTGGATGAGATCAATATGGAACACGGCGGCGAGGGCACAAAGATGTACTCTACCGCAGGAAGTAACTTTAAGAAATTATGTCTTCAGAACAAACTGAAACTGTTAAACGCATCTGTCCGCCACCTGGGTACAGACATCAACTATGTGGTCCTGGAAAATATTTACGAAGAGTTAAAAGATCACATTGATTTCTATTTTGATACCCCAGTGGAAGATGTCGAGAAAGCAGAAGATTTATTCATTGTAAAGACAAAAGATGAAGAATATTCCTGTTCAAAATGTATTATCTCTGTTGGACGAAGCGGAAGTAAATGGATGGAGACAATCTGCGACCACTTAAACATCAAGACATTATCTAACCGTGTTGACTTAGGTGTGCGTGTGGAACTTCCCGCTGTTATCTTCTCACATTTGACAGACGAATTATACGAAAGCAAGATCGTTTACCGCACAGAGAAGTTCGAAGATAATGTTCGTACCTTCTGCATGAATCCTTACGGTATCGTTGTAAATGAGAACACCAACGGTATCGTTACTGTAAACGGACACAGCTATGAAGACACCGAGAAACAGACTGAAAATACAAACTTTGCACTATTAGTGTCCAAACATTTCTCAGAGCCATTCAAGGACAGTAACGGTTACGGCGAAAGCATCGCCCGTCTCTCAAATATGCTGGGCGGCGGTGTTATGGTACAGCGTTTCGGCGATCTGGTCCGCGGAAGAAGAAGCACACCAAAACGTATCGAGGAAGGTCTGGTTACCCCAACACTCTCCGCTACCCCCGGTGATCTGAGTCTGGTTCTTCCAAAACGTATCCTGGACGGAATCATCGAAATGATCTATGCACTGGACAAGATTGCTCCCGGTACAGCCAACGATGATACACTGCTCTATGGTGTGGAGGTCAAATTCTACAATATGGAAGTAGAGATTGACGAACATCTGGAAAGCATACACAAAGGTCTGTACATCATCGGCGATGGCAGTGGTGTCACCCACTCTTTATCCCATGCATCTGCAAGTGGTGTATATGTTGCAAGGGACATCTTAGGTCTGGATAAATAATATATCTGTTCACAACAAAGACGCCTTTCGATTTCGAAAAATCTTAAGGCGTCTTTTGATTTAATATTTATCATAGGGAACAGGAAATCAGCTATCTTAATTTCTTACTTCCAAGTTTTGCATGAAAACTTGTGTCTTTCGTTGTCTGAATATCAATTCCTTTCATGGCAGATACTTTTTCGCAGATCATAAATATCCAAAGAATATATTCCAAAACGCTATAATCTGCATTTTTTGCCGACTGTACTTTAAAATCGATCTCATCCTGTGCACTTTGTCCTGAAATGATAATATAATCAGACCACTGCGACAGTATCTTTTTCATGGTCGGCACCCGTTCTTCAATACCTGTGTCCAAAAGGATTACAACTGAATCTTCATTGATCGCATTATAAATACCATGGATGAACTCTTCAAACTCATAACCGCTGACCGGAACTCTCAACGTTTCTACTAATTTAAGGCTTCCTTCCAAAACAATTCCAAAGATGTCTTTTGTACCCACCACACGGATATCATGAGCTTTAGCCATTATTTCTCCGTTTTTCTGAATCCATGTATCAGCATCCTGAATGATAACCGGCATATTATCCGCAGTTTGAACTAATTCAGACACTGCATTTTCATAGGTGTCTTCTGAAATCTTTCCATGCGCATGCCCCCACTCAAGACCCAGCATCATTAAATTCACAATAGTGCAGATCATTCCTTTTGTCTTTGGCTGCAAATCACCTTCTTCTCCACAACGAACAGTCAAAATATCGTCTGCCACTTCGTTCAACACTACTGCTTTATCGTCTCTTCCGGACATAGAGGCCAATCTGCATCCATGTTCCTTTGCACGTTTCATTGCACGATATGCACTTAAACTCGTTCCGCTCTGAGATACTCCAATGAACAAAGTCTTCTCTGGCTCTGAGAAAATATAGTCTTCTACCTGAAATGGATACAGTACTTCTACCGGAATCTGCATATATTTAAGCATAAATTCCTGCGCTCCAACGCCTGCATGATAACTGGATCCCGAACCACTGATCACTACTCTTGTATATTCAGGTTTTACAACCTCTTTAAAAATTTCTTTACGTGCCTCAACGATTCCTTTAATACGTTCCGGCGTTTCTTTAATATTTTCCTCCATAGTTGCCATAACTGCTATCCTCCTGATTTATCCTAAGATTCCAAAATATGCTCCAACAATACCAACAACCGTCATGATAATAATCATCGTCAAAGCATTTACCTTCTTTTTAACGATTCCCCAATATGTCAGTGCAAATACAAGTAAGGAAGTTAAGCAAGGCATAATCTGATTCAATAAATCTGATACTGTCTGAGTATTAGCACCGTCACTAAACTCATACACAATATTTAAATTCACCAGACTTGCGCACATACCACCAACTACAAACAATCCTAAAATTGTAGCTCCCTTCAGGATTTTATTCATCATTCCATTGCTCTGTGCCTGGGCAAGGAAAGAAGTTCCCATTTTATATCCTGCATTCATAAGGCCAAATCGAATAGCAAAAGCCGGTATATTATAAATTAAGAAGAACAATATTGGTCCCAGAATATTGCCTTGCAACGCAAATGTTGTTCCGATTGCTGTTGCAATAATTTTGAATGTCCCCCAGAAGAACGCATCTCCTATACCAGAAATAGGTCCCATCAATGCAACTTTTGTTTTATTAATAGCAGATACATCAAAATTTTCATTCTCGGCTGCTTCTTCTTCCATTGCAGCAGAAATTCCCAGGTTAAATGTCATACACTGATTCGTAACATTATAATATTCCATATGTCTTTTCAGAGCCTCTGACATTTTCTCTTTTGTATCATATAATTTTTTCAAAACCGGAATCATTGCATATGCATATGCAATATTTCCCTGTCTTTCATATCCCCATGAGAATGAGCATCCACAGGATCTCCACATTGTTTTCTTTAAATCATTTTTTGTCACTTTAGAAGTCATCATCGTCACCTCCGGCTACAACCGCTGCTGAATTTTCTGTTTCAACCTGCAATAAAATAATTGCTAAGACAATACCAAAGATCGCTACTCCAAGAATTGGAAGTTTTGCGTATGCAACTAATGCAAATCCACACAGGAAAATATGTACATTAGATTTTGAAAGCATATTTTTAGCCAGCATACTAAATCCAATTGCCGGGAGTAATCCAATTGCAACATTCAATCCCGTCTGTACAAAATCCGGAATTGCATTTAAAAATGCTCCCATTGCATCACTGCCGACTGCGAATGAAATTGCGACCAAAGCACCAAGCATTACTCCCATTCCACATCCGGCAATCCAATGAATTCTTTCAATTCCTCTATAATCTCCATTTTCCGCACATTTGTCAGCTTTTCTCTCAAACAGAGCAATTATATATCCGTAATAGAAATTTTTAAAGATTAATGCCAGCGATGCAATTGGAAGTGCAAGTACCAATGCACTCTCAGCAGATGCTCCTGAATTTATGACAAATGCCACTCCTAACAGGGCTCCTGTCATAGCGTCCGGTGGAATTACGGCACCTATAGAAGTGGCTCCTAAAAATGCCAATTCCAAAGTAGCACCCACGGTAATACCTGTTTTCATGTCCCCCATTGCAATTCCTACGATAAATCCAACCATAATCGGCTGCGATATAAAGTTTCTTCCGCCTGCATACTCAACAACCCATAATACAAACGTAATAACGCCTAATAATATTGCTGTTCCCATGTCTTGTTCTCCTTTCAGATTTTCTTAAAGTCTATCGATTTTACTTCCGGAACCCGCTGTATAAAAATATCTACACCCTGATCAGATAATTCTCTCAATGCCTTCTCTTCATCCGGCATAAGATTAAAGGTTTTTTCAATCTGCTTCGCACCTTCTCTTGCCTTTACATTTCCAAGGTTTAATTTTCTGATCACCGGACAGCCTTTTACTAATTTCACAGCATCATCTACAGACTCTACAATAATCAGCAAATGATATTTATCAGTTACTCCACTGTTGATTGCTTCAATTGATTTTTCAATGTTTTTAATTACCAGTTTTGCCTGTGGCGGCTTGGCCATTTTTACAGCAGCCTTTCTCAGATCATCACTCACTAAATCATCATTTGCAATCAATATACAATCCGCATTTAAATGACTTGTCCATGCATATGCAATTTGTCCATGCAATAGTCTGTGATCCACTCTCAACATTTCTATCATGCCTCTTTCTCCTCCTTCATTATTTGTATCACTTCATCAACAGTCTTTGCCTGCAGTACAAATTCTGTTAACTTCTTACATTCTGAGGTTTTCATTTGCAGCAAGCTCTCTCGTATCTCTAATACATGAGACGCTGATACACTAACCTCATCAACTCCAAGTCCTGCCAAAATACGCAGGAAATTTTTGTCCGCTGCTGACTCTCCACATACTCCGCACAATATATTATTTTTTTGTGCCGCTTTTACTATATTGGAGATCAGTGCGATTACTCCCGGCTGATAATGTGAATACAATTCCATCAAATTTGTATTTCCTCTATCTACTGCCATCGTATACTGTGTCAGATCGTTTGTCCCTATCGAAAAGAAATCACATTCTTCAGCAAAAGTCTCAGCTAAAAGTGCCGCTGCCGGTACTTCCATCATCATTCCTACCGGGATATCATCCCTGAACGCTATTCCTGCTTCATACAATTCTTTCTTCGCAAGTTCCAATTCTTTCTTCGCATCCCGAAGTTCACGAAGGTCGGCAATCATCGGGAACATAATATGCAAATTTCCATATACCGATGCTCTTAACAAAGCTCTTAACTGTGTCCTGAACAACTCTCTTTTTCTCAGGCACAGACGAATCCCTCGAACTCCTAAAAAAGGATTTTGTTCTTTTTCCATCTGGATAATTTCGGATTCTTTATCTCCACCGATATCCAACGTCCGGACGATTACTGATTTTTCTTTCATTTTTTCCAGAATGGAACGATAAATCTGATACTGCTTTTCTTCGGAAGGCAATTCTTTTTGTCCCAGATATAAAAACTCAGAACGCATCAGCCCTATTCCTTCCGCATCGTTCTCTAAAACTGCTTCCAGATCTTCCGGCGAAGCTATATTGGCATATACCGGCAGTTCAGTCCCATCTGAAAGTATTGATTTTTTCCCAATCAGCTTTTTTCTTTGATTTTCCCTCCGAAGAATATCCTCACGATATTCCTGTCCTTCTTCTATAAGAGTTTCTTCCGGTTGTATAACAAGATCTCCTTTAAACCCGTCAATGTACGCTAAGAGTCCTTCCTGTTCTTCTCCCGGCAATTCTTTCACTCCCGTTATCGCAGGAATATGTAATGCTCTTGCTATAATTGCAGCATGTGAGTTATAACTTCCTTCCAGCATAAGGATCCCCACAATATGACTTTGATCCATTTTCCCTGTATCTGACGGAGTCAATTCATTACATACTAATATACAGTCTTCTTCCAGATGTCCTATCTTTCGCTTTTTAATTCCAAGTATCTGCTGTTCCAATTGCACTTGAATGTCTCTGACATCTGCCGCTCTTGCTGCCAGATATTCATTTTTAATAGCGGCAAACCTTTCTGCTGTTTCTTCCAGTTCATCATGCACTGCCTTCGCCGCAGAAACTCCTGTTTGAATACGCTTTTGCAGACGTTCTGTCAGCTCATCATCTTCCAGGATTTCCATATGTGTCTCCAGAATTTCTACTTGTTCCGAATCTTCAGGAAGTTCTTTTATCATTTGCTCTAGTTCTTCATATACTTTTTCCAGATTTTCTTTCAAAATCTTCTGTTCAATTTCTATTCCTTTTCCCTCTACAGGAATATGATATTTTTTTTGTTGATATATTAAGAGTTTCCCTACAGCTTTTCCTTCTGAAATTCCTGTCCCTGCAATTGTTTTACTCACTATATATCTCCCAGCCCTTCTTCTATTTTGGATACGATCATTGCACAGGCTTCTTCTTCATCTTCCCCTGTACACTCAACGGTAACTTTCTCTCCTTTACTAATGCCGCTCTCTAAAACATCTAATATAGATTTTGCATTGATTCGTTTTTCACCATTACATACATAAATCTTTGAACTGAATTTCTTACACTCCTTCACCAACTGCTTGGCAGGTCTTGCATGCAATCCCTGTTTTGATACAACTACAACTTCTTCACTGATCATTTTTCATTCCTCCCTGCTAATTTTAAAAATCATCCTCTTCTGCCAATTTTTGAATAGACTGATTGCAGTATCTCACACTCTTTCCGGCTTGAATGACCGCTGTTTTTAACAATTCTTCTGTATTCTCTTCGTCACTTTCAAGCAAAAATAAAACCATTGCGAGATTCATGCCTGCTATAAGATGATAATTTTTTCTTCCTAAATGTTGTACAAATTTTGTATTTACACTTCCTCCGTATAAATCAGTCAACACGATGATTTCTTCATCCTCAGAATATGTTGCTAAAAGTTCTTCTACATCTTTCTCTACATCCGTATCTTCTCCGTTAATATAAGCTCCATAACATGTTACATTTTCCGGTTCTCCGACAATAATCTCCATCGCATCATAGACGCCTTTCGCCATTGTTCCATGTGATGCCAGAATAAATTTTCTTTTCTTCATCTAAAAATCCTCCGTTATTTCCTGATTTTCATTTTTTATATAATCATAAATGTATAATATTTCGCTAACCGGTATCCGAATATGATAATGTTTCATTAACTCATAAAATGATTTCTCCACACCTTTTATAAATCCCGGATGTTCTTTTTCGAACTGCTCGCTTCTTGCATTTTTTTCTATTTCACTTTTTGTTACCAGACGCTCCACCATGCAGGCCAGATGTATACTGATACCTATATTGGTACTTACTTTTAAATGATAGCCCAATTCAGCCTGTAAATATTTCAATGCCTGCTCCAAATAATCCATTAAAGTTGTCGCATCTAAAATTGTCAGTTGGCTGACTACGTTTTGAAGTGTAAAATTTTTCACTAATTCTTCGTTAAACTGTTCCACATCTTCTTCCGCAAGGTATTTTCTAATAATTTTATTCATTTCTCCAAGATCCTGAAAAGAAATAATATTCTCCAATGCAATGAACGAAACATCTTCTATTCCCGGATTTTGTGTACCTAATAAAAATAAAACATCATAATGATTCTTTATTTCCTGCCACCCGGATTCATTCAGCATATCTGCACTATATGGAATAAATTGAAATTGCTTTTTCCTTAAAATACTCTCTTCAAACATCCTGATAATTCTCTGATTTACAATTTCCCCGGATTCACTTGCAAATAATATTGCCGGAGGTTTTTTCCCTTGTGAGAAAAGCATTCCTTTTATCGCATTTGTTTCACTTAATTGCTTTAAAGAACTTTTTATTTCTTTATCTTGAAGAATTATTTTACCCATCTGTACCGCCAGTTCTGTCGATATCTGGTTAAGATAAACAACTTCTATTTGATATCTGCACGCCAATTCTTCTGCAAGCTTTTCACTATTCGGCAAATCCGTCAGCAGACAAATTCTTTTACAAAGATATTCCTTATCAAATCTTTCGCCTAATATCTCTAACAATTCTTCTTTTTTATATTCCAGCGGAATATCTATGGAATCATACAGGTGTTTCCCTAATAATCTGTTCACTGTATCCGCAATAGCCCCTGCGGTCATATACCCAACCGTCATAATAATTGACATTGTATGGTTCTGACGTATATTTCGATTAAAAAATCTAATATTCAGCAGCAGAAATACAATACTCATCTTATTCTGCGGTATTCCAAGAGCTCCTTCCAACAGTCTCTGTATCTCCATTGCTATATGCATTTCTACTGAATATTCACTTTCCAATACCTGCAAACAATCTTCAATTTCTTCTTTATGCAGGTCTTCCCATTTCACAACATCTGAGTCAATACCCATCAGCATATAAATACCTCTGGTCAGAATATATCCACATTGTGTAGGAAGAAAAATCCCATATTGATTTCCTGTTAATGTCAATATTTTCTGAACAATCTGCTCTAATACTTTAATTTTGCGATTGTCATATTTCCTGTCGTAAATAAGATAGTCATAATATTGATTCATATATGTTGTACTTTGATTTACGAATTCTTTACAATCATAGAACCCTGATTTCCATTTTTTATATTCAGACAATATCTTTTCATAATACAAAAGAATTTTATCTACGGTTTCTGAATGTCCATAAGTTTTTATTTCTATAAATTCAGTATCTTTTTCCCATAACTCTAAATTTGATCTGACCAGTAAATATTCCGGAAGATGATATGGAAGAATTCTGATTTTTGCTTCATTTTCCTGATTAAAAAATGCATTTGCACAAGTTACTTTTATACAATTCTTTAATTGGGAGATATTTTCTTCAAATTCATAATCCAGCAAGCTGTGAAATACCAATCTGCTAATATATATATCCCTCTGAAATGCGATTTCTTCATCGCGGAAAAATTTTACTATTAGTTTTTCCTTATCTTCCGGCCGCCGCTCTCTTAATGGGCTAACCTTACACAATACTGGTATTTGTGCAAGTAGTTCTTTTGATATCTGATTCTTTAATTCCGGCGTTACTGAAAAAATTATGTGTGCATGAGAAGCATATTTTTCAGTTTCATTATTAATGCTTGAATAATTACGATTTTCTAAGAATTCCGCCAACTTCTCCTGGCATTTGCTGCCCAGCAAAGAAACATTATTTAAAAACAGAACTCCTTCTCGTGTAGTATTTAACAAGCCCGGAACAAATACTCTTTTTCCATTTTTCGAAATATTATATCCGAAAATTTCTTTCATACCGCCTTCTAATGTTTTTTCTACTTCTCCGCATTCTAATACAGCAAATGTAGAATCGCTGCCAAAAACCCCTTCTTCTTCCCCGTATTGATACAGCAGTTTTGCCAGGAAATTTTTGCCGGTTCCTGATTCTCCCACAAGCAAAATAGGCAAACCCGCTCTCGGATACTTAATTGCCGCTTCACATTGTTCTATACAATATGCAAGGGATGTATTATATCCTATCATCTGTCCGAAAATCGAAGATTTTCCTTCTTTTTTCAATAACTCTAAAAACTCTGCCCCATTTAAAGACTCTAATTCTGATATATTCAGATTCAGTTTTCTGCCAACACTTTCTTTATGTAGAAAATATACTGGTCTTGATGATATTTTGATCAGTACTTTTTCTTTCACCAACTCATTCAAATACTGACTGACCAGATTTCTGCTCAAATGTAATTGACTTCCGATTTCCGCAGTTGTACAGGCATGCAGATTTGTTTTTCTAATGTCCAGGATTAACTGTTTGGTATGTGAAATCACATATTCTTCTATGTTTTTCTTCGTTCCCATTTTTATATATAGTTCTCCTTTCCATTAAGCTCTGCCTTATTTTGTATTGAGCTTAATTATAAATACTATTGATTTTATCAGTAAAAGTGTCAACATTTTTTGACACTAGCTCCTTGTTTTCGACATTTTTCACAAACCTTTTACAATTCTTTTTCGTTTTTTATACACAATACAAAACACCGGTAATAACATATCCGGCGTTTTAAAAAATTATTATTCTCTTGACTTTTTTGCATAAACAAACTATTATATGTGTAACATGTAGTATTGAAAACTACTTATCATCGTAAGGAGGTGCTGTTTATGACAGATTTAACTTATACGAAAACATATACTCCGGTAACGGTTTTCCGTTTCCGTCCAAAAGATCCCGGAAGTGCTCTGACTCATCTGATCGGATTTGTAGCAGCGATTTTCGCAACGCCGCCACTCCTGATTCATGCAGCCATGTACGGTGCTTCCTTTATCAAATTAGTAAGTTTAAGTGTATTTATGATCAGTATGATTTTATTATATGGTGCCAGCACTATATATCATTCTTTTGATGTATCAGAACGGGCAAACAGAATTCTCCGCAAGATTGACCATATGATGATCTTCATCCTGATCGCCGGCTCTTATACACCGGTATGTATTATTGCAATCGGCGGGAAAACCGGAAGCCGGCTGCTTGCATTAGTCTGGGGCATCGCACTTGCCGGACTGATCTTAAAAGCCTGTTGGATCACCTGCCCGAAATGGTTCTCTTCCATTATTTACATCGGAATGGGTTGGGTATGCGTACTCGCACTGCCGCAGATTCTTCATAACCTGCCGGGTGCAGCATTCGCATGGCTGTTAATCGGTGGGATCATCTACACTGTCGGTGGAGTGATCTACGCAATGAAGTTCCCGGTATTTCATGACCGATTTAAGAACTTCGGATGTCATGAACTGTTCCACGTATTCGTAATGGCTGGAAGTTTTTGTCATTTCGTAATGATGTATCAGTATCTGACGATGATGTAAACTATAAAATGAATCAGGAGAAAGCGGTTAATACCATTTTCTCCTGATTTTTATAATTTGTTAACAATTAATTCTTAATTTAAACACCGTTTCATCACATTTTATTACTATACTGATAACTGTTCGAAAGAACAAAACAAATTCTTTTTCATAACTTTTCCTCAGGACTGCACAACCTCTAATGCAGTCCTCTTTGTTTGGAAAAATTTAAAATCAACGCTTCTTTTTTCTTCTTTGAAAATTGCTTGATCTCGTACTCCCGTTTCATCGCATCAATCTTTGATTCGTACTCCTCATAATAGACCAGTTCCACCGGACATCTTGATTTCGTATATTTCGCACCGGTTCCTTCATTATGTGCCCGGACCCGTTTGTCCAGATTATTTGTCCAGCCCGTGTAGAGACTTCCGTCTTTACAGCGGACCATGTATGTGTAGTTCATTTTCCCCTTATCCTTTTCTCTGCAAATAATAGACTGCAAGCTGTGTCCGGTCTCTGAGCGCCAGTTTTTCCAGTATGTTACTGATATAATTCCGCACGGTTCCTTCACTCAGGCACACTTTTTCTGCGATTTCTTTGTTGCTGAGTCCTTCTGCCACCAGGGCAATGATTTCCACTTCTCGTTCACCAATTCCATGTTCTTCCCACTGAAATGTTTTCTTTTCCTGAAAGAGTCCCGGTATCTTTGACATAATCTCCGTTCCAAATACCGTCTGGTTCATTTTTACCGCCTGCAATGCCGGAAGGATGCTTCCGTAATCTTGTTTTAATAAGTATCCTTTCACGCCATACTTCAATGCTTTCACGATATATTCATCATCTGAAAATGTCGTGAGCAGCAATATCTTTGCCTTTGGATGCTGTTTTAAAATAATCTCCGCAGCTTCCAGACCGCTCATTGTTTTCATCCGGATATCCATCAGTAAAACTTCCGGCTGTAATTCTTCATATAGGCGAATTGCATCGTTTCCGTCCTGTCCGATTCCCGCGACTTTCACGTCTCCACCGGCTTCCAGAATCATTTTTAATGCATTCGATACCAGTATATCATCGTCAACTATTGCTATCTTCATCTTATTTCCTCTTGTTCTTTGCGTCTATCTATAACTATTCTTTTATCTAATTATTCATTAATCTTCCATTCACAGATTACTCATTCTTCTTTGGCACGGTAATAAATATCCGAAATCCGTCTTTTTGTTTTACCTGCATCGTTCCTCCCAACATCCGTACACGCTCTCGCATGTTCTGGATGCCGATGCCGCCGGACTCTGCCTCTTTCATATTCCGCATGCCACTGCCAGCATCTCCGACGCTCCCATTATCTTCAATGATCAACTGATACAGCCACGGATGCTCTCTCACCAACACATGTACTTTCGTCGCATTGCTGTGTCGCATCACGTTATTTAACGCCTCTTTCACGATCGCGATAAAACTATATTTAATCTCTTTCGGAAGATCGTATCCCATATCGTATTCCAACTGCACCGGGCAAAATGTAAATTCTTCGGTCAGAGACTCCAGAACTTCTTTCAGATTTACCGACTCGTCATGCAGATCATGGACACTTTCCCGCACATTTGTCATTGCCTCGTTCAATGTCTGGTCCAATTGCTCCAGTGGAAGTTCCAGTTGCTCATTCTGATTTACCGCTTTCAATGCTCCTACCATCAGAATCGACCGGGACAACATATGTCCTACATTATCATGTATCTCTCTGGCGATACGGTTTCGTTCTTTTAACGTTGCCATATAAACTTCCGCGTCCTGCTTTTCTAAAAGATTCCGGTTCTTCTGCTCCAACATCAGCGTCAATTCCTTACTGTCATCTCTGGTTTTCTTATATTCCGCTTCCAAACGTTCCAATTCTGTTGTCCTCCGCTGGAAAAGCACCGCCATGACTGCTCCGGCGATTATGAAAATGGCAGTCTCTGCCCCGTATGTATTGATACAGACCACACTTGCATATAGGGTCAGACCGGCACCCAATATCACATAGAAAGCTAAATAGCCTGCCGTGTAAAAATAACGCACATTGTACATCACCACCGGCAGGAACATCCACATCTCCGGCAGGAAAACTCCCACCCCCACATATACCAATGTCACAATCCCCTGGCACCATAATGATGTCCGAACCAGATTTACACACATATAAATACACGCCAGCAGAAATGCTACAACCGCAGCAATGTCGGAATCTCTTCCCATCCCATATATATTTACCTGATGCTCTATACTCAGACAGCTCACTGCCATAATTACCGTTCCGTACAAAAACAGCACGCCCTCATCTACTATTTTTCTCATGCTTATGACATTTGTCACCTCCATTTCGTGACCTGCGACACTTTCATTATAAACAGCCCTCATTTATACTACAAGTAAGAAAACTTAATGTGCGGACAAATTAACATGCATCATATTATTTTCATGGGAGGAATCATTATGGTTGTACATATAGAGAATCTGGTAAAACGTTATGGAGACCTGTTGGCACTTGACCATTTATCATTAGACATTGAAGAAGGTGAGATTTTTGGACTGCTGGGTCCCAATGGTTCCGGCAAGACCACTGCCATCAACTGTCTGCTGGCACTTTTAAAATATGACAAAGGAACGATCACCGTATTTGGTAAAGAAATGAAACCGGACAGCTACGATATTAAGAAAGATATCGGTGTTGTCATGCAGAATGTCGCCGTTTTTGAACAGATGTCTGTATATGAAAATATCAATTATTTCTGCGGACTGTATATCAAAGATAAGAAACGCCGCAAAGAACTGGTGGAAGAAGCGATTGCATTTACCGGGTTAAATGACTACCGGAAAATGCGTCCAAAGAAACTTTCCGGTGGACTTTTAAGACGACTCAATATCGCCTGCGGCATCGTCCATAAACCACGCCTCATCATCATGGATGAGCCGACTGTCGCTGTCGATCCACAAAGCCGCAACAAAATCCTGGAAGGAATCGTGGAACTGAACCGACAGGGCTCGACAATCATCTACACCTCTCACTACATGGAGGAAGTAGAACAGATCTGCACCCGTATCGCCATCATCGACCACGGACACGTTCTCGCATCCGGAACTACAGAAGAATTAAAGAGTATGATCAAGACAGGGGAGACCATCACTATTGAGACGGTTCTGTTAAGTGAGCAGAATCTGGCTGATATCCGGGCACTCTCCCATGTATTTGATCTGAAATACAAAGATCAGACCCTCGTTGTCCGCTGCAGCGGTGCTAAACACAATCTGGTACGCGTCTTAAATTACCTGCAGGAACAAGATATTACTTTCGGACGTGTATTTTCTGAACTTCCTACTTTGAACGATGTATTCCTTGAAATCACCGGCAAAGAGCTCAGAGATTAAAGGGGGATAAATTATGCTGCATTTATTAAAATATCAATTTATACAGACGCTAAGATCCCGGGATGTTATGTTCTGGGCACTGGCGTTTCCTATCATCCTTGCAACGTTATTCTATATTTCCTTTGGGAATACGGGACTTGCCGGAACCGGGGAAACCGACTGGGAACCTGTCCCGGTGGCTGTTATCACCGAGAATACTTCTTCTGAAAATGCGAGATCATTTCAGACATTCTTAACCGGACTTGACGGCGATATGTTGAATATCCAGCTTTATCCTTCAGAGAAAGCAGCCACAAAAGCACTGAAAAATGAAACAATTGACGGAATTTACTATGTGAAAGAGGAACCATCACTCACCCTCGTTTCCAACGGTATTAACCAGACAATCCTTTCTTCTCTGTTGGACAGCTATGAGAAAAATTCTGAAATGATCCAGACGATTGCCAAAGATCATCCGGAGAAACTTAATGACGCACTGGCTGCTTTAAATGACTACACAGACCTGGTAAAGGAAACATCTCTTGGTGGTCAGTCATTGGATCCGACCCTTACCTATTTCCTGGCACTGATCGCATTTGCCTGCTTAAGCGGTGTCTACTTAAGCATCTCCTCAACGATCAATATGCAGGCAAACCTAAGTGCCCTGGGCGAGCGGAGAAGTATTACACCAACGCATAAACTGACTCTGGTACTTTTAAATGTATTTGTTCTGGAAGTGATCCATTTTATCAACATCCTGATCCTGGAACTTTATATCACAAAAATTCTGGGCATCGGCCTGGGGCACAACATTCCGAGACTTCTCCTAATCACATTTATGGGAAGCCTGATCGGTATCTGTATCGGTATCCTGATCGGATGTGCCGGAAAATTATCTTACGGTGTAAAATCAGGAATCGGTGTTCTTGCAACTCTGTTTCCAAGTTTCTTCGCCGGATTGATGTTTGGCGGTATGAAAAATGTGATCGAGCAGAATGCTCCGATCATCAACCGGATTAACCCGGCAAGTGTGCTGAGCGATGCGTTTTACTGTATCAGCGTTTATGACGATGCCGCACGCTATCACAGATGTATTTTGATTCTTGCCTGTATGTGCCTGATCTGCATTATTTCTTCATTCCTGTTGATAAGGAGGGAACGTTATGACAGTATTTAAAGGGTTTTTAACTATAACAAAACGAAATCTCCATATGGTATTTTTATACCTCGGGATTTTTCTGGCAATCGAGATCCTTGCGACCAGCACCTACAGTTCCTCTGAAACTACCGGTTTCCAGGCGAAAAAACTGGTAGTTGGTGTGGTTGACCACGACAACGGAGTCCTTGCAGATGCTTTATCCGAATACCTTGGAAATTTCCATACTATCAAATCACTACCGGATGACAAAGCCAATCTGCAGGATGCACTCTTTAACCGCAACGTATATTATATCGTAACAATCCCAACGGATTTTAAAGAATCCTGCCTGGAAAACGGAACTGCCCTCTCTACATCCAAAGTTCCGGGAAGCAGCGATGGATATTATATTGACCAGCAGATTAATACATTTTTAAATCAGGCACGGACACTGACCGCCAGCGGATACTCTGACAAAGAGATCGCCGACTACATTTTAGATCATGCGAAAACTACTTCCAATGTATCTATGCTGCAGTCGGATATCTCAGAAGATGCTCCGCTTTATGGTTATATGTTCCAGTATCTGCCTTATGTGCTCCTGTCTATCTGCTGTTATATTATGAGCGCCATCATGATCGCCTTTCATAAACCAGATCTTAAAAGGCGTATCCTCTGTTCTTCTGTATCGATCCAGAGTCAGAACCGTCAGCTTGCTCTCGGTTATCTGACCGTCGGCCTTTCCTTCTGGATCGTCACCACTTGGCTGCCGACAGCACTTATGTATGGAAAATCATTTTTCGGAGCGTCCAATATGTCATATTATATGTTAAACAGTCTGATGGTACTTTTGGTCGGTCTGGCGCTCTCGTTCCTCTTAGGCGTATTTATAAAAAAAGAGGAACTGTTAAGTGCTTTCGTAAATGTGATCACCCTCGGGCTAAGTTTCTTATGTGGCGTCTTTGTTCCACTGGATATCATGGGAAAAGGTGTAAAAACTCTGGCGCATTTCCTTCCGATATACTGGTACGAGATCAGCAACAACTTGTTAAATCACAGCGCATCTCTGACCCAGGCCCAAAAACAGATCCTTTATCGAAATTTTGCTATTCAATTTTTGTTCGCCGTTGCAATCTTCACAATTGCAATAGTTATCAGTAAAAATAAAAGGCAGACAGCGGAATAACCGCTGTCTGCCTTACTCATCTGCGTAGTCCATATAGTCTTCCGGATTGACCGGAAGGCCGTCTTTTCGCATCTCAAAGTACAAGTTGCTTCCTTCCTTGGAATAATATTTTGTCGGCTGACTGACATAGCCGATCACTGAACCGGCATCTACATAATCTCCGACATTCACCGGAACTTCCGTAAGCTGTCCATAGATCAGTTCATAGCCATTTCCCAGATCCACATTCACAGTGGTTCCCGTCTGCGCGGTCACATCAATATTTTTGATCAGGCCCGCCGCCGAACAGATGACTTCATCTCCCACCGACTCTGTAATAATCATCGCCGGATTATATTTGTACTGATCCAGTGTCTCAAAGTATACGGTCTTATCCATGCTATAGTTCATAAGAACACTGCCGGAACCATTAGACGGCCATAGTAATGTACTGTCTTCGGTAAAATTTAAACTCGCTGCACTTCCTGCAGTTGTCTGTGTTCCAACACCGGATGTGTCCGTCTCGTCCGTCAGTGTATCTGTCGTCTGACTTTTATCATCTGATCCTGCCGCTGTTTTACGGTCATCTATGACCAATCCGTCGGTCTCCTTACTGTCCTCTTTTTCATTTGTCATCTCGGTTTCCGTTTTCGCCAGTTTATCTGCCTGCTTCTTTTTGCTGTAACCACTCCATGTATATGTTCCAACGATCGCAATTACTGCCACAAAGCATAACACTGCTGCCACGGTAGCTCCCCGCTTCTTTAATGAAGGAGTCTGCTTATCATTCATATTATCACCACCTCTGACAGTATTTTTGCCAGATAAATGATGTCTTATTCCGTAGTTTTCAATATTTCTGTAACTTCTTTAATTTCTGTACCGGAAAAGAAATAATCTAAAATTTCTTTATAGTCTTTCCCCTCTTTTGCCATCCGGTTAGCTGTGTACTGACTCATTCCAAGTCCGTGTCCCACACCTCTTGTTGTCACCCGGAGTTTTCCATTATAATCCTGCAAAGTAAAACAGGCCGAATCAAGATCATATGCATTCCGAAATTCTTCCCCGCTCACCTGTTCTTCACCCGCCTGAACACTCAGCACATAACCGGCACTGTCCGTTTTCTTTACTTCTGCTTTTAATTCATCAAATATCCTGGTCTTTAACTCCTCTTTTGATTCCAGATCCAATGGGCATTCCACCATTTTCAAATACGGATAATCTTCACTGCCCAGGACTTCTTTCGCATCTCTGGTACTTCCATTACTCAGACGAAAATACGGAGTCAGCGCCACATCTTCTCCGTAATAAAGCACCTGGCCTTCTGTATCATTCCACGCTTTTTCTAATTTATGATGGTACACCGCATATTTCATTCCCCAGATATCCTCCATCTGCTTATCCGTCCAGTAACCACCTTCAAATACGCAAGTTCCTTCTGATTGTTTGATCTTTCGATATGTCAGGGAACGCACCGCCACTGCCTGGGCTTTTAATGCCTCCTCTTTATATGTCGCCGGAATACTCCGGGCCATCACACCAATACAGTAATCTTCAATCGACATTTCGATAACCTCACTCTCTTTGTTACCCACTGCTGCATCTTTGCCATCTTTCGCATCATCCAGCGAAGATTCCTTATGCGATTTTTCTTTCTGTCGTTCATTTTGCTCCGGTCGGACTTTTATAAATGTCCCATCTACATGCGAATACGTTGTAATGCTTGACCCATTTAAAAATACAGTCAATATATATGGCAGTAACAATATAATGATAATATAACAGATTCCTCTTTTTATCCGTTCTAACATAAAAAACGCCCTCCCATACAACTGTATGGAAAGGCGTATATTTTTATGCTCTAAATCTTACCAGGTCTCTTCGTCTTCCGGTTTTACTTCCACTGTTATCGGTTTCAGATGCCAGATTTCGTCTGCATATTCTTTAATCGTTCTGTCTGATGAGAACTTACCACTGCATGCAGTGTTGGAAAGTGCCATTTTAGCCCATCCCTCTTTATCTCTGTATGCTTTCTCTACTCTCTCCTGTGCATCTGCATAAGAACGGAAATCTTTCAGAATGAAGTATACATCCGCACGGTTTCCTCCCTGTGCATGTAACAGTGAATTGTAAAGATCACGATACATCTCTGTGTCACCGTTTGCATAAGTTCCGTCTACTAACTGGTCTACCACTCTGTGAATCTCAGGATCATTGTTGTAGATTTCCATCGGATCGTATCCGCCATTCTGCTCAAAATTGATAACTTCATCAGAACTCAGGCCGAAAATAAATGCATTCTCGATTCCAACTTCTTCTACGATCTCCACGTTAGCTCCATCCATCGTTCCGAGTGTCGGTGCTCCGTTTAACATAAACTTCATGTTACCTGTACCGGAAGCCTCTTTGGAAGCAGTTGAGATCTGCTCGCTGACATCTGCTGCCGCGAAGATCCACTCAGCATTAGATACTCGGTAGTCCTCAATGAATACAACTTTCAGTTTGCCGTTGATGCTACGGTCATTATTTACAACATCAGCTACAGAGTTGATCAGTTTGATGATCTCTTTTGCACGGATATAACCGGCTGATGCCTTTGCACCAAAGATATATGTTCTTGGATAGAAGTTAATCTCCGGATGTTCTTTGATCTTGTTGTAAAGGTACATTACATGCAAGATATTAAGAAGCTGTCTCTTGTACTCATGGAGACGTTTTACCTGTACATCAAAGATAGATCTTGGATCTACTTCAACACCGTTGTGCTCTAAAATATAACCTGCCAGACGCTCTTTGTTCTTTGCTTTAATCTGCATAAATTCTGTCTGAGCCGCACTGTTTCCAATGTATTTCTTCAGTCCGCTCATCAGAGAAAGGTCTGTTGCCCATGCGTCTGTTCCCAGTTTCTTTGTTACCCAGTCAGCCAAAAGAGGGTTACCATGCATTAAGAAACGTCTCTGAGTGATGCCGTTTGTCTTATTGTTGAACTTCTCCGGCATCATCTGATAGAAGTCTTTTAACTCCTGTTTCTTTAAGATCTCTGTATGCAGTCTTGCAACACCGTTTACAGAATATCCCGCTACGATCGCCAGATGTGCCATCTTCACCTGACCATCACGGATAATTGCCATCTTGCGTACTTTTTCCTCATCTCCCGGATACATCTCCTGAATCTGAAGGATAAATCTTCTGTCGATCTCCTGAATGATCTGATATACTCTTGGAAGTAATCTCGAGAACAGGTCGATCGGCCATTTTTCCAGTGCTTCTGCCATGATCGTATGGTTTGTATAAGCACATGTCTTTGTAGTAATCTCCCATGCTTCATCCCATCCCAGATGTTCTTCATCCAGCAAGAGACGCATAAGCTCTGCTACTGCTACCGTCGGATGCGTATCATTCATCTGAATGGTCATCTTCTCCGGTAATTTATGGATATCATCATGTTTTTTCTTATATTTTGCAAGTGCAGCCTGTAAAGAAGCAGACACGAAGAAATACTGTTGTTTCAGACGAAGCTCTTTTCCAGCCATATGGTTATCATTTGGATACAAAACTTCTACAATATTCTTTGCAAGATTCTGCTGTTCTACGGCTTTGCGGTAGTCTCCTCTGTCAAAAGAATCTAACTGGAAGTCTACGATCGGCTCAGCATCCCAGATACGCAGTGTATTTACTACGTGGTTGTTATAACCTACGATCGGATAATCATACGGAACTGCCAGTACTGACTCGTAGTTCTCCTGTTTGAACTGCATATCACCGGTCTCTACATCATATTCCACGCGGATATTTCCGCCAAAACGTACTTCTTTAGCATATTCCGGTCTTCTCAGTTCAAATGGATTACCATTCTTTAACCAGTTATCCGGTTTCTCAACCTGGTAACCATTCTCAATCTTCTGCTTAAACATACCATAACGGTAGCGGATACCGCATCCGTAAGCTGCATAGCCGAGAGATGCCAGAGAATCCAGGAAGCAGGCAGCCAGACGTCCCAGACCTCCATTTCCAAGGGCCGGGTCCGGCTCCTGGTCTTCAATCAGGTTCAAATTGATTCCCAATTCATCCAGAGCTTCTTTTACTTCTGTGTAAGCAGTCATATTAATCAAGTTATTACCAAGAGCTCTTCCCATAAGGAATTCCATAGACATATAATATACAACCTTCGGATCATCCTTCTCATACTGGCGCTGTGTAGCGATCCAGTCGTCGATGATGGCCTCTTTTACCGCATAAGATACTGCCTGGTAAAGCTCCTGATCAGATGCTTCCTCAATATCCTTACGGAATAAGTGTCTTACATTACTCTTTACTTCTTTTTTAAATGCTTCTTTTTCAAATCTTGTATTATACATACATTTTCCTTTCTCTGACAATCGCTAGGGTAAGGATCTATACTCTTTCTACGCCGAGAGTTACCTTTTCACCGTTGATCTTCCACTCTTTTACATAACCTGCAGGTGCAGCCTTTGCAACACTGAGTGCAAGAGTCTCGTTTCCGATTGTATCAGCATTATCGGCAAATACTTTTTCTGCCTTTTCAGTACCCTCATAGGTAATCTGAATCTTATCCATGACTTCGAAATCAGCTTCTTTACGCATCGTCTGTACTTTACTGATGATCTCACGCACAAATCCTTCTTCCAGAAGTTCCTCTGATAAGTTTGTATCCAGGACAACTGTGATTCCGTTGTCATTCTCGGATACATATCCTTCCATCTGCGCACTCTCGATCAACAGATCTTCACGGAACAGTGTGATCTCCTGTCCATTTACATCTAATTTCAATGCGTCTGTAGCATTCAGTTCATCCATTGCCTGGTTTCCGTCTACAGCACTGAGTGCAGCCTTGATTCCGCCTAACATTTTACCATATTTTGGTCCCACTGTCTTTAACTGTGGTTTAAAAGTATATGAAGTAAAATCACGAACATCTTGCGTAAATGTTACATTCTTAACATTTAATTCATCTTCAACAATCTCTTTGTAAAATTCCGGCAGATCGAACTCTGCTTTTACATACATCTGTCCAATCGGCTGACGGTTCTTGATATTTGCAGTATTTCTGCAGGCACGACCCATAACAACCAGTTTCAGGACTTTATCCATATTAGATTCTAATTCCAGATCGATTGCATCTTCATTTACTGCCGGGAAGTCACACAGATGAATACTTTCCGGAGCATCCGGGTTAATGCTTCTTACCATGTTCTGATAGATTTCCTCTGTCATGAATGGGATCATCGGTGCTGCTGCTTTACAGATCTCTACCAGTGATGTGTAAAGAGTCATGTATGCATTGATCTTATCCTGCTCCATTCCTTTTGCCCAGAATCTCTCACGGCTTCTTCTGACATACCAGTTACTCATGTCATCTACAAATTCCTGAAGTGCTCTTGCTGCCTCCGGGATCTTGTAGTTACCAAGGTCATCATCTACTTCTTTAATAACTGTATTCAGTTTGGACAGAAGCCATTTATCCATAACGGATAATTTATCATAATCTAACGTATATTTTGTTGCATCGAATTCATCAATATTTGCATATAATACAAAGAATGCATAAGTATTCCACAATGTTCCCATGAATTTACGCTGTCCTTCTGTTACAGCTTTTCCGTGGAAACGGTTTGGAAGCCATGGTGCACTGTTTACATAGAAATACCAGCGGATTGCATCTGCTCCGTATTTCTCTAATGCATCAAATGGATCTACCGCATTTCCTTTTGACTTACTCATCTTCTGACCATTCTCATCCTGGACATGGCCCAGTACGATTACGTTCTGGTATGGTGCTTTGTTGAAGATCAGTGTTGAAATTGCAAGCAGTGAATAGAACCATCCACGAGTCTGGTCAACGGCCTCTGAAATAAACTGTGCCGGGAACTGCTGCTCAAATAACTCTTTATTTTCAAATGGATAATGATGCTGTGCAAATGGCATGGATCCTGAATCGAACCAACAGTCAATAACCTCCGGTACACGGTGCATCTCTTTTCCACACTTCGGACACTTGATCGTTACTTCATCGATGTATGGACGATGGAGCTCAATATCATCCGGACAGTTGTCAGACATGCTCTTTAACTCTTCGATACTTCCGATAGAGTGCTGGCATCCACACTCACATTCCCAGATATTTAATGGGGTTCCCCAGTAACGGTTACGGCTGATTCCCCAGTCCTGTACGTTCTCCAGCCAGTCGCCGAAACGTCCTTTTCCGATACTCTCCGGAATCCAGTTGATTGTATTGTTATTTGCAATCAGGTCATCCTTCACTTCTGTCATCTTGATGAACCATGACTCACGAGCGTAGTAGATCAGTGGTGTATCACATCTCCAGCAGTGAGGATAGCTATGCTCGAACTTCGGTGCATCGTAAAGTAATCCTCTTGCATCCAGGTCCTTTAATACTTCCGGATCTGCTTTCTTTACGAATAATCCTGCAAACGGAGTCGTCTCTCCCATGTTACCTTTTTCATCTACTAACTGTACGAATGGGAAGTCATACTTACGTCCTACTTTGGCATCGTCTTCACCAAATGCAGGTGCGATATGAACAACACCGGTACCATCTGTCAGTGTTACATAAGAATCACATGTAACGAAGAAACATTTCTTATGCTGTTTTTCCGCACAGTCTGCTGCGCACTGGTATAATGGCTCATACTCTTTGTACTCAAGGTCTTTTCCTTTGTAAGTCTCAAGAACTTCATATGCAGGCTTTCCATCCTCTGCCAGTCTTCCGAGAACCGTATCAAGAAGTGCTGACGCCATGTAGTAAGTATATCCATCAGCTGCCTTTACTTTTGCGTATTCTTCATCCGGGTTTACACAGAGACCGATATTTGAAGGAAGTGTCCACGGTGTAGTTGTCCATGCAAGAATATACGCATCTTCATCTTTCACTTTGAAACGAACAATTGCGGAACGCTCTTTGACATCTTTATATCCCTGTGCAACTTCCTGTGCTGAAAGCGGTGTACCACAACGCGGACAGTAAGGTACGATCTTAAATCCTTTGTAAAGAAGACCTTTGTCCCAGATTTTCTTTAAAGCCCACCACTCAGACTCAATGAAGTTATTGTCGTATGTTACATATGGATCTTCCATATCTGCCCAGAAACCTACAGTACTTGAGAAATCTTCCCACATTCCTTTATATTTCCAGACACTCTCTTTACATTTGTTGATGAATGGCTCCAGACCATATTTCTCAATCTGGTCTTTTCCATCTAATCCAAGAGCTTTCTCTACCTCCAGCTCTACCGGAAGACCGTGAGTATCCCATCCGGCCTTTCTTGGTACTTCGTAACCTTTCATTGTACGGTAACGCGGGATCATATCTTTGATAACACGAGTCAGTACGTGACCGATATGTGGTTTACCATTGGCTGTCGGAGGACCATCATAGAATACATAACTAGGATTGCCTTCACGCTGTTCCATACTTTTTTCAAAAATGTGATTTTCTTCCCAGAACTTCTCAGTTGCTTTCTCTCTGTCAACAAAGTTCAGGTCTGTCGAAACTTTCTTATACATAATAACCTCCTGTAATTAATAAAATAGCTTTTCAAAAAGAAAAAGCCTCCATCCTGTATAGGACGAAAGCTGCTAACTCGTTTATAAACCACCTAAACATACCATCATATGCCTTCCCTGTAACGGAGGAATCCCGTCGGTCTCTACTGGACATCTGTAAATCTTAAGTCGTTCTAGTACCGATACTCGGAAGTGATATTCAGATGTATCTTACTAATACCGGTCTTACACCATCTCCGGCTCGCTGAAATGTTCTGATAAATCCTACTGTCTTCGTCAACGTATTTCATGTATACGTTGGTATTATAGTAAAAAACCCCTTGAGAAGTCAAGGGGTTTGATGTTTCTTTTTATCATTTCTTTTCTGCTTTACAATAGTATGGAGCATCAGAATTACAAGAAGTATCCAGAGAGCCAGACCAGCCACAATAATCACTCTTGCTGTATTCAGAGTTCCGTCCGATCTCAGAAAATAATTTTTCACTCTGTAAATCGTCTTCCCGATCAGATCTTTCGGAGCCGGTTCAGATTTTACTGTAGTTTTCTTTTTCGCTACAGTTTTTTTCTCTGTCTTTACGCTGTGCTTATCAATATATGCTTTACTCAGCTGAGCTCTCGCCATTCCTGCATACTGTCCCTGATAAGTATATTCCAATGTTGCTTCTGTACTTCTTCTGCAGGTTGCATCATCCGGAGTCAGTGTCATTTCCAGCTGGTCAAAGGTCACAGAATCCGGAAGTACCACATATCCTGTTCCGTCATCCATGATTCTTTCTATGTCTTCTGACTTCTCATTATCCGCAACTGATACTTTATGAAAATTATTATAAGCATAGTCACATAAATGTCTGGTGTCCGGATATACGTTCACCCCATGCGTCTTTAAAACCACACAGACAAGCTGCATATCTTTATTGTCTGTCATCGTCACCAGTGTCGATAATGCCTGATCCGTATAGCCGGTCTTTCCGCCAATCGCATACTCATAATAATTCGCATTGGCAGGCATCAGCATCTGATGATACTGGTAAAAATAATGTTCTTCAATGGTATCTGACTTCGGGATCGTATATTCCAGAGTCTGCATGATTGGGAATACTTCCGGATACTTATACAGTTCTCTGGCTATCAACGCCATATCTCTGGCACAGGTGTAATGATTCTCGTCGTGCAGACCATTGGTATTGACAAAATTAGAGTTTTCACCGCCCAGTTCCTTACATCGCTTGTTCATCTGCCCGATAAACCAGTCGTAATCATGTCCGGCATTCTCTCCCACGCTTTCTCCGATGGCATGTGCCGCATCATTTGCAGATGCTAATAACAATGCATACATGGCATCTTTTAATGACAGTTTATTTCCCGGTTTTAAATTGATTCTCGCATCGTCCCACTCCAGGAAATTCACACTGGATTCCGTTACCCGGACTTCGTCCGTCAAGTCAGCATTTTCAAATGCTACCAGCGCCGTCAGAAGTTTTGTGATACTTGCCGGATAAAAATGCGCATCGATATTCTTTGCATAAAGAATTGCGCCCGTTCCGACTTCCATCACGATGGCCGCCTCTCCGTATGTTCCGGGACCCTGCGGCCAGTTTGGAATATCATTGGATTCTGTCTTAATCTTATAAGCAGCATCCAGTTCTTCTTTCATTTTCTTCTCTTCGTCGGTGAGTTCCTCTTTTTTTTCGTCTTTCTTCTCATCCTCAGTTGCATGCACTACACGTACCTGACTGTTCCACACACAGGTAAATGACAGCACCAATATAAGTGCAGCACAGAATCCGCGCAGACCTCGCCTTAATTTTTTATTCTTCATTCATACTTTCCTTTTAGCATGCCCTCTTTCCAGGAAAATATTAACGATTAAAAATCTCTGGAATTACATAGTTGTATTTTGTTGCGTAATTATATGTCTCTGTGATCTCATTAACACTGTCAAGAAGAAGTGCTTTTCCTTCTTTTGCAAGTTTTCCGTCACGCACTTTTACATACTGTAATGGCATGTACTGGTGAAGCAGTCCTAACGGAATATCTACGCTGTCGATGTTCTCGATCAGTTTTGCAATTGCTTCCTGGATCTCCGGAAGTGCGAAGTAATATCTGCAACGGTCTGAGAAACTGTATTTTCTCTTAATGTACAGTTCCTTGTCATTTCCATGGTAATGTTTCTGCCAGTTTCCCGGATTCTCCATCATGACTTTCTCAAGAACATCTTCGAATTTCACCTGTTTTTCCTCTGGAAGCATTACTTTTTCAATTGCACTCAGTGCAAAGATTCCGTCTCTCAGTGCAAAAGTAAGTGCAGGTCCTACTTTCAGAATTGCGATACCATCTTCTACCATCTCTTTTAATCCTGCCGGACTCTGGTAGTCTGTAGAATGTCCCTCCATTACGACTCCGTCGTATTTCTTCATGGCTGCTGTCAGCTCTGCTGCATTGACACGATTATAATGGAATACTGTATCATCCCCGAACTCTACTCCAGGCTGTACTACGATACCAATGATATTCTCAAATGCATCTCCCATGCCAACTTTCTCAAACTGCTCTTTATAAGCTGCCAGAGTCTTCTCAACTGCTGCCGGTTTTGTTACAGAAATGCTGTCTTCTTCTTCCTGTGCTCCTCCAGGGATCGGAACCTCACTTCCGATGATGTATACCGGACGTTTTTCCTCTGGGTTCTTTTCTAATAATTTCTGGTATTCTTCCTCACATGCTGCGTAAAGTCTTGCGCCTCTTGCTGCAATCGTCTCGTCAGATAACATCTCATCTGTCGGGTCGGAAGCAAGTCTCATACTTGTATCCAGGTGGATCTTCTTATATCCTGCTGCAACAAACAGACGAACTAACTCTTCTGCCTTATCCATAGCAGAGGCCTCATCCTCGTCTACCCATGTTAAAGGTCCAAGGTGATCTCCACCTAATACAACATTCTCTCTCGGGAATCCGATACGGTCTGCAATCTCATATACGAACTCACGATAATCTGCCGGTTTCATTCCTGTATATCCGCCGAACTGATTTACCTGGTTGGCTGTTGCTTCGATCAGGATAGAATCATCAAATCTCTTTGCCTGCTTTAATACGCTCTCGATTACCAGCTCATTGGCAGTACAGTAAGATGGTACTCCACAGATAATTCCTTCCTTTCTCTTTGCAATCATATCTCTTAATAAATCGCTCATTTTGCTACCTCCTAAGTTATTCTCCTAAGTGGAATTATGCCACGTTTTTCACAAATATTCAATTCATTTTACCGGATATTATTGTACAAATGGCATAAATACATCTATAATGTGCATATGGACAAAAACATTACTAAAAAGGACAAAATCAAAAAATTATTCTTCTCCACTTTCTACTTAAGTGCATGCACTTTTGGCGGAGGTTATGTCATCGTTTCTTTTATGAAACAAATCTTTGTGGATGAACTTCACTGGATAGGTGAAGAAGAAATGCTGGATCTGATTGCCATCGCCCAGTCCTCTCCGGGGGCTGTGGCTGTTAACGGCGCCATCGTGGTCGGATATAAAATTGCAGGGATCCCGGGCGTGATCGCCTCTATCCTTGGAGCAATCCTGCCACCGTTTATCATACTGTCGGTGATTACCGGGATCTATCACCTGATTGCAGACAATCCCATCGTCAGTGCATTCTTACGCGGTATGCAGGCGGGTGTTGCCGCGATCATCGCATCGGTCACTATTGATATGACCGTCGGTGTTATGAAAAATGCAAACTCTGCCGGCAAAAAATTTGCCAATACTGTACTTCTTGTGGTGGCATTTACCGCAAATTACTTTTTCAGTATCAGTGCAGTGTGGATTATCCTGTTCTGTGGTGTGCTCGGACTGATCCTGACGCTCATCACTCTCCATGCCAATCATATGAAAGGAAGTGGAAAGATATGATCTATTTACAATTATTCCTTTCTTTTTTGAAAGTGGGTGCATTCAGTTTCGGAGGAGGTTATGCCGCCCTTCCGCTGATTCGGGGAGAAATTATCCACAAATATCACTGGTTATCCACAGGGCAATTCATGGATCTCATCACGATCTCCCAGATGACACCGGGACCGATCGCCATCAACTCTGCGACTTTCGTGGGAATGCAGCTTGCAGGACTGCCGGGAGCTCTTGCAGCCACCGCCGGATGTATTTTCCCAAGCTGTATTCTGGTAACTTTCCTTGCATGGCTGTATCTTCGCTATAAAAACGGGAATCTGATGACTGGAGTTTTACAGACGCTCCGCCCGGCCGTGGTTGCGCTGATTGCAGCCGCCGGTGTAGATATTTTTGTATCAGCCGTATTCGTCACAATACCAAAGACCGCCTCCGGTATCCTGAAGACGGTCAATATTGCTCAACTATTATTTTTTATAATTGCTTTTATCCTGATAAGAAAAACCAAATGGAATCCTGTTCTCATTATGGTTGGCTGCGGTGTATGTGCCGCCCTGTTGGAATGTTTAAAATTCCTTATATAATATATTGTCCCACAAGACATTCACAACATCTGACAAACTTTCATGATTTTGTTGCTTTTGTCAGATGTTGTTTTTTTCTCCAAAAATAATACGGAATCAGACAGATCAGTGTTCCGCCCCACGCCAACGGATAGCTTGTCAGCAGTACCTTTATCGTATGGTATTTTGCGGTGACAATCAGAATCCACGGCAGTCTGACCAGGAACAATCCGGCAAATGTAAAGATTGTCGGCCAGAATACATCGCCCATTCCTCTTAAGCCCCCGCTCAGATTCTCCAACAAAATACTGATCAGATAACTCGGCACCAGGAATCGTAACATATAGACACCAATACTGATGACATTGGCATCCGTCGTAAACAAGTGATACATCGGCTCGCAAAATACAAACAGCACTAATAAGATTACGCCGTCGAACAAATAAGAAATTCCTATATTTACACGGATACTTTTATATACTCTGTCGATTTTCCCGGCTCCATAATTCTGTCCGGCAAACGTCGTAACCGCTGCGCCCAGCGCACTTGCCACCGTCCAGAAGACCATATCAAGTTTTCCGTAAGCTGCCCATCCCGCCGCCGTGTCCGTACCGAAACTATTGACCACCGACTGGATGATAATGTTTGTGATACCATAAGCACATGCCTGCAATGCTCCCGGAATTCCGATCCGAAGTTCACTTCCCAGCATATTCATATTCATTCTAAGCTGACTGAACCGCAGTTTCATCGCATCATACGCTCTGGTAAGAGAGTATGTAACCAGTGCCGCGCTGACACACTGGGAAATAACTGTCGCGATGGCCGCCCCTGCAATTCCCATGTGAAGCACAATGACCATAAACATATCCAACACAATATTTATCACGCTACAGACCATAAGATAGATCAGTGGTCTTCTTGAATCACCTGCCGCACGCATAATCGCCGATCCCATATTGTAGATCAGCGTAAATATGATTCCCATAAAATAGATCCGCAGATAAACTGTGGATGACGGCATCATATCTTCCGGCGTATTCATGATCCGAAGAAACCACGGCGTCAGCAGTGTTCCAAGGGTTGTCACGATCACACTGACCACAATGGAAAATGTATACGCTGTATGTAATCCTGTATGTAATTTTTCTCTGTCCTTTGCACCATAATACTGCGCAATAATAACAGCAGCTCCATTTGCCAGCCCGTTAAAAAACGTAACAACAATATTTGCCAGCACTGCCGCCGGACCACCAACGCTGGCAAGTGCAGCTTTTCCCACAAAACGTCCGACGATGATCGTATCCACCGTCGTATATAACTGCTGTACGAGTGTCCCCAACATAATCGGGAAGAAAAATATCAATAACTGCTTCCAGATAATTCCTTCCGTAATTTCATTCCGCTCGATTTTATTCTCTGACATACCTGTTCCCTATTATACTTTCTTATGCTTTTTCCCCGACAGAATCGGCATCACGATAATCAACATCGTCGTAAAACTTGCCAGACCTCCAATATAATTACTGATCGGCTCTGCAATAAAGACACCATTTACTCCCATAAAATACGGAAGAATCACTGTAAGCGGAACCACAATCACAACTTTTCTAAGCAAGCTGAAAAATACCGCCTGTTTCGGAAATCCTAAGCCTACAAACGTTGACTGTCCACAGAACATAAATCCCATCATAAAGAATCCCGCAAAGAAAAGTTTCAATGCCGGTACTGCAACTTCTGCCAGAGCTTTCTCGGAGGTAAATAATCCTACAAAGAATCCCGGGAAGAAATGTACCAGTGACCATGCCACGATCATATACCCCAATACCATCGTACATGTAACTTTAATGCCTTTCTTTACCCGGTCATATTCCCCGGCTCCAAAGTTAAATCCAAGTACCGGTTTCGCGCCCTCGGTCACCCCATTTGCCGCAAGATTAAATATCTCCCGGACAGAATTTAAGATCGTCATTGCACCAACATACAAGTCTCCACCCCATTTTGCCAGTGTCGCATTGCATGCGATCTGGCTGAGACTGTTTGTGACGCACATGATAAATCCAGACATTCCAAGCCCGATGATCGATCCGATCATCTTACCATCATTCAGTTTCATATCACTTCTCTTAAGTGGAAACTGCACGTTCTTTCCATTCAGGAAACACAATACCCACAGACAGCTTGCGAACTGACTGATGACCGTAGCGATTGCCGCACCCCGGACTCCGAGATGAAATACAAAAATAAAAATCGGATCCAGAATAATATTTAAAATTGCTCCGATACATACCGTGATCATTCCCGTAGTTCCAAATCCCTGGGCATTAATAAACAGGTTCATCCCTACACTGACCATTACAAACAATGTTCCCAGAAGATAAATCTGTAAATACGCTGCCGCTGTCGGATAAGTTGTATCCGATGCCCCGAATGCATACAAAATCGGTTTCATAAATATGTAAAAAATTGCCATCAGTGCAATTCCCGTCAGGATCAGCAGCAGGAAACTCACATTTTCAAGTTTAGATGCCTGTTCCTTATCTCCTGCACCTCTCGCAATGGACATTAGCGGTGCCCCGCCGCCGGAGTAGAGCTGGGTAAATGCACTGACGATCGAAACAATCGGGAATACCAGACCAACGCCGATCAGTGCCTGGTCAGCACCCTCGCTGATGTGTCCAAGATATACTCGGTCAACCAGGTTATACATAAGCTGTACCGCCTGAGCAATCGTCACCGGAACCGCCATGGACAGAATGTTCCTGACCATGGACCCTCTCGAAAAATCGCGGTCCTGCCTTTTATTTTTTTCCATTAAATATGCCTTCTTACTCTATAATTCTTCTGTTTTGAAAGTCGTGTAACCTTCATAATAACTTTATTTTACCAAACTTAAAACCGAAACTCAATTTATAATACTTTTTGCCATAAAAAGCTTACTTCCTACCGCTGCTGCCACAAAAATCCACACAAACATCTTCACAGGGAAACATAAGAACAAAAGCATGGTTACTGCCAGTGGTTTCTTCATGATCGCACCGAGCAATGTAGCTGTGACGATTGCCGCACCGAAAACCACATGCCCGCCGGAATTTCCACAGATCAACATTGCAATTCCATATCCCATACTCACCCCGGCAAAGATCACCGGAAAGAAATGTCCTCCTTTTAATCCAAACTGGATGCAAAGATTTGTCAGTAAAATTTTAAGAAAAGCAATTCCGATCAATGCTGCCGGAAGATATCTCGTGTATGTATGCATTAATTCTCCCATCTGCTCTTCACCGGAAAACATCACTGCCGGAATCACTGTGCTGATCAGACCAAGGCAAAGGCCTGCAATCACTTCGCTCCAGATCCCCGGAACTTTTTCTGCTACGGAACCAGTCAGATGATGTGTGATATTATAAAAATATGCCAGCGCCAGACCACCTAAAATATATACAATGATCAGAACATAATCTATTCTTGTCATCTCTACGGCATCAAAAGAAGGAAACCCTGAGAGTCCTGCACCGAAGAGTGACGACAACCCACTATAAATTCCCGTACCTGCCGCCAGCGCAATGCCATAGATAAAGATTTTAGAACTTTTATTCAGTACCGGAATCTCTTCCTCCGATTCTTCCACCTCAAAAATACCAAAAAGTGGTGCATGAAACAGGACACTCAGTGAAACTGCCGTTCCAATCTGCGAATATTCTTTTGCATTTTTCTTTGCAAATTTCAGATTGTCTCCGGCCCAATAGCAGAGTCCCACAATAATTCCCGTAAGTCCCGCCTCCGGTCCGATGCTGCTTCCGATCAACAACGGTAATAATGCAGCAATCATCATAACCAGCATGTTTTGATATTCATATCTTTTTTCTGATTTAATTTTCCCCATAACCGTATCCATATCTTCCGGATAATCCCCATATTTTTTACGGAAAACACCTGTGATCGCTGCTCCCACTGTACAGACAATAACCGTGTAAAACGGTATTGATACAGTTCCGGGGATCCATGTCCATAAGATATCCGTACCTACTGCCATAACCTTTAATAATGCCCATACCAGAGCACCTGCTACCGCTCCGATCAAAGCACAGAACAGACCTAGCTCCAGTTGATTTTTTACATTTACTTTTTTATTTTCATTCATCACTTTGTTCCTTTGTTTGTTTTCTATTTTCAATTCATTCTTAGCCAGTTGCAAGCTGCCGGGTTATATACTATACTTCAATTAATTCGAATTTTTATCCAAAGGAGGATATTACATATGAAAAAATTGCGGGTATTATGGGTGATCCTGAAACGAACACGAGCCGATCGTATTCTCTTTGGCTATGTTCTCTTCATCGTCGTGATCGCTGCCATTATCCAGCTTGTAGAACCGGATATTAACCATTACAGAGATGCACTCTGGTACTGTTACGCCGTCCTCTCCACTGCAGGATTTGGCGACATCGTTGTTGTAACTTTTATCGGGAAAGCCCTTTCCGTACTCCTTACTATCTATACGATCTTCGTGGTTGCTATCGTCACCGGTGTTGTAGTTAATTTTTATACCCAACTGGTGGAAATGCAGCGTAAAGAAACAGTTACCATGTTCATGGATAAATTAGAAAGGCTCCCGGAACTCTCTAAAGACGAACTGGAAGCCCTTTCTAAAAAAATCAAAAATTTCCGCTGACCTATTCTTCTGTCTGCTCTTCCTTTACCGGTGCTTTTTCTTTCTCTCTTACCTGCGGAATCAGGGAAGCCGCCAGCTTTCCTTCTCCGCGGTGCTTCAGATACATAATTCCAATGATTGAAAATACAACTGCACCTAAGAAATTCACCATCAGATCTTTCATCGTATCTACAATTCCGATATCCAGATATCCTCCAAGATTCCAGTTCTGTCCGTTGATCACAACCGACTGGATATCTACATGGATTGGAACATTTGCCCCGGTAGGATTTAATTTTACAGAACTGATTGCCGGAAGGATCCAGTCTTTCTGCATATCAAGTCCAAAGAACCAGTCCATCGTAAATTCAAAAAACTCCCACAGCACACCTACCGTCATTGAAAAGCAAAATGCGAAAAATGCTACAAAATACGGTGACATTTTAACTGAAAACTTATCACTGCGGTTAAAAAGATCGATTAATGCAAATCCGATCGCTGCCATCAGGAAACCATTTGTCGTATGTAAAATCGTATCCCAGATCGGTATCTTTACATAAAAAGCATTGATCTCCCCCAAAATCTCCGCCGAAAATATAAAGATCAGGATAACCGTTTCCAATCCCACCGGTATCGTCACTCCTAAAGACTTATCAATAAACTTCGGCACCATAAAAAGGATCAAGCTGAGGATTCCCAAAAACATATTATGATAACTGCCCAGGAAAAACTGCCTCACAATCGAAAAAATTACTAATACAGTCAGTACCATCTGTATCTTTGTCCGGTTTTTCATTAAGTTCATTCTTTTCCTCCATTCTCCTTCCAATATCTTTGATTTTATCATACCATGCATAAAATTAATCAGCAATGAAAAAGAACTATTCTCAAGCCTTACAAACTACTTGACGCATAATTATACAAGAGCTACTATTATATTAAAATATTTATTTTCTATAAAGCTTATACGGGAGGAAACTATTATTAAAAATATAAATAAAAAAAATGGATTTACATTGGTAGAATTAATCGTTGTCTTGTCCATTCTTGCTATCCTTGCATCACTGCTCATTCCTTCTTTAACAGGATATATTAAAAAAGCTAAAAAGCAGGCAATCATAGAAGAAGCAACCGATGTTTGGAAAGCTTCGCAAGCTGCTATGTCGGAATGTTATGCTTTGCACCCGGAAAGTTTTGAAAAATCTTGCAAATTTACAACTACAATCGACGGTGTGAAGATGACAAAACTTGGGAGGATAACAAATGGTGCATTAGGCGCCTTACAAACCAATCCTAATGACACCGTTGAAGCTGATTCCTCCAGCCGAATCATTGCCCGAGAAGTGTTAATTTATTTAGAAAGCGAAAATAAATCTAACCCTCGTTATAAATTCAATGTAAGAAAAGACTGGTACACCTGGGATAAAACAGCCAACGAATATTTAGGGGAAAATCCTGATTCCAGAGCTGTTCTGCTTCAAATTTTTCATTCTAAAGATGGAAAAGTTGTTGCAATAAACTTCGGCAAAGATGGTTACATGGTAACCGTGATCCCCGGCAAAGAAACTACTTGTATTTATAATGGAAAATCGCTTCCATCCTCTTAAATAAAACGTTTAGATTTAACTCTTTCCTCTGGCTATTGTTGATTTTGAGCATATTTACCCCGACCTTCTTTGAAGAAAGCCGGGGATTTCTTTTTCTTATGAAAATTTATACTATTTTTCGATTTCTCTGCTATAATGCTTTATTATAAAAATATTAATTGTAATAAATGAGGTGAACCAAGTGAAGAAAAAAACACTTGTGCCTCTTATCGTTTTTTTACTGGGCATATGCCTTGTTGTTTTGAATGTATATAAAACAGATACCCATGAAAGAGAACAGAGACACATAACAGCACAATTAAATGCAACCACCTATGGTGAACGCATAAAGAATGAAATTACAAACGGAATCGAGATTACGGATGCTTTAAAGCAGATCTTAATCAGTGAAAATGGCGAAATTCATCAGTTTGACACGATCGCTGAAAATCTTACGTCGAATTCTATTGAAAGTATACAACTTGCTCCGGGTGGTGTTGTGACCGATATTTATCCGGCTGAGGGAAATGAGGCAGGTAAGATTGATCTGATCCATGACAAAGACCGAGGAGTGCTTTCCTGCTACGCAAGAGACAACCATACAATCATTACGCAGGGACCTTTCGAGTTGAAACAGGGAGGCTATGGAATTGCAGTTCGCAATCCAGTCTACCTGAAAGATAAAAGTGGGCAAGAGTATTTCTGGGGATTTACCATTGTTATCCTGCGTGTCCCGGATATTTTTTCAGATTCTATCAGCGCACTTTCGAAGTTTGGATATGAATATAAACTTTTAAAAACAGATGCTCCCTGGAGCGACACTTATAAAGTGGTTTATCAGTCAGATGGTCAGATAAATCATCCTGTTTCTTATGCTTTTACACTAGGGAACGAGAAGTGGAAATTTGAGATAACACCCAAAAGTGGATGGAGAAATAACACATTAATCGTAGTAATCGGTGGAATATTCCTTGCTATAAGCCTGCTTCTGACGGTTCTTACCAGAGTATTGTTAGTAGCAAAGGAGCATAAGAACAAATTTCAAATACTGGCACATACAGATTCTCTTACAAACATTTATAACCGCTATGGATTTGATGAGTTAGCAGAAAAGATGATTTCTAAAAATCCGCAAACGCATTTTGTGGCAGTGCTTCTCGATATTGATGACTTTAAGTTTATCAATGATATCTATGGACATAGTTACGGAGACAAAGCATTGAAAAATCTGGCAGACAGCATGAAAGCTTTTTTCCCGTCCGATGCATTACTTGGAAGAAACGGTGGTGACGAATTCTGTATTCTTTTGCCAAATTGTACCCTTGAGGAAGCAGAAGAACATCTGCAGCAATTCACTAAGCTTCCAAAGGCATTCTCATTTCACGGTGAAAAACATGTATTTTATATTTCTCTTGGATATGCAGAATATCCAACATTTGCCTCCAATCGGGCACAGCTTATGCGCTGTGCAGATGCAGCCCTTTATGAAATAAAGCTTCATGGAAAAAATGGATGCATGGCCTACAGGGAAGGGCTTCAGTCGGGAGTCCGCAAACAACTGGGTTTCGCATTCAAGGATATTTCCGAACATCTTCCAGGGGCATTTATCATATACAGCGCCGACAAAGAAAATGATGAACTATTTTATGCAAACGATGAATTTCTTCATATGTCTGGATATAAAGATATAGAGGAACTATTCCGACTTACTAAGAAAAGTTTTCGCAATCTGATTCGGGAAGATGAACAGCAACAGATTGAATCAAGCATCTGGGAACAGATTGACAGTGGCAACGAAAATGATTATATTCACTTTCATCTTCGAAAGGCTGACGGAACTTACCTTTCTGTGCTTGATCATGGAAGAATTGTAGAAAGCCAGCAATACGGAAGGGTATTTTATGTATTGTTCATGGACTGGGAAGATATGCATATTCGTTACAGTGATAAATTTTCTGAATAATATAATATCGTAAAAAGAGAAAATCCAGTCCACACCGTATGATGCGAACTGGATTTTCTCTTTTAGTGATTACTATTCAATAGCTTGAGCCTTGCCCCCATCAAATTTTATGTTTCTGATGGTCTTCTCCAATAGCTTCATGTCAACTGGTTTTGATATATGGGCATTCATACCGGCAGCAAGCGAACACTGGATATCCTCTGAAAATGCATTGGCAGTCATGGCAATGATCGGTATTGTCTTTGCCAGTTCATGGGAACTCCCGCGGATTGCTTTTGTTGCCTCATAGCCGTTCATCACAGGCATCTGCACATCCATCAGAATCATATCATAATCACCCGGAGCAGACTGCTCAAATATCTCCAGGAGCTTTTCACCATTTTCGCAGATCGTACACTCTGCATCCTCAATCTTTAACAGTTCTGTCAGAATCTCTGCGTTCAGCTCGTTATCTTCTGCACACAGGAACCGCATTCCTTTCAGAATATTGCCATCCGGCTCATCTTTTTCCTCTTGTGATACTGACGAAACAGATTGATCCTCCGTAATTCTCAAATCTATAAGAACCTCAAAGCAACTTCCCTGCCCCGGTTCACTCTCTACTTTAATAGTACCTCCCATTGCTTCAACCAGATTTCTGGTAATAGCCATTCCAAGACCTGTTCCCTGTATCTTATTTGTCACAGAACTTTCCGCACGGGTAAACGGATCAAAAATCGTATCTTTGAAATCGGCTGACATTCCCATACCATTATCACTGACCAGGAAGCGATACTTTGCATAGACAGAGGAATTTGTATCACACTCTTCTACTAAAAACCGGATTGACCCACCTTCCTGTGTATACTTTACAGCATTAGACAGCAGATTACAGAAAATCTGCATCAGATGAACCCGATCGCTATTCACCCACTCATGACGAATATTCTCTTTTGTAATCGTAAGAGTCTGGTTTTTCTCGTCTATCTGTGCTTGAAACATAGTGTCAAGTTCCTGTATAAAATCCAAAACAGAAAAATCTGTATACTTAAAAACTGTTTTTCCTGCCTCGATCTTACTCATATCCAAAACATCATTAATGATTCCTAACAGATGCTGTGATGAAGTGTCTATTTTATCCGCATATTTGACCACCTTATCTTTATCATCTGCATCATGCCGGATCAATGACGTGATCCCGATGATTGCATTCATAGGGGTACGAATATCATGCGACATATTGGCCAGGAAATCTGTTTTCGCCTTATTTGCATTTTCAGCTGTCTGTAATGCTTCCGTTGTAATATTCTTTGCCTTTCTCAGTTTTTCATTGGCTGCTTCCATTTCCTTCATTGACTGTAATTGGAACTCATTATTTCTTTTCTCATATGCCGCTTTCTGATCTGCAATACTGAGTTTTGAAATACAATAAAACAATCCGGCAAAGAGCAAAATTATAAAACTTACCATGACTATTGTTGTAAACAACACTGTTTTTTGGTAATCATCCAGTACATTATCAACAACATCTTCTGCCACTATGCATACTAACATGGTGTTGTTACTTTCTATCGGACAATAGGCCAGATAATAGCGATTATCATCCCCAAGAAGCTCTACACCTTCTTCTCTGTTATCAAGTTTTTTTTGGAGCGAATCTTCCTCTTCTTCTGTAATGGCTTGATTCGCCTTCAGATGCTTTAGCAAAGAATAATTTTGAAAATATTTATCTTCACTCTGATTCGTGTAAGTAATATTATCTTCGTTGTCTAACATGAACAGATATGCATTCTCATTATATCCTTTCACTTTTAGCATGGAATCTAATTTCGAATGACTGTACACTGTTCCGATTGCCGTATAAGTTTCCCCATTAATCTGATATTTCTGACATGGAATTGCAACCAAATAGCCGACTTTTTGCTCTTTTTCATGATTCCATGAAACCAGTTTTGCAATATTATATCCATTCCTTAGATCCAACAGAATTTTACTTGGAATGTCAAAACGCATTTTTATTCCATCTGCAGTGATTGCTTTTCCGTTTTCCTGAAGAAATATAAGTGAACTATCCGATTCTTTTTCCCATGCCTTAAAAAAGTTTCTATTAGCCTCGGTTTCAAGAGACAATTGCTTGTCCCGAAATAGATAATCTTCAACCAAATGCAACTGACTGTAATATCCATTTACCTGAAGATCATAGGTCTGCTGTATCTGTTCGCTAACAGCTCCCATGTTGCTTTTTCCATTTTCCTCAATATATCTGTTCATTCTATTTAAAAGAACCTTTACAAAGACTAAACTTAAAAGAATGAGAATTATAACAAATAATGGCACTATAACTTTTTTTCTTTTAATTATCTCTTGTTCCATTTGCATTTCTATTTTTAACCTCTATATAATCTTCCGGTGCTGACGGCTGTTGTCCTTTTGACATAGCAACTGTCCATGCACTTGATAATGTCGTATCCTTAAGCTGCTCGATTTTATATTTCGGGTATAATTTTTTCAAAATAGACGTTGTAGTATCTGTAAGAAGAATGGAATATTCTTTTTCTTTGTCTATTTGTTTTCCATTTACTGTTATATCCTGTAATGAAAAGCCTTTTTCTCCACACCTAACTTTTATTTTCATACCAGAAGCTATCGGTAATTCGTATTTATTGGTTACTGAAAATTTATCGTTTGAATCAGAAAGATATTTATTTACAAGTTCATATATCTGTTCGCCGTTTATCTTTGCAAGATATAATGATGTATCTAAATTCTTTGCTGTCATTAGCGCAATTCGACTATTCGTACATTCCCCTTTATAAATAGAAGATGTGAAATAATAATATGGTACAAAGGCCAGCTGTGCATTATTCTCTTCTCTGATCGTAGTTAAAATAGATGAAGCAGCATCTCGACCATTTTTATCATTCAGAGAAATAGAATAGTCCCGGTCAAAATTTACCGCAACTTTTTCTTCTGTATCTTTACTATTCATTACATCACGAAACGTATTATACGCCTGTGTTGTATCCATTTTTCCTGACAGCAATCCATGAACAGCTTCAAGACTGGCAGCGAATGATTTTTGCGCAGAATACCTGATATAAATAGAATTATTTTTAATTTCTTCTTCCAGCCCCTGTTCATCTTCCATCATGCTCGGAACATCTGTATTTAATGAAATCACACCACTTCCATCCGCAATCAGCTTTTGCCCCTGTTCTGATATCATGCAGTCCAATATCTCCAATGCTGTACTCAGTTTCTTGGGATCTTTTTCCAGATCTTTGTTAAATGCAATATTTAAAGACGGAGTCATATTTATAAATGCTTCATCCGAAATCTGTGAAAAAAACGGTATACGTATCAATTCTGCATCCATCTGTTCCTGAAATTCTTTCATAAGTGCCGGATATCCATGGAACATCGCTGCTTTTCCATCAAGAAATGTCTGAGTTGCAGTATCAATATCGACGCTGATATCATCTTCCGTAAAATGTGAGTCCTTCAGAAATGTATTGGTTTCTGAAAAAATACGTTGCCATAATGTATCATCAAACACTATATTCTCTGATGCACTTTCAGCTGAGCTTCGCCATTCGATTCCGTCCAAACTTGTAAATTCACCAATTGCACCTACCTGAATCACCTCATGGGCAGACCAGTCTTCTGCAAGATCCAGTGAATATGGTTTTATACCATTGTCATAAAATTGCTGACAAGCCTGTGCATATTCCTCATAATTTTCCGGTATTTTTATTCCATACTGATCAAACAACGTCTTGTTAGCAATAATGGTCTGCGGCATACCACAAACAGGCAACCATTGAATCTCATTTTTTGAATTTTTATAATATTGCAATGCATAGGAATAATACCTGGAAACAACATCATAAGAAGCAAAGTCCATAAGATATGGCTGTAAATCCAGTGCATCAGCTTCTGAAAATCGACGTACCGTTATGATATCAGGCAATTCACCATGCTCTTCAAAATAACTGTATAAATCGGTATCATTATTTCCCGTAATAAATTCTATGTCCTGATCCGGGAACTGTTCATGGATATATGGCGCAATATTTTTCATCAACCGATTTTCCCACAAATAAACGGTTAAGTGATCATCATCTTTTGATGTCTCTTTTAAGGATTGTCCACACCCGGACCAAATAACTGTTGCTATAAATATACCTGACACAAGCGCAGTCAGATAACGTTTTATTTTTCTCATACGGTTACTTCCTTATTCTTTCAATCAAAATATACTTCCATCATCGCCTTATTTGTATTTCCAGCTTACTCTTCCAGTGCTTCACACTCTGCATTAATCGTATCTTCAGTAGCTTTCATGGCCTCTAAGGTCATCGTAAGCAGTTTCTCAAGTTCCCAGCCAAGCTGATCTGCACCTCTCTGGATGACCTCTCTGGAACATCCGGCTGCGAATCCTTTACTCTTATATTTTTTCTTTAAAGATTTCAGTTCCATGTCTTTGGTACTCTTAGAAGGACGCATCAATGCTGCCGCCCAGATCAGACCTGTCAGCTCGTCCACCGCAAAAAGCACCTTTTCCATCTCATGTATCGGCTCAACGTCAATGGTTGCTCCACATCCTACCGTAATTCCATAGCCATGAGATACCACACTGTGAATAATATCTTCACCAACACCTGCTTCTCTTAACATCTCCGGTGCTTTCAGGCAATGTTCTTCCGGATATAATTCAAAATCAATATCATGCAAAAGACCTACAATTCCCCAGTGTCCTGCTTCCTCACCATATCCAAGCTCATTTGCATACCACTTCATAACAGCCTCCATCGTCAGTGCATGCTGCAGATGAAACGGGTCCTGGTTGTACTTTCTTAATAATGTAAATGCTTCTTCTCTTGTAATGTCACTCATTTTTTCTGTCTCAACTTTCTGTGTTTTTTCTATATTTCATATAATATCGGGGACATAATCCCCTGCTATCTTTAGATTTTTTCAAATCTGTATTTTTGATGAATGTCCGGGTATTTCTCATGATCCACTTCACTCATAAACATTTCATATGGTCTCGCACATATTTTAAATGGTGCGTACATTCCCTGATAAATTACCAGACGCTCCCCGGTCTCTGTATGCTGTGCAAATGCAAGCACTTTATACAAATATTCGGAAGTGTCCTCAGACACCCACTCTCTCTTAAAATGTCTGACGATATCTCCTACCAGAATATCTCTTTTTACTTCAGATTCATCAGCCATCTCCCTTGATATTCCGGATTCTCCCGATATTCCTCCTTGGATTTTCATCGGTTCCTCAGGTTCTGTATTCAGTTCCATATACTCCTCTTTGTCCAACGACACCGGAACACCGGTCTTTCCTTCAATATGGACACCACCATACCAGGTACCTGTCGGTTCAAAGATATCTCCAACTTCATATTCCTGTGAGTATTCATCATTCTTTTTTATAATTCTGATTTTTCCCATCTGTATTTCCTCTTGATTTTCGTTTCTGTCTATTATAGCACTTATATCAGTGTATATTGCTTTAAATTTTTACGAAGTTTTCGGTAATTCGGACAATATTTTTCCACCTCTGTCCAAAACTCTTTCGAATGATCCATATGTCTCCGATGTGAAAGTTCATGTACCACAACATAATCTAATAATTCATCCGGAAGATAATACAGTTGGTAATTAAAATTCAAATTGCCTTTCGTGCTGCAACTTCCCCATCTTGTCTTCTGGTTGCGGATGGTAATTCTTCCAAAGGTAACATTCATTATCTCTGCAAAGTAAGAGACTCTGTCCGCAAATTTATTTTTAATATTCTGTAATTCTACTTTTGACAGGCCTTCCCATGAAGGTGCACCGGTAGATGCTCTCTGGTCTTCCCAATTTTCGATAAGTTCCGCTTTTTCAAAAATCCAATCTTTATGTGCATTTACGAACTTTTTTAATTCTCGATCCGACAAACGAGAAGGAATCCTTACTCTTATGTCTTCTGCACTTCTGATCTCCAGTCCAATACTTTTCCGATTTGACCGGATCACCTGCAGATACAATATTTGTTTTCCGTTTTTTAACGTCAGTTCTTTTATCATTTATTCCGTTCCCCATTCAAAAATCATGATCCGCTCCCGTTCATCATTGCCTTCAAACAGATCTGCACAGTCAATTTCATCTGTAAACATCATTTCATCCACCGTCATTAGATAAGAAACGTATTCATCTGACGGATAATAAAAGAAACATAAAATTTGTCTTGGCTGCTCATAATAAGATTCTCTGATTCTTGAAATTACTTTCTGAAGAATTTCTACAGAAAAGGGATTAAAAAAGAAAATCCGGTCAATCTGTTTGGGAACCTGAAAATGTTCTGCATTCGCCAGTTTAAATGCCACTCGCTCTTTTGACACAGCCGCATTTTGATTCTCTGTTGCCTTGTCATAGATCCGTTCATCGTATTCTACTCCGATAGAATGGCACCTTGTCTGGTATGATAAGAAAAAATCGACTCTTCCTTTTCCACATCCATAATCAAGCACTGTATTTTGTTTGCGGATCAATCCCGTATTCGCCAGCCGTTCCAATACAGAATACGACGTTGGTTCATATGGGTAGCGATATTGGTCTGCATGAGAATCATCCCGCCCCATCGTCTTAATATGTAAAAGTTTGTCCCACTTATTTTCCTCTAAATCACTCATTCTATATTATCCTTTGTACGTATATCCAGCTTTTCAATCAGTCGTTCCAACGACTGCTCAAAGCGAACATCATCATCTAATGTTCGCTTCGCCGGTCCTTTCAGATGCTTCTTTTTCTTCGCATTCCTGGCTTTCTTTGCCAGATGTCTTTCCATCAGCATCTGATCAATATTTTCATTCGTATACCACTTTCCACTCTGATGAATCCCGAAGGCGCCCTTGCCAAGAATCATCGCAGCAACACCATAATCCTGCGTCACCACAATATCATCCTTCTTGCAAATACTGACCAGCTTAAAATCCACCGCATCAGCACCCGCACCAACGGTTATGACCTCACTGTAATCAGACTGCAGAACATGATTGGTATCACATAACAAAATCACGGGAATCCGATGTTTCTCTGCCAATTTTTCCACGATGCCCACCACCGGACAGGCATCTGCATCTACTAAAATTCTCATATTATCTGTTCCTTAAAACTTATTCTTCGCTGTACTGCTTTCGCAATCTCTCAATCTCTTCTTGTACCTGCTCCACCACTTCATCCGGCCCGATGATCTTCACGCCATCTCCCAGTGACATGATCCACCCCAGGAACTGGTTACTGACATGTACTGCAACTTTTACCGTAAAATGGTCTTTATCCTCAGGTATCAGCATCACATCTTTTCCAAAGCGGTCAATGATAACTCCCGCCAGAAAGTTATCCACAAATAATTTAACTTCCTGCTCTTTTCCTCCAAACATCCCAAAACTTTTCCGCGCGTAATCCGCCATATCCAGTTTCTTAAAATGTTCTCTGCCTTCTCGGTCTTCCTCGGACATCTGAATCTTGAGCATCTTATCCACCCGATAGTGTTTGATTTTTCCCACAGAGGAATCATAGCCTACCAGATAATAATTTTCATCATCCCAGGAAAGTCCCCAGGGACTGATATGATAATAGGCCCCATCATGTCGAAGTTCCATTTCTTTTTTTACATTCCACTGATAATATTGAAATTTTATCTTTTTATTCTCAGAAATGGCATTATGGATTGCATCTACTGTATAATAAATGCTCTCATTCATCGTCTTAATTCTTCCGGACACATACACCTGCCGCTGTAGTTTCTGTGCATCAAATTTACTGACCAGTGTTTCCAATTTTCGGATCAATGCATTTGTCTTTTTCTCCGTGATAAATTTGGAAGACTGGATTGCATCTACCAGAAGTTTTAACTCAGGCAGTTCAAATGGTCGGTTCACTACCCGGTAATGATACCGGTTTCCGACCTGTTCCCCCTCCACTTCAATTCCCAGTACTTCCAAATCTCGGAGATCATTATAAATACTTTTTCTATCTGCCGTGATATCATATTCTGCCAACGCTGCTTTTATTTCCGGCATTGTAATATAATGCTCATCATCTGTTTTTTCCTGCATGATCTGTGCAAGTCGGTACAGCTTAAATTTCTGATTTGTTCCTTTCGGCATGGTGCTCCTCTCCCTTTCCAAAATGCTAGTTAAAATTATTCTTCAGCAATCAGATTCAATTCTTCATCCGTTGCTCCTAATAATTTCTTAGCATCCGCTTTTGTTCCGCCATTTTTCAAAAATTCTTTAATGATTCCTATTCTCCCCTGGTTTCTCCCAATTTCTTCGCCTTCTCTTCTTCCACGTCTCTCGGCACTCACCATCTGTGAATTATAATCTTTTATTGATTTTTCCCGATATTCATACTCCAGTCGTTTCTTTTCATCCGCACTCAGATTTTTCAAAAGTTCATATGCTTCTCCGATATATTCGTCTTTTTCTGCCATCTCTTCAAAATCCTCCTTGCTCTTCCCATTCAAGAATCGCATCCAGCGGATCAGTCCCGATTCATTCTGATCCTCCTGCGGCAGTTTAGATAACTCTAAGATATGTAATTCCATAAGATCACTGTAGACTTTTCCGGTATTAAAATCATACAGCCCAACCTTGTGGTAACATTCTTTGTCATCAAGAAAATGTGCAAAATCGAGAATACTTACATGAATACAGCGTTTCAAGACGTCATAGGATTCTCCCTTCTCAATCTGATCCACATACATCTTTGACCAGTAAAATAATAATCTCTGTGTCCAGAACTCAAACGGTACTACCTGCATCTCAAAATCTATCTTGGTACCATCTTTCATTTTCGCCAACACGTCTAAGATTCCATACTTGCTATCCGGATATTCCTGCCGCAAAATTGTCGGAAGCAATTCTGTACTTTCAATATCTTCCGGGGATTTTCCAAGCAATGCCGCGATGATTCCTTTTCTGACCTTCGCACTCTGCATTAATTCTTTAAAGCAGAAGTCTACTTTTGGACTCATGAGAAATTCATCTTTTTTAATTCTCTCTGGGAATTTTTCTGGGTTAAAATATGCCATATATATTCTCCTTTCTGTGATATAAAAACTACAAAAAGAAGAATTCTTTACGATTATTTTAGCATATACCTTTTTTTGCGAAAAGCCATGAAATATATTTAAACATACGAAACATATAAATATAACAATTGCCTAATATAACACTAAATATAATACTGTTATAATTCTTTGCTCTCTGTAGCTTTATATCTTTCGTTGTTTACTTCGGTTCTTTTCCATCTTCTGATACTCGCTTGATCTTAAGCTTCCGAAAATGAGAAACCCTTTTGGTTATCAGATACTGTTTGCAGATTTACAGAATGTCATCTGCGTGGATTTAGAATACCAGATAGCACTATCATTTTCAACACTTGAAAATACACAATCGTTCGACATATTTCGACAAGAAAGGGAAGTAATCTTCCGACTACTTCCCTTTCTATCTCATCATTGCTTAACTCCAATACCGCTCCATGTACTTCCAAATCTCAGAGATCATTATATTAGGTTATACCGCAAAATGTGTAACAATATTCGTGATTGCCTCTGTAATCTTTTCCATTGACTGGATAGATACATATTCATATCTTCCATGACAGTTGTGACTTCCATCACATATATTCGGCGTCGGTATTCCCTTCTGTGACAGAACGGAACCATCCGTTCCTCCTCGCATTGGTTTTGTATAAGGTGCAAAACCTGCTTTTTCCATTCCTTCTTTTATTGCTTCTACAATTTCGAAGTTAGGTAAAATCTGTTCTGCCATGTTGTAATAGGTGTCTTCTGTTTTTACAGAAACAGTACCTTCTCCATATTTGTAATTCAAAAATTCTTCAATTCGATGCATTTGCTCTTTTCGATTTTCAAATTTGTCTCTGTCAAAATCACGAATATAAAAACGCATAGTAGTCAGTTCTACTTCACCTTTAAAATCAAGGACATGATAATATCCTTCATACATTTCTGTATGTGCCGGTGTCTCTGCTTCCGGAAGCATATTGAGATATTCATTCGCAATTAAAATCGCATTCTTCATCTGGTTTTTGGATAATCCAGGATGGATATTCACACCTTTTATTGTTACATCTGCAGAAGCTGCGTTAAAGCATTCATATGATATTTCTCCAAGCCCATATGCATCCAACGTATAAGCAAAATCAGGATTAAACCTTGTCATATCGACTATATTTGCTCCGAGGCATCCCACCTCTTCATCTGGTGTGAAAAAGACTTGAATTTCTCCATGCTTCACTTCCGGATGTTCATGTAAATATTCCAGCATCTGCATAATTTCTGCAATTCCAGCCTTATCATCAGCCCCTAAAAGTGTCGTTCCATCGGTAACAATAAGGTCATCACCTACATACTGTCCCAGATGTTCAAACTTTTCCCTCTCCATGACAATTCCGGCTTCTTCGTTAAGAACGATATAGCATAATGCTTTTTATTTTTTCGCTATTTTTCATTACTTCATCGTCTTTGCTAATGAAGTAAACAGCACAGTCGTCTCTGGACTTACCAGTCGGCTCCAAGTATTAATTGTGGAAAATTTGCTAAAAGTTCCAGCTCACCGTACTGACTGTGTATTAAGTCGATTTTGTCACCAAATAAATCAAGAAGCTGTTTTTCAAGATTCTTTCCTTCCTCGGTTTGCTGCAGCCAATCGTAAACTCTTTCGCAGGTGAAATGAATGTTCGTGCAATAATTTACGAAAAGAGAACTGATTTCTAACATGATAGAACAAATCTCACTGTCGTAGATTTGTATTTCCGGATAAATATACAGAGAGTAATATCTTTTCCAGGCATCAATATTTTCTCTATTTTTTATAAATGTACGGATTCTGTTTTTCATTTCTTCAGCATATTGTAAACACCCTTCGTAATCTAAAGATGCCACATAATTGATATGTTTGTCTTTCTTTTTGAAAAGCCTGTCAATGTCAACAATGTCAAGTGTATGAAGAAATTGACGAATCTTGCGACAGTTTTCATTATACTGAATGTTTGTAAGATGATTTAATTTTTGCCACAAAAACTCCTGATATTCGGTCAACGGTGGTTCCGGAAGAAAATTAACCCACAAAATACGGTTAACCTGAAGCATATCATTTGCATCAAAAGAATCCTTTTCCTGATAAAATTGTATTTTAGGAATATGGATCTGAGCTCCTAAAGCATATAGTTTATCAATATCTGTATTAACCGGAAGGCGTTCGAAAAGATCATTCATAGCAGATAAAATTCCTTCTAAATGTTCCTTTTCTTTATGAAGTTCTTTGATATGTTGATTTAAATATAGTCCGGTGCTGTCAGGTGTATTCAGAATAGATCTGATCACGGAAATAGAAAGACCGGCATCACGAAACAAACGTATTAAAGATAATCGTTTCACTTCTTCCTCTGAAAAATCATAATAACCGTTCTGGGCATCAGAAGCAGGAGAAAGCAATCCCTCTTTAATATAATAGTGAATATTTCTTTTTGTGAATCCGCTTATTTTACAGATTTCCTGCATTCTCATAACGTATCCTCCTTGTCACGTTATTTATATAATTCCAGTATACTTATCCCAAAGTGTACAGTCAACTGTACAGAGAAAATGCCCCTTTTTTTCAATAAATGATTTCTTATGGGGATTTTAACTAATGTAGTTCGGAAAAAGGTAAAAAGTAGGGGTGAAGTTTGTCAATAATGCGTTCTTGACGTTCATTCTTCTGTACAGTGTAAACTATAAGTAACGCAAAACTCGTAGCAAGAATGCAGGGACATTCTTAAAAAAGAAAATAAGAAAAAGGAGGCTGATTTTTGTGTTTGAGAAGTTATTTAGTCCTATAAAAATAAAAGATATGGAATTAAAGAACCGTATTATTCTTCCGGCTATGGGAACTAAATTTTCCGGTGACGGAAGTGAAGTTACGGACAAACTGATCGATTATCATGTGGCTCGTGCAAAAGGTGGAAGCGGATTGAACATTGTTGAAGTTACAAGTGTTTACACTCCGGCTGCACCAAAACGTTTCTTATCCCTTAGTGAAGACGAGTATATTCCGGGTATGAAACGATTAACAGATGCAATTCATGCAGAAGGTGGTAAAGCCGGTGTTCAGTTGTGGCTTGGAGCTCTGGCAGTTTCTTCCGACCGTGCGGCACAGATCATTATCCCAAGTGATATGCCGGTCAGTGCAGAGGTTACAATTCCGGGAATGCCTAAAGAATTGATCCCGGTTGTAGTAGATGCTTACGGAAAGGCTGCAAACCGTGCAGTTCAGGCAGGATATGACTGTATCGAATTCCATTGTGCACATACATACTTGCCACATTCTTTCTTGTCCGGCGGAATTAACAGACGAACAGACGAGTATGGCGGATCCTTTGAAAACCGTGCAAAATTCCCATTAGAGTGTATTCGCGCAATCCGTGCTAATATGCCGGAGGGCATGCCATTGTTAATGAGAATTGATGCACATGATGACTATCTTGAAGGCGGACTTACAATCGAAGAAGTAATCGAATTCTGTAAACTTGCACAGAAAGCAGGTGTTGACGTTCTGGATGTTTCCAGAGGAAATATCTTGTCAAACGGATTGAAATTCGAAGTTCCTCCTGTAGATCTTCCACAGGGATTCAATGTTGACAATGCAGCTAAAATCCGTGAAGCAACAGGAATGCTGACAATCGGAGTCGGACGAATCAATACCCCTGAACTTGCAGAAAAGATACTGGAAGAAGATAAAGTTGATATGGTTGTTATGGGACGTGCGCAGCTTGCTGATCCAAACTTCTGTAAGAAGGCAGAAGCAGGGGAAACAGACGATATCGATTACTGCGTTGGCTGTAATCAGGGATGTTATGACGGATTTGAAAATATGGATGTGGAATGTATTACATGTCTTCGTAACCCGGCACTTGGACGCGAAAAAGAATGCGAGATCCATCCGACAGAAAAACCAGAGACAGTACTTGTAGCCGGCGGCGGTATTGCAGGACTGGAAGCTGCAATTATCCTGAAGAAGAGAGGACATAATCCGATTCTCTGCGAAGCGACAGACACACTTGGTGGTCAGTTCTTAACGGCAGGCGAAGCACCGCGTAAGAAAGAAATGAAAGCGGCAGCAATCTCAATGGCTAAAAAGGCTGAACGACTGGGCGTTGATATTCGTATGAATACGAAAGTTACACCGGGAATGATTGAAGAAATCAAACCACATACAGTTATGAACGCAATTGGTGCAGAGTCAATCATTCCACCGATTCCAGGCGTAGATAAAGCATTTGTAAAAGATTCTCATGATATATTAGACGGTAAAGCAGAAGCTACAGGAAATGTTGTTGTGATCGGCGGCGGTATGGTCGGCATGGAAACAGCAGAATATCTGGCAGAAAAGGGAGCGAAAGTAAGCGTTCTCGAAATGCTTCCGGATATCTGTTCTGATATGGGAACAACAAGAAAAATATGCATGGGTGAAGAAATCCAGAAATCCGGAATTATCCCGGTTACATCCGTAAAAGTAACTGAAATCGGTGACAATGTTGTGATCGGCGAAAAAGACGGTGAAAAAGTTGAATTCCCATGTGATACGGCAGTACTTGCAATCGGTGCTAAGAAACGTGACGGAAGTGCTCTTGCAGAGACATGTTATAAAAATGGAATCGGTTACTTTGAGATTGGTGATGCAGCAATGGCAAGACGTGCAATAAATGCAACCAGAGAAGCAATGGATGCAGCACTTACATTTGACCGTGAAGATGTTCACAGAGATGTATCAAAACCAAAAAAACTTGTTTTTATAACAGGTGCGAGCGGAATGATGGGAGGCCAGACACTGAAACAGTTGCTGGCAAGACCAAACAGATTCAAAGTACGTGCGCTGCTCAGACCATCCGATAAGAACCGTGTATTTGCAAAGAAACATATGTGTCCTGCACTTGAAGTTGTATGGGGAGACATGTCAGATTACGACACGATCAAAAAATGCGTAGATGGCTGTGATTATGTATTACATATTGGTGCAATGGTATCTCCGGCAGCGGATAAATATCCGGAAGAGACATTGTATACAAATATCGGATCAACATTAAATATCATTAAAGCAATTAAAGAACAGCCGGATCCGGACAAAGTTCATTTAGCATATGTCGGAACAGTTGCTATGACAGGAAGCAGACTGGAACCGGTACATTTTGGTCGAGTTGGAGATCCAATGAACCCGTCTATTCACGATTACTATGCATTGTCAAAAGTATTTACTGAGGCAGCATTGTATGATTGCGGATTAAAATACTGGGTATCTATTCGCCAGACAGGTCAGCATCCAAGTGCAGAGACTGCAGCTCAGGAACCAATCATGTTCCATCAGCCACCGAACAATGTATTAGAGTGGAGCACACAGATCGAGTCCGGTATCTGTATGGCAAACTTATGTGAAGACTGGGTAGATGAAAGCTTCTGGAGAAAAGCATATAACTTAAGTAGTGGAAAAGAATTCCGTAAGACTACATGGGAATTCATGAATCTTAACCTAAATCCGATGGGTTACAATTTTGAAGATATTTACGAACCACAGCAAATGGCAAGATTCAACTTCCATGGGCAGTACTATACAGATGCAGATGTTTTGGAAAATTATCTCCACTTCCGCTGCATTTCCGGAAAAGAGTATTGGGAAAAAGTTGAAAATACAGCAAGGCGTCTTTTCAAGAACCCAATGGTTGCGGCAATGCTTCCGAATATTGAGCAGTTAAAAGCAAATAATACAGCGATAGCTTCAAAAGAAATGGGACCAAAATGGGCAGAAGAAAATAATAAAACCGAGTGGATTCAGGCATTCTACGGATCTTTGGAAGAAAAACATAAATTGATCGGAACAAAATTTGAACTTCATCGCCCAAGCGAAGAAGAAACATTCCTTGATCACGGATATGATGAAAGCAAAGGTCTTGAGAATCTGACAGCTGAAGATCTTAAGAAAGCAGCAGAGTTCAGAGGAGGCGAGTATCTTGGCGGAGAAATCGAAGATATCTACACTCCTGTAAAATGGAAATGTGCATTCGGACATGAATTTGATTTATCTGTAAATGCGGCTCTTCAGGGAGGACACTGGTGTCCGGAATGTATGAAGAAGAGCTGGGCTTATCCGAAGATTGCAAGAAAGAACCCATTCTATGCACAGGTATGGGATCCACAGCACAGCGAGGATGAGACTTACGAAATCCCAATGAGATTCAGTGCATATGAGATCCGTGAAGAGCTGAAAAAGAAACTTGATTTATAAACCTATAGTGTAAATATAGTAAGAATATCTTTTCTGATGAATGGGGAAAGCCTGGCTCAGGCTTTCCCACGTTAAAGTTTATGAAAGGGAGCTTCTTTTTACTTGTATGTCTTACGTGTTGACGCTTCCGCAAGAAGACGAGGGTGATTTCTTATCGCATCCTCCCATTTATCTGATTTTTATAGTAAGCTCTTGCTTTGACTCATTAGAATACTATTATTTATTTTTCACCCTATTTTAAAATATTTCTCGAACAGTTTTAAATATTCTTTTTCAACATTCTCAAAAGGTTCCACACTATAATCTAACGCTATATGAACTTCCGGCTGTTCTCCGCATAGCTTTTCATTTAATAAAATTTTCAGATCATACCAGAGTAACGCATTGTCTATTTCTTTTAATTGCTCTTTCTCTGCTTTTGTCAAATCCTCTCCTAAAAACTTCTCATAGATCATTTTTAGAAGATGATCTTCCTGTGCCCGATAATCCGACAGATATTTTTTTAAAGGTCTTGGCACATCCGACATATAACACTCGCTGGCATCATGCAACAGACATGCCAGGATCAAACGGTCCGAAAATCCTCTTGCCTCTGCCTCTTTCGCACAACAGATGCAATGCTGCCCCACTGACCAGAATGACTTTACGTGACCATTGCCCCTGCAAATCAGAGGAAGTGCATGGGCAATATCTTCAATATCAATCAATTCACTATTTGGGTTTGTGGGTTCGAAATGTTTTCCGGTGTATGTTGTAATATATTCGCTCATAGTTTTATTTCCTTTAAATAGCATCTATAACTCAAAAAGCATACCATAGCCATACTTATCATTTGGCAATAATTCTATCGGTGGGAATCTATGCCAATTTCAAGATTCGTTTATCTCATTTTACCAGAAAAGGTACGAGATAAAACGGTTTCAACAATAGATTTTCTTCTTTTCCTGCATCTTTCTGTGATATTAAATATGCCTTACTAATATTCTGAGAAAATTTACTGCAAAATTCTCTTATGGATTCATGTTTTCCAGCTCCGGAAGACTTAATTTCAAATGCATTTATTTTGCATCCTTCTGAAACCAGGAAATCTACCTCATAATAATGTGTACTTCCCTTTTTTTCCCAGGTATGATAGTATAGTTCTCTTCCCGACGCTACAATCATTTGAGCAACCAGATTCTCATAAAGATACCCAAGATTTGCAGGTAATTTATCAGAAAGCAACTTTGCATAAATATCATTTTCCGTCATCGGACGATCAATAAACATTAGAGTAATAAACAATCCTGTATCTGAAAGATATAACTTGTAACTGTCAAAATCTTTCGTGTCCGTCAGGCTGACCCTTGGATTGGTAGA
>CAKRJP010000014.1 GCA_934351835.1 uncultured Lachnospiraceae bacterium
TAATCGGTCGAGGGCATGACCAAGTAGGTTAGGAGAGAAGATGGAAATATTTCTTGTATGCAGTTTTGAAGGTACATAGATAAAAGGAAACAGCTGAGAGGCTGTTTTTTTATTTGCAACGGACTTATGTTCGTTGCTTTTTTTGTATATGAATAAACATGTGTCTTGTCACATGTAAATGACAGTGATATAATATGAGCAATGTGAAAAAAAGTGAGGACATGTATATGAGTATAGTTGAGGATATTAACAAATTAAAGAAAGAAAAGAATACTGTGATTCTGGCACATTACTATGTACGACCAGAGGTACAGGATGTTGCTGATTACATAGGAGATTCTTTTTATTTAAGTAAAGTTGCAGCCAACGCAAAGGAAGATACCATTGTTTTTTGCGGAGTGTCATTTATGGGAGAGAGTGCAAAGATGCTGAGTCCGGAAAAGACGGTACTGATGCCGGATATGTCGGCGGATTGTCCGATGGCACATATGGCAGATGCGGAGACGATCCAGAAGATAAGAGATACATATGATGACCTGGCGGTTGTCTGTTACATTAACTCTACAGCAGAGTTGAAACGTTATTCAGATGTGTGTGTGACTTCATCAAATGCAGTTAAGATTGTAAAGAATTTGCCAAATAAGAACATTTTCTTTATCCCGGATCGTAATCTGGCACATTTTATAGCAGAACAGGTGCCAGAGAAGAACTTCATATATAATGAGGGATTCTGTCCAACCCATGAGCGGATGCAGGCAGAAGAAGTACAGGAATTAAAAGAAAAGTATCCGGATGCATTGGTAGTTGCACATCCGGAATGTAATAAAGAATTACTGGCTATGGCCGATTACATAGGAAGTACTTCCGGGATCATTGATTTTGCAACGAACAGTGAACAGAAAGAATTTATTGTCTGTACAGAGGTAGGTGTCCTGTATAAATTACAGAAGAATAATCCGGAGAAACAGTTTTATTTTCCGGAGACGATTCCGACCTGCCCAAATATGAAGAAGAATACGTTGGAGAAAGTTTTGGATGTGCTTGAAAATGGAACAAATCAGGTAGAACTTCCGGAAGAAGTAAGAGTGGAAGCGGTAAAACCGTTAGAGCAGATGCATGAGCTTGCAAAGTAGTGAGGAAAAAGCAGACAGAGAGATAAAAACGAAAGAAAATAGAAAGCAAAGACCGAAAAGGGGTCTCAAGGAGGACATGATGTCAGAAATATATGCAGATATAGTGATTGTAGGAACGGGAGTAGGCGGCCTTTTTTGTGCACTGAACCTCCCTTCTGATAAAAAAATTGTAATGATCACAAAGTCCGATCTGGAAAGTAGTGATTCATTTTTAGCACAGGGTGGAATCTGTGTGTTAAGAGACAAAGACGATTACGACAGTTATTTTGAAGATACCATGAAGGCCGGACACTACGAGAATCGTAAAGAATCTGTGGATATTATGATCCGCAGTTCCAGGGAGATTATTAATGATCTGGTAGGTTACGGAGTAGAGTTTGAGAAAAAAGGCGACGAGTTTGCTTACACAAGAGAAGGCGCACATTCTAAGCCACGTATCTTATTCCATGAGGATGTGACCGGAAAAGAGATTACCAGCAAATTATTGGCTTGTGTGAAGAAATTGAAAAATGTAACAATCTACGAGTATACAGAGATGACAGATATTATCGAAAAAGACGGAGAGTGTGCCGGTATTATTGCAAAGAAGGATGAAAAAACGTTAAAGATCTATGCAGATGATACAGTGTTTGCCAGTGGCGGAATCGGTGGAACTTATGAACACTCAACCAACTTTCCACATTTGACAGGAGATGCAATTCGCATTTCTAAAGAACATGGGATTCGTCTGGAACACTTGGATTATGTACAGATTCATCCGACGACCTTATATTCAAAGAAACCGGGCAGAAGATTTTTGATTTCGGAGTCCGTGCGAGGAGAAGGTGCAGTTCTTTACAATAAAAACCAAGAACGTTTTGTCAATGAATTGTTGCCGAGAGATGTGGTGACTAAGGCAATTCATGAGGAGATGGAGAAAGACGGAACAGACTATGTATGGCTTTCTATGGAGCATATTCCGAAAGAAACGATATTGAAACATTTTCCGAATATTTATCAGCACTGTCTGGAAGAAGGATATGATGTAACGAAAGAGTGCATACCGGTAGTTCCGGCTCAGCATTATTTCATGGGAGGTATCTGGGTTGATTCTGATAGCAAGACTTCTATGGAGCATTTGTATGCAGTAGGAGAGACAAGTTGCAATGGCGTTCATGGAGCTAACAGACTGGCAAGTAATTCATTACTGGAAAGTCTGGTGTTCGCAAAGCGTGCGGCTCATAAAGTGACGGAAACACAGGCAGATCATTCTCAGGGACTCAAGAAGATCAGTTAAAGATTAACAGGAAAATCGAAATAGTTAAAAGAAAATTCGCAAAAATCAATGAATCATAAGGAGAATACAGATATGAATCAGATAACAATGATGCTTCAGGCAGATCATTTGATAAAGGAAGCATTGAAAGAAGATATTTCCAGTGAAGATGTGACAACAAATGCAGTAATGAAAGAAGCTGTAACAGGAGAGGTGGAACTGATTTGTAAGCAGGATGGAATCGTTGCAGGACTGGAAGTTTTTGAAAGAGTATTCTGGTTATTAGATCAGAATGTAAGAGTAGAGTTGTATTGTAAAGACGGAGAACCGGTAACCAAGGGACAGCTTATGGGAAAAGTTACCGGAGATATCAGAGTATTGTTATCCGGAGAGAGGGTAGCGCTGAATTATCTGCAGAGAATGAGTGGAATCGCTACTTATACCCATGAGGTTGCAGCATTGTTAGAGGGTACAGGGATTACGCTGTTAGATACCAGAAAGACTACGCCGAATATGAGAATATTTGAGAAATATGCGGTAACCGCGGGCGGCGGTAAAAATCACCGTTATAATCTCTCCGATGGAGTCCTGTTAAAAGACAATCATATTGGAGCAGCAGGTGGTGTCAAAGAGGCTGTACAGATGGCAAAAGAATATGCGCCGTTTGTCAGAAAGATTGAAGTAGAGGTTGAGAGTCTGGAACAGGTAAAAGAAGCTGTTGAGGCCGGGGCAGACATCATCATGCTTGATAATATGTCGGATGAAGACATGAAAAAAGCAGTAGAATTTGTGGCAGGAAGAGCCAAGACCGAATGTTCCGGTAATGTGACGAAAGAAAATATCCAGAGATTAAAAGACGTAGGAGTGGATTATGTATCCAGTGGAGCATTGACACATTCCGCACCGATTCTTGATATTTCATTAAAAAATCTGCATGCAATTTAAGAAAAACGTACAGAATAAGCTGTGTATCATAGAAAATATGGTGCACAGCTTTATTTGTTAGGCATTATTGAAAAATTAATATCAATAATAAGCTTGCAACAGGAGTTAGTCTATGCTAATATATACCTTGTAAATGATAATCATAATCAAAAACAAAGAACACGTTTAAAATACAAGGAGGTAACATGCCAATAGAGGTTGTATACTATATGTTTTCAAAAGGGGATTTGAAAAAGCGTTTACAGTTTCAGCTCATTTCACAATGTGCACCTTTTTTAAAGGGAATCAAAGTGGCAAGTATTTTAAACATTGAAGAAAAAGGCCGGGAAGAACTGCCGGAGATCTTCGAAGGAACTGATATTTCGTATGAAGTCCTGACGACAGCAAAGGGCAGATGCCTGGTACTATTTTACAGAGAAGAAACATTAAAAGAACATTTACAAAAATCAGATGTGCAGGAATTTTTAGAACCATATGGTTACAAATTTTCGAATGTAACAAATGTGCTCAGCCATCTGAAAAGCCGAGTAGAACAATATTCACGTAAGGATATTTGTTTTCCGCATGAAATTGGAGCATTTTTAGATTATCCCATCGATGATGTGAAATGTTTCATGGAAGAAGAATCGAAGGAACCGCTTCTTATCGGCTATTGGAAAGTATATAATCACCCGGAGCGCGCCCGGATGACGTTTACTGCTTATGATAAGGCGAAAGATCATGCGGTCAATGAATTTTTAATGGGGAAAAGCCTGCGTGAAATTGTATATCATGCAGCATAATGCAAGAAACAGCAATAAGGAGGATATATCAGTGAGCGTATCAGTAGTATATTGGAGTGGAACAGGTAACACAGAGGCTATGGCAAATGCAGTAGCAGAAGGAATTACAGAAGCAGGCGGCGAAGCAAAGTTAATTCCGGTTTCAGAAGCAAACGTTGATGAGTTGGCAACAGAATCTGCATTCGCGCTTGGATGCCCGTCTATGGGAGTTGAGGTTCTTGAAGAAGAAGAAATGGAACCATTTGTAGAAGCGTTGGAAAGTAAAGTCGGTGGAAAGAATATCTTACTCTTTGGTTCCTACGGATGGGGAGACGGAGAATGGATGAGAAACTGGGTAGAGCGTATGACAAATGCCGGTGCATTCATGGTAGAAGAAGAAGGAATTATCGCAAATGAAGCTCCGGATGACGAGGTTGTTGAAGCGTGCAAAGCCGGAGGAAGGGCGTTAGTAAAATAAAAAGCTAGTTTGAAATCAGAAAGGACGGTTTTATATGAGTGTTGTAATAATAGGCGGAAATGAAAGGATGGAGCAGCAGTATAAGCAGATATGCAAGAAACATAATTGCAAGGCAAAGGTATTTACGAGAATGTCCGGGAATCTAAAAACCCAGATCGGACAGCCGGATCTGATCATTCTGTTTACATCAACGGTTGCACATAAGATGGTGCACTGTGCATTAAAAGAAGCTCAGCGTTACAACATTCGTGTAGAACGTTCACATACAAGCAGTGCCAATGCACTGGATACAATGCTGGCATCATGTTGCCGGTAATAATTACTTAATCCTTTAACCTTATAAAATTTATAAAAAGATCTCTGTTTATCCAGAGGTCTTTTTGTGGTAGACCAGGACTTATAAAGAGATTAAAAAACATTACATTTTCCATTACATTTCAGACAGGAAAAGTTGACAGAGATTTCACCGGAATATATACTAAATAATATATTTTGTCAAAAATTGGAGTAATACTTAGAATAATAGAGGTGCACCTATGAAACGTGCAAAGAAGAATGGATATACATTAGTGGAACTGTTGGTAGTTCTTGCGATTATGGGAATTATCCTGGCGATAGCAGTTCCTTCCTTTATAAGTTATTGGAGAAAGGCAGAGTTCCGAAAAAATGAATCAAATGCAAAGACGATTTATCTGGCAGCGGAATCAAAGCTTACATATTATAGATCTTCCGGTCAGTGGAAGCAGTTTAAAAAAGAAGTAAAGAAGCAGGGAGAAGCAGCGGACTTTTTTAGTGGTGAAGATGTTTCACTGAACGGACGTATCTACGCAATTACGCTGGACAGTAATGAATACAAAGATACAGATAAAAAGAAAAATGCAGTATTGAAACTCCTGGATGATTATATTTATGATAAGGATCTGATGAAAGGATCTATTGGAATTGAGATTGATATTGAGACCGGAGAAGTTTACTCTGCATTTTACGGAACCAAGTGCAAAGGACTGACATATAAAGACGAGGATGCAGATGGTTATCTGACGATGCAGAAACGAGATTATGAGAGCCGCAGTAAACGTCTGTTAGGTTATTATTCAACGGAAGATACAACGAATGTAGTCAGCCTAAAGCCGAAGAAACTCCGTATCACAACGATCAGCTTGCACAATAGTGAGAAGTTATCATTGAACTGGTCAAGCAATGCAGGATATTCCCAGGTGGCTGATTATGAAGTGACATTTTACAAGAAAGACAAGCAGACAAAATTATTCAGTCTTGTGGTGTCTCCTTATAAGATGGCGACAAAGGGATGGAAAGGAACAAACAACAGCACTGCCAATATGGCATCGTTAGAAGTGAAGGATGCTAATGGCAATTCTAAAGGGAACTGGACATTTCCGGTAACATACAGTGACAACAAGTATTCGTTGGTACTGGATGGTATTATGTCTGCGAAAGTGCAGGAGGCATTGAATGAGAAGAGCGGAAGCGAGAAGATTGCGCTGGAACGTACATATAGTACCAGCATCTGTAGACTTGCGGATGTGAATAAGAGTCTTGCAAGTGCACAGGATATCTGTGCGACCGTAAGAGCGGTGCCATTTACCGGCGATAATAAGAAGTTAAGTAGTGAGGAATGGCGTGAAAGTGAGTCGGTATTTTCAAATAGTGCGAACAGTATGTACGCGGACAATTCGAAAGGGAATGATGTAAAGATTGCAGCCTTCCGTCATTTATCAAACATCAGATATTATACCGGAACGGGTAATACAACTTTCTTGTTGACAAACAAAAATATGGACTGGACAGCAGTGGGTACAGGTGTTTACGATTTTGTGAGCAATAAGAACCGTGCAAATGATGTTCAGTTACTGGCATGGAAAGAAAACAACAGTGGTCAGATTTTTGACTTTCCAACGATTGCAACACTGGATAGTAATTATACATTAAAAGGTGAAGGTTCTCAGACATTGATCTCGAATCTGAAACTTGGTGAAGAATCCATTGTTGATGGTAAAAAATATCTCGGATTGTTCGGAGAAGTTTTCGGGGAAATTACGACTGTAACATTGCAGAATGCAGCACTGACACTTGCAGCTTCTGATTCTTCTTATGATAGTGTACAGGCAACGGGTATCGTGGCCGGACGCAGTGAGGGAAATTTACAGAATATCAGCGTTACTTCTGACAAATCAAATGTGGAAGTTACCCTGACAAACGAGACGCAGGCAGCAGTTGGTGGAATCGTGGGTATGTTCGCGAAAGGAAATGGCGGACAGTTAAGCCGGGGTACATGTTCTAATGTTTCCATGGAAGGAACGGTGAAGGGAACACTTCCTTCTATATTAATGGGAGATGAGCAATCTGCTGAGACGAACATTGCCGGTATTGGTGGAGTTGTGGGATATGCCAACCTGAAAAACGGAAGCAATACTGTGATTACAAAAAGCAAAAATCATGCAGAAGTTTCCGGTAATTTTATGACAGGAGGAATCGTTGGAAAAATCCAAGGCTCTTATAGATATAACAATAACGTGGACGCATCGCAGGCAAATATAAAGAGTAGCAGCAATGACGGGCTGATTCTGTGTACTGCAGAAGAGGGTAAATATTTTGGAGGAATTGCAGGATATGGTTTCGAAGTATTGATCCATGAATCTGCCAGTGCGTCAGGACGTGCATCAGGATTCTCATTTGTAGACAGTGATGGCAGTCCTAAGAGAAGTCTGTTAAAAGGAACTTATGTGGGCGGTATTGCAGGTTACGGTGTAAATACATTAATCAATAACTGCTCGACAGAAAAAGACGGTTATATACTGGGGGCAGATTTTGTCGGAGGAATCGCCGGAGGTCTGACTGGAGAGGCTGTATCAGAAGCAATTCGGGCAGACAGTATCGTAAGTGTAACGACGAATGCAAGTTATGTAATCGGTAACAATTACATTGGAGGAATCGTTGGTTGTAATGAAAATAAGGTAACATTACAGAATTGTGTAAATAATGGTGTGGCAGCCGGTTACGAAAAATACGTCGGAGGAATTGTTGGATTTAATGAGCATGGAGCCAAGATTGAGAACTGTGCCAGTTATCTTTCAGATTATGATAATTCTGTATTTAATATGATTGTTGGCAAGTGGAAAGCAACAGGAAGCTACGCCGGAGGAATTGCAGGATATAATAATGGTGAGATTGATTTTTCCAGAGATAGTCAGGCAATTACTGTAAAATCGGTTTCAAGTATTGTAGTCGGACAGGATTATGTTGGAGGAATTGCCGGATTTAATGATACAGAGGGTACGCTGGATGTTCATTATACGTTAATCGGCGGACGTATCTACGGCTACGGGAACTGTGTCGGTGGCGGATTTGGACTGAATGCATCAACAGATCTGCTGACGAAAGAACTGACCATACGTCCGGGCAGTGTGGAAGGAAAATACTATGTGGGAGGATGCATCGGAGCCAATGTGGTAAATCTGCCAAAGGATATAACGATGAATAAATTCAAGACAGACAATATCCTGGGAAGTATCTCAGGAGATGCTTATGTCGGTGGAATCATCGGATATCAGAGAACCTATAGTGCAGATCAGCTTGCGGCAGGAAAAGATGGGGCAATTCTTGATGCAGTTGCTTCTACGACAAATTTACTTCCGGGAATTGCAAAGGGCAATGTACCGGGTGAAGCATTTACAACAAAGAATACGCGTACACTGACGGTTTCAACTAATGGAAACAGCGCTACTTCATTAGAAGTAAGCACGAATAATATATCATTGCGCGGAAGCATATATGTGGGCGGAATTATTGGCTATGCAGATAAGAGTAGTCATTTGATAATTAAAAACTGTAAGAATGCCGGAAGTATTTCAAAGAGAACTTCAGGGACAGACCGGACGGTTACCTTGAAAAATTATACAAGAAAAGAATCTGGTCTGAACCTTGCAGCAAATTTAGAAAATCCATCTTTACATCTGGTTGGAGGGATTATCAGTGCTAATCTGGAAAATCATGTGATCGACCACTGTACAAATACCGGAAGTATGTCCGGATATTCCGGAACAGGTGGAGTTGTCGGTTTGAATGCCGGACTGGTTTATAACTGTGAGCTCAGTGAGCATTTTGGTAATGCTACATTAAATTATCTCGGAGGAATTGCCGGAATTAACGTGGGTGATAATAATTCTAAGAGATATGGTTCCGGGACATCAACATTGTCCTATAAAGCAGGAACCATCCAGAAGTGCAGCACTTTACGGAATAAGACTATCTCCGGTAAGAATAATGTCGGAGGAATCGTTGGATGGAATCTGACAAATGGAATTTTAAAAGAAGATACAAGTTATGCCAATCTTACATCTTCCGGCAATAATGTCGGAGGAATTGCCGGAAGAAACAGTGGAACGATTATTGTCGCATCGAATACAGGAAATGTTGCACAGAGAATTTCGTCCAGTGGAAATGGAATCGGAGGAATTGCAGGTATTAATGAGATTGACGGAACTCTGGAAGTGAAAGCATCTGGAACTTCTGACGAGGTTATTGCAGTGGGAACAGGGGTATCTGTGAACGGTTATGAAAAAGTCGGAGGAATTGTCGGAATCAACTACGGAACAATGGGAAGTGCAACACAAAGTGTATACCTGGTAAATAAGGCAAAGCAGGTGCGTGCATCTCACGGAACTGTTGGAGGTGTTGTCGGAGAGAGTGATGGAAATATTACAAAGACAATTAACCGGGGAACAACTGTTAACGCAGATTCCGGAACAGCCGGAGGAATTACTGCATTAAATGCAACCGGAAAGGTCATTTCAGAGTGTATAAATTACGGAGATGTCCGCAGCAGTAACGGATATGTGGGAGGAATTACCGCAGAAAATAAAGGAACCATCAGAAAATGTTCTGTAACCGGCAAAGAAACCGGCGCAACGACAATCTACAGTCTGGGTGTTGATGAGATTGGTGCGGTCAACGCAGTGAATGTGGGAACTATCGAAGACAGCAAAGTAAGTGGAAGTGTAACACTGCGTGGAGATGCAACAAAATTCGGAGGAATTACAGGATCCAATGAAGGTGTTGTGCAGAATACGAATCTGACGGACATGCCGGAAATTGCAGGAACAAAGACGAATCTGACAGTCGGCGGTGCAGTGGGAGAAAACTTAAAGACTGTTACGGGCATTCATGCAAAAGGTCTGAATTTTAATAACTTCAGTGGTTATATGTATTTAGGAGGAATTGTTGGAATAAACGGCAATACGGGAAATAATACAGCTGACGTAACAGATTGTGCTTATTCCGGAACGATAAAAGAAAAGACCAGTGCTGCAGGAAACTGTTATGGAGGAATTGCCGGAATCAACTATGCAACTTTGCAGAATGATAACATTGGTGAAATCCATATGACAATTCAGGGCGTGTATACTGCAACAAGTACAAGTACTGCACAGCAGAAGGAAGCAGCTGCAAGCCATGCCGGAGGAATTGCCGGAAAGAATGAAGACGGCGCACTGATTTTCGGATGTACTCTGGAAAATAATGCAAACAGTAATCTTACAGCATACTATGGTATGCTGGGTGGAGTCACCGGATTTAACAAAGGAAATATTCAGATGTCCGGAAGCAGTATTACAGAGAATGTAATGAATGATGCAGATACTGCGGACAAATTGGTAAGTAATGCAAAAACTCAGGGGTTGAGTGCAGACAGTACTTACATAAATTCAGGAAGTTCTAAACAGGTAGAGAATCTGAGATATAGTAGTGGAACTGGTACATCAGCAGGAAGCAGCACGACAGTATCAGATGGACGCTTGCAGATGTACATGAATACCAATGGTAATATTGGAGGTATTGTAGCGTACAACGGAACTACAGGTGCAGTTAATGATTGCGTGGCAGGAAAATGGTTCCTTGTAAATAAGTCAGAGGCAATCGGAGTTGGTACCGGTGGAATGATCGGTATGAACGAATCAGAAAATAATCTTAGCAGATTGGTAAATGGAGCTTTTGTAGGTCGTCAGTTATCAAATGCGGATACCAATCGATTTGCCGGAGGAATTATTGGAAATCAGAATAACTCTACCAGCAGTGACTGGACGATAGATACCTGTATTAACTTTGGAACAGTTTATTGTTATAATACACATTATTCCGGAGGAATCATGGGACAGTGGACCGGTTCCGGAGGTAATATTGAAAATTGCCGTAACTATGGAAACTTGCAGACAACCTATGGAACTGCATGGGTAGGTGCATCCGGAGGAATTGTTGCACAGCTCTATCATGCATATGAGGAAAATGATTATAATATCATCGGGTGTGAAAATCATGGAAGTATCTACACCAGAAATGGTACAGGATATGGAAATGGAGAAGGTGCGAATGACAGTGCCGGTATCTTGGGAAATATTACAACATTCCAGGTATCTTCTGCTGATAATGCACCACAATTTTCGGTAAGGATATTAGATTGTTTAAATGCTCCGGGAGTACAGATTTATTCCTCTTCAATGGCATCGGGAATTTTTGGATTTATGTCCTGTGATAACCCAAGTGCCTCGAATATTTCAAACTCTACCTGTAAGGTTAAAATTCAGGTGGAACGATGTAGAAATTATGCGAAGATTCTAAAAGGAAACCAGTTTGTTGGAGGTATCTTTGGTGCACGTTACCAGGGCTGGGTTGATAATACGATCGTGAAAGACTGTTATTCTTTGAATCTGGGCAGCAGTCAATATTATTCAGGGTATAATGGAAATTCCAGAAAACCGATTTATTCTAATGGTATTACAACGAATGAAAGTGTAAGCAGCCCGAGTAAGATGGTAGAAGCAAATGCCGATAACGGAAAGAATAATATTTTCTACGATGGAATCGGAAATGGTAATAATAAGAACATTGGTTACTTTGGAAATAATGTAATCTTAGGAATAGAAAATGCAGATAAGAGTATCACAAAGGGATCAGGATCTGATGATGTGAGAAGAGCGACTTCTGCATATTACATTGACATTTTAAGCAATACGCAGATTATTAAGAAAGCCGATGGAAAATATGTGGTGGCACAGATAAATTCCAATATTTCAAGAATTGATGGTGCCAAGTGTTATATTGATACGAATGGATACATCCAAAATGGAAATGGAAGCAGAATTGGACAGGTATTATATGAAGTAGGAGATGAGCAATATCCAAATCATGATAATATTTACTACATAGGTTCTGAACAGACAGAGCCATCCAGGAATTTATTAGCTTACAATTCCAGATTAAGTTATAAACGTCTGGAAGGAATTACGAAGGATACAAGTGGAAAAGAAAAATTGGAAAAACCAATAGCTGCAGCAGCGAATGTGAACGGTGGTAAAATTAAAATGACAGTAACACCGGCAGCGTTGCCAAATGATCCTTCTTCACTTAGTGATCCATTTGCTTACAGAGTAATGATCACAGACGATAACGGAAATACAAGAGAAAAAATGCTGTATAGAGAGACAGAGAGTTTCGATATTCCGGAAGGACTGTCAGGTTCATTAACGATGAAAGTACAGGCAGTCAGTATGTTTGATGATGTGGCAGATTCCACAGCAGTTACTGTGAATGTAACGCAGGATAAAGAAATTCTTCCATCACCGGATGTCAGGGCAGAGTTGATTGTCGACCAGATAAGTACATGGAAAAAAGATTATCGCTACAAATTTAGCTTAAATAATCTGGAAGACTATGCAAAATATGATGGCTGGCAGGTAACAGTCTATATCAACGCTTATGGAAAAGATAAAAAGGCAGTCTTAAATGCTGAGAACCCGACAGGTGTTTTAACGGATCTGAATCTGGGAGATGATGGTCAGAAGAAACGTAACAGTCTGGAAAATACCTATCAGATCATAGCGCAGGCAACGGGAACAAAGTATGCAGATTCACCAGTGATATCAACGGCAGCATATATGCCATACTTCCAGGCCTTTATGAGCTTAAAGACACCAAAATCCGGCAGTGATAAAGTCAGAAACGTTGCAACAACAAATGTATCGGTTTCCGGAAATACGCTGGATACATTGGATGTTAATGTGTCTCTGGATAACAGCAGTTCGAATACACTTTTGGAAGTAACGCCAATTTACAGGGCAGAACTGATCGGTAACTGGAAAGACGGAACAGATACGGTAGTATTTGCCAAGACAGATATTATGACAGTATCAAAAGGTGTTGCAACAGCACACTTTACCAATTTACCGGAGTATCTGAAAGATGCCAAGAACCTGAAAGTGCGTCTCTGGTATGCACAGATGGGACTGGGACCGGTATATTTGTATCATGATATGATATCAGAAAATGATGGCAGTATATCATCAGCAATGAGTCTTCAGAAGGGCCTGGTCAAAGAACTGGTGGATGTCAAAGACGGTAAAGAAACATGGGCGTATAGCTATAGCACAACCTTGAATAATGAGTGGGAAGACTACTATCCTTATATGTATACAACGGACAATAATATCTTTACCTGGATTGCAGCCCCTGACTTAGATCAGAAAGATGGCAGCAGTCTGACACCGATTATTGACGAGGCAACAGGAAAATTACAGTATAAATTCTCCTGGGATAAGAATGTATCGAATGGTAAATATGAGATTTCTCTGACTGGTATTGATGCAGATGGAAAACAGGTAACGATTGACGCCAGTGATTATGATGGCAGCAATTCCTATACCGCAGACAGTGATGAATGGACATATACTCAGGTGCATTTGAAAGTAACACGGATCGGGGACGAATCTAAGAGACAGATCGGACTTTCTACGACGGCTACTTATAATGTATCGCAGCGTCTGGAAAAACCGGAACAGCCGGCAGTAGAGATTGTAGATCAGAATGAGCTGTATTATAATATTTTCTGGTCACCGATTACATCAGAGACAAGCTGTGCCGGATATCAGGCATATATCCGCACCTATGATGGCAGTGGAAACTTAGGGAATGCAGAAAAGATTGGAAATCTGATCAAGGTTTCAGAGAAGAAAGACGGAAGTTACAAGAAAAAAGTAAATCTGGAAAATTATGCAGGCAAGCGTGCAGTGATTTGCCTGGTGGCAGTTGCAGATGCATCCGGAAAATATCTTGACAGCGCAGAAGGAATTACTTATGAACTGCAGATACCAAGACGTCTGGATGCACCGAAGGTTACATGGAATAAAAACTGGACATACGACAGCACACAGCCGATAGATGCAAAAGATTTTGAGAATGGCGGAATGACGATCGGTCTGACAGCCGATGATGCAAGTGTTCCACCGGGAGGAAGTGCTTATCTGTTAAAAGCATACGTTTATAACAGTAAGGTGGCAGCAGAAAAAGCAACAATCAGTGATCCCGGAGACAGTATTGCTGAATATCCGGGTGGAGATATACCAATACAGATGGATATGCTCAATTCCCACAACTATAGTCATGATATACAGGGGTTATCCATCAAATATGCAGGGAAATGGATCGTGTTCTATACAAGAATTTCTTCCGGAAGTGGTAATGTAAGCTCTGACTGGACGAAGATAGACATGCCGGTACAGCTGCCATATGTAAAACTTGCAGAGCCGGATGTAATATCAAAACAAGTAGCATCTACAGATGAAGACGGTGAGAAGTTACAGGTAAAAGTAACAGACAACCCAGACCTGCCACCGATAGAGCAGGAGTGGGATATGACCCGAACACACCTGACCTGGGAGAGCGTAGACTGTGCAAATCTGTACAGCATTGATCTGGCAGGAAAACTTACGACAGATAACAGCACGAAAGATATGAATGATCAGGTACGTGTCATTGAGACGAAAGATGCTGATGGAAAAGCAGTCACAGAGGTACAGCAGTATGTTTACGTGGAACGTCAGAAACCTGGAACTACAGATCCAAAAGATACCGAATGGGTATGGATCTGGAAAACGGTAGATGAAGTTGAAAAAGACTATCCGGAAGGAACCAAAGAGACAGATAAGATTCATACATATAAGCTTAACGAGTATCAGGTGAATATTGAAGACAGTTACAGTGGCCAGAAGTCTTATACATTGACGATCATGGCTGAATTAGATGTGCAGATTAAGGAAGACGGAGGATTTAGTTATACATTGAAACTTCCGGATATTACCGATGTAAAAGCTATGGATGGACAGCATGAGATGGATATCACCCATGATAACTTTAATGTGACAACCAGTGTGAAATTCAAATCAAATGTAACCGATAATCTGGATGGAAATACCAGTGATGCTTATATTGAATCAAAAGAAAAAGAAGTAAAATTTACAAATTAGTAAAAATATGAAATGCCAACAATGGAGGAAGCCTATGGTGTGCAGAGGACTTGCACAGTTAAAAGACAATGAAAAAAAGGGAATATCGATGGTCGTAGTGATGTGCGTATCAGCATTTTTCATTGCATTTGCTACAGCGATTCTGTACACCGCAGGGCTTGTGACGGCACAGTCTACTGAGAGACTGAAAGAAGAGCGGTGCTACCAGCTGGCTAAAAGCTATGCTCAGGTGGTAGATGCCGAATTAAAAAAATATGACCAGAAAGATGATGTGGCTGCACAGGGAAACATTTATGCATTTGCAAACAAATTTTTGGACGGCTCACAGTATGCGGAGTATGATGATGGTGATTCAGATGATACAGAGTATACCTATGTCGTGACCGGGTCAGATCTTACGAATCTGGATCAGGGAATCAAAGAAGGATATGGGAATCTAAGCATTACTCTGAAAAAAGAGAAGAATGAAAATGCCGTGCTTAGCGGTGAAATCCAGCAGGATGGAAACGGCACATATGATTCAGAAATCAACCGCCTGCGGGAAAATTCCATCAGAGAATATACGCTGACCGTAGAAGTAACAGCTTACTATGATAATATGACATATACATACAGCACTGAATATGCAAGAGCAGAGCAGTATGAACCACAGTTTACCCATAATGGAACAGCTATTGTGTGGTATAGCAGGCAGGACGGTGGGGATGACAGCTGGCATATTGGAAATACAAGTGGAGAAATCTATCAATTTACAAATAACGATGCAATTCAGTATAAATATCAGACCGGGTCTGCGAGAACCTGCCAATATATAGATACTCAGAATGAAGGAGGAACAGACGATGGCAATTCCTAAGAAGACAAAAGCGAACGCCGGGGAGACGTTAGTAGAAGTTGTTGCCAGTGTATTTATTTTCCTTCTGATGATGGGAATCTTACAGGGAGCAATCTCTTACAGTAGCGCTGCAATGGAAAAGAATAAAGAAATCCGCCAGGAAAATGAGCAGATTATCAGCGGTTTACAGTCTGCGGAAATACAGGATGCGGGCAGACAGTCGATAGGATTTTCCGCAGTAAATACGGATATGACTGTAATGGGAAATGAAGTGTTCAGGATCAGCACAGGTTTTGGGGAGAAGACAGTACCCTATAAGGATGTTGATGGAAAGCAGAAGACAACGGTCTTTTATATGTATCAGCCGGTGCAGGCGGAAGCCGGAGGTGGCGGTCAGTGAGAAGAGCAGTTAGGATTTTAAAGAAAAAAAACGGAACTACACTGACAGAAATGATTGTTACCATGCTTTTGATCAGTATTATGCTGGCGATGGCTACAGCCTCTTTAAGCTCAGCATCAAAGATATTTGTAAGGATACAGAAGACAGAATATGCACAGTCCATCGTAGATACGGTGATGACAGAACTACGGACCATTACGCAAAATGCAACTTCCTATGTAAAAATATATGGAGAGGGAACAGAAATTGCGGGAATTACTGGAAATTTGTCGGGAAAAGCTTTAGAATTTATAAATGAAGATGGCTATGTGATTTTAGTAACAACTGATGGCTGTGAAGTGACGAATCTTTATACGACCGATACGAGCCAGTTTACAGGAACTGCGGATGCAGTAAAATCCGGTCAATTGCTGACCAGATATTATACACAGAATGCAACGAGCCAGAGATATCAGTACAGCACAGGGAGTGCACCGATGGCAAGAGCTGTGGCAACTGCCTATGGAAAAGGGTTCTATATGGGAAATTATGTGGAAGTGACCTATACATTCCCGGATGGAGCAAAAGAGGGCAGCAAGGTGAGCAATGTGAAGGCAACCGTCAGACTGTACAGTGATGCAGCAAAGACGAATCTGGTGGCCGAAGACAGCGAATCCTTAGATTTCCGCTACAATGTTACCTGTAAGATGGCAAAGACAGCAGTATCAGATGCGTCAGATGTAGAAACAACAGAGTAAAGAATAGTTAACAGATCAGATGATTTATAATATAAATAGAAGACATAATAAAATTTAATAAGGTATGAGCGCTTGCACCGAGGCGTTTATATAGATTTCCAAGAAGAAAAGGAGTAAAAGATGTTAAAGAAATTAAGAAACAACAAGAAAAAAGGATTTACACTGGTAGAGCTCATCGTTGTACTTGTAATCCTGGCAATCCTCGCTGCATTATTAATCCCGGCATTAACAGGATATATTGATAAGGCAAAAGAAAAAGATGTTATCGCAGAGACTCGTTCAACAGTAATGGCAGCACAGACATTAGTAGATGAAAAGTATGCAGATAAGGCTGTTGGCGCAAATGATATTACTGTTGCAGCAGATGGTACAATTAAATTTTCTGAAGTTGCTGATTTGGCAGAAGTAGAAGTAGGTAATATTAAAACAGTAACTGTTGATACAGGTAAAGTAACAGGAGTTGTATATACAAAGAGTGGAAAAACATGTACATACTCAAAAACTGGCACAGCTAAAGGCACTTATAGTGTATCAGATGCTGGAAAATAATTCTTCCAGAAAGGTATAACCCATGATTCAGAATCAACAAGAGAATAAGGCCCAAACTAAATATTGCTGGATCCATAGAGGGTTATACACTTTAGTGATTCTATTACTGGTAATTGTCCTTGTCATACCGGGCGCACTTCGGTTATTATATCGTGCAGACGCTCAGGTAGCTCTGGGCCATGCAAAATCGGTGCGACTGGCGCTACAGATGATCGGCAAGGAAAGTTATGGAAAGAATGGTACATTTTGTGACGCTTCCCATGAGGGAGGCGTCACAGATGATATCTGGAAGGATGTTATGAACCTTAGTAAAGCACCTGGAGATTTCTGGGTATTGCAGACAGCGGGGGATGGATATACGGTAAAGCAATTTGTTTATAAAGAAGATGAATTTACTGTGTGGTTTCAGGATGATCCGAAATCCTATACAGTGTATCATGATGATCTGATGATCGATTCGGGAGAAGATGCCGGAGAATAAGAATAGAAATAAAAATGAGTAAGGGACAGGAGAGAAGAAATTGATGATAGCAGTGTTAGAAAGTATAGTGTGGATAATCAGATTTTTCTTTGGAGCCTGTATTTTTAGTTTTTTAAATGTAGTGATTGATCGTTTGCCCCGGGGAGAGAGTGTAGTACGGGGACGCAGTCATTGTATCGGTTGCGGCAGAGTGCTGACAGCGTGGGAACTGATCCCGTGTATCAGTTATCTGGTACTTCGGGGAAAATGCAAAGACTGTAAGATGGCAATCCCAATGAGAGATTTTGGGGTAGAGATTATAGGAGGCGCAGCGTTTATCGTCTGCGGAAATTTTTATGGCTGTGGCATTTATGGAATTTTATCTTTAAGAGGCACAGTGATTTATGCGTATTTAGGAATATTACTGGTGGTAGCCCTGATTGATTGGGACACCCAGATGATATATGATAGATTTCACATTTTGATATTGATATTAGGAATTTTAAGTATCTGGCTATTTCCGGAACATGGAATTACAGACAGACTGATAGGAGCATTGGCAATTTCTCTGCCAATGTTGAGTCTGGCACTTGTTATTCCGGGAGCGTTTGGTGGAGGAGATATTAAGCTGATGGCTGTTTCCGGTCTGATGCTTGGAGTGGCACCAATTGTATGTGCGATGTTCCTTGGTCTTCTCACAGGAGGAGGTTACGGGATCGTGATGTTAAAAAGAAAGAAATTAGGCAAAAAAGATCAGTTTGCATTTGGACCGTTTCTGGCGTTTGGTCTGGCAGTATCTGCATTTTACGGAGATCAGATCGTAAACTGGTATCTGAGTTTGTGTAAATTTTGATGATAGAAATGCAGATGAGGAAGGGAGAAAATAGATGGCACATTTTCGATATACTGCAAAAGATATGAGTGGGAAGATGCATCGAGGAACGATGGATGTCCCAACAGAAAATGTACTGGTGCAGCAATTAAAAGAGCAGAATCTTTTTCTGGTAGATGCAAAAAATCTGACGGATGCAACAGGCTATCAGAAGTTAAAAGCGAAGCAGCTTGCAGCATTTTGTAAAGAACTTTCAACACTTCTGGCGTCCGGCGTTAGTCTGGTGCGTGCATTGGATATCATTTCGGATCAGGAGGAAATTCCACCGAAAGAGAAAGAAGTATATCAGGCAGTCCTTATGGACCTTAGAAAGGGTATCAGCCTGTCGGAGGCGATGGAGACAAAAAAGTGTTTTCCGGATCTGATGATTGGAATGATCCGTGCCGGAGAAGGCAGTGGTAACCTGGATCAGGTGACAGATCGTCTGGCAACACAGTATGAGAAAGATTATAAGTTGACACAGCAGGTAAAATCAGCGATGACTTATCCGTGTATTTTATTAGTTATGTGTGTGGTAATTGTAATTTTGATCGTAACATTTATCCTGCCACAGTTTCAGAGTTTGTTTGATCAGATGGACAGTTTGCCGATGATTACAAATATTCTGATTGCTTGTTCTGATTTCCTGGTACATAAATGGTATCTTGCCTTACTGGTAGTATTTATGATCGTAATGATCTTCCGTCTGATTGCTGCAATGCCTGCAGTGCGCAGACAATTAGATTACCGGAAAGTGCATATGCCGGTGTTTGGGAAATTATTTAAAGTTGTATATACAGCGAGATTTGCGAGAACACTAAGTAGTTTGTATTCCAGTGGTATGCCAATCGCGACAGCAATCGGCATTGCGGGAAATACTATAGATAACAGTTACATCGAAGATCAATTTGAAGATGTTGTGATGAAGGTAAGAAGCGGAATCCCGTTGTCACAGGCTTTGAAAAAAGTAGATGGATTGCAGAAGAAACTTTCAAGTACGATCCTGGTGGGGGAAGAGAGCGGTCGTCTGGATGTAATGCTGGATTCGATTGCGGCGACGATGGAGGAGGATGCTGAAGCTGCTACCAAGCGGATGGTGACATTGTTAGAACCAATTCTGATCGTATTTATGGCGGTAATCGTAGGATGCATTATGATAGGAGTCATGCTTCCGATTTATCAGTCATATTCCGCAATTGAGAATTCATAGTAGAGTGAAAACAAAGGAGGAACAACATGAGCGATACAGTCCTTGTTTTGCAAGATGAAAGTATCCTCGCTGCTACCGGAAAAATGGGGCGCGCCCCGAAAATTGAAAATATATGCAGAATCCCGGTTGAGGGATATGGTGATGCATTCAGGCAGTGGAAGGAAGCATTAATAAAATATAATCAGCAGTATCATCCGGATTCTGTAAAGCTGGTGTTACCGGCTTCATATTCTTCTTCGAGAATGACGCAGATTCCATACGCAACAGGCAGACAGCTTGCAAAGATGGCTGAAAAAGTTGTGGAGGATCAGTCAGCTTCAGAGGAAGCAGTGTATGATTATTCGGTGATACAGGCTGATAAAAAGAAAGGAACCAGTTTGTGCTGTGGAGGCGTTGAATCAAATGTAATTGCAACATTGGTTGGGATGTGCAGTGAGCTTCAGATTAAGATAAAAGATATCACGATTCCGATGGAGGGTTATCTGAAAATACTGGCACAGGCAAAGGCTTATAAAGACAAAACTGCAATTTTTCTGATTTTTGAAGAAAATAGTGTGACAAGTATTTTATATCAGGAAGGTGTATATCTGTATTCTACCAGAAGCAGAATATTCAGCGAACGTGGAACCGTGAATTTTGGAACAGAGATTGTCAGAAGTATTTCCGGTATTTTACAGTTCTATGCCACGACAAATTCTGTAGTACCGATTACGGATGTATATTATGCAGGATGTATGGAGGATGACTTTGAGGTCAGTACCGAGGGAATCCGTAATATGAATATGCAGGTGGCACCGATGCAGGTAGATGTACCGATCGCATCCGGGCAGAAGGCAGAAGACTGGCTGACTTGTGTCGGAGCCATGATGACGGATAAGAAAAAGGAAATTAATCTTTATCAGAGCTTTAATACATTTGTGAAAGAAGACGCAGTTGAAAAGAAAAATATTGGACAGCATATATTGTTCCCGGCAATTACGTTTGCTGTGTGTCTGGCAGCCTGGGGTGGTGTTATGGTATGGAACCATACAATATCCAATAAAATTGATGAAATTAACAGCTGGATAGAGGATGATTCTGTGAAGAAGGAGTATCAGTCTGCAAGTGCATTGAAGACGCAGAGTGATACACTTTCTGCCGCAATTTCCCAGGTGGATCAGATGAAGCAGAATCTGGCTACCTATCCGGACATGACAGCGGAGATGATCGGAAAGATCGTGGATGTTGGCGGAAGTGATATGTCTGTCAGTATCCGGACGATGGATGCAGAGAGCGGAGAGTTAACTTTTAATGCTACCAGCAAGAAAGTTATAGACATTCCAACTTATGTTAAGAAACTTCGGGGAACAGGGCTTTTTTCTTCTGTAGATTATAGTGGTTATAATTATGAGGACGAAGAGTACTCTCTTGTGCTGTCCTGTGTGTTAAAAGGAACAGAAACAGGAGGTGAGGAATAATGAAATTAGAATTAGAGTTAAAACCGGGCGATGTTGTATTACTAAAACTGCTGGCGTGTGTACTGATTTTATTTTTCATGGCACGATTCCTCATATTTCCGGGGATTGAAAAACACCAGGATCTGGAGAGTAAAAGAGATGATCTTCAGACAAAGCAGGAAGAGATGCAGAATACGATAGATTCTGCTTCTACATATGAAAAGATGATCGCAACACAGAAAAAGACACTGGACCAGGAATCAGAAGGATATTACGAACTTTTACAGAATCAGCAGATAGATGAGCTGGTCAGTGGACTGGCATTAAAACATGATCTGTTTCCGATGTATTTATACATAGCGGAGCCTGTACCGGGAATCCCGGCGGCTTACCAGTTAAAGTCAGATGATGAGTCCTCGGACGATACATCAGATTTGTCAGAGGATGCATCTGAAGATCATATAACAATGATCCAGTATGTTAATTCTACAGAAGTAAATATGACGCTTCAGGGAACAGAAAGTCAGATTCGTGCATTTTTAGATGATATTGCAAAGAATTATCCGGGAATACAGATTCGTTCTTTTGATATGCAGGAACAGACTTATGTGGATAGTAAATTAGAAACTGTGGGACAAATGAATTGTACATGCGTACTTTCCATTTATACCTGTGGTGAGTTAGATAAGACTGAAAGCGGGGAGGAGAGCTCGAATTGAAAACAAATCTGAGAATTGGAGAAGTCCTGACAGAGAAGGGCTATGTAACAGAAGAACAGATTACGCAGGCTCTCACATATCAGAAAGGACATAGAGATAAACGTGTGGGGCAGATTCTTATGGAACTGGGATTTGTCACAGAAAATCAGGTGTTGGAGGCTTTGGCAAGCAAGCTTCATATGGAAATCGTAGAGGTTGCACAGCTTGTAGTGGAAGTGGAAGCTGTTGCGATGGTAGATAAGAATCTTGCCGAGAAAAATTTAATCCTTCCGGTAAGGGTCAGAGACCATAATATGACATTGGTTACGAATGATCCACTGAATTATTTTGCACTGGAAGAAGTCAGACAGCAGACAGGTTGTCATCTGGAGATACTTTTAAGTGAGGAAGAACCGTTAAAGCAGGCAATTTCTTATTATTATGCGGAGGTCAGTGCGAGAAAAGCTGCAAACCAGGCAAATGTTGGTTTTGCTACGACAGATCCGGAAGAATTTGCAGTTGAAGACCTGGAGAACAGTGATGATGAGGCACCGATCATTCGTTTGTTGAACAGTCTGATTGAACGTGCAATCAAGACAGAAGCCAGTGATATTCATATTGAACCCTTTGAAAAAGAGACAAGAGTTCGTATGCGTATTGACGGCGTGATCATGGAGTATGTTACAATCCAGCGAAATATCCATGCACCACTGATTGCCCGTATTAAGATTCTGGCGAATCTGGATATTGCAGAGAAGAGAGTGCCACAGGACGGACATTTTCGAGTGTCACTGGACAATGGTAATGTCAATATCCGTGTGTCGATCCTGCCGACAGTATTTGGTGAGAAAGCTGTTATGCGTATTCTGGCTGCAACAACACATCTGGAACATGCCGATCATTTCGGTATGGATGATTTTAGCTATCAGCAGTTCCGGCCGATGCTTAATTATCCAAACGGAATTATTTATATTACGGGGCCGACAGGAAGTGGTAAATCTACCACACTTTATATGGTATTAGATTATTTGTCCGGACGAAATGTTAACATTTCTACGATTGAGGATCCGGTGGAGAAGAACCTTCCGGGAGTCAACCAGACACAGATAAATCCGGTAGCGGGATTGACCTTTGATATAGGTCTTCGTGCATTGATGCGTCAGGATCCGGATATCATAATGGTAGGAGAAACACGTGACGGTGAAACTGCGGGAACATCGGTACGTGCGGCAATTACAGGTCATGTAGTACTCAGTACACTGCATACGAATGATGCTGTTTCAAGTATTGTGCGTCTGGAGGACATGGGGGTTGAAACCTATCTGGTGGCAAATTCACTGGTTGGACTGGTGGCGCAGAGACTGCTTCGTAAAGTATGCCCGAACTGTGCCCATGAGATGGAGACAACAGAGCAGGAGAGGATTTTCCTGGGTGAAGATGTGAAAACCGTCTGGAGAGGCACCGGATGTTCATACTGTAATAATACCGGATATAAAGGACGTATCGCGGTGCATGAAATCCTGGCAATTGATAATACGATCCGACGGATGATCGTAGACCATGCATCGGTAGAAGAAATCACAGCATATGCCAAAGAACATCAGCATATGCGTACGCTGAAAGAGAGTGGACTCATTCTGGTAAAGGAAGGAGTGACCACTTCGGAAGAACTGATGAAGATTAGTTATGAATAACAGAAGTTAAATAAGAGAGGTTGAAGATGTCAGCAGATTTTATAAATGAGCAGATGGATGCGATCATCCGTGAGGCAAGAAGTCACGGCGCATCGGATATCCATATATCTGAAGGAATGCCAATCTGGTATCGTGTAAACGGAAGATTATTTCCCGCTGAAACAAAATTAAGTGAACCTGAGACTGTAACGCTTTTAGAAAGTCTGTTGACAGAACGGAAACGAGAGAACTTTGAAAAGGGAATGGATGCGGATTTTTCGCTTCAGACAACCGATGGATACAGACAGAGGGTGAATGTTTTTCGTCAGCAGAAGAAGATTGCAGCGACGATCCGTCTGTTAAATACAAGCATTCCGACTCTGGAAGATTTGCATATGCCAACGGTACTCTATCAGATGGCCACACAGCCAAGAGGACTGATTCTGGTAACAGGGCCGACAGGAAGTGGTAAATCTACTACTTTGGCAGCAATGATCGAGCATGTGAATCAGAACAGTGACCGTCATGTGATCACAATCGAAGATCCAATCGAGTATGTTTATAAGTGCAAACGTTCATTGATCCACCAGAGAGAAGTTGGGGCGGATGTGGCAGATTTTGCATCGGCCATCCGAAGTTCTTTGAGAGAGGATCCGGATGTGATCCTGGTTGGTGAGATGCGAGATTATGAGACAATTTCTGCGGCACTCCTGGCAGCAGAGACCGGCCATCTGGTATTGTCGACACTCCACACGACGGGAGCAGCCCAGACGGTGGAACGTGTTATTGATGCATGCCCGACCGGAGGACAGAATCAGGTGCGCGCACAGCTGGCAGGAACATTGAAGGGAATCGTCAGTCAGTGCCTGATTCCAACGATTGGCGGAACCGGACGTGTGGCAGGAACGGAACTTCTGGTGGGAACAGATGCGATTTTAAATCTGATCCGTGAAGGAAAGACGCATCAGATTCCGGCGATGATGCAGACCGGAAGTAACAATGATATGCATACTTTAAATATGGATCTGTCAAGACTGGTAAGACAGGGATATATTACCAGAGAAAGTGCGGTAGAGTATACAAATAATAAGATGGAGATCAGTCAGTATATATAAAAGAGTGGAGGTAAAAGCGTATGAGTTATGCAGATAAAGTATTTATCAATATGTGCAGGGATATCATCGATAACGGAACGGACACCAGAGGCGAGAAGGTGCGTCCGGTATGGGAGGATGGCAGTTCTGCTTATACCATCAAGCAGTTTGGCGTGGTAAACCGTTATGATCTGTCGAAAGAATTTCCGGCACTGACACTCAGGAGAACAGCGATTAAAAGCTGCACAGATGAACTTTTGTGGATCTGGCAGAAGAAATCAAATAATATCAACGAACTGAACAGTCATATCTGGGACAGCTGGGCAGATGAGGAGGGCTCTATAGGAAAGGCTTATGGATACCAGCTTGGTGTCAAACATCAGTACAAAGAAGGAATGTTTGATCAGGTGGACCGTGTGATCTATGATCTGAAGAATAATCCATATAGCCGGAGAATTATGACGAATATTTATGTACATCAGGACCTCCATGAGATGAACCTGTATCCATGTGCATATAGTATGACATTTAATGTGACAAAGAAAAAAGACAGCGATAAGCTGACGCTTAATGGAATTCTGAATCAGCGTTCCAATGATATTCTGACAGCGAATAACTGGAATGTATGTCAGTATGCAGTGCTTCTTCATATGCTGGCTCAGGTATGTGACATGGAAGTGGGAGAACTGGTGCACGTGATCGCAGATGCACATATTTATGACAGACATGTGCCATTAGTAGAAGAGTTAATTAGCAGAGAGCCTTATCCGGCACCGAAATTATGGTTGAACCCGGAAATCAAAGATTTCTATGAGTTCACCAGAGATGATGTAAAACTGATCGATTATCAGACGCATGAACAGATTAAGAATATTCCGGTAGCTGTGTAGGTGAAGAAAGAAGGTAAATACTATGAATATGATCGTAGCTGTAGATAAAAACTGGGGAATTGGAAATGGTAACAAGTTGCTGGTAAGTATTCCGCAGGATATGAAATTTTTCAGAGAGACAACAAAAGAAAAAGTAGTGGCAATGGGAAGAAAGACGCTTGAGAGTTTCCCGGGAGGACAGCCGTTAAAAAAAAGAGTCAATATTGTACTGACAACAGATAAATCTTATAAAGTAAATGATGCACAGATTGTCCACACGGTGGATGAGATGGTGGAGGAACTGAAGAAATACCCATCGGAAGATGTGTATGTAATCGGCGGGGAGAGCGTTTATCGACAGCTTCTTCCATACTGTGATAAAGCGTATGTGACCAAGATTGATCATGCCTATGTGGCAGATACCCATTTTCCGAATCTTGACGAAGATCCGGAGTGGGAGATGACGAAGATCAGTGAGGAGCAGACCTATTTTGATTTGGAGTATGTATTTGCCATATATGAGAGAAAACAGGCGTAAGGAAACGTTAATAATATAACTTGGAAATAGATGGTTGACAGCTTACAGACTTTGACGCTATAATAGAGTAAATTATCAGAGAAATGCTATGACGAGGAGGAGTACATAAGTAGTCGGAAGCATAGAGAGAAGATGTCAGGTGAAAATCTTCGTGAAGGACTTATGGAAGTAGCCTCTGAGCAGTGAACCGAAAGAACAAGAAGTAGATGAAAAGAAGGCAGAGATAAGATGCCGGGGAGATTGTTCAAGTAGACTTCAACGTAATCCCGACGTTACAAGGGAGCAATATCGGAAGCAGATAAGAGATTCCTGTATTGGCAGAGAGCAGAGAAGATTTCTCTGAATTTAGGTGGTAACACGGATGTATATTCGCCCTAAGCTTATGAAAGCTTAGGGCTTTTTTCAATTACAAGGAGGTAATTACATGAAAAAAATCAGTGGTAACAAATTATTGGTAAAGGCGTTAAGAGAAGAAGGGGTAGATACACTTTTCGGATATCCGGGAGCCTGTACAATCGATATCAGCGATGAACTTTATAAACAAGATTATACGAAAGTTATTCTTCCAAGACAGGAAGTAGCGCTGGTACATGAGGCAGATGCATATGCACGTTCTACCGGTAAAGTTGGCGTTTGTCTGGTAACCAGCGGACCGGGAGCAACGAACCTTGTAACAGGACTCGCAACCGCTTACTATGACAGTGTTCCGCTGGTTTGTTTCACAGGTCAGGTGGCAAGACATTTGATTGGAAATGATGCGTTTCAGGAAGTTGATATCGTAGGGATCACACGAAGCATTACCAAATATGGAATCACGGTAAGAAAGAGAGAAGATCTCGGTAAGATTTTAAAAGAGGCATTTTATATTGCGAGAACCGGAAGACCGGGACCGGTACTGGTAGACCTTCCAAAGGATGTTATGGGAGAGCTGGGAAGTGCGGAGTATCCGGAGACGGTTAATATCCGTGGATATAAACCAAATCACAGTGCGCATATCGGACAGTTAAAGCGTGCAATCAAGATGTTGTCGAATGCAAAGAAACCATTATTTCTTGTAGGTGGCGGTGTGAATATTTCTCATGCAAATGAAGCATTTACAAAATTGGTAGATAAGACACAGGTGCCGGTAGTATCAACAGTTATGGGACGTGGTGCGATTTCTACAAAACACCCATTATATATTGGAAATCTTGGAATGCATGGTGCATATGCCTGCAATATGGCGGTTACAGAGTGTGATCTGTTATTCTCTATCGGAACAAGATTTAATGATCGAATCACAGGGAAATTACATTCCTTTGCGCCGAATGCACAGATTGTACATATTGATATTGATACAGCAGCAATTTCGAAAAATGTACAGGTAGATGTTCCGATTGTTGCGGATGCGAAAGACGCCATTGAGAAGATGTTAGATTATGTAGAGCCTTGTAAGACAGACAAATGGATAGAAGAGATTAAGGCGTGGGCTAAGGAACATCCTCTGAAAATGAAGAAGAAGCCAATCATGACGCCCCAGGATGTCCTGGATGCGATCAACAATATTTTCGATGAGGCGATTATCGTAACAGATGTAGGACAGCATCAGATGTTTACGGCACAGTTTGCAGAAATCACAGAGAAAAAGAAATTGTTGATGTCAGGAGGTCTTGGAACAATGGGATACGGACTTCCGGGAGCAATCGGAGCGAAGATTGGCAATCCGAATACGCCGGTCATCTCTATTTCCGGTGACGGTGGATTCCAGATGAACTCTCAGGAGATTGCAACAGCCGTATTAGAGGAACTTCCGATCATTTCCTGTATCTTTAACAACAATAATCTGGGAATGGTACGCCAGTGGCAGAAATTATTCTATGGCAAGAGATATTCTATGACCTGCCTGCGTTCCGGTGCAGCCTGCAGAGGAAGATGTGGAGAAGTTGAGTGTCCGGAATACACGCCGAACTTTATAAAACTGGCAGAAGCTTACGGCGCAAAGGGCATCCATGTAACTAAGAAAGAAGAAATCGAGCCGGCATTCAGAGAGGCAATGCAGAGCAAAAAGACACCTTATATTATTGAGTTTGACATTGATCCTGAAGATCTGGTTTATCCAATGGTAAAACCGAACGGAACACTGGAAGATCTGATTATGGATTGCTAGGCTGATGGCGACAGAGCGTATAACGGAAGGTAGATAATAAAGGAGACAGGTGAGCGCAATGAAAAAAAGATGGATATCATTATATGTAGAGAACCAGGTAGGTGTACTTTCAAAGATTTCGGGATTATTTTCGGGAAAATCTTATAATCTTGACAGCCTGACTGTAGGAACAACAGAAGATCCGACAGTGTCAAGAATGACGATAGCGACGGTCAGCGATGATGAGACGTTTGAACAGATTAAAAAACAGTTGAACCGTCTGGTAGAAGTTATCAAGGTCATTGATTTTACAGATATCTTTGTGCGTATGAAAGAGATTATGTATATCAAGATTAAAGATTGCACAAAAGATGACAAGACAGAAATCTTCCAGATTGCAACGACGTTTAAGGCCAAAGTCATTGATTATGGAAAAGACAGTATTCTTTTAGAGTTTGTCCAGATAGCGACCAAAAATGATGCGGTTATTAAGTTGATGAAGGAAGAATTTAAAAATATCGAAGTAGTCCGTGGAGGTAGCGTTGGTATTGAATCTATCAGCATGATGGAAAGATAATAAAAAAACAGAGTGCACTCTTGAATTTTATAAATGATAGTATTATAATGAAAAAAGATTAAATTTAAATAAAGATTCACTAAAAGTCTTTTTGAAAGGAACGGAGGAATTTTCGATGGAGAAGAAAAATATTGACTGGAGTAATCTTGGTTTTGGTTATGTAAAGACAGATAAAAGATATGTGTCTAATTATAAAAATGGAGCATGGGATGAAGGAGTTCTTACTTCTGATGATACAATAACACTGAATGAATGTGCTTGCGTTCTTCAGTATGCACAGACATGTTTTGAAGGAATGAAGGCTTATACAACAGAAGGTGGAAAGATTGTTGTGTTCCGCCCGGATCTGAATGCAAGCCGTATGGCTGATTCTGCAAAACGTCTGGAGATGCCTGCATTCCCGGAAGAGCGTTTCGTAGATGCAATTCATAAAGTAGTAGAAGCAAATGCTGCATATGTACCACCTTACGGATCAGGTGCTTCATTATACATTCGTCCATACATGTTTGGATCAGATGCGATTATCGGTGTAAAACCGGCAAATGAGTATCAGTTCCGTGTATTTACAACACCTGTAGGACCATACTTCAAGGGTGGCGCTAAACCGATCACGATCCGTGTATGTGATTTTGACCGTGCAGCACCGCATGGAACAGGTCATGTAAAAGCCGGTCTGAATTATGCAATGAGCTTACATGCAATTGTAGATGCTCACAATCAGGGATATGATGAGAATATGTATCTGGATGCAGCAACCAGAACAAAAGTCGAGGAGACAGGTGGAGCAAACTTTATCTTCATCACAAAAGACGGAAAATTAGTAACGCCGAAGTCAAGCACAATTCTTCCATCTATCACAAGACGTTCTATCATGTACGTTGCAGAGCATTATCTTGGAATGGAAGTAGAAGAAAGAGAAGTATACTTCAATGAAGTAAAAGATTTCGCTGAGTGTGGATTATGTGGAACAGCAGCTGTTATCTCACCGGTAGGTAAGATTGTAGATCACGGAAAAGATATCTGCATGCCTTCAGGAATGGACGAGATGGGACCTGTACTTCAGAAATTGTATGATACATTGACAGGAATCCAGATGGGACACATCGAAGCACCGGAAGGATGGATCCATGAGATCTGCTAATCAGGACTGTGGCTATCGTTTAACAGACGTTTCTGAATATATTATATAAAAAGATAAGATGAACCCCGAAGTTTTAATGAGAAGATTTGGAACTTCGGGGTTTTGTTTATGCACCATAATAAACAGCATATAACAGTTGACAACAGGCATACACTGTTATATACTGTTTGTAAAGAAAAAGGAATAACCATTTAGAAATGAGTGGAGGTTTGGAATGAAATTGATCATCAATCATTCTTTGATGCAGCCGATATATGAACAGATATCGGGTCAGATCAAGGAACAGATCATGCACGGTAAATTGGAGACAGGAACAGCTCTTCCGTCTGTTCGAACTCTGGCAAAAGAACTTAAGTGCAGTGCGCTGACTGTGAAGAAGTCCTATGATACGTTGGAACAGGAAGGATTTGTAATTACAGTTCATGGAAAAGGAAGTTTTGTCGCGGATATCAGAAGCGAGACATTGCTGGAGGAAAAGAGGAAAGAAGTAGAAGCTGATTTGGAAGAGGCCATTCGAAAAGGCAGAAGTTGTGGAATGAGTGATCAGGAGATCACGGAATTGTTTCAGATTGTTTTGGAGGATTAGTGAATGTTAAAATTAAAAGATGTAAAGAAATGTTATTCAGACTTTGAACTGAACTGTTCTCTGGAAGTACCAGATGGCTGTATCGTGGGATTGATCGGAGCAAATGGGGCAGGAAAAACGACATTATTTAAAATGATCCTGGGACTGATTCGACCGGAGGCAGGTGAGATGGAACTATTTGGAAAAAAGGTCGCGAGGGTGACATCTAAAGAATTAGAGAAGATGGGTGTTGTACTTGCCGAGGCAGGGCCAAATGGATATCTGGATATCAAAAGTTATCTGCCGATTTTAGACTCGGCTTACAGAACATTTTGCAGAGAGGAATTTTTGGATGTCTGTAAAAAAGCGTCATTACCGATTGATAAACCGATTAGAGAATTTTCTACCGGAATGGAGAAAAAATTACAGATTTTAATTGCATTGTCTCATGAATCAGATCTGTTAATATTGGACGAACCAACATCCGGATTAGATGTAATTGCAAGAGATGAGATTCTGGATTGGTTGAGATCATATATGGAGACGGAGGGACGATCGATTTTAATCAGTTCACATATATCGGGAGATCTGGAAGAATTTTGCGATGATATCTATATGATCGATCAGGGGAAAATAGTATTGCATGAGGAAGCAGATCGACTGCTAGAAGAATATGGATTGTTGAAAGTGACAGAAGAGCAATATCAAAAATTAGATAAACAATATTTACTGCGCAAGAAGAAAGAGACGTTTGGCTATCAGTGCCTGACGAACGAAAAGCAATTCTATGTGGAAAATTATCCGCAGATAGTAGTCGAAAATGGAAGTATAGATACATTATTGTATATGATGATTCGAGGTGAAAGAGTATGAAAACATTACTGATCAAAGATTTTATGCTGATAAAAAGTCAGAAGCGTTCCATTGGAATTATGGCATTACTTGTAATTATCTTTGCGGTATTTAATATGAATCCATCATTTGCGATTTCTTATGGGACCGTAGTGTTCTTGATTATAGCAATAAATACGATAGCGTATGATGAATATGAAAAATCTAATCTGTATTTATTTTCATTGCCGATAGACAGAACAACTTACGCAACCGAAAAATATCTATTTAGTGGAATGCTGTTAGTTGGTTCAACAGCAATTATATCGATAGTTACGGTGGCCTCAGAATTTATAAAAAATCAGGCATTAGATCATCAATTCCTGTTTGAATGGAGAACAGGGATTTTAGCCGGAGTATTGATTGGCGTTTTAATGCTTGCGTTTACAGTACCGACTCAGCTGAAATACGGACCGGAGAAGGGGCGGCTCATGCTGTTTGGAATCACAATAGTAGTCGTAGTGGGAACATATCTGTTAGACAAAATAAGTTTACAAAATGGAATTTCCGTAATGGATGGACTAGACAAATGGATGACCGGTAAATTAACAATCATTCAATGTGGACTTGGAATCATAGTATGTATCATAATATTAGAAATATCCATGGCGATATCCAGAAGAATCATGGCAAACAAAGAATACTAAAAAGATTACTAAATTCTATAAAATTTATGCAAAAGAATGGTATGGTGTCCATGTTATGAAAAACAACTCTCATTATCTAAGCAAGGCAATCTACATGCTGTGCTGGTCTGGCGTGATGATGAGAGTTGTTTTTATTCTGAAATATAAATAAGCAAACTTTTGCCTACAATTTCAAACCTTTAAATAAATCCCCAAGATTCGTTCCGATTTCTTCGGCCTTTGGAATCTCAACTTTTTCTACCGGCTCTTCTTTTACTTCCTCTAATGCTTTCATACTGAGACTGATCTTTCCATCTTTGACGCCGATAACTTTAACCGTTACTTCCTGACCTTTTTCAAGAACATCTTTTGGTGATTTGATACGTTTCTGACTGATCTGGGATACATGTACCAGTCCTGATAATCCGTCTCCCAGGCGGACGAATGCACCATAGTTCTGAAGGCTTTCAACAGTACCTGTCATAATACTTCCGACTTTAACTGCGGCAATCTTTTCTGCCTTTTCTTTTTCCTCTTTTTCCTTGAGAATCTCACGGGCTGAGAGTACAAGACGGTTATTTGCCTGATCAACGTCAATGACTTTCACTTCAATATCTTTTAATAAGTAAGTCTCGAGATCTTCAATATAAGACAGTGACAGTCTGGATGCCGGAATAAATCCGCGAAGTCCCTCTACCATTGCAATGGCACCGCCGTTTACAATTCCTTCGACTTTAACCGGAAGAACAGTTCCCTTTTCTTTGTAATCTGCGACAACATTCCACGGATTGGCGTCGTCAAAATGCTCCTCCAGATCAGCCATAGTCTGTGGTTCGTTCTGAATTTCTTCTTGTAATAATTCTTCGCTCATAATAAATTTCCCTTTCCTTGGCCTTATTTTCTTGATTTCAGGGCCTACATACAAAATAGTATACCATAAAAACGCAGAAGTGTTCAAAAAAGGTTGACTAAAACGTTAAAAAATGGCACTCTTATAATAACGGCTTTGTGTAATGTGCATATTACGCAGGGAAATATAGTTTATAAAAGAGAGAAAAAGGTGGAAACTATGAGCAAGAGAAGTGAAAAAGTCTATGTAGTGGGTCACAAGAACCCGGACACAGACTCTATTTGTTCAGCAATTGCATATGCTAATCTGAAGCGAGAAGTGACCGGAGGAGATTACGTTGCAAGACGTGCCGGACAGATTAATGAAGAGACCAATTATGTATTAAAGAAATTTGGGGTGACACCGCCGCCTGTATTAGAGAATGTAAAACTGCAGGTTAAGGATATGGATATTCACCAGATAGAGGGTGTGAATCCGAATATATCTATCCGTGATACCTGGGAGAAGATGAAGGCGAATGGGAATAAGACGATCCCGATTTTAAAAGACGAAGAATTAGTAGGAGTGATTTCTACAGGCGATATCGCGACATCTTATATGGATGTTATTGACAACAGGGTATTGTCCAAGGCAAGGACGCAGTACCGCAATATTTTAAAGACATTGAATGGCGAACTGCTGACAGGTAACCAGCATGGATATTTTACTCATGGTAAGGTACAGATCGCTGCATCAGATACCCATGTCATGCACGAACTGATTGAACAGGATGATCTGGTGATTTTAGGAAATCTGTATGAATCCCAGATGTGTGCAATCGAGATTGATGTAAGCTGTATGGTCATCTGTATTCCGGGGGAGGATGAGGAGATCGCGGCAGATGTGATTGAGAAGGCTGAAGAGAAGAATATTGTGATTATTAAGACGGCATATGATACATTTACCGTAGCAAGATTGATCAACCAGAGTATTCCGGTTAAAGAATATATGACAAGGATGCCACTTGAGACATTTAGCATGGTGGATTATGTGGACGATATCCGAGATGTCATGGGTAAGAAAAAATACCGTGATTTTCCGATTTTAGATGAAGATGGAAGATTCCAGGGATTTGTTTCAAGAAGACGTTTCCTGACGACTCAGAAAAAACAGGTGATTCTGGTGGATCATAACGAGAAGTCTCAGGCAGTTGATGGAATCGAAGAGGCAGATATTGTGGAGATTATTGATCACCACAGACTTGGAAGTCTTGAGACTGTGGGACCGGTATTTTTCAGAAATCAGCCGGTAGGTTGTACGGCGACGATCATTTATCAGATGTATGAGGAACATGAAATCCCGATCACACCGGTGATCGCAGGATTGCTCTGCTGTGCGATCATATCGGATACGTTATTATTCCGTTCACCGACTTGCACGAGAATGGATGAGAGTATCGCAAACCGTCTGGCAAGGATTGCAGATATTGATCTGGAAGAGACTGCACAGGAGATGTTCCAGGCAGGTAGTGACCTAAAGGGTAAATCAGCCGAAGAAATCTGTTTCCAGGATTTCAAGCAGTTTAAGGTCAATGATGTATCCTTTGGTGTCGGACAGATCAGTTCTATCAGCAAAGAAGAACTTCGGGAGATCAAGAGTGTATTGGCACCGCATCTGCCGGAGGTATTGAAGGAGAACAATCTTCAGATGATCTACTTTATGCTGACAGATATTCTGGATGAGTCTACAGAGTTGATTTGTTGTGGAGAGAATGCAAAGGAGCGTGTGCTGGATGCATTTGATCTGAGCGAGCATACTAACCGTGTGATCTTAAACGGTGTGGTATCAAGAAAGAAACAGCTGATTCCTACATTGATGGCGACTTTCCAGGAATAATACAGGTGTGATGTGTGTGTAGATATACATATATAAAATAGAGAATAGATTCAGAAAGGTTAAGAAGATGGGAAAACAGATATGGAAACCGGGAAATATGTTATATCCGCTGCCGGCGGTTATGGTCAGTTGTGGAGATCAAGAAGGAAATAGCAATATTCTGACAATTGCGTGGACCGGGACGGTCTGCACGAATCCTCCGATGTTATATATATCTGTGAGACCGGAACGTTATTCGCATCATATGATAGAGGAAACCGGAGAATTTGTGGTGAATCTTACAACAGAAGATCTTGCATATGCCACCGACTGGTGTGGAGTAAGGTCCGGAAAAGATGTGGATAAATGGGCAGAGATGAAGCTTACGAAGGGGAAGGCAGAGAAACTTAAGTATGCTCCGACAATTAGCGAAAGCCCAGTGAATATAGAGTGTAAAGTTTCTGAGATCAAACGTCTGGGATCGCATGATATGTTCCTGGCGAATGTAGTATCGGTGCAGGTGGATGAATCTTATATGCAGGAAAATGGAAAGTTCGAATTAAGTGATACGGGGCTTTTAGCGTATTCCCATGGTGAATATCTGGGGCTTGGTGAGAAAAAGGGGACATTCGGATGGAGTGTCAGAAAAAATAAATAAGTGATAATATGTAAGAAAGGTTTCCGTAGGATGTGCGGAAACCTTTCTTGCTTATACGAAGAACTGAAGGATTCCAGTGCCTTGGTCCATCGTGTGATATGTACTATGCATCAACAGATGCTAATGGTTCGATTTTCTTTCGATAGATACGGATCAGTAAAATCGAGGATAAGATAAAGGATACAATCTCAGAAATCGGGATTGCCCACCATACCATGGATAATCCGAAAACATGTGCAAAGATATAGGCGACCGGAAGAATCACCAGCAGCTGTCTGGCGACCGATACGATCAGGCTGTAAACACCATTTCCAAGAGCCTGGAATACAGAACCGACGATGATAGAATATCCGACAAATAAGAAACTCAAACTGATCGTTCGGAATGCAGGAACACCGATCTCAAGCATATGATTGGAAGCATCGAACAGGTTTTTTAATAAGAAACCTGAACTTGTCTGGAAAATCACAAGTCCAATCATCATAATGCAGATAGCAATCAAAACACTTAATTTTGCTGTCTGTGTGATACGTTTCTTGTGTCTGGCACCGTAATTGTATGCAATGATCGGGATCATACCATTGTTGAGTCCGAAGACCGGCATAAAGATAAAACTCTGCAATTTGTAGTATACACCGAAAACAGCGGCAGCCGTTGATGAGAATGGCAGCAGGATCTTGTTCATGCCAAAGGTCATAACAGAAGTGATTGCCTGCATAATGATAGAAGGAATACCAACTTCATAAATTCGGGCAATGGTCTTTGCGTGTGGACGAAAGCCTTTCATATTTAAATTGATTTCTTTATTTTTGGTCAGATTAAAGAAAAATGAAAGACATACAGCGACTGTCTGTCCGGTGATCGTGGCAACTGCGGCCCCCACAACTTCAAGTCTTGGGAAACCAAAGAGTCCGAAGATCATAATTGGGTCCAGGATGATATTAATAATGGCTCCGGTTCCCTGAGTGATCATATTGTAAATTGTTTTTCCGGTAGACTGCAGCAGACGCTCGAAAGTAATCTGTAAAAAAATACCGGCGGAGCAGATTGTGATGATTGTCATATACTGTGTGCCGTAATTTACAATGTCCGGATTGTCAGTCTGGATAGCAAAGAAAGAGTGTGATCCGATTCCGCCCAGGATTGCAAATATGATACAACTGACGATTCCAAGAAATAAACCATTTCTTGCCGCATTGTTAGCACCGGTAAAATCTTTTTCCCCGAGATTGCGGGATAAGAGAGCATTAATGCCAACGCCTGTACCTGATGCAACAGCGATCATTAAGGTCTGGATCGGAAATGCCAGAGAAACAGCGGTCAGCGCATCTTCGCTGATCTGTGCCACAAACATGCTGTCTACAATATTATAAAGTGCCTGTACCAACATAGAGATCATCATTGGCAGTGACATAGAAACCAATAATTTAGGAACAGGCATCGTCCCCATCTTGTTTTCTGTAACGGGGGCATTTGATGTCTTTGTATTTGTCATAAAAATCCTCCTTTGATAACAATATAAAAACAATTCTTTTATTATAACATTACATAAGAAGATAGGCAATAAGTTGTTCTGATGTCATTTACATATAGAAAATCATTGTTTCATATAATAAAGAGTGTGAGATGGAATAGGGGATCATATATTATGGAAAGAAATCAAATAAAGTATGTTATAAAAATGCTGGGCGGAGTTATCTTTGCGTGCTGTCTTTTACAGATGACAGGGTGGTTGCATAGCTCAGGCCTTCGACAGAAAAATGAGTTAAACGAGACTGTTGAGAAAGAGACAGCCGGACATGTGAAGACAGAGCAGGAAATCAAAGGACTTCAGTTAGAAGAACCACCGCAGGTGGCACTTACATTTGATGATGGACCAAGTGAAAAATACACGGGAAAACTTCTGGACGGATTAAAAATGCGTGGGGTGAAAGCAACGTTTTTCCTTATTGGAGAAAATGCTGAAAAATATCCGGAGTTGGTTAGGCGTCTCGATGAGGAAGGGCATTTGATTGGAAATCATACCTATCATCATGTACAGATTGAAAAACTGCCAGATGAAGAGGCAGTAAAAGAGGTGGAGCAAACGGATGCTGTAATCTATCAGATTACAGGAAAGCATACGGAATATATGCGCCCGCCGTTTGGAGAGTGGAAGAAAAATCTGGAGTATAAGATGCAGATCCTTCCGGTTTTGTGGAGTATTGATACCTTAGACTGGACAACAAAAAATGAAGATGAAATTGTGAACAGGGTAGTGACGGATGTGGGTGAAGGTGATATTATTTTAATGCATGACTGCTATGAATCCAGTGTCAAGGCGGCGCTGCGTATTGTAGATTATTTGCAGACAGAAGGATTTGAACTGGTGACGGCAGACAGACTGATCATGGAGTGATGAAAGGACATACAACATGGATTTATTTGATTATGTAAGAGAAAAAAGTATGGATAAAGAGTCGCCGTTGGCATCGAGGCTACGTCCGACGACGTTGGAAGAAGTTGTCGGTCAGCAACATATTATAGGAAAAGATAAGTTATTGTATCGGGCAATCAAGGCTGACAAGATTAGTTCGATTATTTTTTATGGTCCTCCGGGAACCGGAAAGACGACGCTGGCAAAAGTGATCGCGAATACCACCAGTGCAGAATTTACGCAGATTAATGCGACGGTAGCCGGCAAAAAAGATATGGAAGAAGTTGTGAAAAAGGCAAAAGATACTTTGGGAATGTTTCAGAAAAAGACAATTTTATTTGTCGATGAGATCCACAGATTTAATAAGAGCCAGCAGGATTATCTGTTGCCGTTTGTGGAGGATGGAACGATTATTCTGATTGGTGCGACAACAGAAAATCCATATTTCGAGGTAAATGGAGCGTTAATTTCAAGATCGAGCATTTTTGAACTGCGCCCGTTAGAGAAAGAAGACATTAAGACGATTCTGTTAAGAGCAGTTAATGATACGGAAAAAGGTATGGGAAGTTACCATGCACAGATTGATGAAGATGCACTTGAATTTCTGTCAGATATTGCAGGCGGCGATGCAAGAAATGCACTGAATGCTATTGAACTTGGAGTGTTGACTACAGAGCGCAGTGAAGATGGCATCATACATATTACATTGGATGTGGCATCGGAATGTATTCAGAAGAGGGTCGTGCGATACGATAAAGACGGTGACAATCATTATGATACGATTTCTGCATTCATTAAAAGTATGCGAGGTTCTGATCCGGATGCGGCTGTTTATTATCTGGCGAAAATGCTTTATGCCGGCGAAGATGTCAAATTTATTGCACGGCGCATAATGATCTGCGCATCTGAGGATGTGGGAAATGCAGATCCTATGGCACTTACTGTAGCAGTGTCGGCGGCACAGGCAGTGGAGAGAGTCGGAATGCCGGAGGCGCAGATTATTTTATCACAGGCCGTGCTTTATATTGCCACAGCACCAAAGAGCAATTCAGCAGTAAATGCAATCAGTGCGGCGATGGAAAATGTCCGGACACATAAGACAACGGTGCCATCGCATTTGCAGGATGCCCATTATAAATCGTCAGGAAAACTTGGACATGGTGTGGGATATAAGTATGCACATGATTATCCGAATCATTATGTCAGACAGCAGTATCTTCCGAATGAGATTGTGGGAGCAAAATTCTATGAACCGGGAGACAACGGCCATGAAAAAGAAATAAAGGCATGGATGAAGCATATTAAGGAAGAATCATAGAAAATAGAAATCTCAGAGAGGAAATTATAAATATGCAGGAACATACACACGAGCATGCTCATACGCATGAAATACACAGCCATGAAACTGGAGCACACAGCCATGAGCATGGACCACACAAACATGTGCACAGCTTGCAGGAGAAAAAATCGGTGATCAATCGTCTTTCGAGGGCCATCGGACATATGGAGGCGGTAAAGAGAATGGTGGAAAATGATGCTGACTGCAGTGAGGTATTGATGCAGCTTGCAGCAGTCAGATCGGCAATCAACAACACCGGAAAGCTGGTGCTTAAAAATCATATTTCCCACTGTATTGTGGAAGCTGTGGAGGAAAATGATCAGGATGCGATTGAGGCACTGAATCAGGCAATCGATAAATTTGTAAAATAATAATAAAGAGTGTTGACAAAAAGAAATGGTAGTGCTACATTAATAGTCGAAAGGTGTTAGCACTCAAAATAAAAGAGTGCTAATAAAAACTGAAAGGAGGAAGACGCGATGGGAATGCAGGAATTGAGCGACAGAAAACTGAAGATTTTACATGCAATCATTCAGAATTATCTGGAGACAGGAGAACCGGTTGGTTCCAGAACAATTTCCAAGTATTCCGATCTTAACTTGAGTTCAGCAACCATTCGTAATGAGATGGCTGATCTGGAAGAGTTGGGATATATCATCCAGCCACATACATCGGCGGGGCGTATTCCTTCAGATAAGGGTTACAGACTTTATGTGGATATGTTAATGAGCGAGAAAGAACAGGAATTAACAGAGATGCATGAGCAGATGCTTGAGAAAGCTGACAAGATGGATCAGTTACTGAAGCAGGCGGCGAAGGTACTGGCTAACAATACCAATTATGCAACACTGGTTTCCAGTCCAATGAATAATTCTAATAAGATTAAGTTCATTCAGCTGTCCATGGTAGATGAAGAACAGGTTATAGCAGTCATTGTTCTCGGTGGCAACGTGATCAAGAATAAAATCATTGATATTGACGAACCATTGAGCAATGAAAGTCTGTTGAAACTGAATATGCTTCTTAACACGACACTGAATGGAATGCCGATCGAAGAGATCAATCTTGGACTGATCGCGAGGTTAAAAGAACAGGCAGGAATCCACAGTGAAGTAGTAGGCAATGTATTGGATGCAGTGGCAGATGCCATTCAGATTGATGAAGATATGCAGATCTACACCAGTGGTGCAACGAACATCTTCAAGTATCCGGAACTTAGTGATAAGCAGAGTGCACAGGAGATTATCAATGCATTCGAAGAGAAGCAGCAGCTTACAGAACTGGTAACCCAGACACTTTCAAGGGAAGACAGTACAGGGATTCAGGTTTACATCGGAGACGAGACACCGGTAGACACCATGAAGGATTGCAGTATCGTGACAGCGACTTACGAGTTAGGCGAGGGCGTAAAAGGAACGATTGGAATTGTCGGACCGAAGAGAATGGATTATGAACATGTATTATCATCTATGAAACGTCTCCAGAATGAACTGGATCAGATGTTTCATAAGAAAGAATAGAGAAAGGTGGTTAACCCTTGGAGAATAAGCAGGAAAAAAGCCAGGAAGAGATGGTAAAGGAAGCTGTAGAGGAAGCTAAGAAAAATGCTGCCGAAGCAGGAATTCCTGAGGAAGAACCGGAAACAGAAGATGCAGAGAAAACTGCAGAGACTTCTGACGAAGAACCGGAGAAAGAATCAGAAGAGGGAACTTCTAAAAGACTTTTTGGCAAGAAGAAAAAAGATAAAAAAGATGAGAAGATTGAGGAACTTACAGACAGAGTTGCTCGTCAGATGGCAGAGTTTGATAACTTCCGCAAGCGTACAGAGCGTGAGAAGTCACAGATGTATGAAGTTGGAGCGAAAGATATCATAGAAAAGATCCTTCCAATTGTTGACAACTTTGAGAGAGGTTTGGCAGCAGTTGCGGAAGATAAGAAAGAGGATCCATTTGTAGATGGTATGGATAAGATTTACAAACAGCTTATCACTACGCTAGAGAGTGCGGGTGTTACGCCAATCGAGGCAGTAGGAAAACCATTTGATCCGGAATTTCACAATGCAGTGATGCATATTGATGATGAGAGCCTGGAAGAGAACGTTGTAGTAGAAGAGTTCCAGAAGGGTTACATGTATCGCGACTGTGTTGTGAGACACAGTATGGTAAAGGTAGCAAACTAATTTTAGAATAAATCAGGAGGTATTCATTATGGGAAAAATAATTGGTATTGATTTAGGAACAACAAATAGCTGCGTTGCAGTAATGGAAGGTGGACAGCCTACAGTTATCGCAAATACAGAGGGAGCAAGAACAACGCCATCCGTTGTAGCATTTACAAAGAATGGTGAGCGTTTAGTAGGAGAACCTGCAAAGCGTCAGGCGGTTACAAATGCAGAGAGAACAATTTCTTCTATTAAGAGAGAGATGGGTTCTGACTACAGAGTAACAATCGATGATAAAAAATATTCTCCACAGGAGATTTCAGCTATGATTCTTCAGAAACTGAAAGCAGATGCAGAAGGCTACCTGGGAGAGAAAGTAACAGAAGCTGTTATCACAGTACCTGCTTACTTCAATGATGCTCAGCGTCAGGCAACAAAGGATGCCGGTAAGATTGCAGGACTTGATGTAAAACGTATCATCAACGAGCCTACAGCAGCAGCACTTGCTTATGGACTTGACAATGAAAAAGAACAGAAAATCATGGTATACGACCTTGGTGGTGGTACATTTGATGTATCTATCATTGAGATTGGTGACGGAGTTATTGAAGTATTGTCAACAGCTGGTAACAACAGACTTGGTGGAGATGACTTCGACCAGAAGATTGTTGATTATATCGTAGCAGATTTCAAGGCACAGAATGGTGTGGATCTTTCAGCAGACAAGATGGCACTTCAGAGAGTAAAAGAAGCAGCGGAGAAAGCGAAGAAAGAGTTATCTTCAGCAACTCAGACAAATATCAACCTTCCATTTATCAGTATGAATGCATCTGGTCCGCTTCATCTGGATATGAACCTTACAAAGGCTAAATTCGATGAACTGACACATGATCTTGTTGAAAAGACTGCAGAGCCTGTAACAAGAGCATTATCTGATGCAGGAATTACATCGGCTGAACTTGGTCAGGTATTATTAGTAGGTGGTTCTACACGTATCCCTGCTGTACAGGACAAAGTAAGACAGTTAACAGGAAAAGAGCCAAGCAAATCTCTGAATCCTGATGAGTGTGTAGCACTTGGTGCTTCTGTACAGGGTGGTAAATTAGCAGGAGATGCAGGTGCAGGAGATATCCTTCTTCTTGATGTAACTCCACTGTCACTGTCTATCGAGACAATGGGAGGTGTAGCTACAAGATTGATCGAGAGAAATACTACAATCCCTACAAAGAACAGCCAGGTATTCTCTACAGCAGCAGATAACCAGACAGCCGTTGATATCAACGTTGTACAGGGTGAGAGACAGTTCGCAAAAGACAACAAATCCCTTGGACAGTTCAGACTGGATGGAATCGCACCGGCTCCACGTGGAGTACCGCAGATTGAAGTTACATTCGATATCGATGCAAATGGTATCGTAAATGTATCTGCTAAAGATCTTGGAACAGGAAAAGAACAGCATATTACAATTACAGCAGGTTCTAATATGTCTGATGATGAAATCGATAAGGCTGTAAAAGAAGCAGCAGCATTCGAGGCTCAGGATAAGAAACGTAAAGAAGCAATTGATACAAAGAACGAAGCTGATTCAATGGTATTCCAGACAGAGAAAGCGCTTGGAGAAGTTGGAGATAAACTGGATGCAGCAGATAAAGCAGCATGCGAAGCTGATTGCAAAGCATTAAAAGAGATCCTTGAGAAAGTAAATATGGATGATATCTCAGAGGCTCAGGTAGCAGAGATCAAAGCTGCACAGGAGAAACTGAATGCAAGTGCTCAGAAAGTCTTCACAAAGATGTATGAGCAGGCAGCACAGGCTCAGCAGGCAGCACAGGGAACAACAGGAGCAGGTCCTGAGGCAGGTCCGGCACCGGATGGTTTCCAGGGAGATGACGTAGTCGATGGAGATTACAAAGAAGTCTAAGTAAATACACACGTTAAGTATAAGGAATATTCCGGGGACTCAGGGAGGGTGATAAATCTTCCCTGGATTTCCGGATTGTTCCATGTGAAAGGGATATATTGTAATGGCAGAGACGAAGAGAGATTATTATGAGGTGTTGGGAGTCAGCAAGGATGTAGATGATGCCACACTGAAGAAAGCATACAGAAAGGTTGCAAAAAAGTATCATCCGGACGTAAATCCGGGAGATGCAGAGGCAGAGAAGAAATTTAAAGAGGCGTCAGAGGCGTACGCTGTTTTAAGTGACCCGGAAAAGAGACGCCAGTATGACCAGTTTGGTCATGCAGCGTTTGATGGAAGTGCCGGAGGCGGATATGGAGGATTCGATTTTAATGGTGCTGATTTCAGCGATATCTTTGGAGATATCTTTGGGGATCTGTTTGGCGGAGGTGGAAGAAGCCGCCGCGGTGGAAATCAGGGACCGATGAAAGGTTCTAACATCCGCAAGAGTGTAAGAATTACATTTGAAGAGGCTGTATTTGGCTGTGAGAAAGAATTAGATGTGATTTTAAAAGACCCATGTCCGACATGTAACGGAACAGGAGCAAAACCGGGAACTTCACCGGAGACTTGTCCGAAATGTGGAGGTAAAGGGCAGGTAGTATATACACAGCAGTCATTCTTCGGAATGGTACAGAATGTTCAGACCTGTCCGGATTGTGGCGGAACAGGTAAGATTATCCGCGAAAAATGTTCCGATTGTGGTGGAACAGGATATATCTCTAACAAAAAGAAGATATCAGTTACAATTCCTGCCGGTATTGATAATGGTCAGAGTATCCGTATTCGCGAAAAAGGCGAACCTGGAGTGAACGGTGGACCAAGAGGAGATTTATTAGTAGAGGTCGCAGTATCAAGACATCCAATCTTCCAGCGTCAGGATATGCATATCTTTTCTACAGTACCGATCACTTATGCACAGGCAGCACTGGGAGCAGATATCCGTATTAAGACGGTAGATGGAGAAGTAATTTACACTGTAAAACCAGGAACGAAAACAGACACGAAAGTGCGTCTGAAAGGAAAAGGCGTTCCATCCGTAAGAAATGCGCAGGTAAGAGGAGATCATTATGTGACATTAGTGATCCAGACTCCGGAACATCTGAGTGCGGAAGCCAAAGAAGCACTTCGCAAATTTGATGAATTGACAGGTAATTCTTTGCATGCGGCAGAGAGTAAAAAAGAAGAATCCGGGGAGAAAAAAGAAAAGACAGGCAAGAAGAAAAAGGGCTTCATGGAAAAAATGAAAGAGGCTTTTGACGAGTAGAATTTTTGGAGATATATGATAACAAGGTCCGGGGGGCCTTGTTTGTTTATAAGAAAAGACAATGAAGGAAAATTGGAAACAGTTTTATAAAAATGTAATGGCACTGGTCATCCCCATTGCACTTCAGAATCTGATTAATGTGGGAGTGACGGCGGCAGATGTACTGATGCTTGGTAAAGTCGGAGAAAAAGTACTATCAGGAGCTTCACTGGCAGGTCAGGTGCAGTTTATCATGACGCTGTTATTTGCAGGAATTACTTCAGGTGCAACGGTTTTGACAGCCCAGTACTGGGGGAAAAAAGACACGGTGTCCATTGAAAAGGTGCTGGGAATCGGGCTCGCAATCGGAACGGGAACTGCCTGTATATTTTCGCTGGCGGCTTTGACGATACCTGGGATCCTTATGAAAATCTATACTTCAGATCCGCTGGTTATTGCTGAAGGAGTCAAATATCTTCGAATCGTAGGAATTTCTTATATGTTTATGGCTGTTACGCAAGTGTATCTTAATATCATGCGCAGTATTGAACGGGTGGTTATTTCAACATGTATTTACAGCATTTCTCTGGTAGTCAATGTATTTTTAAACTGGTTATTGATCTTTGGAAATTGTGAGGCTCCGGTTTTTGGGATTCGTGGTGCAGCAATTGCTACATTGTGTGCCAGGATCACAGAAACGATACTGTCGCTGTTGTATGCACATTTCCGCAATCATGTGGTGAAGATCCGCTGGAAATATGTTTTCCATGTGGATAAAATCTTATTGAAAGATTATCTGATGTATTCGTTGCCGGTGGTTTTGAATGAAGTCATGTGGGGACTGGGAAGTTCTGCGAATACGGCGGTGATCGGACATCTTGGAAGTGCGGCAGTGGCGGCTAATTCTGTGGCACAGATGGCAAAACAGCTTGCGACGGTGGTGGCCTTTGGAGTATCTCATGCAACTGCAATCTATCTTGGTAAGACGATTGGGGAAAGAAAGTACGAACTGGCTAAATCCTATGCTGTCCGGTTTATCTGGATCAGTTTTATCATGGGAGCCCTTGGGGCGGTGGTGATTCTGCTTGCAATTCCATTTGCGAGAAGTGGACTTACGTTGACACCGCAGGCAAAAGAATATTTAAGCTTTATGTTCGTAGTGATGGCATATTTTACAATTGCACAGTCCTATAATACGACAATGATTATTGGAGTTTTTCGAGCCGGCGGTGATACCAGATTCGGGCTGATCATGGATGTTTCCACCATGTGGGGATGTTCTATATTGATAGGTGCGGTGGCAGCCTTTGTATTTCATGCAAAGGTGGAGATTGTATATGCAATTCTGATGTGCGATGAATTGATAAAGATCCCTCTTACCACCTGGCGTTATAAAAAATATTTGTGGTTACATGATGTGACGAGAAGTTAACAGATATTGATATGAAATTTATTATCGACAAATGTCGGAAAAACGGGTGTACATATATGAAATTCGGTAGTATAATAACAAAAGATTATTGATGCAAAGGAGAGAAGTCAAATGAAAGTAGTAGCAACAAAAAAAGCACCAGATGCAGTAGGACCATATTCACAGGCATATATCCATAACGGAATTCTGTATACAGCAGGTCAGGTGCCGATTAACCCAGAGACGAATAATATAGATGCAACAACAATTGAAGAGCAGGCAGAACAGTCTTGCAAGAACCTTGCAGCAGTTTTAGAAGAAGCAGGAAGCTCTTTTGATAAAGTTATCAAGACAACCTGTTTCCTGGCTGATATGGCTGATTTCGCAGCATTTAACGAAGTATATGCGAAATATTTCACTTCAAAACCGGCAAGAAGCTGTGTGGCTGTAAAGACGTTGCCAAAGAATGCACTTTGTGAGATTGAACTGATCGCAGTAGTAGACTAATTAAAAAGCTAAGGTTAAGGGAGAAAGAAGTTATGTCAGAAAACACAAGCGGATGTGCACCTTCAGATTGTGCAGGATGTGCAAATTCAAGTTCATGTGGCAGTAAACCACAGGCACCTCAGGATTTCAGAGAACCGTTAAACGCATTTTCACATGTGAAACATGTCATTGCTGTTGTCAGTGGAAAAGGTGGTGTTGGAAAATCCATGGTGACAGCATCACTGGCAAGACAGATGCGAGAGCAGGGATATGAAGTTGGTATTATGGATGCGGATATTACAGGACCATCAATTCCTAAGATGTATGGGATTCATGAGCAGGCAGGCGGTAATGACGCAGGGATTTTCCCGGCAGTGGCAGGAGATGGGACGAAAGTAATGTCTATCAATCTTCTGTTGGAACATGAGGATGATCCGGTAATCTGGAGAGGACCTGTAATTGCAGGAGTTGTGACACAGTTCTGGACTGATGTTGTCTGGGGAGACTTAGATTACTTATTTATTGATATGCCCCCGGGAACCGGTGATGTACCACTTACAGTATTTCAGTCTATTCCGGTAGATGGAATCGTGATCGTGACATCTCCACAGGATCTGGTTACAATGATCGTAAAGAAAGCCTATAATATGGCAGAACAGATGGATATTCCGGTCATGGGTATTGTGGAGAACTATAGTTATCTGGTATGTCCGGACTGTGGCAAGAAGATTTCTGTATTTGGCGAGAGCCATATCGATGAAGTGGCGGAAAGCCTTGGACTTCCGGTACTCGGAAAGATGCCGATTGATTCCGGACTTGCAGAAGCGGTCGAGGAAGAACGCTTTGCAGAAGTGGAAAATGAATATCTGAAAGATGCAGTTTCCAAATTGAAATTTGAGAAATAATATGCAAAAAATAACCCCTTACAATATCAATATTATTGTGGTATTGCAAGGGGATTTTTGTAATTAGCTATTGTACAAGATAATAGCGTGCACTGTAAGGTGCCAGATCCAATGTGACGGAATCTTTGGTAATTTTTTGAACGGTAGTTTTATAGGTCGTTGTTCCACAGTAAATATCCATATCACTGGCAAGCAATAATTTTAAACTTTTCGCATGTTCCACCGGCAGGATATATTTTTTCTGTTCGTGATCAGAAAAATTGAAAACAGCAATGATGCGTTCCGTTTTGCTTGTGCGTTCAAAAGCATAAATGCAACGCTCTTCCTGGTGGCAGTCCAGCCATTTGAAACCATTTTGTGAATAGTCCATCTCAAATAGAGAGGAGTGCTTTAAATAAAGCTTATTGAGATCCGTCATGAAACGGTGGAAGGAATCATGCAATGGATATTTCACAATATCCCAATCTTGTTCTCTTTTTTCATTCCATTCCCGGAGCTGACCAATCTCATTACCCATGAAATTCAATTTCTTTCCCGGGTGTGCGTACATATACATATAAAATGCCCGGGCCTGTGGAAATTTATCTTCATAATCTCCGTACATTTTCTGTAGGATTGTCGCTTTTCCGTGTACCGTCTCATCGTGAGAGAGTGGAAGCAGATAATCATCATTGTAGTAGTACATCATTGAAAACGTCAGTTTATGATAATTGTCGCTTCGATATTCCGGCGCCGTACGGAAATAATTCAAGGTATCATTCATCCATCCCATGTCCCATTTGTAATCAAATCCGAGGCCACCTTCGTGTACCGGGAGGGTGACATTTGGATACGAGGTGGAATCTTCAGCAGCTAAAAGAACAGTCGGGTGGAGCACTTTTAGTCCCTGGTTCATTGTCTGTATGAAAGAAACAGCATTTCCATTGACACCTCTGGCTGGTTCGCCCTGCCAGTAAATGATTCGGCTGATCGCATCCATACGTATCCCATCAAAATGGTATTCGCTTAGCCAGTAGTTTGCGGCGGACTGGAGAAAGCTGCGGACCTCACCGCGGGAATGCATGAAATTATAGCTTCCCCACTCACTTTGACCGACATCTTCGTGCGGATATTCATAGAGACAGGTGCCATCATATTTTGCCAGCGCATAACCATCCACTGCAAAATGGACCGGAACGTAATCCATAATGACACCAATTTGGTTTTTGTGACATTTATCGACAAATTCCATCAGTTCAGCGGCAGTGCCATAACGAGAGGTCGGACTGAAAAATCCGGTATTCTGATAACCCCAGGATTCATCACAGGGATGCTCTGATAGCGGCATAACCTCCACATAGTTATATCCGTTTTCCTTTAAATACGGAATCAGGAGGTCTGCCATTTCCGTATAAGAATACCATTCGTCTGCCTTTTTAGATGGCTTTTTAAAAGAACCAAAATGTATTTCGTAAATATTTAAAGCCTTGTCCTTACAGGTGGTACGGTTCCTTATCCATGCTTCATCCTGAAAGTGATAAGTTCTGAGATCGCGGATGATTGATGCACTGTTTGGTCTGAGTTCCATACCGAAACCGTAAGGATCGCAATGATCCATGCAGGAACCGTCCTGATAATAAATGCGATACTTATACATTTGTCCGGGAATGGCATCTGCAATGTAACATTCCCAGAAATTCCCATCGTGGATACGGTGCATCTCGCATTCTTCCCAGTGATTAAATTCCCCGATCAGTGCGATACGGGCAGCTGCGGGTGCAAACGTGCGGAAAGTAACTCCGGTGGGTTCAATATGTGCACCTAAAAAATTGTATGCGTCAAAACAGGCTCCTGTATAAAATTGATAGAAGTCCATAATATCCTCCTTAAAATTTAGTAGGACATCTTTGCGTGTTTCTGGTGTAAAAATGTCCATCAGTCATTTTTGCTATATAAAATTATACCGTAAAAACAGAAGTTTATCTACCACATGGGATAAGAAATTGGAGAAAACTTTAAAAGAAAAATCTCTTGACAGAAAGAACATTTGTTCTTATAATAAACAACAAGAACAAATGTTCTCTGTAAAAGAATGAAAAGAGGTAAAAAGACAGGAGCTACATAGAAGGAGAGAAGATGAGATGGAGATTCAGAAAAAAATGTCGATGTATGAAAAATTAAAGATTTTGACGGATGCTGCGAAGTATGATGTTGCCTGTACTTCCAGCGGGACTGACAGACATAATGATGGAACTGGCATCGGAAATTGCGCACAGTCAGGAATCTGCCATAGTTTTTCAGCTGATGGAAGATGTATCTCTCTCCTTAAGATTTTATTTACAAATGAGTGTGTTTATGATTGTAAGTATTGTGTGAACCGTAGGAGCAATGATGTAATTCGGACATCTTTTACGCCGGATGAGATCTGTAGATTGACGATGGAATTTTATCGAAGAAATTATATCGAAGGATTGTTTTTAAGTTCCGGGATACTAAAGACTCCGGATTATACGATGGAACTTATCTATCATGCGCTTTATAAGTTACGGACAGAGTATAATTTTCAAGGTTATATTCATGTGAAGACAATTCCCGGGGCAGATCTTGATCTTGTGAGACGTATAGGGTTTCTGGCAGATCGAATGAGTGTGAATCTGGAACTACCGACAGCAGAGAGTTTGCGGCTCCTGGCTCCTCATAAGAGCCGGAAGAATATATTGTCGCCGATGCGTCTGGTGCAGAATCAGATGACAGAGAATAGGCAGGAGATTATATCTTTCCGCAATGCACCGAGATTTGTTCCGGCAGGACAGAGTACGCAGATGATCATAGGAGCAACACCGGAATCGGACTATCAGATTTTGAAGGTGACTGAATCCTTGTATGAGAAGTTCGAATTGAAGAGAGTTTTTTATTCGGCGTTCGTTCCGGTGGTAGAAGATAAAGCACTGCCGGTAAGGAATGGAGAGGGACCGCCGCTTTTAAGAGAACATAGATTGTATCAGGCGGACTGGCTGCTTAGATATTATCATTTTCAGGCGGATGAGTTGCTTTCAAAGGAACAGCCGGATTTTAATCCGCTGTTTGACCCAAAGTGTAACTGGGCACTAAAGAATCTGGAGTATTTTCCGGTGGAGATTAACCAGGCAGATTATAAGATGTTACTCAGGGTTCCTGGACTTGGTTATAAGTCGGCGATAAGGATTGTAAAGGCGAGAAGATTGGGTAATTTGGATTTTTCGGATCTTAAGAAGATTGGTGTTGTTTTAAAAAGGGCGATGTATTTTATTACATGTAACGGAAAGATGATGTGTCAGACAAAGATGGAGGAGGACTATATTGCGAGAAATCTGTTGAGTGCCGTAGAAAAGCTTCCGGCTGAGATTCGAAATGCAGGATATCAGCAGCTGTCCTTATTTGACTGGGAAAAGAGCAGGGAGGTGAGGAGTAGATGAAACTGGTGTATGTATGTAGTGACAGTGTGACGGGGATTTTTTCCGGAATTTATGATGCCTGGAAAAGTGGTAGAGATGCGAATGAGTGTGGAATTGCTTTGAAGGGGATGGTGGAACAGGAATTGTTTTGTGAATATACGCAAGTGGAAGAAACGGAGAAGAAAGCACTGGCAGTGGAACGCCTGATTCGAAGGCATCTGGGAGCATTAAGTTATGAGAGTATTTATTATGCGATGTTATCGGAAGATGCAGATAAAGCGGATGCCATTTTAAAGACAATGATGGCTGCGAAGTATATTCCGGACAGTACAAAAATCATGGAGCACTTGTCAGATCCTGATGTGGAGAAAGTATTTGAATTGAGTAGAAATGTGGGAAACGAGTCACATGTTTTTATTGAGTTTGTTCGGTTCCGTGAATTAGAGAATGGCGTATTATATTCTAAGATAGAACCGAAAAACCGTGTGCTCACTTGTATAGCACCACATTTTGCAGATCGTCTGACAATCGAAAACTGGATGATTTGTGATGCGACACATCAGGAATTTGTGGTACATGAAGCGAAAAAACAGTGGGTGCTGGTGAGCGGAGAAGAGATATCTTCAGATATGACGGTCCGTTTTTCGAAGCAGGAATATGAGTATGAGAGGTTGTGGAATAGTTTCTGTCATACAATTGCAATTGAGTCCCGAAGAAATCCAAAGTGTCAGATGACACATCTGCCACTCAAATACCGAAAGAATCTGGTGGAGATTTTTTGTGATAGGTAGATGAAAATTTTGTGAAACGTGGATAACCATCTCTGGCGAGTGAACGATGTGAGTAGTATAATGGATATCAATGGAAGTAAGTTGAGGGACAAGGAGAGAAAAACATGGATTTAATAATTCCGGTAATACGGATTTCAGTTCGAAATCTGGTGGAATTTATACTACGTTCAGGAGATATTGACCAGAGAATCATGGCAGCAGATAAGGATGCAATGCTTTTGGGAGGGAAGATCCACAGGAAGATACAAAGACAGATGGGAGCAGATTACCATGCAGAGGTCGCCTTGAAGTATGAGATCCCCTGTAAAGGATTTGTCATCCGGTTGGAGGGAAGAGCGGACGGAATAATAGAGCTTCCGAAAGGAGCGGTTATAGATGAGATTAAAGGTGTTTTTATGAATCTTGAACAATTAAAAGAGCCGATAGAAGTACATCTGGCACAGGCAAGATGCTATGCTTATATTTATGCCGTACAGCATGAACTGGATGAGGTCGGAGTCCAGATGACCTATTGCAATATGGAGACAGAAGAGCTGAAACGTTTTCAGCAGGTATATACGTACAAAGAATTGGAAGAATGGTTTTTTGAACTGATCGGACGGTATGAAAAATGGGCAAGATATCAAGTAACCTGGAGAGAAAAACGAAATTTGTCCATCAAAGGTGTGGAATTTCCGTTTGATTACAGGGAAGGGCAGAGAAATTTGACGGTATCTGTTTATCGTACAATCCTTCGGAAAAAGAAGTTGTTTATTCAGGCCCCGACGGGGATTGGTAAAACAATCGCAACGGTATTTCCGGCGGTAAAGGCGGTAGGAGAAGGGTTGAGTGAACGGATTTTTTATCTGACGGCAAAGACAATCACCCGTACAGTAGCATGGCAGGCGTTTGAACTTTTAAGAGAACAGGCTCTCCGCATGAAGGTGATTATCCTGACAGCGAAGGAGAAGATATGTTTCTGCGAGGAGACAAAATGTAACCCGGATGCATGTCCTTATGCGAAAGGACATTTTGATCGAGTGAATGATGCAGTCTATGAACTCCTGACAACTTCAGACTGTGTGGACCGTGAGATAATTGAAGAGCAGGCAAGAAAATGGAATGTCTGTCCGTACGAAATGAGCCTGGATCTTTCGGAATGGATGGATGCAATCATTTGCGATTATAATTATGTATTTGATCCGAATGCGTCCTTGAGGCGATTTTTCGGAGAAGGTGTGAAAGAAGATTGTATATTTTTGATTGATGAAGCACATAATCTGGTGGAACGTGGAAGAGAGATGTACACTGCCAGCATCTATAAAGAAGATTTCCTGAGGATTAAAAAAATCGTCCGGTATGAAGATGAAAAGTTGGCAACAAGACTGGAGGCATGCAACAAGCAACTTTTAGCACTGAAAAGGGAATGCGAAGATTATCAGATTTTTGACAGTGTTTCGAATGTGTACTTAAAAGTTTTGAATCTTATGACGCAGCTGGAACATTTTCTGGAGGAGAACAAAGAACGTTCCGGAAATGACGAGATGCGAAATGAAGTACTGGAGTTTTATTTCCGGATCCGGATGTTTGTGGATACTTATGAACGGTTGGACGAAAATTATATTATTTATTCAGAGATTGAGCAGGATGGAAAGTTTAAGCTATGCCTGTACTGCGTGAATCCGGCCGCGAATCTGCAATCTTGTCTGGAAAAGGGAGTAGCGACAATCTTTTTTTCGGCAACACTATTGCCAATCCGTTATTATAAAAAATTGCTGAGTGTAGAAAAAGATGATTATGCAATTTATGCGAACTCTCCGTTTGATAGTTCCAATCGTCTGCTTCTGATGGGAGAAGATGTGAGCACCAAATATACGCGGAGAGATGCATCAATGTATCAGCGTTATGCAAGATATATTTTACAGGTGGCAGAATCACGGACAGGAAATTATATGGTATTCTTTCCATCATATCGCTTCATGGAAGAAACTTACGAATTTTTTATAGAGCAGGTGGAAGAGACCGGTTCTGCTGTGGATTATGTTATGCAATCTCAATATATGTCGGAGGAAGCAAGAGAAGCATTTCTTGAAAACTTCGAAGAAACAAAAAAATCAAGTTTCATTGGATTCTGCGTGATGGGAGGAATTTTTTCAGAGGGAATAGATCTTACGGATGATAAGTTGATCGGAGCAATGATTATTGGAACAGGGCTTCCGCAGGTGTGCAAAGAACGGGAGATTTTGAAATATTATTTTGATACACATGGTGAGAGGGGATTTGACTATGCGTATTTATATCCGGGCATGAATAAAGTATTACAGTCTGCAGGCAGAGTAATTCGAACGGATATGGACAGAGGAGTTATACTCCTGCTGGATGATCGGTTCAGAGACCGGAGATATCGGGAGAGTTTCCCGAGAGAATGGGACAATATAAAAAGCTGTAATATTAAAAATATTACAGCGCAGATTCAGTCGTTCTGGTCGGAAAAGTAATTTAAAAATGCCTGTGCAGATTTAGAGATAGGGATCTGATTATTGTAAGCGATCGCTAATTCCCTTGCTGGAATCTCTGCTTGTGTTTCGACAACGAATAAGTTACTGGAATTATGTGGAATACAGTAATCCGGAACGAAAGCAATCCCAAGACCGATGCTTGCCAGATCAATCAGAAGGTCATTACTGCTGAGTTCGATCTCGGGGATCAGATCCAACTGTTGTTCCTGGAACAGTGAATGCAAAAATTCACTAGTAGTACTGGTTTTGTTCAGCATGAGAATCGGATACTCTAAGAGTTCTTTTAAAGATAGCTTTTTCCCTTTTAATTCCTCAAAAGATTCATTAGCAACGAATACATCTTTGAATGTATGGATTTTTTTAACATGTGCGATATTTCGCAGATAAGGATTCGGAAGATTGACAACAATCAGATCGACCTGACCACTCTCTAATAAATCTACACATCCAATAGATGTTGCGTTTGTCACTTTGATGTGAGCCTGTGGAAACTCCATATGAAGTCGCTTTAAATATGGGACCAGAAAATATCGGCAGATGGTATCGCTTGCACCGATTCGAATCTGGCCGCCGGTAGAGTTCGCATCTAACAGCTGCGATTCGCCTCTGTGAATCAGGTGCATAGCGGGTTCGATATGTCGGAGTAGAATCTCACCTTCCGGGGTGAGAGATACCTTTTTGGTACTTCGGATAAAAAGTGTCTGTCCTAATTTCTTTTCCAGAGATTTGATTGACTGACTGACTGCAGACTGAGAAATAAATAATTTCTTAGAAGCCTCTGAGAAACTTAAAGTTGAGGCAACATAGTAAAATACTTTATATAGCTCGTAATTGATATCCATGATAAGTTCTCCTTATTAATCTTATAAGTTATTATAAGTCAAAAGCGGATGAAATACAATGATTATTCTGCTAGAATTAAGAAAGAGAGTAGAATAAAGAGAGAAACAGAAAAATATGAAATTAAGACGAAAGATTTCAGTAGAAGATGGAACAAGAATGCAAAGAATTGTGACTGTAGGAGCAATGATATTATTGGTTTTTTCAATGTTACTGACGAGTATTCAGATTGCTGTGTACGGTGATAGTCATTATAGCTTTTATCGAAAGGAATACGACAAATATTTTGTACCACATGTTCTTCGGATGGACATAGATGATATTATGGTAGTCACAGAATGTATGATGGATTATCTGATTGGAAAAGAAGAAAGTCTGTCTGTTGAAACAGAAGTTGACGGAACAGTGCAGGATTTCTTTAATGAACAGGATCGTCTTCATATGGCAGATGTTAAGAACTTATTCTTGGATGGATTGAAACTCAGAAATATTTGTGTGGGAGTTTCGGTTATACTTCTTTTTGGAATTTTTATTATGGGAAAACATGGGTTTAGACTATTGGTATATGGTTACTTGCGTGCACTCACACTTTTTGTGGTTCTGGGGATTTTTTTTGCGATTATATTTACAATAGATTTTACAGATTGTTTTACGATATTTCACAAGATATTTTTCACCAATGATTTGTGGTTGTTTGATCCTGCGACAGATTATATGATTCGGATGTTGCCGGAAGGTTTTTTCGCAGATATGGTAATCAGAATCGCAGTCATATTTGGAATAGAGAGTGTGTTTGTGGGAGGCGTTTTGTCAAGTGCCGGAAAATTTGCTGAAAAGAAATGGAAAAAGAATAGCGGACATGATATAGAAGGCACAGGTGAGGAATAGTAAGATAAGAAAAGATTATAAGTATATTAAGATATATTAATTATACTTAATAATATAGATTATGCTACAATGGAACTATAATAAACATAAGATTCATAAGTGGAGGAAGATTTATGAGCAGTGTAAGACGTGTGTATGTGGAGAAAAAACCAGGATTTGCTGTACAGGCAGAAGATTTAAAGCATGAAATTAAAAGCTATCTTGGAATTAAAGATGTGAAAGAAGTTCGTGTACTGATTCGTTATGATGTTGAGAATGTGTCTGAAGCGATTTTTGAGAAGGCGTGCCATGGCATTTTTGCAGAGCCACCGGTAGATACTTTATATCAGGAGGAGTTCCCGGTAGGGGAGAATAGCAGAATCTTTTCTGTAGAATTCCTGCCTGGTCAGTTTGATCAGAGAGCTGATTCCGCAGTACAGTGTATTCAGTTTATTAAAGAGGATGAGCAGCCGGTGATTAAGACGGCAACGACTTATGTGATTGTTGGTAATGCCGGAGTGATTTCAGAGGAAGAGTTTGATGCAATCAAAGCACATTGTATCAATCCGGTAGATTCCAGAGAGACAGGCCTGGACAAACCGGAGACACTGGTGACTAAATTTGATGAGCCGGAAGATGTTATTATTTTTGATGGATTTAAAGATATGCCGGATGAAGAGTTGAAAGAATTATATGATTCCCTCGGACTTGCGATGACATTTAAAGATTTTAAACATATCCAGAAGTATTTCCACGGTGAAGAAAAAAGAGATCCTTCAATGACAGAAATCCGTGTTCTGGATACCTATTGGTCAGATCACTGCCGTCATACAACTTTCTCTACAGAGCTGACAGAGGTTTTGTTTGGCGAAGGAGATTACAGAACACCAATTGAGGAAACCTATAAGCAATATCAGAAAGATTTTGCAGAAATTTATAAAAACAGAGATGATAAGTTTGTGTGTCTGATGGATCTGGCACTTTTAGCTGCCAAGAAATTAAAAGCAGAAGGAAAGCTTGATGATCAGGAAGAATCTGATGAAATCAATGCCTGCAGTATTGTTGTTCCTGTAAAAGTAGATGGTGTAGAGGAAGAATGGTTAGTTAACTTTAAGAATGAGACACATAACCATCCAACAGAGATTGAGCCATTTGGTGGAGCTGCAACCTGTCTTGGAGGAGCGATCAGAGATCCGCTTTCAGGACGTACTTATGTATATCAGGCAATGCGTGTAACCGGTGCGGCAGATCCGACAGTATCTGTAAAAGATACTTTGAAGGGAAAACTTCCACAGAAGAAACTGGTACGTGAGGCGGCACATGGTTATAGTTCTTATGGTAACCAGATTGGTCTTGCTACCGGTGCAGTAAAAGAAATTTACCATCCAAATTATGTGGCAAAACGTATGGAAATTGGTGCTGTTATGGGAGCTGCTCCTAGACGTGCGGTCATCCGTGAAACTTCTGATCCGGGTGATATCATCATCTTGTTGGGTGGACGTACAGGACGTGACGGTTGCGGTGGAGCAACGGGTTCTTCAAAGGTACATACTCTGGAGTCTATTGAAACTTGCGGGGCAGAAGTACAGAAAGGTAATGCACCTACTGAACGTAAAATTCAGCGTATGTTCAAGAGAGAAGAAGTTAGCAAATTGATCAAGAAATGCAATGACTTTGGAGCAGGTGGTGTGTCTGTAGCAATTGGCGAGCTGGCGGATGGGCTGAAGGTTAATCTTGATAAAGTGCCTAAGAAATATGCAGGACTTGACGGAACAGAGATTGCAATCTCTGAGTCTCAGGAACGTATGGCAGTTGTTGTTGACCCGAAAGATGTAGAAGAATTTTTGAAATATGCAAATGAGGAAAACCTGGAGGCTACGATTGTTGCGGAAGTAACAGAAGAACCTAGACTGGTACTTTCATGGAGAGGAAAGGATATTGTAAACTTATCCAGAGCATTCCTTGACACTAATGGAGCACACCAGGAGACAAAGGTTTCTGTTGAAATTCCAAATCGCAAAGACAGTATTCTCGGAAGAGCAGAGATCGGTGATGTCAGAACAAAATGGCTGGAGACGCTGCGTGATTTAAATGTATGTTCTCAGAAGGGTTTGGTAGAAATGTTCGATGGTTCTATCGGAGCAGCTTCTGTATTTATGCCACACGGCGGTAAGTATCAGATGACAGAGACACAGAGCATGGTGGCAAAACTTCCGGTAACAAAAGGAGATTGTGATACCGTAACGATGATGAGCTATGGATTTGATCCATATCTGTCTACGTGGAGTCCGTACCACGGAGCAATCTATGCGGTAACAGAATCTATTGCAAAAATTGTGGCAAACGGTGGAGATTACAGCAAGATTCGTTTCACATTCCAGGAGTACTTCCGCAGAATGTCTGAAGATCCATCCAGATGGAGCCAGCCATTTGCAGCACTTCTCGGTGCTTATGATGCACAGTTGGGCTATGGACTTCCTTCTATTGGCGGTAAGGACAGTATGTCCGGTACATTTGAAGACATTGATGTGCCTCCGACACTGGTATCTTTCGCAGTAGATATTGCGACAGAAAAAGATATTATTACACCGGAACTTAAGAATGTGGGAGATAAACTGGTATGGTTACAGATCCCAACGAATGAGTATGACATTCCGGTTTATGATAAAGTAATGGATCAGTATGCAAAATTTACAGAGAACATTCATGCAGGTAATATTGTGGCTGCTTATGCGCTCGACAGACATGGTATCGCATCTTCAGTAAGTAAGATGGCGTTTGGTAACGGAATGGGTGTAAATATTGATCCAAGCGTAGATGCAAAAGACTTGTTTGCGCCGGAGTTCGGTGACCTGATTGCAGAAGTTCCGGCAGATAAATTAGGCGAGCTGACATTTGATTATACTGTAATTGGTGAAGTGACTGCTGATGCGGCAATTACATATGGAGATATGAAGATTGAACTTTCGGAGGCAGAGACAGCATGGAAAGAAACCCTGGAATCTGTATTCAGTACTAACTCAGGAGCAGAAGGACAGGAACAGAAGGTGGAGACAGGTCTTTATGATACAAAAGATATCCATATCTGCAGTCATAAGATTGCGCAGCCAACAGTATTTATACCGGTGTTCCCAGGTACAAACTGTGAGTATGACAGTGCGAAAGCATTTGAAAGAGCCGGAGCGAAAGTTGTGACAAAGGTATTTAAGAATCTTACAGCAGCAGATATTGTGGATTCTGTAAATATTTTTGAAAAAGCTATCAATGATGCACAGATCATCATGTTCCCAGGTGGATTCAGTGCTGGTGATGAACCGGATGGATCTGCAAAATTCTTTGCAACAGCATTCCAAAATGCGAAGATCAAAGAAGCAGTGGAAAAATTATTAAATGAGAGAGATGGTCTTGCTCTTGGTATTTGTAATGGATTCCAGGCACTGATCAAACTTGGTCTTGTACCGAATGGACAAATTACCGGTCAGACACCAGATTCTCCGACGTTGACATATAATACTATCGGACGTCATATTTCTAAGATGGTATATACAAAAGTAGTGACGAATAAGTCGCCTTGGCTTGCTAATGCAACACTGGGTGGAGTATACACCAATCCGGCATCACACGGAGAGGGACGTTTTGTTGCAAATAAAGAGTGGCTGGAAAAATTATTCGCCAATGGTCAGGTTGCAACGCAGTACTGCGATCTGGATGGAAATATCACAATGAATGAAGAATGGAATGTTAATGGTTCTTACCTTGCAATTGAAGGAATCACAAGTCCTGATGGACGTGTACTTGGTAAGATGGCTCATTCAGAGAGACGCGCACGTTCTGTGGCAAAGAATATCTATGGTGAGCAGGATATGAAGATCTTTGAGTCTGGTGTGGAATATTTCAAATAAGCATGAAAATGCAAGAAAAGAACGATGAAATTGCAAAAACCGGAATTTAATGTTAAAAAAACAGTAAAAAACTCTTGTGTTATGTAAAAAACTTTAGTACAATAACGTAGGACAGCGAAGTCGAAAAGCGGATGACATTGTTCATCCGCTTTTGCTTTACAAGATGCAAGTTTTTGTAAATCGTATGTTCAAAAATTATAGTTACACGTAGGAGGTAAATGGTATGTCATATGTAGATGAAGTCTTAGAAAGGGTAGTTGCAAAAAACCCTGCAGAACCAGAATTTCACCAGGCAGTAAAAGAAGTTCTGGAGTCATTGAGAGTTGTAGTTGAGGCAAATGAGGAGAAATTTAGAAAAGATGGTTTGCTTGAAAGACTGACAGAGCCTGAGAGACAGATCAAATTCCGTGTACCGTGGGTAGACGACAAAGGACAGGTACAGGTTAATACAGGATACCGCGTTCAGTTTAACAGTGCAATCGGACCATACAAAGGAGGGCTTCGCTTCCATCCATCTGTAAATCTTGGAATTATCAAATTCCTTGGATTTGAGCAGATTTTCAAGAACTCCTTAACAGGTCTTCCGATCGGAGGCGGTAAAGGTGGTTCTGATTTTGATCCAAAAGGCAAATCAGACAGAGAAGTAATGGCGTTCTGTCAGAGCTTTATGACAGAATTATGTAAATATATCGGAGCTGATACAGATGTTCCTGCCGGAGATATCGGTGTAGGTGGAAGAGAGATCGGATATATGTTTGGTCAGTACAAGAGAATTCGAGGATTATATGAAGGTGTACTGACAGGAAAAGGACTTACATATGGTGGATCTTTAGCCAGAACAGAGGCTACAGGTTATGGACTGTTATATTTCACAGAAGAACTTTTGAAGATCAATGGAAAAGATATTGCAGGAAAAACAGTTGCAATTTCCGGATCAGGTAACGTAGCAATATACGCAGCTCAGAAAGCAGAAGAACTTGGAGCAAAAGTTGTAACAGTCAGTGATTCTAATGGATGGGTATATGATCCGGATGGAATTGATGTAGCAGCATTAAAAGAAATCAAAGAAGTAAAACGTGCAAGACTTACAGAATATAAGAACTATCGTCCAAATTCAGAATATCATGAGGGACGTGGTGTATGGTCTGTAAAAGTAGATATTGCCCTTCCTTGTGCAACTCAGAATGAACTTCACTTAGAAGATGCAAAGCAGTTGGTTGCAAACGGATGTATCGCAGTATGTGAGGGTGCAAATATGCCTACAACATTAGAAGCAACAGAGTACTTACAGCAGAATGGAGTATTATTTGCTCCTGGTAAAGCTGCAAATGCCGGTGGTGTTGCAACATCTGCATTAGAGATGTCACAGAACAGTGAGAGATTAAGTTGGACATTCGAAGAAGTAGATGCAAAATTAAAAGATATTATGGTAAATATCTGCCACAATGCAGACGATGCTGCAAAACGTTATGGATTTGCAGGAAACTATGTAGTAGGTGCTAATATTGCCGGATTTGAGAAGGTAGTAGATGCAATGAATGCACAGGGAATCGTTTAGGATGAAATGATTTTTAAAGAGGTGCGCAAAGGCATAGTGATAGAAGATTAAGTTCATAAAGAACGTAGAAATCCTGTGTGCTGACAGAAGAGTGAACTCAGAAACAGCATACAGGATTTTTGCGCAAACATGAATCTGCGTTGACCTCATCGTATAAACTCAAGTAGACTTGGGTTATGGTTTGCTGATTAACAAAAAAGAGAGATGATATTCATCTCTCTAAAATAAAAAATAGCGGGAACTGGATTTGAACCAGCGACACCACGGGTATGAACCGTGTGCTCTAGCCAACTGAGCTATCCCGCCATAATAATAGCAGTTGTTGATAGAAAATTCATAAAAATAGCGGGAACTGGATTTGAACCAGCGACACCACGGGTATGAACCGTGTGCTCTAGCCAACTGAGCTATCCCGCCATAT
>CAKRJP010000015.1 GCA_934351835.1 uncultured Lachnospiraceae bacterium
CTTACCAGATTTTCTACTTTTCGTTGTTCTTCCTTTTTCTCTAAACGAATCATAATATTACTTTTTTCCATTTCTTTACGTCCTTTCTTAAAAACTACGAAAAACCGATAATCCTGATTTTTCAGTATCAGAATTAACGGCTCTGCGTCTTAGCGTCTGGCGCTCTTATTACTGCTTCATTTCTTCTACAATTTTGCCCATCATCTGTTCAAACTGACATTTTGCTTTCGCCTTATCTACTGCTCCATCATATACACTATAATAGAAAAACATATTTGCATAAAATTTAATTGCATTCTCTTCTGGATTTATTATTTCCATATTTTTGAACAGATCCTTCACGTATTCTGCCGGTCCGGATACCAGATATTGCTGATATAAATTCTGCATCTCTTCACTGCGAAACTGCTCTATTGTCAGCATCTTCCGAAACGATGATGCAAAATCATCCTCTGTCCAGTATTCAAACATAGACTTGCTGTATTCCACAAAATCATCCAATGATACTGTCTCATACTTTTCAGGCGTTTTCTCTTTATCCTCTTGTGGCATATCATATTCTGTTGCCTGTTCGCCATCCTGCTGCTCCATACGCTGCACAATACAGTCAAAAATATCTCTTTTGCTTTTGTAATGACGGTACAATGCCCCTTTTGTCATGTCAAGCTCTCCTGCTATCTGGCTGACCGAAACAGCTTCGTAACCATCTCTGGCGAACAAATGCAGTGCCACAATCAATATCTCTTCTTTTCTGCTACTCACGCTGATAACCTCCAATTTAAATAAACGACCGTTTACATTTTCATAATAGTAAACGGTCGTTTATTTGTCAAGACTTTTCTTTTTACTTATATTATCTCTTTTTATAAATCAACAGCTCTGGATTTTCACCATCCTTCTCATATGTACATATCAGAATAAAATCCATACTTGCCAGAATACCGAAGCACCTGTCTCCTCCGAATTCAGACTCCAATTGATTACCCAGGTAGGTTTTCTGATCATCAAGGAATTTCACTTTTTGTCCATTAGGCAGATTATATTCCAGATTCACATATTTCCCCACAAGTGCATTTAGTTTGTCTACCCTTGGAAGTCCATCTATATGCAAATCGTTTATTTCTTCTATCAATTGCCTTTTAAACTCTTCAAACTGTCCATTGTCACTAAGTTCATCATACCTGTTCCAGTAATCTAACTTTGGAAGCATTTCTTCTAAATAAGAACGTGCCTGTTCTTCGGTAAAGTTTTCATTTACCATATTCTTCACACACACATCAATCAATTCATCCATATCATTATATGTGTATGTTCCATCTGCATAGCACCATTTACAATACTCCTCATTTAATGTGCCATCCTTATCACGTCCCAATATGGAATCATCATCAATTGGCATTCCACAGCACTGGCAGATCAGCTTTCTGGGTTCTCCCAAAAGCGTATTGATGGAGACATCAAATTCTTTCGATAAGAGCTTAAGGGTATCCGTGTTTGGAACGGTATCTCCATTTTCCCAACGTGATACTGCCTGCCTTGTTACCATGATTTTATCTGCCAGCTCGTCCTGTGACATTCCTCTTTCTGTTCTAAGTTTAAGAATTATCTTTTTTGTTTCCATAGTCGTCACCTCCGTTATCTTTATCATATCGATAAACCCGCAGTCTGAAAAGCAACCTGCTGTTGCCATAATCTATACCAATACAATCTTTGTAAACAATAACTTTGATCATCACACAAGCAAAAAAGAAGCACTCATACAAGCGCTTCTCCTTACCATATTAGGACTTCGATCCAAAAGTTAGTAGGCCACGATGCGGTCCATTTTCTATCGTATATGATATCATCTCTTCTGTACTTATGGATTCTTCGCATCCCTTGTCTGCATCAGTATCACTGTACCTGTATGAAAGTCTATCACTACTTCGTCATCTTTAAATTCATTGCTCACGCACAAACTATCATATGGCGTAAGCGTATGATTGTAAAGTGGATATTTTGCCCCCTTGATCGTCAGTCCATAAACTTCTGAACCTAACGGGAACAATGAAAAATATGGTCCAAATGCCTCTTCTTTCTTAAGATGCACTTCGTCTTCTATTAAACGGATCAAATTCTGACTGTCCATGATCTTCGCATCAATTCCTGCCTTGAATGGGATCATCAGGCACTGTACATTTGCCCAAAGGTGGTCAATCCTTCCACCTGTTGCGCCAAGAATAATGAGTTCACTGCATCCCAGTGTCATTGCCAGACGGATGGCAATTTCAGTGTCTGATGCATCTTTTGCCGGAACATATTCCCTGATTGGCACCTGTGTCTCATTTCGGTAATAATCTCCGATTTCTTTTTTGACACTGTCAAAATCTCCTACAATGTAGCTTGGCATGATATCATGTTTGTACAAAAATTCCATACCTTTATCAACCGCGATGATATACTCTTTTTCATAGCTTGCAAGCACTGACAGAGCAAAATCATCTTCTACTTTTCCCCCACTTACGATGACAATTCTTTTACTCATAGTCCTTTAATATCTCCATAAAATCTTTTGTATTCTGTACCGGGTCCCCGCGAAATACCGCAGAACCGGCCACGATAATATTAGCTCCTGCATCTAGTACTTCTCTGACATTCGTCTGATAGATTCCTCCATCCACCTGGATATCTACAGATAAATTTCTGTCATTTAACATCTTACGCACATTTCTTATCTTATCCAAAGATTCCGGAATAAATTTCTGTCCGCCAAATCCAGGATGAACACTCATAATAAGGATCATATCCACCTGCTCCAGATACGGAACCAACTCTTTTTCATCTGTCTCCGGGCAAATAGATAATCCAACTTTCATTCCACATTCCCTGATTTTTGTGATCGTTGCCGTCACATCCTCACAGGCTTCTAAATGGATTGTAACAAGATCAGCTCCCGCTTTCTGAAATGCTTCTATATAACGGATCGGCTCCTGCACCATAAGATGTGCATCCATCACCTGATCTGTTGCATCGTGGATCGATGCCAGCACCGGCATTCCAAAAGAAATACTCGGAACAAACATTCCATCCATCACATCAAAATGTAAATATTTTGCCCCATTATCTGCAGTCTTTTTCATCTCCTGTCCAAGCACTTTAAAATCCGCTGCCAGGATTGATGGTGCCAAGATATATTCCATGATCAGTACCTCCTCTTATTCTTTAATTCCTCATACATTTCTATATAATCCTGATACCGGATCTCATGTATCTTCTTCTCTTCCACTGCTTCTTTCACCGCACAACCAGGCTCATGGACATGATCGCAACCGTTAAATCTGCATTTCCCCTCATATTCTGCGAATTCAGGAAAATAATATTTTAATTCCTCTTTTTCAAAATCATTTACATAAAGAGAACTGAATCCCGGAGTATCCATTATATAGGATTTTCCATCGATCGGAAACAATTCGGAATGTCTGGTTGTATGCTTTCCTCTTTCGATTTTCCGGCTGATATCTCCAGTCTCCATATTTGCCTTAGGCTGAATCAGATTAATGAGCGAAGACTTACCTACACCGGACGGGCCTGCGATTGCCGTAGTTTTCCCTTTCAGTGCCTCGCGCACCTGATCAATATGGTCATCTTCTCTCGCACTGGTAAATATCAGTGAATATCCTGTCGGTTCATATACCTTCCTCAATTTCTCTATCAATGCTTCATCTGCAATATCAGATTTGTTAAAGCACAATACTACCGGGAGATTTTTCGTCTCCATCATAACCAGGAAGCGGTCCAACAGATTAAAGTGCGGATCCGGTTTTGCCACTGCGAATACAACCAGAGCCTGATCAATATTAGCAACTGCCGGCCGGATAAGTTCATTTTTTCTGGGAAGGATTTTTATAATATTACCTTCTTTCGGTTCTTCATTTAACACTTCAATCTCTACATTATCTCCAACCAGCGGTTTTATCTTTTCTTTTCTAAATACACCTTTTGCTTTACATTCATAAACACCGGATTCCACTACATGAACGTAGTAGAATCCGGCAATACCTTTCACTATCTTTCCCTGCATATCAAAAACCTATTCTGTCGTGTCCCCGTCGCCACCATCATCCGGAGTTGTAGGTGTGCTTGCCGGTCCCTGGCTGATTACCAGACTGACACTGGTTCCCTCATTAACATTGCTTCCATCGCCTGGATTGCAACTGATTACACAGCCGGATGCGACTGCGTCACTATTCTGGTAAGTAATATTTCCTACTTTCAGCCCTGCACTCTTAATCAACTGCTTTGCATTCTCAAGGGTTGTACCTGTCACCGGTGGTACACTAATCTGTTCCGGTGGTTCTTCACCACGGCTTACAGTAATTCCGACCGTTGTACCTGCATCTACTTTTTTACCACCGGCAATTGTCTGTGAAACGACTTTTCCTTCCGCAACTGTATCACTATAATCATAAGTCACAGTTACGACCAGCCCTGCCGAGGTGATCTCGTTCTGTGCATCCTGATCGTTCTTTCCAATGACATTCGGTACCGTCTTTTTCTCGGCCCCCTTACTTACCTTCATCACAATCTTAGTCTCTTTTGTTGCCTGCGTATTAGCTGCCGGGGTCGTCTCAATTACATCTCCCTCGGAAACTGTATCGCTGTATGCGTATTCAGAAGAAATCTTTTCAAATCCTTCATTCTTCAATGCTTTCTGAGCCTCGTCCTCTGACATTCCGCTGACATCTGGTATTGTAAGTTTCTCACCCTTAAGTCCGGAACTTACAACAACCTGCACTTTTGTATTCTTCTTGACTTTCTTTCCTGATTCAGGAGTCTGCTCACAGATCAGTCCTTCCTCATATTCTTCAGATTCTTCACGGGAAATGACTTCATAACCCAGCCCTTTGCTGTTCAGCGCCTTTTTCGCCTCATCTTCAGTCATACCTTCTACATTAGGTACTTTAACCGTATTCGTCTCTGTTTTATTCAAGTTCAGAGATGGTCCGAATTTAAAAATACCTGCCGCTTTTCCGACTGCAAATACCACAATTGCCAAAATAATGGCAACAACCACGATTGTCAAAACCCTCATTACTTTTTTCATTCGTGGATTTACATCATCAGAATTCTTCTTTTTTCCGCGGCGCTCATCATAATCATCATCGTCATAATCGTCATCGTCGTCGTAATCATCATCGTCACCATATGATTCTGTATCATATTCATCGGTGTCATACTCATCGGTATCATACTCATCAGTATCATACTCGTCAGCATCATATTCATCGTCGCCATCATACGACTCCCTGATATCATCTAAATCTTCATCCGTAATAATGACAGTATCTGCATTATTAAGTGGTGGTATTACTACGAAATCGCCATCAGGATCTACCAGCGAATGTTTCAGATCGCGAATCAGCGCATTCACATTCGCATATCTCCGTTCTGCATTCTTCTGTGTACATTTTAAAATAATCCGCTCCAGACTGTACGGAATATCTTCATTTAGTTCAGACGGAGGGGTGATTTCTTCTTTTAAATGCTTCATAGCGACCGCAACGGTAGAATCACCATCAAACGGTACTTCCCCTGTTGCCATCTCAAACAGTGTGATTCCAATAGAATAAATATCACTCTTCTGATCACTGAACCCGCCTCTCACCTGTTCCGGTGATGAATAATGAACAGATCCCATCGCATTCGTCGTTACTGTATTAGAGGTAACAGCCTTCGCAATACCGAAATCCGTCACTTTTACCTTTCCATCTCTGGAAATCATAATATTCTGTGGCTTGATATCCCTGTGAATCAGCCCTGCTTCATGGGCAGCACCAATACCCGCACACATCTGTATCGCAATACTGATCAGTTCTCTGTGCGAAATTCTGCCTTTTTTCTCTATATATTCTTTCAGAGTGATACCTTCGACCAGTTCCATGACCATATAGTATAACCCTCTGTCAGATCCTACATCATAAACATTAACAATATTCGGATGCAAAAGTCCTGCTGCCGCCTGTGCTTCCGAACGGAATTTCCGCACAAAACTTTCGTTCTCCCGATATTCTTTCTTTAATACTTTTACCGCCACATAACGGTTCAGCATTGTATCTTTTCCCTTATAGACATCTGCCATGCCACCGGTGCCTATCTTACTCAGAATCTGATACCGCTTCCCCAGTACAATTCCATCTTTTACCATATACTCACCTCATCTGCAAGTGGCTCTGCAACAACAACCCCTATGTTGTCTCTTCCACCATTGCTGTTTGCCTTCTCTATCAACATCTGTACAGCTTCGATCACATCACGGGACCCCTTAACGATGTCAAACATATCTTCATCTTCCACCATGTTGCTCAGTCCATCTGTACACATCAAAATGATATCGCCCTTTTTCAGCCGATACTCATAAATGTCCGCTTCCACATCTTCTTTCACACCAATCGCACGGGTAATGATATTCTTATCCGGATGATTTCTCGCCTCTTCTGCTTTGATTCCACCAAGTCTCACCATCTCTTCCACCAGTGAATGGTCTTTGGATAACTGTCTTATCTTATCATTGATCAGGTAGAGTCTGCTGTCTCCCACATTGGCAAAATAAAGAGTATTGCCCACAACAGTCGCTACCACCAGTGTCGTTCCCATGCCTTCCAGTTTGATATCTGTAGCGGCAACTTCTATTAACTTGCGATTTGCAACGCTGACTACATTTCTTAAAATCTCCTCAGGTTCTTTCAAAGAGGTATTCTCTATCTCCTCTTTTAACACGTTGACTGTATATTTAGACGCAAAATCGCCTGCCTTGTGTCCTCCCATTCCGTCGGCAACCACAAGCAGGTTCGCAAAAGGACCAATCGGTTGGTCCGTCACATATACATAATCCTGATTGACTTCTCTTTTTCTTCCAATGTCAGTCATTGCATATAATTTCATCGCATTCTCCTTCATCAGACGCCGCATGACGCCTTCTAAGCTGTCCACAGGCCCCGTCTATATCAGAGCCTCTTTCCCTTCTAATAGTAACATTTATTCCGTTTTTTTCAAGTTTATTTTTAAATTCCAACGCATTTTTCCGCTCTGGTCTCTTATAATCCCGCTCTTTGATCGGATTAACCGGGATTAAATTCAAATGACAGTTTCTTTTTTTCAAAATAGCAGTCAGTTCCGCAATATCTTCCGGTCCATCATTGACCCCTGCCACCAGACTATACTCAAATGTGATTCTTCTTCCGGTCTTTTCGAAATAATAGTCACATGCCTCAAGCACTTCATCCAGATTATATTTAAATGCGATCGGCATCAGTTTTTCTCGTTTCTCCTGGCTGGAACCGTGCAACGAAAGTGCCAGTGTAATCTGGAATCCTTCCTCTGCCAGTTTTCTCATATTTGGAACGATTCCGCAAGTAGAAGCAGTAATATTTCTCTGACTGATATTCAACCCATGTTCATCACTCAGCATATGAATAAATTTCACGAAATTATCGTAGTTGTCCATTGGTTCCCCTGTTCCCATGACAACTACATTAGAAACACGTTCTCCCGACATTTTCTGAATCTGGTAGATCTGTCTTAACATCTCTGACGGCCTTAAACTTCTCTCCAGTCCTCCGATCGTTGATGCACAGAATCTGCACCCCATCCGGCAACCCGCCTGTGAAGAAATACAGACAGAATTTCCGTAATTATATTTCATCAAAACGCTTTCAATCATATTTCCATCTGCAAGCTCAAACAAAAACTTTTCTGTCGGATCAACTTTTGAAATCTGGTGGTCTATCATTTTGACTGTGGAGATTTCATACTCTGTTTCCAGCCGTTCTCTCAGACTCTTTGGTAGATTCGTCATCTCCTGAAAATCATCAGCCAGCTTCACATGCAGCCATTCATATATCTGTTTTCCGCGGAACGCTTTTTCGCCAATCCGCTTCATTTCTTCTATTAATTCTTCATAATTAAATGAACCTATATCTATTTTACTCATAGTTATCTCTATTCTTTTCTCTGAAATAATGCAATGTAAAAACCATCACCGCTGTCAGTTCCCGGTATTCTCTGTTCTTCCTTTACCAGTGTGAATTCAGGACATACTTTTGTAAACCATCGGGCATTTTCTTTATTCTCCGCCCGGTTCACGGTACAGGTACTGTACACGAGTTTCCCACCTGGTTTCACATAATGCTGTACTACTCCCAGGATTTTTCGCTGAAGCTGCTCTAACTCTTTTTGCGTCTTCTTTGTCATCTTGTACTTAAGATCTGGTTTTCTTCCCAGCACGCCCAAGCCGGAACACGGAAGATCCGCAATGACAATATCGGCTTTTCCTACAGACATTTCATCAAGTACTGTCGCATCCCATCTCACAGCCTCTATATTGATAAGTCCGCTTCTTCTGATATTCTCCCTGATCAGATTCACCTTATAATCAGTCAGGTCTCTTGCTTCCACATAGCCAGTCTCATTCAGAAGTTCTGCCGCGTGGATTGCTTTTCCTCCCGGTGCTGCACAAACATCAATGATATAATCTCCTTCTTTTGGATCTGCCCAGGCTGCAACCTGCATAGAACTCACATCCTGAACCTGATAGTAACCTTTCCGGAAACTCTCGAGTCCGGCCAGATGATCATATCCTGACAGATACAATGCGTTCGCCATTCCAGGGACTTCTTCCGTATGTACCCCTTCCTCTTCCAGCAGTTTCAGAAGATCTTCTTTTTTAATTTTATGGAAATTACAGCGTACCGACAATGGTGATTCTTTCAGAAATTTCTCTGCCATCTGGATCGCAGTCTCATAACCATAGTCATCTCTCCACTGTTTCAACATCCACTCCGGGACAGAATACCGTATGGATGCACATTCCAGTTCATCTTCGGGATATGATACTTCCGTGAGATTTCTGCTGATATTTCTGAGGACTCCGTTTACAAAGCCTTTCAAAGGGCGGAATCCTCTTTTTTCAGCCAGTTTCACAGATTCATTGCACACAGCAGAATCCGGTACACTGTCCATATATTTTAACTGGTAAACCGCACTTCTCATAATAGTTCGGATTACTGGTTTCATTTTATTTACTTTTACTTTCGAAAACTGATCGATAATATAGTCAATCTCGATCATCCTCTCCAGAGTGCCATTCACTACCCTTGTAATAAATGCACGTTCTTTTTTATCAAGATACTGATACTGGTCCAATACCTGTTTCAACGCAATATGGCTGTATTCGCCGTCTTTCGTTATCATCAGCAAAATTTCCAATACCAGTTCACGGTCATTGACAGATGCTGCCATACATTTCCTCCCGTCTGCCATTTATATATGATTAATCATTTCTTCTGTTCCCTGTAAGGATTAAAATACGAAGTAACTGTAAAATTGCTGAAGCTGCACTTGCCACATAGGTCAAAGCTGCTGCTGTCAGCACTTTCTTTGTTGCGTTTACCTCCTCCGGATATAACATATGTGTACTGTCTAATATTTTAACTGCTCTTCTGGATGCATTAAACTCTACCGGAAGTGTCACAATCTGGAATAAAACTGCCATAGAAAATGCCAGAATACCAATATTTAATAATAACACTGATGTATTTCCATTTAAAAATAATCCAATCAGGATCAAAGGCCACGCAATAGTGCTTCCAAAGTTCGCGATCGGTACCAATGCACCTCTGATACTAAGTGGGGCGTATCCCGTCGCATGCTGGATCGCATGTCCGCACTCGTGAGCAGCCACTCCCATTGCAGCCACAGAATTAGATCCGTAAGTTGCATCCGACAGTCTGAGAACCTTGCCTCTTGGATCGTAATGGTCCGTCAGATTGCCAGCTACATATTCAACTCTCACATCATAAATTCCTGCCTGTCTGAGGATTGTCTCGGCAGCCTCTCTTCCTGTCATTCCGGAATGGTTGCGCACTCTGGAATATTTCCGGAATGTCGAGTTCATTCTGGCAGAAGCTACAAGGCAGATAACTACACCAATCAATACTAATACATAAGTAGGATCAAAATAATAATAAGGATAATACATATCCTTCACCTCCTGATAATAATTTTCTGTATTATCATAATATGAATTATGAAAAACAGGGGCTTTTTCACAATTATTTTAGAATTATCTGGAATTTTTCAGAATTGTACGTTCCTCAATCTGATACCCACGTAAAAATGCGCCTGCATCCATACGTTTCTTTCCTGGGATCTGCAGAGCCGTTACTTTCAGACATCCCTCTCCGGTCTGTACCAAAAAACCATCTTTTTCAACATCAACAATGGTTCCCGGGGCTTCCTCCGTCTGTTTCATAACCACTTCTGATTCCCAGATTTTCATAACTTTTCCATTCCAGTCAGTATATGCGCTCGGCCATGGATTTAAGCCCCGGATCAGACGTTCAATGGAAACAGCACTCTGATTCCAGTCAATATCTCCCATCTTCTTATCCAGCATCTTCGCATACTCTGTAGTGCTCTCTCCTTGCGGTTCCCAGCTGGCCGTCTTTTCTTCCAACGCTTTCAGAGTTTCAACGCAAAGTTTTGCACCTGCCTCTGACAGCTTATCATGAAGACTTCCCCCTGTCTCTTTCTCGTCCAGAACTACTTCTGTCTTTAAGATCATATCTCCGGTATCAAGGCCCTCATTCATCTGCATCGTTGTAACACCGGATACCTTTTCGCCATTGATAACAGCCCATTGAATTGGTGCTGCTCCACGGTATTTCGGAAGTAATGATGCATGAACATTGATACATCCATACGGTGTCATTTCCAGGATTTCTTTTGGTAATATCTGACCAAACGCAATGACTACCATAATATCTGCGTTATATTTTCTTAATTCTCCGATGCACTCTGGTTCTCTTATCTTTCGTGGCTGGTAAACCGGGATATCGTGTGCTACCGCCACTTCTTTTACCGGTGTAAACTGCATCTTACCGCCCCGTCCCTTTGGCTTATCCGGCTGTGTTACCACCAGCGCGATCTCATGTCCGGCTTCGATCAGTGCCTCTAAAGTTCCCACTGAAAAATCCGGTGTTCCCATAAATATTATTCTCATTTTCTTATTCCTCATACTCTACATCGTGAAGTTCGCCCTCTACCAGTTCTACATACATATGACCATGTAAATGGTCGATTTCGTGGCAAAGCGCTCTTGCAAATAACTCTGTTCCCTCAACTGTAATCTCTTCCATATCTTCATTCAACGCTTTCACGATCACATGGTTTGGTCTTGTTACCTGCCCTGACTTTCCAGGCACACTTAAACATCCCTCTTCGCCGGTCTGTTCTCCGTCAGATTCTACGATCTCCGGATTGATCAGGATCACCGGACCTTCTCCCACGTCAATTACAACAATTTTTTTCAGGATTCCGACCTGCGGTGCTGCAAGGCCGACCCCCATCGCATCATACATTGTATCTAGCATATCGTTGATCAAAATTTTGGTGCGCAGTGTCATAGATTTGACATTTTTACACTCCTGTCTTAATACATCATCGCCTATTTCTCTGATTTTTCTGATTGCCATACTTCTTTTCCTCCCTAAAATACATTCATCGGATTAAAATCAAACTGTATTCTCATCGTTTTAAATCCTGTATTTATTTCTATATACTGTTCCAATTTATCTTTCATCTGAGTCAGTGCTTCATAATCACCACTCTTCAGATATAGTACTCTTCGATAGATATCTTTTACTTTTGTCACATACGGGCTTGCCGGGCCAATCGTCTGGATTTGCTCTCTTTTATCTGCCCTGTGTACAAATTCTTTCAAATAATTTGCTGCAGTTTCTAATAATTTTTCATCTGGTCCTGTCATCAAAATCGCCAGTAGCTGTTCCGCCGGTGGATATTCCATCAATGAACGATATTCCATCTCTTTCTCGTAGAAATCTTCATAATCCTGTCTCGCTGCGAACTCAATACTATAATGTTCCGGACTGTAAGTCTGTATCACGACCTCTCCTTTGCCGGTTCCTCTTCCGGCTCTCCCCGCCGCCTGTGTCAGGAGTTGAAATGTCCGTTCTCCGGCGCGGTAATCATTGGAATACAATGACATATCTGCCGCAAGGATTCCTACCAGTGTCACATTCGGGAAATCATGTCCTTTTACAATCATCTGAGTCCCTATCAAAACATCTGCCTCACCACTGCCAAAGCTCTCTAATATCTGTTCATATCCATCCTTTTTTCTGGTCGTATCCAAATCCATTCGCAGAACTTTCGCCTGTGGAAATTCTCTTCGAACTATATCTTCAATCTGCTGGGTCCCAGCCTTGAACCCACCGATATATTTTGATCCACAGGATGGGCAAAGTGTCACCTGCGGTTTTGTATATCCACAATAATGGCAAACCATCTTGCCACCGCGGTGCGCCGATAACGAGACATCACAGTGTGGGCATTTTACTACATATCCGCAGGCTCTGCAGGAAATGAACCCCGCATAGCCTCTCCGGTTCAGAAAAAGCATCGTCTGTTCCCGTTTCTCCAGCCGATCTTTTATCAGCTCTCGCAGTCTGTTACTTAGGATGGAACGATTGCCGTTTTTTAATTCTTTTCGCATATCCTCGACGTAGACCTCCGGGAGTTCTCTCTCCCCGATCCTCGCCTGTAATTTTAACAACTGAAATCTACCCATCCGACATGCATAATATGCCTCCAGTGATGGAGTTGCAGAGCCGAGAACAACACTTGCGTTCTCTAATTCTGCCCGCTTGATCGCAGTTTCTCGTGCATGATATCTCGGAATCTGCTCACTTTTATAACTTGTCTCGTGTTCCTCGTCGATCACAATCAGACCAAGATTCGAAAATGGTGTAAACAGCGCAGATCTCGGGCCGATCATCACGTCCACTTCGCCACGTTTGACTCTTTCCATCTGATCAGAGCGTTCACCTTGTGACATCTTGGAATTCAGGACCGATACTCTGTCTCCAAACCTTCCGTAAAAACGCATCACCGTCTGATACGTCAATGCGATCTCCGGGATCAATACGATTGCCTGCTTTCCTTCTGAAAGCACTCTGGCAATCATTTCCATATAAACTTCTGTCTTTCCACTGCCAGTCACACCATACAGAAGATATGTTCCATACTTTCCCCGGCTGTAATCCCGCCAGAATGTCTGAATCGCATTTTGCTGTTCTTCGGAATAATTCACCTCTTGACGTTCTTTGATCTTATAATGAATCGGATTTCGAAATATCTGTTCAGACTCCAAAGCTACAACGCCTTGCTCTTCAAGTGCCCGCACCACTGCTCTTGTGATGTGAAGTGTTCTGGATAACAATTCATAATCCTGCTCCGGCTGATCTAAAAGTGCAGCTAAAAGTCTTGCTCTCGCCTTCTGATTCTTCTGAAGATACAGATCCAGGCGTTCCTTCCCCTCATCCTTCGACAAGAGCAGACGGATCGTTCTTTTCTCTTTCGCCTGTTCTTTCTTCTTAATCGGGAGTGTTGTCTTCATTGCCTGAATCAACGTACCTCCATAATGAGCTTTCATCCACACAGCCAGAGCAATCAATTTTGATTCGATTGCCACGCTATCCTGCTTCACCTGCAGAATATCTTTAATCCTGGAAATATCATAATCAGTCTCTTCCGAAAATCCAATGATATAACCGCTGATCTCACGATTACCTTTGCCGAAAGGAATCACCACTTCCATTCCTTCTTTAAGCGTCCCCTCCAATTCATCCGGAATCCGGTACTGAAATACTCTATCTAATTTTTCATGTGTGATATCTACAATTATATTAGCGTACATGCAGTTCCTCTAATACTTCTTTTATCAGGACACGTTCATCCATATCATGTTTCACGCCTTTGATTTCCTGATAAGTCTCATGACCTTTTCCGGCCAATACGATAACATCTCCCGGCTGTCCATGTTCAATTGCATATTTGATTGCATCTTTACGGTCACAGATCGTAATATATTTACCGTCGGTCTTTTTCATTCCTACAACGATATCATCAATAATAGCCTGCGGTTCTTCAAAGCGCGGGTTATCTGATGTAATAATCGTAAAATCAGACATTCTTCCCGCTACTTCTCCCATTTCATACCGACGACTCTTGGCCCTGTTTCCGCCACAGCCAAATACTGTAACAATTCGTTTTGGGTTGTAATCCCTCAGTGTGTGCAGAAGGCTCTCCAGTGCCATCGCATTATGTGCATAGTCAATCATCAGTGCAAAATCATCGGAAACTTTGATCATTTCGATACGACCTTTGACTCTTGCCACTTTCAATGCTTTTTGGATTGTCTCTACCGGCACATTGTAATGTCTGCACACAGCAATCGCTGTCAGTGAATTATATACGCTGAAGTCTCCCGGAATGTCAATCTCCACATCAAAATCCATCAGACCGCTGACATGGTATTTCATGCCCAGATATCCCGGTCTTGAAACATGCTCTACATTCGTTGCACGAAGATCTGCTTTCTCTGAAAAGCCGAAAGTCTCACGTTTGCAGGTTGCATTTTTAAATACATCCTCATACCATTTATCATCTATATTGGCAATTCCCAATTTGCACTGGGTAAATAAAATGCCCTTGCATCGTTTGTAGTCTTCAAAATCTTTATGCTCATTTGGTCCGATATGGTCTTCTCCCAAATTGGTGAAGATACCGATTTCAAACTCGATGCCTGCTACACGGTGGAGCATCAGTCCCTGAGAGGACACTTCCATAACAACCGTATCACAGCCTTCTTTTACCATTTCTGCAAAATATTTGTGAATGGTGTAAGACTCCGGAGTCGTATTGTTTGCCGGAATGCTCTTATCTCCGATGATTGCTTCAATGGTTCCTATCAATCCTACTTTCTTACCTACACCCTCCAGGATAGACTTCACCATGTAAGTTGTTGTCGTCTTCCCTTTTGTTCCGGTAATTCCGATTACATGAAGCTTCTCCGCCGGATATCCAAAATATGCCGCTGACATAAGTGCCAGCGCATATCTGGTGTCATCCACATGAATCACTGTTACATGTTCCGGTGCTTCTACCGGTTTTTCTACAATCACCGCAGCAGCACCTTTTTCTGCCACATCTGCTACATAAGCATGTCCATCAGACACTGCTCCGCTAATACATACAAATACGCTTCCATCCGTTACTTTTCTGGAATCATTGATAAGTTCTGTCACCTCAATCTCATCGTTTCCCTGTACCACTTCATATTCTAAACGTTCCAATAACTGAGTTAATTTCATACATTTTTCCTCCTGATTATCAGTAACTATACTACCACTCATTAATCCTCATTATAACATTATTTCAAGATGCATCAAAGAGGAAATTGTGTTATAATATCAACAGAATATAATCAAAGAGAGGTAACGAACATTGAAAGCTTATGAAAGATTATTAAAATACGTCGTAGTACGTACCCCAAGTGATGAGAACAGTGATACTGTCCCATCTTCTGAATGTCAGTTCAATCTCGCAAGACTCTTAGAAGCAGAGATGAAAGAACTCGGACTGAGCGATGTATATCTGGACGACCAGTGCTATCTGTACGGAAAACTTCCTGCGACTCCGGGATATGAAGACAAGCCAGCCATCGGATTTATAGCACACATGGATACAGTATCTGATTTCTGTGACCGCGAGATTAACCCGATCATTAATTTCTTCTATGACGGGAAAGATCTCCCACTCGCTAACAGCGGCAGAACTCTGGAAGTTGCTAAATTTCCACATCTGGCAGACCTTGCCGGACGTATGCTGATCACCAGTGACGGTAATACTATTCTCGGAGCCGATGATAAGGCCGGAATCGCCGAGATCCTGACGATGATTGAGCATCTGACTACTGAGAATATTCCTCATGGACCAATTTGTGTTGCGTTTACACCGGATGAAGAGATCGGAACCGGAGCCGCACACTTTAATGTAGAGCGATTCGCTGCCGATTACGCTTACACACTTGACGGAGATACAGAAGGAGAAATCCAGTACGAGAACTTTAATGCCTGCAAAGCAGACTTCGAGATTAACGGATTTAATGTGCATCCTGGTTCATCCAAAGATACTATGATCAATGCCAGCCTCGTAGCAATGGAGATCAACAACGCACTTCCTTCTATGGAAACTCCTAGAGGAACCGAAGATTATGAAGGTTTCTATCACTTAATGAGCATGTCCGGAGAAGTTGCTCACGCTGAGCTTCATTATATCGTACGTGATCACGATGCTAATTTATTTGAGGCGCGCAAAAACACTCTCCGCCTGATTGAGAAAAACTTAAATGAAAAATGGGGAGAAGGCACAGTCAAACTGACGATCACAGATCAGTACAAGAACATGGCCGAAGTCATTGCCACATGTATGCACTTGATTGACAATGCAAAGGCTGCATGCACTGCTGCCGGTGTAGAACCACTGGTTATTCCGATCCGCGGAGGCACAGACGGATGTCAGTTAAGTTTCAAAGGACTGCCTTGTCCAAATCTTGGAACCGGCGGACACGCTTACCACGGTCCTTATGAGCATATCACAGTAGAAGGAATGGATTCCGCAGTGAATATCATCGTAGAACTTGTAAAAATCTACGCAAAATAATAAAACTGCAAAAGGCAAAAAGAATGGAGGATACATCGGTTTTCCCGGTATATCCTCCTTTTTGTATGCACAGATGGTTCTTAATATAACTTACGGTAAATTTCTTCCATCTGCTCTACAGTAAATTTCACATAGCTCTGATTCAGTAATCTCTGCTGGCCGGCTTCTACGTTCTCAGCAAAACTTCGGATTTCTTCTTCCTTCATTCCATATTCATGCAGTTTCTTTCTTGGAATAATCTTATCTAACAGTTCCTCCAAAGCTCCATACACCTGCTCATTCTCACAGTGTAAAAGTCCTGCCAGATAGTCGTTCAGTTCAACAAGATCTCCTTTCGGATCCAGTTTTTGATATTCCGAAAATACAGCCGTCAAGAACTGATAATTAGCCTCTCCGTGTGTCACATGATAGGTTCCACTTAACGGATACGACATCGCATGTACTGCTCCGGTTCCGGCATTTCCAAATGCAACTCCTGCAAGATTACTTGCCACCAGAAATTCTTCTAAAAGTTCCATGCGATATTCTGCTCCATTCTCCAGAATCTTCTGGAAACCTTCAAGGATCATTGCCATCGCCTGTTTGCTGAACATTCGTGTATAAACATTTGCTTTCGGCGACACATAAGATTCAATCGCATGGATAAAAGCATCAATCGCACTGGTTGCAAAAAATGAATATGGAAGTTTCGATAACAGTTCCGGGATCAAGATGGCTTTATCCGCATAGATACTGTCATCTGCCAGCCCCATTTTACTGTGAAGGCTTGTAAGTTCTGTGATTGATACATTTGATACTTCCGAACCGGCCCCGCAGGTCGTTGGAACAGCAATCAATGGATATGCCTTTTCCAACGGAATCTCATGTTTGAAAATTTCTTCTGTTGTTGCTGTACCTTCCAGTACCAGAATCTTAGCCATATCAATAACTGCTCCACCGCCAATTGCAATAATCCGATCGCAGTCTGTCGCTCTGAAATCCGCAAGCAATGCATCAATCATTGTATCCGTCGGTTCTCCTGTACCATATTTATTCTTATATACAACATGTGCCTCTAATCCTAAAGGCGCAAAATAACAGTCATAAGTACTCTGGCTTGCCAAAATAAAGTCTGTGCGGCCAATCTTGTATTCTTTTACAAACTCTGCTGCTGTTTCATATTTTTCAATGGTGGTCTTCTGTTGAAATAATTTCATCTGGTCTTTACTCTCCTTCAATCAAATAAATTAAACAACGATTTCCCGATGTTCTACAGAAGTCGAAAATACAATCAGCGTCCTCGTTTTTCCAAATCTGTGAATCTCATTAATAAACTGATCCAGTTCATCTGTCGTATGGAACAAACCTTCTATCAACATCGAATAATCTCCTGTCACGCAGTTACATTCTATCACATTCTCCTTACTTTGTATAAATGGATAAAATTCTTTTTTATCCTTTGGATCCAATTCCAGACAAATAAAGGATTTAATATAATATCCCAGGGCCATCGGGCTCAGAATCGCATGGTATCCGGTAATAAATCCATGTTTTTCCAAATTACTGATTCTTGTCGATACTGCAGGGGAAGACAAAAAAACATGCTCCGCAATTTCTTTTATCGGCATTCTGGCATCTTCCCGCAGCAAATTTATGATTTTTCGGTCAATCTCATCAATCTCATACTGTTTCATATCATCCTCTTCTTTCACTTAATTTTTTTAAGTATTTTACGCTTTATTCTTCTGGTTTTCAAGTTTTTAGCAAAATACTTTAAACAATAAAACTCTTAGTTCTTAAATATTGACTTCATTTTCGGACGGGTCTATATTCCCTAGTGTGTTGCAGCACTACATCAGATCAATCACATATGAAAGGAGTTCATCATATGAATTCAACAACAACTACCAGTTATGACCCTTACGAAAATGTTGTAGATGTTATGGAACAAGCTGTAGAAATCGGACATATTAATAAATCCATGTTCGAGATCATCAAGAATCCACAACGCGAAACAAAAGTTTATCTGCCTGTAGAAATGGATGACGGACATGTCGAAGTCTTTGAAGGCTACCGTATCCAGCATTCTAATATCCGTGGCCCTTTTAAAGGTGGAATTCGTTTTCACCAGAATTGTACTTTAAACGAAGTAAAAGCGTTATCAGTATGGATGTCTTTGAAATGTGCCGTAGCAAACATTCCATATGGTGGTGCAAAAGGCGGAATAAAAGTCGATCCATCCAAATTATCCAAAGGAGAACTCAGAAGACTTACCCGCCGATATACCTTTGCCATTGCTCCCATCATCGGTGCGGATACCGATATTCCTGCTCCGGATGTAAACACCAATTCCCAGACAATGGCATGGGTCCTCGATACTTACAGCCAGCTGGCCGGTAAACCTTCTCCGGGTGTTGTAACAGGAAAACCTGTAGAACTTGGTGGTTCCAGAGGTCGAAATTCGGCGACCGGACGTGGTGTCTATTTCAGCACAAAATTTTTATTGCAGGAAGAAGGGAAAGATATAAAGAAAACTTCTGTTGCTATCCAGGGAATGGGAAATGTCGGAAGCAATGCTGCCCGGATTTTCTACCACCGAGATATAAAAGTAGTTGCTGTTAGTGATGTTTCCGGTGGACTATATAAAAAAGAGGGATTAGATATTACTGAAATCTCTGAATTTCTGGAAACACCGGGGAATTTGTTAATAGATTATAATGCTCCCGGAGTCACGCATATCACCAACGATGAACTTTTGACCTGCGAATGTGATGTTTTGATTCCTGCTGCTCTTGAAAATCAGATTACTGCCGAAGTTGCAGAACATGTAAAATGCTCTTATATCATAGAAGCTGCCAATGGGCCAACCAGCGAAGCTGGTGATGCTGTTCTGGAAAAAAGAGGAATTCCTGTTATTCCAGACATTTTTGCGAACTGTGGCGGTGTTATTGTTTCTTATTTTGAATGGGTACAAAATATCCAGGAACTCACCTGGAGCCGCGAACGGGTCAATGAAATGTTAGAAGACCTGATGTGCAAATCATTTGCAGACATCCTCAATGCTAAAAAAGAATGCCGATGCACCTTCCGAATGGCCGCATATATCGTTGCGCTCAGGAAATTAGTATACGCTGAAGAAATCAAAGGTATCTTCCCGTAAATCTCGGGAATACATCCTTTACATTCCCCCGGATGACTGCATGCAGCATACCGGGGGTTATCTTTATATGATTGAATTTAGTTAAATCCAATCAATCTTCTTGCCACTGTATAAGCCAGAGATGAAATCTTTCTTCCCGGTTTCCCCGGAAGATTCATAGACTGCCCAAGGATACCATAACGTATCTTAATATATGTCTTTGGATCTTTTTTTCTCAGATATATCCATAATTCTCTCTTCTTCTCCAGATTTTCTTTTTTCTTGGAACGAATCAATAAAATCGAAGAAACTGTCATCATAATTGCGAGATAACTAACCATATACTGTCTCAGTTTTTTATTTGGAATATCCTTTAGCTGATACATATCGATCATCGTCTTTGTAACAAAAATCTGCTGATCTACTCTGGAGATCATCACTTTTTCATTTACTGACTGATCTTCCCTTCCTATATAGTAACGATATAAATCCACATCCAGATAATACATCTTATGTACATGTGGCAGCGGATAATATACATAAATATTATCTACATAAAATGTATGTTTCGGCAACTGCAACTGAATCAATTTTAACAAGTCCGTCCGATAGATTACCGAATGCATCAAAATATACTGATCCAGATGAAAATGCCCAATATCACTCCAGCTGAAAATCTGATCTGTCGGCAATACATTTCTATAATGGATACATTTTTTATGAGTTGCACCTACTTTCTCATATACATAATTAGATATCAACATATCAAGATCTTCATGCTCATCTTCCATTCTGTGAAGTAAATCCAATATTTTATGCAAAGCATCTTCGTCTACCCAGTCATCACTGTCTACAACTTTAAAATATTTACCAGTGGCATTCTGAAGTCCATAGTTTACGGCATCACCATGACCACCATTTTCCTTATCAACCACTTTTACAATATCCGGATATTTTTCCGCATATTCATGCCCAATCTCTGAAGTTCTGTCTTTGGATCCATCATTAACGATAATAATCTCTACATCATCTCCACCCGGCAAAATACTTTCAATTGCATGTGCCATATATTCCTGCGAATTGTAACTTGGTATTGCAAATGATATATATTTCATTCTGTCTATCCTTTCTGTCTGTTTCTGGAAAACCACTTATCCTTCTCCATTTAACGATAATTACTTGCCCATTATAGACTATTTTGACAGCTTTTCCAAGAATTCTTAACGAAAATTAAAGTTAACAATTTGTTCATTTCTTTATCATTATTTCTTCACAGCTCTTAGATATACTATAACCATCAAAACAACAACAAGAGTTATTTAGAAAAAACTTTTTCATAATACATGCCGGGGACCGCAGAAGCGATCACCCGGCATCCTCCCTTTTATAAGGTCATTTTATTCATTTACTTCTTAAATTCCCAGTTTTTCTTTCATATAATCCACTGGTGTAGATTTTCCCGTATACAATTCAATTGCGATTAACGCCTGGAACAGCATCATGCTCATTCCATTATATACTCGCGTACATCCGGCTTCTTTTGCCTGTTTCATCATGACGGTCTCACGAGGTGCATATACCGTATCCGTAACAATCAGGTCCTTTTTGAAGTAAGAAGCATCCGGAATATTTGAAAGTTCCTCCAGCGGATGCATCCCAACGCCCGTTGCATCGCAGAAAATATCTGCTGCCCACATCTTTTCTTTCAACAACTCAAGATCTCCAAGATCATTCATTGTTGCTTTACAGTTTGTGTTCTGATTGATTACATCCACAATTTCTTCTCCACGGCTGTAGAATTTATCTTTAATATTGAAAATCTCCATCTCAGCAATTCCATCCAGTGCTCCACGGACTGCAATGGCCGTTGCTGCACCACCCGTTCCAATGAGCACCATTTTCATTCCCTTGAAATCAATTCCTTCTTCCTTGATTCCCTGCCAGTATCCCATTCCATCGGTATTATAACCTTTCAGCTTTCCTGTGACAGCGCCGCTTTCATCTCTCATATTGACAACTGTATTGATAGCTCCACATAATCTCGCTGCTTCATCCACTTCATCCAGATACTGGTGCACCACAGTCTTGTTTGGCATAGAGATGTTAGACCCTAACATTTTCAGTGCTCTGATACTCTGTACTGCATCTTTCAGTGAATCATTATCCACCTCAAATGCAAGCTGGATTACATCGTCTCCATTTTTATCGTATGCAAGGTTATGTGTTGTCGGTGACTGGGTATGACGGATTGGATAAGCCATTAATCCTACTAATTCTGTGTGTCCTGTAATGTTTGGCATGATTTTTCCTCTTTTCTATATATATCAATAAATTTTCAACTGTTTACGTGTATACTTTCGCCACATCTTCTCTGTGCTATTCCAATGGCTCTAATGTGAGATACCCCTGGTTTTCTAATACATTCAGAATTGCACGTCCCTCCATGGTTCCTTCCATGATACGGCGGGCACGTACGGAATCTCCAATATTATAAATATACGTGTCTGTTTCCCCAAATGTCTCTTCCAACTCAGCCATGATTGGATTGTTTGCGCGCATTCCCAGACAGTTAAAGCCAAGATCAAATTCAAGATCTGTGATCTGTCCATCTGGCAGTTTTACTGTAAATGCATTTTCTTTCACTTCCTGAAGTGCTGTATTTACATACTCTTTCACCCCGTATTTGTCATGAGTCTCTCTCATTGAACATTTTGTAATTGGATCTGCAAGCATACCAATCTCAGGAAGCATATCGATAATCGTACACTCTGCTCCCCGCGGCGCAAAATATTCTACGACATCTAATCCTACAGAGCCTCCTCCGACTACAACTACTTTCTTACCTTTGCAGACTTCATCGGTATATTTCCCGGCATTCAGATTATTGATCATTCCAAAAATCGTATCCACATTGCCAGCTTCAATATTTTCTTTCAAGCCTTTGATCGGTGGTACAAGCGGAACAGAACCTGTTGCATTTACCACGATATTCGGTTTGAACTGCTTAATTGTTTTAATATCCGCTTCTGTATTCAGGAAAATATATAAATTATCCAGTCTGGATGCTCTCGCTTCCAGATATTTCGGAAAGTCTTTCATACGGCCTTTGCTTGGAAGATCTGAAATAAATGTAGACAAACCTCCCAGATGATCCTTCTTCTCTAATACAAATACATTACAGCCAACTTCTGCTGCCGTACATGCTGCCTCCAGACCTGCGGTTCCGCCTCCGACTACAACCACATTACAGTTTTTATTTACATTCAGTTTTTTATAAATATCACCTTCCGGTACTGCTGGATTCACCGTACAGCGAATCGGCCTGTTCACACCGATACGGTTACCCGCACATCCCACATTGCATGAAATACATTTGCGCAGATAACATTCTTCTCCATTCTGTACCTTTTTCACCCAGTCTGGCTCCGCAATCAATCCACGTCCCATTCCGATGATGTCTACATCTCCGCTCTCAAGAACTTTTTCTACAATCTCCGGATCACGATAATTGCCTGCGTTCATTACAGGTTTTCCAAATTTATCTTTTACAGCTCTTGCCATATAAGAACGCCATCCATCCGGAAGGAAATTTGAGTCGATCTGGTATTGCAGTGATGGATTTAATCCACAGGACACATCGTACATATCTACAAATTCATCCAGATACTCCAGATACTCCAATGTATCTTCCAGTGTATTGCCTCCCGGCACTCTCTCTTCTGCAGAAATTCTGACGATGATCGGAAAACATGGTCCTACATTTTTACGAACTTCTTCTAATACCATACGAGGGAAACGAAGACGATTTTCTACCGATCCGCCAAATTCGTCTGTTCTCTTATTATAATATGGTGAGATAAACTGACTCATCAGATAGGAGTGTCCACAATGAATCTCTATTGCGTCAAATCCAATCGCCTGTACACGTTTTGCCGCCTCTCCATATTTTTTTACAGTTGTTAAAATCTCTTCTTTTGTCATTGGGCGTGGGATTTCTCCGCCTGCTTTTGTAGGAATATCAGAAGAAGATACTGTTTCCATTCCCGTTCTTGCAGAAGAAGCCGAAGCTCCTGCATGGTTTACCTGAATGGCAACTGTTGCTCCATTCTTATGAAGATTCTCCACCAGTTGATAATATCTCGGCATAAAACTGTCATGATCGATTCTGATCTGGCTGGTTCCATTTGATCCTGCCGGATATTCAATATTGGCATTTTCCAAAATGATGAGTCCCACTCCGCCTTTTGCTCTTAAAGAATAATAATTCATATGACGGTTACTCATCTCACCGCTGGTTTCTCCGTAATTAGTCCCCATCGGAGTCATAGCGATACGGTTTTTAATTGTTGTGCGTTTAATTGTTATTGGTTCAAATATCTTTGAGTATTTGCTTTTCATGAATATTCTCCTTATCCTTTACATGAGAAGCATCTCTCTGTTTGTGACATTTTTATCATAAACGCTTTGGCTAAAAATTAACAATATCTTTCTTTTAAATTTTCGATACGCTCAGGCTATCAATTCCTTCTTCCGCTTGGTCTTTCATGTATTGGATAAATCGTTCGACTGCCGGAAGCCTGTATCGCTCTTTCATCCAAAACATAAAAATCTGTCGATATATTGTAAGATTCTCTAATTTATGGATATTAATTCCTTCGGCTCTCTCCAAAATGTCTGTCCTTGGCATCAATGCAATTCCAAAATTTTCTCTTACCATTGCTACCATAGAATATTCATCCGGACATTCTACAATCACATTCGGTTCTACCTGATGCTCTTTATATAGATGTCTGGTATGCTTTCCCATCCAGGAAGCTCTGTCATAACCAATCACCGGAAATTTTCCTAATTCTTTCAACGATATTGCTTCTTCATCCTTCAATTCATGTTCCTTCGGCGTGATTACTACAATTTCCTGATTCATTAACGGGAAAAACTCCATATCCTCTTTACCATCCAGATATCCACCAAAACCAATATCCAATTCTCCTGTTCTGACTTTATTTTCTATTGCCGGTGTATGATTCTGCCAGAAATTAAATACTACATTTTTATTTTCCGACCGTTCTAAAAATCTTCTGACTTTATGTGGAATATAATGACCTGCCAACGGGAAAATATATCCGATATCTATTTTTCCTCCATCCGAAGAAAGTTCCTGCATTTTATCCACCGCGACATTGCAGTCCTCCAAAATACGGTTTGCATACTCCTGGAACAAACGTCCCGCTTTTGTAAGGCTCACTCCACGGCCAACTTTCTCAAATAAAGTCACACCCAGTTCCGTTTCCAGCGAGGCCATCGAACGACTCAGAGAAGGCTGTGAAACATACAACTCTTCTGCCGCCAGATGATAGTTTTCATATTGAGCAACTTTTTGAAAATATAAAATCTGATTCAATGTCATACCCTTTGTCTCCTCATACATTTACGATTTGCGATACAGCCCCCTCTGCTCTCGCTTTCTATTATACTGAATTATAGCACAATCAATAGCTTTAAAGCATTGATTTTTCATTTCAAAGGTATTAGACGTTATATATCAATATTGATAAAATAATGTCAAACAGATGTTATTTTTTTAACGTCACCATAAAACAGCATTTCTTTTGTTTGTGACAAAACACAATAGAAATCACATTTTCGAATAATAAGGAGAAGTATAATGAATAAGAAATATCTTCCAAGCGCTCTTGTTCTGTATTTAAATTATTTTATCCACGGAGTTGGATGCTCTATCCTCGGGCAGGCGGTTATCAAGGAATCCCTCGCAACAGCATGGGGCGTAGAAGCCATGGCAATTACTGCCATATCTGCCGCACTCGGCCTTGGACGACTCATCGCCCTGCCGTTTGCCGGACCACTTTCTGATAAATTGGGACGCCGTATTTCAACTGCAATCGGCAGTGGCTCTTATGCCATCTACCTGATCGGTCTTGCTCTTGCTTTTAATGCCGGAACTAACGGCGGATACCGTATTGCTTATGTATGTGCAATCTTAGGTGGTATCGCTAATTCATTCCTTGATACAGGAATCTATCCTGCGGTTTCCGAAATTATATACAAAGCTCCAGGTGTCGCCACCATGGGCATTAAATTTTTTATTGCCATCGCACAGATGTTATTGCCATTCGTCTTAGGTGCTACAGTCGTAACCACTTCTGCAGGACTCACCTCATATAACCGATTATTTATCGGATGCGGAGTCATCTATGTGGTACTGCTGATACTGGTATTCTTATTCCCACTTCCAGATGCCGATCTAAAAGCTGCCGGCAAAAAAGAAGGTCTTATTGACAGTTTGAAACATACACACTTCTCATTTGAATCCATTGCAATGATCATCATTGGATTCACATGTACCGGAACTTTCCAGTTATGGTTGAACTGTGCACAGAACTTTGCAAAAGAAAATGCGGGATGGGCAGATCCTTCAATCATGCAGACCTGGTATTCTGCCGGAACTCTGCTCGCACTCATTGTAACGGCATTTCTAACCAGAAAGATTAAAGATGTTCGTTTTATCGTAATCTATCCAATCATCTGTCTGGTCACCTTGATTGCTGTACTGCTCGGTCAGAACCAGGCACTTATGATCGCCGGAGCTTTTATCATCGGATGGGCCGGAGCCGGCGGGCTTCTTCAGATTGTTACATCGGTATGCAACATGCTCTTCCCGAAAATCCGTGGAACAGTCACTGCGCTTGTTATGATTGCATCTTCGCTCTGTAATTATACGATTCTTACAGCTGCATCCAAAATGCAACCGGCACAGGTTATGACGATGAACATTGTTCTTACTGCCATTGGTGTACTTCTTGGATTGTTTGTAAATATAAGATACTCCAAGATGCTTGCACTTGCAGATATAGATGCTTAATTTTATAATGATACTAAGGTCTAACAAGTATAAAATAAGGAGATTTTCAATATGAATACAATTAAAGTCAGAAATATCGAAATCGGTGCAGGCGCACCAAAAATCATTGTTCCTATTGTAGGTGTTACCAAAGAAGAGATTATCGCCGAAGCAAAAACTTTCGATTCTATTCCGGTAGACGTTGTAGAATGGCGCGTAGACTGGTTCGATGGCGTCTTCGATTTCTTCCGGGTCAAAGAGGTATTAAAAGAGCTCCGCGATGTACTTGGGAACACCCCACTCTTAATGACTTTCCGTACTTCTAAAGAAGGCGGAGAAAAAGACATCCAACCGGAAACTTACGCCGAGCTGAACATAAAAGCAGCAGAGACCGGATATGTAGATTTCATCGATGTGGAAATCTTCACCGGTGATGTAATCGTAAAGCACATCATTGACGGCGCACACGCTGCCGGAGTAAAGGTAATCGCTTCTAATCATGATTTCTTCAAAACTCCGGAGAAATCAGATATTATCTACCGTCTCCGCAAAATGCAGGATATGGGGGCTGATATCCCTAAAATTGCAGTTATGCCACAATCAACAAAAGATGTCCTTACACTGCTGACTGCTACCGAGGAAATGACTACTCTTTACGCTGATCGCCCGATCATCACAATGTCAATGGCCGGTACCGGTGTTATCAGTCGTCTCTGCGGCGAAGTTTTTGGTTCCTCTATGACATTCGGAGCCGCTAAGAAAGCTTCCGCTCCCGGACAGATGGGCGTCAACGATTTGAATACTGTACTTCAGCTTCTGCACAGTGCCATGTAATCACATGACACTTCGTGCAGCAAATACTTGGAGGTTATTATGCAAAAAGCACTTCATTGGCTCGATGAAAATCTGGAAGAATTCATTTTAGTTATCGGATTAATCGCAATGACCGTTATCATGGGAATCCAGGTCTTCTGCCGCTATACTCTGAGCATGTCGCTCTCCTGGTCCGAAGAACTTACCAGATATATTTTTATCTGGTGCGGATTCTTAAGCGTCAGTTATTGCAGCAAAAAATGTCTTTCGATTAAAATAGAACAATTTGTTGCTCTTTTTCCTCGCAGAGGGAGAGCACTCTTCAAAGTGGTCAATCACACCTTTGAATTGATCTTTTTTGTCTATATGATTCCATTTGCCTGGTCATATATGATATCTGCCGTAGAAAGTGGACAACGCTCTCCTGCCTGTGGCATTCCTATGTATTTTATACAGGCTGCCCCGCTTGTTTCCTTCATTCTGGTCGCTTTTCGTATTCTGCAGCGTTGGATCATTGAATTCCGTATCGCCCGCGGCGAAAATGTCTTTGATCCTGCACACCCGGAGCGAAATACACCGGAATCATTTATCGAAGCTAATAAGGAGTAATCATCATGTCTGTTGTTGCATTATTTATTATATTTGTTTTATTATTGATCATCGCAATCCCTGTATCCATCACTTTGGGGATCAGTTCTGTCCTTCCTTCCATACTTGATCCAACCTTCACGGTGGGAGCCAAATATCTGATCCGTGCGATGTTTGGCGGATTAGATTCTTTCCCTCTCCTCGCAGTTCCTATGTTCGTACTGTCAGGAATCATCATGGCAAAAGGCGGAATTTCCAGGAAACTTTTCGATGTCTTTGCATACTTTTTCGGAAATTTTACAGCCGGAATCCCCTGTGCCGTTATCGTAACCTGCTTATTCTACGGTGCCATCTCCGGTTCTGCTCCGGCAACCGTTGCCGCTGTGGGAAGTATGACAATCCCAATTTTAACCTCTCTTGGATACGACCTCGTCTTCTCTACTTCCATTGTAGCAGTTGCCGGCGGTCTGGGAGTTATCATACCGCCAAGCATTCCATTTATTATGTACGGCATGGCCTCCGGTGCTTCCGTCAGCGATCTTTTTCTGGCCGGAATCATCCCTGGACTTATGATCGGACTTCTCCTGATGCTGTACGCAGTTTATCACTGCATCCGTTTTGGAGAAGATAAAGAAAAAATCCATGCAGAAATAAAAACTCTCCATGACAAAGGATTACTCCTGGTTTTAAAAGATAGTTTCTTTGCTCTTTTAAGCCCGGTCATTATCCTTGGCTGTATATACAGTGGAATTGCTTCCCCTACCGAAGCCGCCGTTATCTCTGTATTCTATGCATTGATCATAAGCCTCTTCGTATACCGGAGCATCCGTTTCAATGAACTATGGAGTATCCTCACAGAAGCAATCCGCACATTTACACCTATTTTATTTATCCTTGCTGCCTCTACCGGATTCTCAAGAATCCTTACATTGATGCAGGTGCCACAGACGGTCAGCGAATTTATCCTCGCAAACTTCCACAGCCCGGCAGCCATCCTCCTGATCATTAATATATTTCTTTTAATCGTGGGAATGGTCATGGATACCACTCCTGCAATCCTGATCCTCACACCGATCCTCCTTCCGATCGTGGAAGCAATCGGTATGAATCCGGTACAATTCGGTGTCATTATGGTTGTAAACCTTGCGATTGGATTTGTAACACCACCGATTGGTGTCAATCTGTTTGTCGCCAGTTCCTTAACGGACGTCCCTGTCATGAGCATTGCTAAAAAAGCATTTCCTATGATCGGACTCTTCCTGATCGCACTTCTTTTGATTACATTCATCCCTGTAATTTCACTGGGATTATTATAGGAGATATGAAAAATGACTGCACATAAAAACATTAAAAAATGCCTGCTCGTTCTCGTCACCACTTTACTGCTTACTCTTACTGCCAGTAGCTGTGGTTCTCCAAAAGAAAGCCAACGTTACTCCTGGCCCCTTGCAACTGCAAGCCCGGAAGATACTGTTACGCAGATCTTCGCCGAAAAATTCGCTGAAGAAACCTACCGTTTAAGCAACGGGCAAATAAAGATACAGGTCTATCCTAACTCCACCCTCGGCGGAGACCGGGACCTACTGGAAACCTGTGCGGATGGCGATATTCCTTTCATCGTCCAGAATACTGCTCCCCAGGTCTCATTCATGAGTGATCTGGCCGTTTTCGATCTCCCCTGCGTCTTTGACTCTCTCGAAAACTGTCGCGAAAAAATCGATGACCCAAATTTTCAAACACTGATCAGTGACGTCTACACAAATGGTGGCTATCATCTTCTTGGTATGGCAGATCAGGGTTTCCGCGTCATGAGCACAAACAAGCCGGTTCAAAACATCGATGACTTCAAGGGCATCAAAGTACGGACTATGGAAAACAGTTATCACCTTGCTTTCTGGAATGCTATCGGCGCAAGCCCAACACCAATGTCCTTCAGCGAAGTGTACATCGGACTTCAGCAGCATACGATTGATGCCCAGGAAAATCCTTATGAAGTCATCGTCTCCAACCGACTCTACGAACAGCAGGATTACGTCGTGGAAACCAATCATCTTCCTCACTTAATCTCGCTGATCGTCAATGATGAATTCTTTCAGAATCTTTCAAAAGACGATCAGGAAATCATGACACAGGCCGCTAAAATCGCTACAGCTTATGCACGCGAACAATCCGACAAACGCATCTCAGACAAAATCCGAACCATCGAAGAAAGCGGCACTGAAATCATATCGCTTTCCGAACAAACCCATTCAGATATGCGCAAAGCCTCTGAAACTGTATACTCCGCCATAAAAGAACAGATTAGCCCTGAAATCTATACTTCATATATGAGTGCGGAATAAAATCACACTTTGAATATGCGATTCCCATAATAGTTACACGTAGTCAAAAATCCCCTGTACTGCATCCGTAATATTCATAATATCTGCCACGGGTATTCTGTCTATCACAGAATACCCTCTGACATTAAGATCCAGCAATGCAAGTTTCTCACACTGTACATATCCGCTGATATTGCCCGCGGCCACCTCAATATGTAAAGGACTCCGGATACTTTCTTTAAATATCGGGCAGCCTATAATCTCACCGGTCTGATTAAAAAAATCCTTGCTGACAACCAGTACCGGTTTCTTAACCTTCTCCACATTCAAAATCGTCCCCTGGCGTAATTCTTCCATCATACCCATTCCTCATTTCCAACCGGTTCTCCCCAGTCATACTCTCCATCCAGATTCAGTCTTCCGTCAAATTCCATCGCACGCTCTTCCAGCGTCTTATGCTTAAAAGTCTTCTCCAAAACAATCCTTCCCTTCGACACCTTAACCTCCAACACCTCATCAACCTTCATATCCGCTTCCTGCAATATCTCTTTGGAAATTCGGATACCCTGACTATTTCCCCAGGATTTCACCTGCGCATACATATCATCAACCTCCCGCTTGTTAGTATATCCATAGTATATACAACAAACAGGGCGATTTGCAACCAAAAAATTCATAATTATTTTCCCCTCCTGTTATATTTTTTCAACGCGACTATAACTGTTGTCAACAGAATCACTATTAGCAGTACACTAATTAACACAGTTATCAGATGCCATCCAGATTTCTCATTTTTACGGCTATTTAAATCTTTATCCCCGACAATTTCTTTTCTGTCCGGATTTATCACCTTTCCTTCAATAATTTTCCAGGTTTTCTTAAGCGGTGTGGCCATCTTTTCTATCATGCCCTGTTCTTCTGTCACTTCAAATGCCACCTGTTCCACCGTCTCATTTCCGGCTTTGTCCACCGCCCCAACTTCCACCTCATAATATCGGGGCTCCTGCACAGCATATTTGTAATTATTATCAAGATAATTTAATGGCTGGGCCTCTCCGTTTATCTCTATGTATGTAATTCGATCTTCCGCATTCTCTGTGCTCACCCGAAAAGTTGCAGACTCTTCATAGCTTTTACCTTCTTCTATTCCTTCAAAAAATATCTTCGGTGCTGTACAATCTATCTTAAAACGAACTTTTGCAACCCCTTCATTTCCCGCAGCATCGATTGCTTTTGCAACCAGCGTATGCCATCCTTCATTCACAACGATGCTCCCCGGAATATATATTTTCCCGTCCAGCAATAACATATAGGTATAGCTGGTAAAATCATAGATCCATTCTGCAACAGGTTCATTCCAGCAAAAATTCTTCAAAAATTTTCCATCCAGGCGTTCCAGTTTACGGATAACCGGATTCGTCTTATCTATGATCACCTGTCTCGATACACTGCTTTTATGCCCCGCCAGATCAGTGGTTTCACAATAAATCCTGTAGATTCCGTCTTCCTTTAATTCCACCGTTGTCTCCTGTCCGGATGTCCCGCTTGTCCACTCACTGTTCCGGAAGTTCTCTTGCGATCCATCCGGTTTCTGCACCTCCACAGATACCGAACTCCCTGATATTCCATTTTCATCTTCCGCCCTGCACTTTATCTGTACTCCCCGGCTTACAATCATACGATCTTCTGCCCCCGTAACAGTAAGTCCCGGCGCCGAAGCATCTATATATAGCATACGATATTCTTCTGCCTGATTTCCCGCATTGTCTGTCACTCTCACAACCACCGGCACGCCCGCACCGCCAACGGACATCTCCGGAATCTCAAAAGTTGCCTCTGTACAATTCTCGGCAACTCCTGTCACGCGGCCGCCTGCCACACACTCAATTTTCTTCACTCCACTTATCTGATCTGTGGCAGACACATATACTGTGGCATTTTCCTGATACCAGAAATCGAATCCCTGATCTGTCCATATGCTGATCGACGGAACACCTGCATCCAGTTTCAGCGTAATTTCACTCGTATATTCATCGATCAGTTTTCCATCTACATCTTCCATCCATATCTTTAAACTGTTCTTTCCTTCCGTGTAAACGTCCTCCGGAATATCAATCTGCTCATCTTCCTGCTCCAATTTTCCTTCCAGACGCACGCCGTTCTCCCCGGCGATCCGGTAATATGTAATCCCATTTTTCGAAATGTGACGGATCCGCACCTGCGGCCTGCCCCTGTAATATCCATTTTCTCCATCCGGATCTGAAATTTTCACCTCGTACTTCCAGACAGGCTCCGGATCCGGTATCTCTCCCGGATCTGGTGTCTCTCCCGGATCTGGTGTCTCTCCCGGGCCCGGCGTCTCTCCCGGGTCCGGTGTCTCTCCCGGGTCCGGTGTCTCTCCCGGGTCCGGTGTCTCTCCCGACACCGCCCCGGCTTTCGTTGTTCCTTCCGCGTAGGTCACATTCGTGTGTCCTATCACTGCCACCATCAGTACACTCACAAGTATCACTAATATTGTTATCTTCTTTATTCTTCGATCCATACTTTATCTCCTTCCACTTTTATTCCATATTCCGTCTGCAATTTCTTAAATTCCTCATTCTCTTTTAGTTCTGGCATCTGCGTAAGATATTCTTTTATCGTCTGACTGCATAATTCCCGTTCAATGGTTCTGTCTGCACACAACATTTTTATGTGCAGGTTCCTGAGTTCTACAGATTCCGTACATTCCCCGATTCCCCTGGCACAAGTTTCTAACGCCTTATCCGGCTGCTCATCTTCTTCGTATAAAAGACTTAATTTTTTATACAATCCCTCTTTCCGTTCCATTTCCTCCGTATTTTCCAAAATATTCTCATAACACTGTATTGCAAGTTTTCTTTCTCCCGTATTCTCATAAACCCCTGCCATTAGTTCTTCTACTTCTGATCTTCCTGTTTCGTCCGTCCGAGAATCAGCCCGATCAAGATAGGCCTGTCCAAGCCTCAGGATTTCCTCTGCCTCATCTTCCTCAAACTGATATTGCATGAAATCATACCCTTTTATCAGGAACCAATAATAAATGCTATCTTCTTGCGGAATCTCCTCTTCTATGGCTCTCAGATATTCTTTTAAAGATTCCGCATCACCCTTTTTCGGCATCTCCATTATCCGTATTACAAATCTTAAATTCTCCGACAATTTGTCATCCGCACACTCTCCCAGATATTCTAATGCCTCATCCGGCTGTTTAAGTTCCAGGAAATATAAAAGTGCTAATCTTCTATATCCACTTACAGCATCCTGATTTTCCGCTTCTTCCGATGTCTTTCCTTCCACATGGTCCGCCCCGTAGTTTACACTGCCATTTTCCACATTAACTGCATTTCGCGTCCCACTCTCCCTAAATAATCTGTACACTGCTGTTCCCGACACTATACATGCCGTCAACACAATGATCGCTATATGTTTCTTTTGTATTTGTAATTCATGTTTCTTCGTATTGTATTTTGGAATATATTTTTGAATATCAGAAATTCTCTGAAATGAGTTTTTCTTATGTTGTTTCAGACATTTTGAAATTATTTTTTGAAATCTTGTTTCTTCTCTTCTTGACAGTCCCGGCTCTATCAAAGCAACTGCCAATATATATTGCAACGTCTTTCCAAGACCATAGATATCTATCTTTTCTTTGTTAATCCGGTGATTTTGATAATCCGGCGGCAGAAAATGCTCCCGTATATTCCGGCTCTGCATCTGCTTTGAAATATCTGCATTCGACTTTGCATCCATATCCAGATAGTAAAGTGCCCCATTCTCCGTCACAAGGATACAATATGGATTTACATACCGATATCCCGGATTTCCTCTGCATTTGTGAATCAATATCAACTGCTTTATCAGACTTTGAACCCAGCTGTAAATTTCATCTTTGGTCACACATGGATGTTCCTTCAGCCAATAGATCAACGGCATCCCTGTCATATATTCAGAACTGACATAACAGATATTTCCATGCTCGATCAACCGAAGCACATCATAGCCTTCCTGCTGTTTTCTCCACTTTGCCTTTTCTTTCATTCACGCATATTCAATTGTGCAGCTTCTTGCTTTACCCCATGGATTTCATAAAAAAGAAATCTTGAAAACTAACCGATATAAAAAGATCTATCAAGAACGATTAGATTGGTATTATTCTACTTGATTCAAAATGAAAAAGCAAGTACTAAAATAGTCAAAAACCGAGTCCCCATTAACAGTTTACTTTTTGAATAAAATGTATTAAAATCTTCCTGTATGAAACAATTGATGGTAGCATCAAAACAAATATTATTATCAAAAAGGAGATTTAACATGAATATTTCACCGCTTCAGAAAGCAAGATACGAGTATTCTCCAAAACTTCCTGGAATGCTGAGACATGGCATTGCAGACATCTGTGTAAAAGAAGGAGAAGCTACTCAGAGTGTAGCTGATCAGGACAAGATCAAAGCTCTTTTCCCTAATACTTACGGAAAAAATGAGATTACATTCGAAAAAGGTCAGAATACATCTGAAACTAAGAAACAGGTTGTAGGTGTAATCCTTTCCGGTGGACAGGCTCCTGGTGGACACAACGTTGTTTGTGGTCTGTACGATGCATTAAAAGCTACAAACCCGGAGAATGTTCTCTATGGTTTCAAAGGTGGTCCGAGCGGACTGATCGAAGACAATTACCTGATCTTTGATGACGAATATATCAACGAATTCCGAAATACCGGTGGTTTTGATATCATCGGTTCCGGAAGAACAAAATTAGAGACAGAAGAACAGTTCGCTGTTGCTTCTGAAGTTTGCAAAAAACATGGCATCACAGCAATCGTTATCATCGGTGGTGACGATTCTAATACAAACGCCGCTGTACTTGCAGAGTATTTTGCAGCTCACAACACCGGCGTTCAGGTAATCGGATGTCCGAAGACAATTGACGGAGACTTAAAGAACGAGGATATTGAGTGTTCTTTCGGTTTCGATACAGCCACAAAGACATACAGTGAACTGATCGGTAATATCGAAAGAGACTGTAACTCAGCTAAGAAATACTGGCACTTCATTAAAGTTATGGGACGTTCTGCTTCTCACGTAGCACTTGAGTGTGCTCTGAAGACTCAGCCAAATATCTGTCTGATCTCAGAAGAAGTTGCTGAAAAGAAAATGTCACTTTCTCAGATTGCTGATTACATCGCTGATTCCGTAGCAGACAGAGCTGCCAACGGAATGAACTTTGGTGTAGCGATCATCCCAGAAGGTGTTGTAGAATTTGTTCCAGAGTTCTCTGTACTGATCCAGGAGATCAACGAACTCCTTGCAGGAAGCAAAGCAGATGAGTTCAATGCACTTCCAACATGGGCTGACAAATATGCATTCATCGAAAAAGGACTGACAAAAGAGTCTATGGACGTATTTGCCATCCTTCCGGTAGCAATCCAGCAGCAGTTATTCCTTGAGAGAGATCCACACGGAAACGTACAGGTATCTCTGATCGAGTCTGAGAAACTGTTCTCTGCACTGGTACACGACAAATTAGAAGCAAAAAGAGCTGCAGGTACTTACAATGGCAAATTCAGCCCACTTCACCACTTCCTTGGATACGAAGGAAGATGTGCATTCCCATCTAACTTCGATGCTGATTACTGCTACTCATTAGGATACAACGCATTCATGCTGATTCAGTACGGATATACAGGATACCTTTCAAAGGTTTCTAACCTGTCTGCACCGGCGAACGAGTGGGTTGCGGGTGGTATGCCGATCACTAAGATGATGAACATCGAGAGAAGACATGGAGAAGACAAACCGGTTATCAAGAAAGCTCTTGTAGAACTGGACGGTGCTCCATTCAAATACTTCGAAGCTCACCGCGAAGAGTGGTCTAAGAATACATGTTTCGTATATCCTGGTGCAATCCAGTACTACGGACCAACAGAAGTATGTGATATCACAACAATCACATTAGCTTTAGAGCAGCAGAAATAATTTCAGATAATATTTTACCCCTGGCATGATTGCCAGGGGTCTTCTTATAATTATCAAACTTATTCTTCATCGGTTGCCCAACCGTACGCATATTTCACGGCTTTCTTCCAGCCTCTGATCCGTTTTACACGACTTTCCTCATCAATCTCCGGCTCAAAAACCTTATCAATAGACCAGTTCTTTATCACGTCTTCTTTGCTCTCCCAGTAACCTACTGCAAGACCTGCCAGATAAGCGGCTCCCATCGCCGTCGTCTCGATACACTGCGGACGTTTTACCGGGGCATTGATGATATCCGACTGCGTCTGCATCAGGAAATCATTGGCGCTGGCTCCGCCATCTACTTTTAACGAACTCAAACTAATTCCGGAATCTGCTTCCATCGCTTTTAACACATCGTTGACCTGATAAGCCAGAGACTCCAGGGTTGCCCGAATGATGTGATATTTGTTCACACCTCTGGTGAGCCCCACGATAGTCCCTCTCGCATACTGATCCCAGTACGGTGCTCCCAATCCCGTGAATGCCGGAACTACATAGCATCCGTTGGTGTCACTTACCTTCTGTGCCATATATTCAGAATCCTCCGATGAATCGATCAGACGCAGTTCATCTCTGAGCCACTGAATTGCCGCACCGGCCACAAATATGGAACCTTCCAACGCATAGTAGACTTTTCCATCCAATCCCCACGCGATCGTTGTCACAAGACCGTTCTTGGAGCTTACCGGCTTCTCTCCGGTATTCATCAAGAGGAAACATCCTGTTCCGTATGTATTCTTTGCCTCTCCTGCATGGAAACATGTCTGTCCAAACAGTGCTGCCTGCTGGTCTCCTGCTGCTCCTCCGATCGGGATCGGGCCTCCAAAATATGCTCTGTCCACATCACCATAAACACAACTTGACGGCTTTACTTCAGGAAGCATTGTTGCCGGAATCCCCATCAGATCCAGAATCTCCTGATCCCATTTCAGCGTATGGATATTAAACAACAACGTTCTTGACGCATTAGAATAATCCGTCACATGCACCTTTCCTTTGGTCAGTTTCCAGATCAGCCAAGTCTCAACAGTTCCAAATAGTAATTCGCCCCGTTCTGCCCGTTCTCTCGCACCCTCTACATGATCTAAGATCCATTTGATCTTCGTTCCGGAGAAATATGCATCAATAATAAGTCCCGTCTTATCTCTGAAGAAATCTGTCAGCCCACGTTCTTTCAGTTCATCACAATATCCGGCCGTTCTTCTGCACTGCCAGACGATCGCATGATAGATCGGCTCTCCTGTTGTCTTGTCCCACACGATCGCCGTTTCTCTCTGGTTGGTAATACCGATGGCCGCAATGTCGGACGCATCCGCCCCGATCTTGCTCATTGCTTCCACCGCTACACCTAACTGCGTTGACCAGATTTCATCCGCATCATGCTCCACCCAGCCAGGTTTCGGGAAATACTGGGTAAATTCTTTCTGCGCTACACTGCAGATTTTTCCTTTCTCATTAAATAAAATACATCGGTTGCTGGTAGTTCCAGCATCCAGCGCCATTACATATTTTTCCATATCCGTACTCTCCTATTAATTCATTTATGTACTCACTATACATCTTTTTCCTCTTATTCAGCTACTCGAAAACTTCCAAAAATCGCAATTACTTCCTGTTCCTCATCTGATGTAAATGTACCTTCTGGCGAAGACGCGATCATAGATATATATCCACTTAAAGCTTTCCTTTTCATATTCCTCTCCTTTACATCTGCATGCCTTTCAAAAAGGTTATTGCTACAATGTTTTCTTAACAAATATTATACCGTTGCTACACCTATAATACAACTAAGCTTTCTCTTATTTGTATTTTCTATTTCCCCAACGCAGTCAACCAGAATATGATTTTATTTTACGAATATTTTTCTTTTTATTTTCTTTATTGGTTTTCCGGATTTTAATATTTTATATTTTATTAAAAATCACGTTTTTTACTTGTTTAATGATATTTTTTACATATTTTTCGTTTTTTTGATTTTAATATTAAAATTATTTTTAAAATTATTCATTTATAAATTTAATTATTTTAAACCGCATTTTAGTATTGACAACTAATTCACACAGTGTTATTCTAAACTCATCAAATAAATAATCTTAATATTGCAAAGGAGATTTGTGTTATGAGTAGATTTACATTACCAAGAGACATTTATCACGGAAAAGGATGTCTTGAAGAACTTAAGAACTTAAAAGGAAAGAAAGCCATTCTTGTTGTAGGTGGCGGTTCTATGAAGCGTCAGGGATTCCTCGACAAAGCTGTTAATTATTTAAAAGAAGCAGGTATGGAAGTTCAGCTCTTTGAGGGTGTTGAGCCGGACCCATCTGTTGAAACTGTTATGAAAGGTGCCGAAGCTATGCGCGCTTTCGAGCCAGACTGGATCGTATCTATGGGTGGCGGATCACCGATCGATGCTGCAAAAGCTATGTGGGCATTTTATGAATATCCGGATACAACATTTGAAGATTTATGTATCCCATTTAACTTCCCGACACTTAGAACTAAAGCAAAATTCTGTGCTATTCCTTCAACATCTGGAACTGCAACAGAGGTCACTGCGTTTTCTGTTATTACAAACTATCAGACAGGTGTTAAATATCCTCTCGCTGATTTCGAGATCACACCTGATGTTGCCATTGTAGATCCAGACCTCGTTGCAGGACTTCCAGTAAAGCAGGTAGCTTACACAGGTATGGATGCTTTAACTCATGCTATAGAAGCTTATGTATCAACATTAAACGGACCTTTCACAGATCCACTTGCTTTACAGGCAATCGAGATGGTATTAGATTACCTTCCGGCTTCTTACAATTGCAATATGGATGCAAGAGAGCAGATGCACTACGCACAGTGCTTAGCAGGAATGGCATTCTCTAACGCTTTACTGGGAATCGTTCACTCTATGGCTCATAAGACAGGTGCTGCATTCTCTACAGGACACATTCCTCACGGATGCGCTAACGCTATCTATCTTCCATATGTTATCAAATACAATGCAAAAGACCCTGTTGCTGCTTCTCGTTATGCCGAGATTGCACGCAGAATGGGACTTGACGGAACATCTGAGAAGGCTCTGATCAACAGCCTGTGTGCTAAGATTGATGCTTTCAATGTTCAGCTCAACATTCCTAAGACTTTACAGGAGTTCGGTGTAAATGAAGACGAATTCAAAGAAAAAGTTGCTAAGATTGCAGAGCTTGCAGTTGGTGATGCTTGTACAGGATCTAACCCAAGACCAATCGATCCTGCAGCTATGGAAAAACTGCTTACATGCACATACTACGGAACAGAAGTTGATTTTTAATATAACTTACTCTTAATTTTTCTCTCAAAATATACAACCACCTGGATACGCAACTATCCAGGTGGTTTTTGTATGTCTCGGTTGTAACTCAGAGAATTCAAACTTACACAAACGCAAAAAAAGCTGATAACAAAAGTTATCAGCTTCAAGCGTGGGCGAGAGGATTCGAACCCCCGACCTTTTGGTCCGTAGCCAAACGCTCTATCCAGCTGAGCTACGCCCACACATCTGCAAGTTGTGTCCCTCACAGCAAAATCTATTATATTACTGCATCTTGTATTTGTCAACAACTTTTCTTAAACTTTTTCAGTTTCTGTCAACTTTTCTTGAATCACGTTTTTATTGATGGTATCATATTTACAATGTATTTTTTATTTTCAGGAAAAGGTAGGTATTATTATGCCAAAGAAGATTGCTGTTATCAATGATTTATCCAGTTTCGGACGCTGTTCCTTGGTCGCTTCCATCTCGGTTTTAGCTGCCATGGGAATCCAGCCTTGTCCACTTCCCACTGCCATTCTCTCTGCCCAGAGCGAATATCCAAGTTACTATTTTGATGATTACACAGAACATATGGAAGATTTTCGTTCCGAATGGGAAAAAATGGAACAACATTTTGATGGCATTTATACCGGATATGTTGCAAGTGAAGCACAGATTGTACAGATTTTCCGTTTCCTGGACACATTTAAGACGGACGATAATTTTCTGCTGGTGGATCCGATTATGGGCGACGACGGCATCACCTACGATATGTTTACACCTGAACTTCTCGCTAATATGAAAAAGCTGGCATTCCGCGCAGATATTCTCACACCAAACCTGACTGAATTTTGTCTGCTTACCGGTCATGATTACCAGGAGATTTCTTCCATCAAGGACCGGCAGACCCTATTAAAAAAGCTTACAGATATCGCCGGCACTTATACCGCAGGAGCCGATCACCCACTTCAAATTATTGTCACCGGAATCCACGTTTCAGATTCCAGTGCAACCGAGCAGATCGGTAATCTTTATATAGGAAATAATCAAACCTTTTTCCATGCTGTCCCGACCATCGGCGGCAGTTATTCCGGTACCGGCGATTTATTCGCATCCTGTCTGTGCGGCGGCATTGCCCGAGGAGAAGATATTTCTTCTATCATTCCGCGCACCGTTAATTTCTTAAGTCTCGCACTAACAGACAGTGTTGCCCGGAACGTACCGGTCAATGACGGAGTAAATTACGAGCAATATCTGCCACTGCTTATGACCAACGCTTAATTATCAGGAGTATAATTTATGGAACGTACTTTAACTTATCAAGTTCCGGAAGAACTTTCCGGGCTCAAGATTAACCAGTTTCTTCGCAGACAGGGTTACTCTCTGCAGAACCTGACCGATCTGAAGAAAATGAAAGAAAGTGTCCTCTTGAATGGTGAATGGGCATATTTAAATCAACGCCTTTCTACCGGAGATCATATTCTGGTTCATATACAGGAAAATGAATCATCCGAAAAAATCCCACCGGTAAAGCTTCCACTGGACATCGTCTACGAGGACGAAGATATCATTGTAATTAACAAACCTGCCGGAATGCCGATTCATCCTTCCCGCAACAATTATACGAATTCCATGGCAAACGCACTCGCATGGTATTACAAAGAACAGGGGAAACCTTTTATTTTCCGGTGTACCAACCGTCTGGATCGGGACACTTCCGGTCTGACTGTTGTTTCCAAACACATGTTAAGCGGAAATATCATGTCCACCATGACCGCCAAACGGGAATTTCACCGGGAATACCTGGCCATCTCCAGAGGACATGTTACTCCATCATCCGGCGTAATCAATGCCCCACTGTCCCGAAAACCCGGTTCTATCATTGAACGGACCGTCGATTATGAAAATGGCGAGTGCGCTATCACCCATTACCGGGTCATTAAGGAGCAAAATGGACACAGCCTGATTTCTCTGGTTCTGGAAACAGGAAGGACACACCAGATCCGGATCCACATGAAGCACCTTGGTTTTCCACTGGTGGGCGATTACCTGTACAATCCGGATATGGAATTTATTAACAGACAGGCGCTCCACTCCCATCATTTGAGTTTCCGCCATCCAATTACACGAGAACAGCTAGATTTTACCGCGCCTCTTCCGGAAGATATGCGCCTGGTACTGGGCGAATCCGGGCAAATCTGAGCGTTTATGATTTTGCTAACGGTTTCTTATGCTTTTCTTAAGAAATTTTAGAAACTATTTCTACCCCTGTCACATCTAAGTCACAATTTCTGGATATACTGATAATGTCCAATAAAGAAGACGGTAGTTGTACTGACACAGCAGTATGATTACCGGGCTTCGCCAAAACAATAGTATTATTTGATAAAATCTTTTTCCTTTTCTAAAAGGGGTTAGCACCGAAAATGCTAACCCCTTTACACTTGTTATTTTCTATTCTTTTCTTTGTCCTCTTTCACCAACGTACGCAATGCTCCTATCGCAATCTCTATCGGCACTTCTGTATCATGCACTATCTGGTTGTCCAATCCTGCCGCCGCACGCTCCTGATTTCCCATAACAAGAAACACAGAGCCGCAACGCACTCCCAGATAACTTGCCACGACAAATAATGCCGCAGACTCCATCTCTGACGCTTTGCATCCCAGTTTCTTCCATGCGTCCCATTTCTGAATCAGTTCATAACCTGCCGGAAGTCTTTCCGGCTCGTGTTGTCCGTAGAACGCATCCTTGCACTGCACGACTCCGGTATGGCAGGTATGCCCCTGCGCCCGTCCGGCACCCACCAGTGCATTTACCACATCCAGATCTGCAACTGCCGGGAATTCGATCGGTGCATATTCTTTGCTGGTTCCTTCCATCCGAATTGCTCCGGTGGCGATCACAACATCACCACCTTTAACATCCAGATCTATACCGCCGCAGGTGCCCACACGAATAAAGGTATCCGCCCCACACTTCACCAGTTCTTCCATAGCAATAGACGCTGACGGTCCTCCGATACCGGTGGATGTCACACTCACCTTTTCACCATCCAGATAACCCGTATATGTGACAAATTCACGGCTGTCTGCAATCATTTTCGCATCATCCAGATGCGCCGCAATCTTCTCACAGCGCTTTGGATCTCCCGGTAGGATTATATACCTGCCAACATCCCCGGGTCTTATTTGTAAATGATACTGTAACGCGTCTTCTCCCGAATAATTCTGCAAATAGTTCTGCATACGAATCCACCTCCGAAATGTTTATACTTTGAAATAAATTCCATTGGTATTCGGATTGTTATGATAAAGCGGTACTGACGGCGGCGTCTTAAGTGACGGCTGAATCTGCGCAATCTTCGCCGCATTTGTCTCTATGATTTCTCTCTTTACTTCCTCAGAACTGTTATAGTGGAAATTCGATTTCATCGCATTTGCAATGATAGCAATCGCTGCCACATTTGATTTTGCTTTCGGTTTCACAACTTTTTCGATCTCATGGATTGTTCCATCCATACTTACCACCATACCGGTAGATTCAAACAAAGATACCAGCGGATAAACCACATCAGCTTTCTTCGCTGTTTCTGTCATATAAAGATCTGCTACCGCAACAAAATCCATATTCGATCTGTCAAATCCATATACATCTTCACCGATGATGAAAATGGATTTGAATACTCCACCTCTGAGTTTTTCTTTCATCACACAAACCGGTGAAATTCCAAGGTTTGCAAGTCCCTGTGTATTAACGTTAGTCTTAATCTGCAAAATACCATTTCGCGGATTTCCAATATGACCACTCAATACTGCAAGATCCGCTGCCGCTTTCTCACCTTCATGAGAAAGATTGAACTGATCCGTCACAACGATGGCCTTCTTCTCCGCCATCAGAATCTTGGCAGCTGCTCTTGCCTTGTCACTAATCTCAAGACCTTCCAGTGACTCGCGGAACTTCTTTGCTTCTTCCGGTGTCGCTACATCCTCTGGTTTTGCACCTTCCTCTATCAGTGCTTTCATAATCTCACGAATACCATCCGTAGAATCTGACTGAATGTAGATATCGGCCTCTCTCGCTTCTTGTGACTCCGGCACATTGTTGATAACGATTAGTTTTGCACCGTTATTTACGCCTTTTCTCACAGCCACACCCAGAGATGCATGTTCTTCCATGACATTGGTTCCCACCATAACAATGACATCCGTAGAGATCAGTTCTTCGATCTTACATGTAGAAACATCTGCACCGATAACTTCTTTGACTCCATTCATATGATAATTATAACAGAAAATGGATTCTGCACGTGCAATATGTTTTGCATATTTTCTGGCTACATAAATCTGCTGGCTAGTCAGTTTATCGGAAATCGATACTGCTACCGCCTCTTTACCATATTTGATCGAAGTACTCTGGATCTTCTTTGCAATATACATCGCAGCTTCTTCATAAGTTACCGGTACAAAAGTACCGTTTCTCTTGATCATCGGCGTTGTGATACGGTCTTTCTTCAGAAGTTCTCCATATCCAAAACGCCCCCGTACACACAAAGTCTTTCCTTCTGCCGGAACAGCTTTCACAACCATATCTCCGGCTTTTTCCAGGAGAACTTTACATCCTACAGAACAGAATGGGCAAATAGTCTCCACCGTCTCCGTCTCTGCAGGCACACGTTTGCCATAAGGATATTTCTCACCGAGAGCACCCGTTGGGCAAAGATCCACACACTGTCCGCAGGAAATACATGAAGTCTCTTTTAATGGTCTCTTAAGGGACGGAGATGCCATTGTATCGAATCCACGTCCGACCAGCCCCAGAGCACTGCGTCCCATTACTTCATCACAAACTCTCACGCACAGTCCACACAAAATACATTTATCCGGATTCCTCTCAATAAATGGATGAGTATTGTCCACGGTTCTGTGGTGTTTCTCTCCTTCATATTTTTCCGGTTTTACATCATATTCGTTGGCACGCTTGATCAATTTACATTCAAAATAGTCATGACATCCACACTCCAGACATCTGGATGCCTCTCTTATTGCATCTTCATCCGAAAATCCATTATTTACCTCATGGAAATTGTCGCGTCTCTCTTCAATCGCCAGGTGCGTCATCTCCGCACGGGATAATCTCGGACGGTCCGCCAATGTCTCCGCAGTCACATCTGTCTGCTCGCTCACATAAGGTTTCTTATATGGAATCAGATTTCCTTTCAGGTAACTGTCGATGACCCGGGATGCTTTCTCCGCCTCACCGATGGCTCTGATCGCGATACTTGCACCACTGTTTGTAGCATCACCACAGGCAAATACATTTTCCAGGTTTGTACTAAACTTGGATTCATCTGCAAGGATCGTCCCCTTTGGAGATAATTCAATTCCTTCAAACGCTGTACGTGTCAGCGTCTGACCAAGGGCCATAACAAGAGCAGATACTTTTAATTTTTCTGTTTTTCCTTCGATCGGTACCGGGCGTAATCTTCCGGATTCATCCGGTGCACCAAGTCCCATCTTCTGAAGCAATACGTGGTCAATGCCACCATCTGGTGAAGACACGATTTCCAGTGGATTGGAAAGGAATTTGAAGATAACTCCTTCTTCCTCCGCCTCGCGGATCTCGTCTTTCTCTGCCGGCATCTCATCACGAGTTCGTCTGTAAATACAGTACACATGGTCCGCACCCAGACGGATCGCACTTCGGCAGGCATCCATAGCTGTATTACCACCACCCACAACTGCAATATCTTTTCCGGCGAAAATTTCTTCCCCCTGAGTTACTTTTCTAAGGAAATCAATACCACCGAAAACGTTCTCATTTCCTTCGCCTGGAATATTCATCCATACGCTGGACCAGGCTCCCGCCGCTACCAGTACTGCATCGTAATTCTCACGAATATACTGGAAAGAAATATCAGTACCAACACTGACATCGTGGATCATCTCGATTCCCATACCTTCAATCAAGGCAATCTCTTTATCCAGGATTGCTTTTGGAAGACGATATTCCGGAATACCATAACGGAGCATTCCACCCATCTTCGGCATTGCATCATAAATCGTTACTTTATGCCCTTTGGACCGGAGCTGATAGCCGGCTGTCAGACCAGCAGGTCCCCCACCGATAATTGCTACTGTATGCCCCGTATCCGGCTCGATCGGTTTTACATACGGATGCCCGCTTTCCAGATCTTTATCCCCAATATAAGCCTTAATATAAGCAATAGAAACCGGATCTCCAATCAGTCCTCTTCGACAGGCTGTTTCACACGGATGTGGACAGATTCGTCCGATAGAGGATGGGAATGGAAATACATCTTTAATTAATTTTGCTGCTTGCTTCAACTGACCGTTGGCAACCATACCTATGTATCCCTGACAGTCTGTTCCGGCCGGACAATTCAGGCTGCAAGGCGGGCGACAGTCCCCCACGTGGTCACTCATCAAAAGTTCTAACGCTGCTTTTCTTGATGCTCTGACTCTCTCTGTATTGGTGCTGATCACCATTCCGTTCGCAATCGTCGTTGCACAGGCACGCAAAAGCTTCGGACTTCCTTCCATCTCAACAACACAAAGTCCGCAGGATCCGTATATTTTTACTTTTTCGTCATAGCAAAGTGTCGGAATATCAATGTTATTCTCAGTAGCCACTTCGAGGATGGTCTGACCGGCAAATCCACTCACTTCTTTGCCATCTATATTTAATCTTATCTTTTCTGCCATTTTCCTATCCTCCTTAATCCACTACTACTGCATGGAACTTACATACACTGTTACACTTACCGCACTTCACACATTTTGCAGGATCAATGACGTGTGGTTTTTTCACATCTCCTGAAATTGCCCCTGCCGGACAGTTCTTCGCACACATCGTACAACCTTTACACTTACTCTCATTGATTGAATAAGTCACAAGATTCTTACACTGATGCGCTGTACATTTATGTTTGTAAATATGGTCTTCATACTCATTTCTGAAATACTTGATCGTAGTAAGTACCGGATTCGGTGCTGTCTGTCCCAGTCCGCAAAGTGCAGAGGATTTGATCTGTATCGCCAGATCTTCCAACAGCTCGATATCGCCATCGCGACCCTCACCCTCTGTGATCCTTGTGAGAATCTCTAACATACGTTTCGTTCCCATACGGCAATGAATACATTTTCCGCAGGATTCTTTACAGGTAAAGTCAAGGAAGAATCTCGCCATATCTACCATACAGGTCGTCTCGTCCATAACTACCATACCACCGGATCCCATGATCGCACCTGTAGCTGCCAGTGTCTTGTAATCGATCAGGGTATCAATCAGTTCTGCCGGAATACATCCTCCGGACGGTCCGCCCATCTGTACTGCTTTAAATTTTTTATCATCTTTGATTCCACCGCCGATTCCATAGATAACATCCCTGATCGTCTTACCCATCGGGATTTCTACCAGTCCGCCGTTCTTGATCTTACCGGTCAGCGCAAATACTTTCGTACCTTTACTGTTTGGTGTACCAAGTTTCGCAAATGCTTCTCCTCCGTTGGCAATGATCCACGGAACGTTGGCATAAGTTTCTACATTATTGATATTGGACGGTTTCTGCCAGTAACCTTTCTGCGCCGGGAACGGAGGTTTCAGGCGCGGCATTCCTCGTTCGCCTTCCAGAGAAGCGATCAGGGCAGTTTCTTCACCACAAACAAATGCTCCGGCTCCGGCTTTGATACGGATATCAAAGGAAAAATCCGATCCAAACAGATTCTTTCCAAGAAATCCTTTCTTACGCGCCTGTTCAATTGCGTTGGTCAGACGCACGATTGCCAGCGGATACTCTGCACGTACATAAACGATTCCTTCATCTGATCCCATCGCATAAGCACCGATCAGCATACCTTCAATCAGGGTATTCGGATCTCCCTCAATAACTGCACGATCCATAAACGCTCCCGGATCTCCCTCATCAGCGTTACAAATCGTATATTTTTTCGTTCCTGCTGCATTTCTTGCGGCATTCCATTTAAACCAAGTCGGGAAGCCTGCGCCTCCACGGCCTGCCAGACCAGACACTTTGATGATATCAATAACCTGTTCCGGTTTCAGCGTCTTTACACATTTCTCAATGGATTTATAACCGCCTTTTGCGATATACTCGTCAATCTCTTCCGGATTGATGATTCCACAGTTACGAAGTGCGATCCTTGTCTGATCATCCAGTCTTGCCTTATCTTCCTCCGAAATCAGATATTTCCCGCAAGCCTTACCTTCCAGCTCATCACTGATAATATCTTTGATATTCTTAGCGTCTACTTTTACATAAGTATGTTTCTCTCCGCCATCCGTGATCACATCAACGATCGGCTCCAGATAACACATTCCGATACATCCGGTAACTCCAATCGTGATATCAAGGGAATTCTTCTTGATGTATTTTTCAGCAGCATCTGATACCTTGTCCGCACCTGCTGCGATACCACAACTTCCTTTTCCTATGATCAGTCTCATTTTACCGCCTCCTTTGCTCTGATATCCCGGAGCACCTGAGTTGCTTTCGCAGGTGTCAGTGTTCCATAAGTCTCACCATTGATCATCATGACCGGCGACAGTGAGCAACAGCCAAGACAGGCTACACTCTTAATAGAAAATAATCCATCAGAAGTTGTTCCGCCATCTTCTATTCCTAATTCTTCCTCAATTGCTGCCATCACCGCTTCTGAACCATTTACATGGCAGGCAGTTCCCTGACAGATCATGATCAGGTATTTGCCCACCGGTTCTAACCTAAACTGTGCATAAAATGTTGCTACTCCAAGGATCTTTGCCGCCGGAATATTTGTCCGGAAACCAATATAGTTCAGCAGACCCACCGGCAAATATCCGTAAATATCCTGAGCATGTTGTAAAATGGTAATCAGGCTTCCCTCTACACCGGCATACTCTTTCAGAGTAGGTTCCAGAAGAGAAACGTCAATTCCTTCTTTTTTAAGCGCCTCTGTCTGTGCAGCGGCACAATTGCAGATTTCACTCATACTTTTTTTCTCCTTATTTAACTCTCCAGATTTCTCTACAATTGGTAAAAGATGTGAATATAACATTCACATCTTTGTTCTTGTACTTAAGTACATTATACTACTTCTATGCATATTGCACAACATTTTTAAATATTTAACAATCTTTTTTGTGTACTTTTATATTTTTCTTTAACAATCATGTTATGGAATGCACAAAAAAGGTGATTTTCACATTTTTTTCTGCAAAACTCACCTTTCTCTTACATTTTTCGTCAACTCTATCCCTTTTTCGTTGTTTTTCAATTATCAAGACCAATTTGGTAGTCTTTTCTAACCCGCCAAATCCTTAACGTTTACTTTTTCACTATACGATCAGGTTTCCTAATAAATTTCTCAGTTCTTCCTCAGTCCTCACCATATAATCCGGTTTTTCTTCACCCTCCGGTATCTCATGGTTTCTTCTGTTCAGCCAGACGGTCTTTAGTCCCGCTCTCTTTGCTCCCAGAATATCATTTCTGAAGGAATCCCCGATATAATACGTTTCCGCTTTCGGGTGCATCTTCTGAACCGCGATTTCAAAAATGCCCGGTTCCGGTTTCGCCACTCCCACAGCTCCCGAAATAATAATATATTCTTCCGGGATCCACCGTGTCAGCCCCAGTGCCATCGCCTTAGCCATCTGGTGTTTATCCGGACCGTTCGTCACCACACCTAATTGGGCCTTTTCTGCACACTCATTTAACATTTTCTTGACTGTCTCCGGAAGCGTAATCTCTTTTTGATTCTTTGCATAAATCTGCTGAAATGCCCATGCATCTCCTTCTGAAATAAAAATTTCAAAATCTTCGAATGCTTTCTGTATCCGGTATACCTGCATGTCCTTCATTGACATTTCACCGCGCAATGACTGCTCATATACCTCATCGCTGTGCTTTCTGCTCTGTACAAATAATTTTATAATATCAACCTCATAAGCTCTCTGACCGAAAACTGCAGCATAAGCATCTGCAAATGGCGTAATCTGATCATAAAGAGTATCGTCTATATCAAAAATAAAAGTTATCAAAATATTCCTCCTGTGAATTGTAATATTTCATCGAATTGTCTGGTTTTCATTATAATCCAGAAGTAATTGAAAATATAGTGATTTCTTTTAACTATTTAGCGAAAGAATTGCATTTTACCCCCTTTTTCGCTATACTGAAATCATCCTAAAAAAGAGGTAAAACAATATGTTAACAGTAATGAAATTTGGCGGAAGCTCTGTCGCTGATCTGGAGCACATCCGCAATGTAGCCAGGCGCTGCATCGAAAAGCAACAAGCAGGCAGCCATGTTGTTGTTGTTCTCTCTGCTATGGGAAAGACTACCGATAACCTGATTGCCACAGCTAAGCAGATTACTGACCAGCCGTCACGCAGAGAAATGGATATGCTGCTCTCAACAGGCGAGCAGGTTTCTGTATCTCTGATGGCAATGACTCTGATCCAGATGGGTGTCAGTGCCGTTTCACTGAATGCATGGCAGGTGCCTATGCACACTACTTCTGACTATCAGAATGCCCGGTTCAAAAGGATTGACACAGAACGTATCCAAAAGGAACTGGATGCTAACAAAATTGTTGTTGTAACAGGATTCCAGGGAATTAATAAGTACGATGATATCACAACTTTAGGTCGCGGAGGTTCCGATACTACCGCAGTTGCCCTGGCAGCAGAACTTCATGCAGATGTCTGTGAGATTTATACAGACGTTGACGGTGTTTATACTGCCGATCCTCGTATCGTTCCTAATGCACGGAAGATGGAAGAAGTAACATACGACGAGATGTTAGAGATGGCTTCTCTCGGTGCAAAGGTTTTGCACAGCAGATGCGTAGAGATTGCCAAAAAATACGGCGTGGAACTTCTGGTCTGCTCCAGCCTGAACCGAAATTCCGGAACGCTTGTAAAGGAGAAAACGAAAATGGAAAAAATGTTAATCAGCGGTGTTGCAACCGATAAGAATGTAGCAAAGGTCCGCGTAGCCGGACTCAACAATGATCCGGAAAGCACTTTCCGTTTCTTAAATCTTCTGGATAAGAATAACCTGAATATCGACGTTATGATCCAGTCTTTAGGTAAAGACGGAACAAAATCTGTCTCTTTTACCGTAGCAAAGACAGATCTGCTCCGCACGTTAGATCTTTTAAACGAGAACAAAGATTATCTCGGCATTAAGAAACTGGATTCTGATGAAAAGGTTGCGAAGGTATCTGTAATCGGTGCCGGTATCCGTTCCCATTCCGGAGTTGCTGCAAAAATGTTCGGAGCCCTTGCAAATGCAGGCATCAACACCGAGATGGTTACAACTTCCGAGATTCGTATCACTGTACTGATCAATGAAGATTATACAGATCAGGCCATGAGAGCGATCCACGAGACATTTCTGGAATAATTTTTTAATACTCAAAAAGGATGCGGCTTATCAAAGCCACATCCTTTTTATCTTCTAATTTCTTATAAAACACTTCCCACCAAATGCACCACAAACGCACACAGCCATGCGATCGCGCACTGCATCAGCACTACTCCCAGTGCCCATCTTCCACCAAGCTCACGCTTAATAGATGCAATTGCTGCCACACATGGAGTGTACAACAGGCAGAATACCAACAGTGATGCCGCCGCCAGTGGCGAAATTGCCTGTAGCAAGGTTCCTGTACTTCCAAATAATACCGACAATGTTGATACCACGCTTTCTTTGGCCATGAATCCCGCAATCAGAGATGTGGAAATTCTCCAGTCGCCAAAACCAAGTGGTGCAAAGACCGGTGCGATTGCTCCGGCTACCAATGCCAGAATGCTGTCTTTGGAATCCGTCACCATACTTAACTGTAAATTAAATGTCTGCAAAAACCAGATCACAATGGTTGCTCCAAAAATAACGGTAAACGCTCTCTGCAGGAAATCTTTTGCCTTCTCCCACAATAACTGCGCCACATTCTTCGCCCCCGGAAGCCGGTAATTCGGAAGTTCCATTACAAAAGGTACTGCCTCTCCTTTAAACAACGTACTCTTGAAGATCATCGCCATAACAATTCCCATAATAATTCCCAGGAAATACAATCCTACCATGATCAATCCACTGTACTGTGGAAAAAATGCCGCTGTAAAGAATCCATAAATCGGAAGTTTTGCTGTACAACTCATAAACGGCGTCAACATAATCGTCATTTTACGATCACGTTCCGAAGGAAGTGTACGACTCGCCATAACTCCCGGAACCGTACATCCAAATCCAACCAGCATTGGCACAATACTCCGACCGGACAATCCTATCTTACGAAGTAATTTGTCCATCACAAAAGCAACTCTCGCCATATATCCTGTATCTTCTAACAATGACAGGAAGAAAAACAAGGTTACAATGATCGGCAGGAAACTAAGCACACTTCCCACACCGTTAAATATACCATCGATCACCATAGAATGAAGTACAGGATTTGCATGACTGACTGTAAGCCAGGTGTCCAATGATTTTGTCAGCCAGTCAATTCCTATTTCCAAGAGGCTCTGAAGTCCCGCACCAATTACATTGAATGTCAGCCAGAATACCAGCCCCATGATCACTACAAACGCCGGGATTGCCGTATATTTTCCAGTCAGTATCTTATCAATCTTCTGACTTCGTTCACGCTCTTTACTTTCTCTTGGTTTCACTACGCATCGCTCTACCAGATTCTGAATAAAAGAGAAACGCATATCCGCAATTGCCGCACCACGATCCAGTCCTCGTTCTTCTTCCATCTGACAGATAATATGTTCCAACATCTCTTTCTCATTCTGTGAAAGATTTAATGATTCTAAAATTCTATGATCTCCCTCAACCAGTTTCGTTGCCGCAAATCGTACCGGAAGTTCGGCCCGTTCTGCATGATCTTCGATCAAATGCATAATTCCATGTAAACACCTATGTACGGCACCTCCGTGATCATTCTCATCACAGAAATCCATCCTTCCCGGGCGTTCCTGATATTGCGCCACATGAAGAATATGGTCTACTAATTCTTCAATACCTTCGTTCTTAGCCGCAGAAATCGCTACAACCGGGATTCCCAGCATCTCTTCCATCTCATTGATCCTGATAGATCCACCGTTACCTCTGACCTCGTCCATCATATTGAGTGCCAGCACCATTGGTACATTCAATTCCATAAGCTGCATGGACAAATACAGATTTCGTTCGATATTCGTTGCATCCACAATATTAATGATGCCCTTTGGCTTCTCATTAATAATAAACTGTCTGGACACAATTTCTTCACTACTATAAGGCGACAATGAATAAATACCCGGCAAATCTGTCACTAATGTATTGGGATGGTCTTTGATTTGTCCACTCTTCTGATCCACCGTTACTCCCGGAAAATTTCCCACATGCTGATTTGCACCGGTCAACTGGTTAAACAACGTCGTCTTTCCACAATTCTGATTTCCCGCCAATGCAAAGGTCAATGTCGTGCCTTCCGGCAACGGATTCTCATCTGCCTTCACATGATATTTTCCGCCTTCTCCATATCCCGGATGCTCAATATGATCTACTGCATCCGGTGCTGCGCCCGCATGCATATGCTTCTTTAATTCTTTTAACGGTTCTATCTCAATCTTCTCGGCATCCGCCACACGAAGTGTCAGTTCATATCCATGAATCTGAAATTCCATTGGATCTCCCATCGGGGCAAATTTTATCAACGTAATCTCCGCTCCGGGGATCACACCCATATCCAGGAAATGCTGTCTAAGTTCTCCCTGACCGCCTACCACCGTAATCCTTGCAGACTTTCCAATCTCTAGTTCCTTAAGAGTCAATTTTATGACCTCCATTCCTCATATGTCTCTTCTTATATGTCTATGGTAATAATAGACTTATTGAGAATTTTTGTCAATAAGGATATATGGTCATTCGATTCCTTAAGGACTCAGACACGTATCATTCGATACCCCACACCTATATGTGTCTGTATATACTGTATACCATTCTGATTTTTTTCTAATTTTTTTCGAAGAGTTGCCATAAATACTCTCAAAGAGGCAATATCATTTTCCCATCCATTTCCCCAGATATTCTCCATTATAAATGTGTGCGTCAGAACACGCCCTACATTCTGTGCGAGAAGACATAATAATTTATATTCAATAGGCGTTAAATGTAATTCCTCAGTTCCTAAAAATGCACATCCCGCTGCGTAGTCTATCCTTAATTCTCCATTGGTAAATATCGAACTTTGATTTATCTTATCCGCATACATCATAGCCAGTCTTCTCTGGGTCACGCGAAGACGTGCCAGTAATTCTTCAACAGAAAATGGTTTCGTCAGATAATCATCTGCCCCTGAATCTAATGCATTTATCTTATCCCCATCTTCACTTCTTGCACTTATTACAATGATCGGCATTGTCGACCAGGTACGAATACGCTTTATCACATCTATTCCATCCATATCCGGAAGCCCAAGATCTAAAAGAACAATATCCGGATTATGAGAAGACGCTTCCAAAATCGCTGTTTTTCCATTAACGGCCATTATGAATCTATAATCATGCGCTTTTAAAGTTGTCGTTATCAGATTTCTTACTGATTTATCATCTTCTACTACTAATATCAATGGTTTATTCATGGATATGCACCTCCCCTGCAGGTAATGTAAATTCAAAAACAGTTCCCTTTGGCTTTCTGTCGTATACTGTAATTTCACCACCATGCGCATTCACAATAGACTTACACAATGCCAGTCCAAGTCCAAGACTTCGGTGGCTGTCCGCGATTTTATTTGTACCGGTATAAAACATCTCAAAGACCTGCCGTTTTCCTTCATCTGAAATTCCCGGTCCATCATCTGCAATTGTAATAACAGCCATCTGATCCTTCCTGTAGGTTTTCACCCAAATGTTGGATCCTTCCTGTGTATATTTAATTGCATTATCTACAATATTAATAACCACTTGCACGATCAACCTCGGATCCATCTGTGCAAGCAAAAATTCCTCCTCATGTTCCACTATAATATGATGTTCATTTTTCTTACGATTTACATGCTTCAACGCTTCCTCAATTACTTCCGCTACCAATTCTACAGATATATTCAGATTCATCCTTCCCTCTTCCAGTCTGGTTACAGACAACAGATTTTCTACCAGACCAATCAGCCACATAGAATCATCATAAATATCCATGTATAACCTTTTTCGGGTTTCTTCATCAAAATACGTTTCATTCGCCAGAAGATTACTCGCATTCCCGGAAATAGAAGTCAATGGAGTCCTCAAATCATGAGAAATCGCGCGCAGAAGATCTGCTCTGAGTTTCTCATTCTGCATCCGGACAGCCGCATCCTCTTTTTCTTTATTTATTTTCTCATTTTCGAGTGCAAACGCACATTCTCCAATAATAGATAATAGAATACTACTCTCAAAAGAATCTATGGGTTCCGTGTCTGCCTCAATTCCAACCACACCATAAATCTTTTGGTTCACACGGATTGCCAGATACAGACATCTTGCATCCGGCATAATCTCTGTTGTAGCTCCCGCACGTCGATTATTCTTCATAACCCAGGTTGCTACCGTACGTTCCTTCTCATCTTCATATAACTGATCTTTCATTCCCTCGGAAATCCCTGCCGAAAACCGCTGCATAATCCCCAGTTCTTTTTCTTTTACCGGATAAAATACCACATCTCTTCCTGTTAGTTTAATTAACTGTTTTGCAGTCGCAGAAATTATTTTATCATAGCCTTCTGCCTGCTGAAGAAGTTGATTTGTCTCAAACAATATCCTCGTTCTAAATGCAACTCGTTCTGATTGTTCTGCCTGGCTTTTCAACTGCAATGCCAGTGTTCCCGATAAAAACGCAACAATAAACATGATCAAAAAAGTCATCGGATATCCATCATCATATACATGTAACGTAAAGCATGGTTCTGTAAATAAAAAATTGAATAACAACACACTGATGATTGAAAATACGAGACTATAAACCCTTTGTGCTGTCACAATGGATATAATCAATACTGCCAACACAAAAACTGTAATAATATTAGCATCTGCAAAATCCAATTTTTTGAAACAAAAACCGATGGCGCTGGCACTTGCCAGGACCAAAACACTTTTCAACAGATCGATCAGCACATAATCGTCATACGGCTTTGTCAAATCTTTCTTTTTCTTCTGGATCATTTTCGGAATCATTCTCGTATTTCTCCCCGACTTTTTTCATCTCTGCAACAAATGCATCCACTTTTATCATAATAAAATATCCTAACAAAAATGTCAGCAACATTGCGAAAGCTAAAATAATATCTTTCATTCTATCATCTTCTTTCCGCAATTACACGCATTTTATATATGAAAACATTTCTGAATGTTTTTAATGCTTCCTAACACCAACATCGTGTCATCTACAGGGATTTTTGTGTCTGATGAAATATTTAATTCCATATTCCCATCATGCTTTAATCCCATGATATTGATATTGTATCTGTTTCTGATATCCAAGTCTCCGATTGTCTTTCCCTGCCATTCTTTTGGAATCGATATTTCAAAAATACCATGGCAATCGTCTAACTGCACATAATCAAAAATATGATCCGCACTATAACGTATTGCCGTCCAACACGCCAGTTGTTTTTCCGGGTATACGATCTCGTCTGCTCCGTTTTTCAACAAAAATTTTGCATGAACATCTCTCGCCGCACGAGAAACAACCATTTTTGCTCCCAATTCCTTTAATAAGGATGTAGCTTCCAGTGAATTTTGGAAATCATCACCGATAGCAACAATACACACATCAAAATTCCGGACTCCCAAAGACCTCACAAACTCTTCATCTGTCGCATCCCCTATCTGCGCATTTCGCACATACGGAAGCACCGCCTCAACTCTTTTTCCGTCGATATCCACTGCCATTACCTGGTGATGTAATTCATCCAATTTCATAGCCACATGTCTTCCAAATCTTCCCAATCCTACTAGTAATATTGATTTCATCTTCTCATTCCTCCCACTTTTATCCCACAGTAATCTTTTCCTGTGGATATTTTGATTCCACACGTTTTCCGGATAAGGTCGCATATATTAATGTCAATCCTCCAACTCTTCCAAAAAACATCAACCCTATCAAAATCATTCTCGAAACTTCTCCTAATCCTGGCGTAATTCCCAAAGTCAGGCCTACCGTTCCTATTGCAGATCCTGTTTCAAATAAAGCATCCATCAGATTAATATGCTCTATCGAACTTATCACCATTCCTCCGCACATAAACAAACCAATATACATCAGCAAAATAGTAGCTGCATTCTTTAAAGTTTCATCACAAACGCAACGATTATATAAATGCGTAGTCGTTCTCTGGCGGAATGACGAAAATGCCAATGCTCCTAATACTGCGATTGTCGTAACTTTCATGCCTCCTGCAGTTGATCCCGGAGCCCCTCCGATCAGCATTAATAAGATAGTGATCATTTTCCCCGTATCGCTCATCCTTGCAAGATTCATTGTATTAAATCCTGCCGTTCTCGGAGTCACCGCCTGAAACAAAGAGCTCAGAATTCGCAATTGCATGGGTTCGCCTTTAAATTCCCTGAAAAAGAAATAAAGAGCCGGTAATATAATCAGACCAGTCGTCATTGTAAAAATCACTTTACTCTGCATCCTGTATTTATCCCAATGAATATGATGGCATTTTATATCTTCCCAGGTCATAAATCCAATCCCTCCTGTAACGATCAACAACATGATTGTTATATTTACAACCGGGCAACTGGCATAACCTGTTAAGGATGAATACCATCCTTGTGCTCCCATAAGATCAAATCCTGCATTACAAAATGCAGAAATAGAATGAAAGATGGAATACCAGATTCCTTTTACCAGTCCGTAATCTCTTACAAATACAGTTGATAACACGACTGCCCCTATACACTCTATTACAAATGTTCCCTTCAAAATAAAGAATGTCATCTTCACGATTCCGCCAACCTTCGGTGCCGCAATCGCTTCCTGCATTGTACTACGCTGCATCAATCCTATTTTTCTGCCTGAAAAAGCTGTAATCGCGATTGCGACTGTTACCACTCCCATTCCACCGATCTGAATCAACAGTAAAATAACAGCCTGTCCAAATGTCGACCAATACGTTACAGTATCATGTACCACTAAGCCCGTCACACACACTGCCGAAGTAGCGGTAAATAATGCATCCTTAAAATTTGCTCCATTTCCATTTTGGGTAGCCCACGGAAGCATTAACAAAAAACTACCTATTAATATCACTCCTAAAAAACCTAAAATTATAATTTGAAACGAAGTAATATGCCTGTGTATATTTTTTTCTTTTCTCTTCATGCTCAATTCCTCATAACCACTATTTTCTTCCATACATCATAGCTTTATGAATATTAAAAAGGGATTAATAAGATAAAAATGACATTAAGATTGCATAAAGAAAAGAAGTGGATGAAAAACCATCCACTTCTTTATTGTTTATTACATTTATGTTTTTACTTTACCACATAGGTTCTGGTAGTTGCAGATTTGATTCCACCAAGGTTCGTGTTAATCTTTGCATCCTTTTCTACCACGATGAT